>CAWEWG010000006.1:0-22496 GCA_963812795.1 uncultured Alphaproteobacteria bacterium | reverse complement strand
CCCTCGCGCACCGGCTGCGCCCCCGCCGGTGGAGGAGCCGGCCCCCGCGCCAGAGGTCAAGAAAGCCGAACAGCCGCCTGAGACAGTCGTTGAGCCCAAACCTGTTCCTAAGCGGCCAGCGACCTTAGGAAAGGGCGAATGCCGGCAATTCGATGCGATTGCCAATACGACGATCGCCGTTGACTGCCCGGATTGATCTTGAGTTGTCATGCGGAGCAGTTTGCCGCCGCGCGGGCGTCCGCTCACAGCACCGCTGGCGAGGACGTCGCACCGTTCTGGGCGGCTGCGCCAGTTCCTTCACTTTCCGCCGGAGCATGGCCGTCGAGGTGCCCGGCGGGCGTGGCTGCGGACTAGCCGCAGCATCCTATGGGACCTGCGGCCCGTGTTGATTTCGCGTGTCAGTTGAGCATCTTGCGGCGTCGTAACGTCTTGCAATAAGCACAATTGGTGGGTAGCGGGGGATATGACGTGTCAGAATTTGCTTCCCCACGCCACTCGGCTCGACGCCGAGACGCTACAGTCGGAAGTCAGCGCCCATCTGCGCAATACGCAGATGTCGTTCCTGCTGCAGCAGGGTGCTTATGCGCTGTGCATTCCAGGCCATTTGCCGATCGCATGGTCGACCTCGCCGCGCGCTTGCGTCAAGCCAGCGTTCTACGAGGAGACGACCACCCTGGTCTTGAGCTACTTGCTGGAGCGCTTTCGGCCGGCGACCTTTTTCGACATTGGCGCGGCGGTCGGCTACTTCTCTAGAGTGGCCGCCTCCAAAAAGCACGTCGCGACGCGCGCGCACGCCTTCGAGATGCGCCCAGGGCAAGTTTCGAGGCTGCGGGAGTACTCAGCAACGACGCGTTTCGCGACAGGGTGTCCATTCATCTTGCAGCCGTGAGCGATCGCGAGGATCCGCAGGCGCTCGTTTGGCTTGCTCGCAGCCTGCTCTTTGAGCAGCATCCCTCGCCCGCCGCCTATCGTGAGGCGTGGTGGCGCCGGCTAAAGTTCTGGTGGCGACAAGACCGGACAAGAGAGCTTTCGGCGGCGACCATTCCCATCACCAGCATCGATGGCTTCGTCCAGCGGGCGGGCGCGCGGCCGGACGTCATCAAGATCGATGTCGAAGGTTACGAGGGGCGGGTACTCCTCGGCGCCATGAAGACGCTCGCCCTGCGGCGCCCGTTCGTGCTGTTGGAGTTGCATCAAGGCAGGAAGCTGCGCTTCGGCTTCAGCCGGACGGAGGTCACCGATTTCCTCTTCGGGCTTGGTTACGAAGCGCTGTTCTTCACCGATCATCAAGTCAAGGCGAACTGCGAAGTCGTGAGCGTGGGCCCGGGAAATAATCTGCTGGGCCGGCAGGAGACGGATCTTCTTCTTTTCGTGCACCCGGATTATTGCATCGATCGTCGCCCGGCCTTCTAGGGTCGCGGAGGGCGAGGCACAGGTGCGCCTCGCCCAAGCTCAAGTCAGCTCTTGTCGATCAGCAGGACTACCTTGTCGTCGTCCGGATCCACGATGGCGAGCTGGTCATCGGCGATGAAGTAGCGACAGGCAGCAAGCTCGCCGGCTTCCGACAGCACCGCAGTGGGAAACTTCTCCAACTCGATGTCCTGCGGCACGCTCCAGCCCACCTCGAGGTCGGACACGTCGACCTCGCGGCCGAGGCGCACCGACTGCAGGATCAACTCCCGCTGGTCCTCGCTCAAGCGTAAGCCGGTGCTGCATTCGCGGTCCCCTGAACCGCCGCCGGCGTAAGTGCGTCCGCCACCACCGGCCGGGATAACGGCGACGATCTCATAGGTGACGGGATCGCAGATCACGTATTCGTCCTCGACATAGACGAACACATAGTCGCGATACTCCGGCACGATTTCGATAACGGTGATCGGCACCGGCACGAAGTGCCAGTGACGCGGTAACCGGCGTCCGATGCTGATGTCGATATCAACGTCGGTGCGGCGCTTGAAGTCGCCCTTGTCGCGGAAGGCGCCCTGCACGCGGTCACGCTTGTCACCAGAGAGATCGACATCCTTGGCGCGTTCGGCCTTCTCGGCGCGCTGGGGATCGGCGTCCTTCTTGTCGGCCGTGTCCGGAGCCTTCTCGGCCGTGTCCGGAGCGCCCTTCGATGCGTCGCCGGCCTTGTCGCGAACGCCGGTCTCGGCCTCCTTGGTTGCGGACTTGGCGTCCGGCTTCACGCTCTCGGCGGCTTTTTCAGCTGCGCTTTCGGACGACTTGTCGCCGGCATCGTCTTTGCGATCGGCACGCGAAGGCTTCGCGTCTGCGTCACCCCTCGACCCACGCTTCTCCGACGCGTCGCCCGCCGACTTTTGCCGGTCGCCACGCTGACGGCCTGGCAATTCCGCTGCGCGTGAGGGTGCGGGTGCTTCGGCTCCGCTTTCCGACCGACCTTCGCGAGCGGCAGGTCCAGGTCCGTCGCCACCGCGACCTTCTCCGCCGCCGGGGCCACCCAGGACGCCGGGGCCCTCGCCCCCTCCACCACCACTCGGACCGCCGGCGCCAGGTCCGTCACTACCGCCGCCGCCCGGTCCTACGCCGACAGGGCCAGCCGGACCGGCCCCTCCGCCACCGCCTAAACCTTCTCCGGGGCCGCCTTGCGCATAGGCGCAGCTGGCCACTCCCAACATCAGCGTCGCGATCAATGTCGCGGTCGTTTTCATCACACTCTCCTTGCCGAACGCGAGAACGCGTCATGCGAACTCATGAGTGGCAACGAGAAGTTCGATTTAACCGTTCCGTAATCGAACGAATTGACCAATCTTCTTTTCGCCCAGTCGCGTTGCGCGGGCTGAACCAAACTGCGCTTCGAGAGTTGGTTGATCTCAAAGAGGAGCTAAGCCATGGGTTTCTTTGCGTGGATCTTCGTCGGGCTGATCGCCGGATGGCTCGCCGAGCAAATTGCTGGCCGTGAGCACGGCCTCGTCACCAACCTCGTCGTCGGGGTCATCGGAGCCATTATCGGCGGCCTATTGTTCGGCTCGCTGCTTGGCTTCCAGTACAACGAGGGCTTCAATCTTGCGACGATCGCCTCGGCCACAGGCGGTGCGGTCATACTGCTGTGGATCGTCGGCGCCATGCGCGCCCGCCGCACGACACCATAAGACGCGGCGCACAATGCCTACACCGGCCACTCACTTGGCGTCGGTGTAGGGCGTTTCACCTTCGACAAACGGCCGCACTTTCCGCCATAGGCGGTGATACTCGTTGGCGTGCTGGCGTTGCTCCTCGACATCGTCGGCCAGCCGCGAAGCTTCGCGCAGTCGCTCCATTTCGGTTAGCGCCTTCTCGACCTGCTCTCTCGTCATGCGACGCTCCCGTGCGCTGTCTGCGGCGTAAAACTCAAGTCGTGCCGAACAACGTGAATATAAGTGCGGCCTACTGCAACGCACAACGGCAAGATGCAGCCGTACGTTCTCACCGATGCCGGCCGAGGCGCTGCGGCACAACTGCGCGGGAACCACGGCTACGGACGCGTGTTTGGCCTAATGAGTTATGCCCAATCGGGTTCATGGCGGTTGTCATACAGATCGAGAGTCATCCCATGCGCGGATTTGTTGCCGCCGTCGGCGCGGCGATTCTTCTAGTGAGTGGTTCCGTATCGGCTCAGGAGCAGCCGGGAGTTGGGCCCGATCCGAAGCTGCCTGAGCCCCAGTCATCGCTCTTAACTACCGTCAACATCGCGCCCGCCAAAAGCTGGCCGGAGGGCGCCAAGCCTACGGCGGCGAGCGGCTTTAGCGTGGCGGCGTTCGCGAGCGGTCTCGATCATCCGCGTTGGCTCTATACGCTGCCCAATGGCGATGTGCTCGTGGCGGAGACGAACGCGCCGCCCAAGCCGGCGCAGACCGGGATTAAGGCGTGGTTCATGAAGTTGGCTATGCGTCGCGCCACCGGGCCGGCGCAAAGTGCCAATCGCATCAGGCTGCTGCGCGACGCCGATGGCGACGGCGTTGCTGAGGTCGACAAGGTTTTCCTCAAGGATCTCTTCTCGCCGTTTGGCATGGCGCTCGTCGGCGACAATTTCTACGTCGCCAACGCCGATGCGATCGTGCGCTACCCCTACAAGGATGGTGCGATCACGGGTGAGGGGACGAAGGTCGTCGACCTGCCGGGTGGCCCGCTCAACCATCACTGGACGAAGAACATCCTTGCCAGCAGAGACGGCAAGAAGCTTTACGTGACCGTAGGCTCAAACAGCAACGTCGGGGAGAACGGGCTCGACGTGGAGAAGGATCGCGCCGCGATCCATGAGCTCGATCTGGTAACCGGCAAGATGCGTTTGTTCGCCTCGGGCCTGCGCAATCCCAACGGGCTTGCGTGGGAGCCGACGACAAACGTGCTGTGGACGGTTGTCAACGAGCGCGATGAAATCGGCAACGATCTCGTTCCCGATTATCTGACGAGCGTGAAGGACGGTGGGTTCTACGGCTGGCCCTACAGCTATTGGGGGCAACACGTCGATACGCGCGTGAAGGAGCAAAAGCCCGATCTCGTGTCCAAGGCCATCAAGCCCGACTACGGCCTCGGTGCGCACGTAGCGGCGCTGGGGCTTACTTTCTACGAAGGGGCGCTGCTGCCCGAGCGGTATCGCGGCGGCGCGTTCATCGGCCTACACGGCTCCTGGAACCGCAAGTCTCTCAGCGGCTACAAAGTGATCTATGTGCCGTTCTCCGGAGGCAAGCCTTCCGGTCAGCCCATCGACATCCTCACTGGCTTCGTGAACGGTGAGGGAAACGCCCAGGGTCGGCCGGTCGGCGTCGCCATCGACAAGGCCGGGGCCTTGCTCGTGGCCGACGACGTTGGCGGCAAAATCTGGCGCCTGACGCCGACAGGCGGCGCTGCGCCTAGCCCGCCCACGCCTTCGCAGTAACCAGCGGCATTCCAAGTTCTTTGGGCGTGCGAGAAGTTCCTCGCGCGCCACAATTTTTACTGCCTGTTTCCTGCGGCACGGCGCGGAACGGCAGCGGCGTGCGAGGGTTATCGCGTAACAGTATTGGAGAACAACGATGCCCCTATTCCTTCTGCCCTATTTCTACATGCAGCTGGCGCTCACCGGCAGTGCGACCACTTGGGCGCCGCCCACAGCCATCGACGATCTCGACGAGTGAGGTCGCCATGAAGAGGCTCCGCAGCAGCAAGGCTAAGCTGGGCGCCCGGAGGAGCTGGATGCCCGGTCGAAAAGGCCAGGGCGGCGAAGGCCTCAGCGACGGCTACGGTGGCAGTGCCGGCGACGGGACCGGTGCCTCGGGCCCGGAAGCCGATAAGCGATCGAAGCCTGAAGTCGACGCCGAGCTCCAGAAGAAAATCAATCGCGACGAGGATTACAGCCCGTCGCTGCCCTCGCGGGAGAAGATCTCCCGCGTGCTGCGCTGAACGAACGTAAGATTGTTCGTGCCACCACTCAGGGGTAAAGAGGCGCCCCGCCTCTTCGCAACCCCTCGGTGATCGTCCATGCCGCTGCTCTATTTCAACGTGCTCGAAGGCCGCACCGACGCCGAGCTCAAGGCGATGCTCGACGCCGCGCACCGTGCCATGCTCGCGGCGTTCAAAGTGCCCGAGCGCGACCGCTACCAGATCGTCAACGAGTACAAGCCTTCGCGCATGATCGTCGAGGATACTGGCCTCGGCCTTGCGCGCACCGACAAGGTTGTCGTCGTCCAGGTCGTTACGCGCCAGCGCGGCAAAGAGATGAAGCAGACTTTCTACAGGCTGCTCACCGACGAGCTACAGAAGAGTTGCGGCATCGACCCGTCCGACGTGATGGTATCGATGATCGAGAACTCGGACGAGGACTGGTCTTTCGGGCTGGGCCGCGCGCAGTTCCTCGAAGGGGATCTCTAGACAGCCGCTTACTGCGGCTTGGGCGCGTGTTCGGCCAGCAGCGATCGCAGCATGCGCACGACGCGCTGCGCCGGGCCGCTCGAGCAGCATTGGAGCGATATGCGCGCGCCCTCGAACAGCAGGAACAACTCGTCGGCGAGCTGATCGGGCTCGGCGTACCCCGCATCGGTGAACAGCTTCACCATGCGGTTGCGCTTGCGCGTCTTGTAGTCGTCGATGATCTGGCGGGCCGGATGCTCGAACTCGCGCATCTCCACCGCGGCATTGGCGATGGCGCAGCCGCGCTCGCCGCCGTCCGTCAGAACTTTCTCGCAATGGCGCACCCAGCCATCGAGCTGGGCGGTAGGGTCGCCGGGGTAATCCTGCGCCAGGGCCTCCCAGACGGCATCGCCCTCCTTGGCGAGATCCGTCACGTAGGCGGCGATGAGCTCGTCCTTGGAACCGAAATGGCGATATAGCGTCATCTTGTTCGTGACGGCGGCCTCCGCGATCGCGTCGACGCCGACGGCGCGGATGCCGTGACGGTAAAAAAGCTCGCGTGCGGCGGCCAAAATGCGCTCGCGCGGTGGGGCCTGGGGGGCCTCCAATTGCGGGTTAATAGTTCTTACCATGGCCTCTTGACATAAGGTGTTACCGGTCAGTATACCAGTCCTGTTACCGGTCAGTAACATACAGTACGTGCGATGTCATGTCCCTCGTTTCGCACTGCACCAAACCCGCGAGTACAGCCATGCAGCCAACCCCCACCATGCACTTGAACTCAAGGTTCGACGGTTACGCGCCGGAAGGTGCTGCGCGCAACATCCTTTGTCTGACGAGCAGCCCCCGTCGCGATACGTCCTACTCGAGTCTGGTCGCCATGCGCGTACTGCGTGAGCTGCGCCAAGTCTATCCGGACGCCAGCGTCACGATTCGCGATCTCGCGCGCAACCCACTTGCGCACATCGACGAGGATTTCGCCATAGCCACGCGGTCCGTCGCCGGTGCGCGGACCGATCGTCAGCGCGAGCAGTTGGAGCAGTCCGACGCGCTGATTGATGAGCTGTTCAATGCCGATGCCATCGTCATAGCGGCGTCCATGATCAATTTCGGCGTGCCCTCCACCCTCAAGGCGTGGATCGACCATGTCGTCCGCCCGGGGCGCACGTTCCGCTATACGCAGAACGGCACGCAAGGCCTCCTGCGCGGGCGGCGCGCCATCCTCGTCCTCACCCGCGGCAGCATCTACTCTGTTGGTCCAATGCGGGCGGCCGAGCACGACGAAAGCTACCTGCGCTCCATCCTTGCCTTCATGGGGATTACCGACGTTCAGTCGATCGTCGCCGAAGGCCTGGGATTGGGGCCGGAGATCGCCGAGCGCTCTATCGATGCCGCCATGCGGCGGGCCGGCGCCGTTGCTGGCGTGCTCGCCGCTGCCTGACGTGACTGAATAGCACGTACCCTCAACTTCGGGAGCACCGGTGCTCTCACCGAACAGCGATATTGAACGGAACCTATGCCCATCTCCCCGCTCCTACGCCTCGCTGCCCCGTTGTTGCTGCTGACCGCTCTCCTGGCCGGTTGCGGCGAGACGCAGTCGCAAGCGCAGAATGCCGCCCCCCCGGCGCCCACCGTGAGCGTTTCCAAGCCGGTCAAAAAGCTGGTGACGGATCGTGACGAGTACGTCGGCCGCTTCGTCGCCTTCGACTATGTCGAGGTGCGGGCGCGGGTCTCCGGCTATCTGGAGAAGATCCTTTTCAAGGACGGCCAGCTCGTGAAGGCGGGCGATCCCCTGTTCATCATCGATCCCCGCCCCTTTGAGGCTTCGCTGGATCAGACCAAGGCGGCCGTGCAACAGGCGAAGGCCAACCTTGCGTTTGCCGAGAGCGACTTGAAGCGTGGCGAGAGCCTCAAGACCGGCACCACCATCACCCAACAGGCGCTGGATCAGCGTCTGCAGGCTTCGCGCGTCGCCGCTGCCTCGGTGACCGCACAGGAAGCGGCGGTGAAGCAGGCCGAGCTCGATCTCAGCTTCACAGAATTGAAGGCGCCCATCTCCGGCCGCATCGGCGACCGTCGCGTGTCGATCGGCAACCTCGTGTCCGGCGGCACGGCCGGCGGTACGACGCTGTTGGCCACCATCGCCTCCATCGACCCGATACGCTTCGAATTCACCATGGATGAGGGCTCGTACCTTCGCTACCTGCGCATGGCGAGCGCTTCCAATGCCGCCGACCGCGGCATGACCCTGCCGGTGCGTCTGAAACTGCTCGACGAGGACGCCTACACGCACGAGGGCAAGATCGACTTCGTCGACAATGCCATCGACCGCTCCTCGGGCACTATCCGCGGGCGCGCGCAGTTCACCAATGCCGACGGACGCCTGACACCGGGTATGTTCGGCCGCATCCAGATCGCCACCTCGGCGCCGGCCGAAGCGCTGCTCGTCCCCGACAGCGCCATCGGCACCGAGCAAGTGCGCAAGTTCGTTTACGTGCTGAACGCCGAGAACGTGGCGGCGCCGAAGTACGTGACGCTGGGCCAGCTAGTCGACGGCCTGCGCGTCGTGAACGGGCTGAAGCCGGACGACACGGTTGTCGTCAATGGCCTGATGCGCGTGCGCCCGGGCGCCAAGGTGACACCGGAGCAGGCCGCCACGGCGGACACCGGCGGCGTTCGCGACACCTCATCCATCCGCACGAACTAAGAGCAGGACGCGATGCGCATCTCGCACTTTTTCATCGATCGTCCGATCTTTGCCGCCGTCATCTCGGTGGTGTTCGTCATTATCGGCGCCGTCTCGCTCGGCCGTCTGCCGATCGCGCAGTATCCCGATATCGCGCCGCCGGTCGTCAATGTCACCGGCCAGTATCCGGGCGCGAGCGCGGAGGTCGTCGCGTCGACGGTCGTGGCGCCGCTCGAGCAGCAGATCAACGGCGTGGAGCGCATGCTCTACATCTCGTCGAACTCGACCGTCGACGGGCGCTTCTCGATCTCCGTCACCTTCGACCTCGGCACCGACCTTGATACCGCGCAGGTGCAGGTGCAGAACCGCGTGGCCATCGCGCAACCTCGCCTGCCCGCCGACGTGCGCAACATCGGTGTAACGGTGGCGAAGGCCTCGCCCGACTTGATGATGGTCGTGCACTTGTACTCGCCCGACCAGTCGCGCGACACGCTGTTCATCTCCAACTACGCCAGCGTCAATGTCGTCGACGTGCTCAGCCGCATCCAGGGCGTCGGCTCGATCACCGTGTTCGGCAGCCGCGACTACTCGATGCGCGTGTGGCTCGATCCCGATCGCCTGCAATCGCTCGGCCTGACGGCGACCGACGTGACGGTGGCGCTGCAGCGCCAGAACGTGCAGGTAGCGGCTGGTATTCTGAATCAGCCGCCGGTGGCGCAACCGGGCGCATTCCAGGTCTCCGTGCAGACGCTCGGACGTCTCGCCGATCCCGATCAGTTCGGCAACATCGTCGTCAAGCAGAGCAACGAGGCGGTCGTACGGCTCAAGGATGTGGCGCGCGTCGAGCTCGCGGCGCTCGACTACGGCGTCAACTCGTATCTCGACATGAATCCGGCAACGGGCCTGGGCATTTTTCAGCTGCCGGGATCGAACGCCATCGACACGGCGAAGAAGATCAAGGCAACGATGGAGGACCTGTCGAAGACCTTCCCGGCCGGTCTCAAGTACGACATCATCTACAACCCCACGGACTTCATCCAGCAGTCGGTCGACGCCGTCGTCATGACGATCCTCGAGGCGGTGGTGCTCGTGGTGCTCGTCGTCATCCTGTTCTTGCAGACCTGGCGCGCCGCAATCATTCCCATCGTCGCCATCCCCGTGTCGTTGATCGGCACATTCTTCCTGTTGGCGGCGTTCGGCTTCTCGCTCAATAACCTGTCGCTGTTCGGCCTCGTGCTCGCCATCGGCATCGTCGTCGACGACGCCATCGTTGTCGTCGAGAACGTCGAGCGCAACATGGCGAAGGGCCTTAGCCCGCGTGAAGCCGCCTATCGCACCATGGAGGAGGTTGGCGCGGCGCTAATCGCCATCGCCTTGGTGCTCACCGCCGTGTTTGTGCCGTCGGCCTTCATCACCGGCATCTCCGGCCAGTTCTACCGTCAGTTCGCCCTCACCATCGCAGGCGCCACGATCATCTCGCTCATCGTATCGTTGACGCTGTCGCCGGCACTGTGCGCGATGCTGCTCAAGCCGCATAGCGAACAGCACGGCACCGCGTGGTACATGTGGCCGCTCGAGCTGTTTTTCCGCGCCTTCAACTGGAGCTTCGAAAAGCTCTCCAACGGCTACGCCTGGGTGGTCGGCAAGCTGGTGCGGCTCGCCGTCATCATGCTCGTCGTCTACGTCGGCATCATCGCTTTCGGCATGAACGAATTCCGCAAGACGCCGATCGGCTTCATCCCGGCCGTCGACGGCGGTTACCTCATCACCGTCACGCAGCTTCCACCGGCTGCCTCGCTGGCGCGTACCGACGAGGTTAACCGCCGCGCCGTCGAATTGGCGCTGCAGGTGCCAGGCGTTGCCCACGCGGTCAACATCGTGGGCTTCTCGGGTGCCACGCGCACCAACGCCCCCAATGCCGGCGCCGTGTTCGTCGTGCTGAAGCCGTTCGACGAGCGCGCAAAGGATCCCAATCAATCGGCGCAAGCTATCCAGAAGGCGTTGCTAGCCAAGTTCTCGACCATCCAGGACGCCATGGTTCTCGTCGTGGCGCCGCCGCCCGTGCGCGGCATCGGCAGCGCTGGCGGCTTCCGCATGATGGTGCAGGATCGCGGCGGTGCGGGACCGGCGGCACTGCAACAGGCCGTCGGCGCCATGATGGCCAAGGCCAACCAGACGCCCGGCCTGCAGCAAGTGTTCTCGATGTTCGAGAACTCTACGCCGCAGCTCTATCTCGATATCGACCGCGTCAAGGCGCAGATGCTCGGCATCAACGTGACGGACGTGTTCACGGCGCTGCAGACCTATCTCGGATCCGCCTACGTCAACGACTTCAATCTGCTTGGGCGTACGTTCCGCGTGACGGCGCAGGCCGACAGCAGTTTCCGCGTCGACAACAAGGACGTCCTCAAGCTGCGCGTGCGGAACTCCGCCGGCGATACGGTGCCGCTCGGGTCCTTCACGACCGTGCGCGACATCTCGGCCCCCTCGCGCGTGCCGCGCTACAACCTCTACCCCGCCGCCGAGCTCGACGGCTCGGCCGCACCCGGCTACTCGCAAGGGCAGGCCATCGATCTGATGCAGAAGCTGGCGGCAGAGACGCTGCCGCAGGGTTTCAGCTACGAGTGGACCGAGCTCGCCTACCAGCAGATCATGGCCGGCAACACAGCCGCGTTTGCCTTCGCATTAGGCGTCATATTCGTCTTCCTCGTGCTGGCAGCCCAGTTTGAAAGCCTGACCCTGCCGCTGGCGGTGATCCTCATCGTGCCGATGAGCTTGATCGCCTCCATTACCGGCGTCGTCATGCGCGGGATGGACAACAACATCCTCACGCAGGTGGGTTTCATTGTGCTCATAGGCTTGGCGGCCAAGAATGCAATTCTCATCGTCGAGTTCGCCGCGCAGCTTGAGGAAGGCGGTCGCAACAAGTTCGAGGCGGCGACGGAAGCGGCACGACTGCGCATGCGGCCCATTCTGATGACGTCGCTGGCGTTCATTCTCGGCGTCGTTCCGCTGGTGTGGGCGATCGGTGCCGGCGCCGAGCTGCGTCAGGCGCTGGGAACCGCAGTGTTCGCCGGCATGATCGGCGTCACCTTCTTCGGCCTGATCTTCACGCCCGTGTTCTACGTGACGACCCGCTGGCTCGGCGACCTGTTCAACGCCGCCGCGGTGCCGAGCCGACACCACCTGCCATCGTCCACCCGGCCGAATAGCCGCCAAGGTTGAGGAGGACCGAAAGACCCGTTCACATTCGTCGTGTGGTGAGCGGATCATGAATTTCCGGTGCGCGGGAGCTACAGCGCACCTTGGACGTTTCACCGCGAGGCGAACGATCCTTCTGCACCCAGCCAACTCAGTATAGCGAGGCGCCAGATGATCAACCTGACCGTGAACGGAGCGAAGGTTCAATACGACGGCGATCCGTCGATGCCGCTCCTATGGTTTCTGCGTGACATTCAGGGACTGACCGGGACCAAGTTCGGCTGCGGCATCGCCCAGTGCGGCGCCTGCACGGTGCACGTCAACGGCGAGCCGCGTCGCTCGTGTGTGTCTCCCGTCGGTACGCTGGAAGGTGCCGACGTTACGACCATCGAAGGCGCCACCGGCAAGGAAGTCGAGGCCGTACGTGCCGCCTGGGTGGCACACGACGTCCCACAATGCGGTTACTGCCAATCCGGGCAGATCATGTCGGCCGTCGGTCTTCTGAGCATGATCCCCAAGCCGAGCGACAACGACATCGATCTGGCCATGACCGGTAACGTCTGTCGGTGCTGCACCTACCATCGCATCAGGACGGCCATCCACGATGCCGCCGGGCGGATGGAGGGCTGAACATGAACATCCCCGTTTCAGCCAACCGGCGGCAGTTCCTCAAAGGCTCGACCGCGCTTGGTCTCGTCGTCGGATTCCACATTCCGCTGGCACAGCGCGCGCTGGCGGCGGCAGAGCCCGCCGGCGAGTTTGTGCCGAACGCGTTCATTCGCATCGCGCCCGATAACACCGTCACGGTGCTGTCGAAGCATATCGAGTTCGGGCAAGGGCCGTACACCGGCATCGCCACCATCCTCGCCGACGAGCTCGACGCCGACTGGTCGCAGATGCGTGCCGTGTCGGCGCCGGCCGACGCCAGCAAGTACAACAACTTTGCGTTCGGCCCAGTGCAGGGCACCGGCGGCTCGACCGCCATGGCCAACTCGTGGGACCAGCTCCGCGCGGCTGGAGCCGAAGCACGCGCGCGCCTGATCGCGGCGGCGGCCAAGGAATGGGGCGTCGATGTGGGCTTCCTCACCATCGAGAAGGGTGTCGTCAAAGGGCCCGACGGCAAGTCGGCGACCTTCGGTGAGCTGGCGGGGCTGGCGCAGCAGATCGAGCTGCCAGGGCCGTTCAAGCCTAAGGATCCGAGCGCCTGGAAGCTGATCGGTCTCAACAAGCTGCCGAAGGTCGATACGCTGCCGAAGACGAACGGCACGGCGATCTACACCATCGACGTGAAGATGGAGAACATTCTGACGTGCCTATTGGCACGTCCCTCGCGTTTCCACGCCAAGGTCAAGTCCTTCGATCCGGCGCCGGCCCTCGCCGTGCCGGGCGTCAAGGAAGTCTTCGCTGTCTCGCAGGGTGTTGCGGTACTCGCCGACGGCTACTGGGCGGCAAAAAAAGGTCGCGATGCGCTGAAGGTGGAGTGGGACGAGGCCGGCACGGAAGCGCGCGGCAGCGACCAGATCGTCAAAGAGTACGTCGACCTCGCCAACAAGCAGGGCCTTGTCGCCCGCAATGACGGCGACACCGACGCGGCGCTGTCCGGCGCCACCAAGGTGCTCGAGGCGACGTACGTGTTCCCCTACTTGGCGCACGCGCCCATGGAGCCGAACAACTGCGTCATCCATCGCACCGACGATGGTGGCATCGAGATGAATTTCGGCTCGCAGATCCAGACCGTCGACCAGGGCGCCGCCGCCGCCGTGCTCGGCCTCAAGCCGGAGCAGGTGAAGATCAACACCCTCCTTGCTGGTGGCAGCTTCGGACGCAGGGCGACGCCGGCCGGAGACATGGCGGCTGAAGCCGCCGAGGTGCTGAAAGGTGCGCAGCACAAGGGTCCGATCAAGGTGCTGTGGACGCGCGAGGACGACATCAAGGGCGGTCGCTATCGGCCGATCTTCGTCCACAAGCTGCGCGGCGGTGTCGATGCGGAAGGCAACATTGTCGGCTGGGACCAGGTGATCGTCGGGCAGTCGTTCATGAAGGGATCGCCGTTCGAAGCCGGGATGATCAAGAACGGCATCGACCAGACGATGGTCGAGGGCGCCAGCACGCTGCCCTATCAGATCCCCAACCTACGCGTGTCGGCGCACATGGCAGAGGTCGGCGTGCCGACGCTGTGGTGGCGCTCGGTCGGCTCGACGCACACGGCCTTCTCGACCGAGACGTTCCTCGATCAGCTCGCCGAGGCAGCCGGGGTCGATCCGCTCGTCATCCGCCGAAAGCTGCTGACGAAGCATCCGCGCCACCTCGGCGTTCTGGAGCTTGCCGCCGAGAAGGCGGGCTGGGAGAAGCCGCTCGCCAAAGGTCGCACGCGCGGTCTTGCCGTGCATGAATCCTTCAGTTCCTTCGTCGCTCATGTCGTCGAGGTGTCGATGGGCGAAGACGGCCTGCCGAAGGTCGAGCGCGTCGTCGTCGCCGCCGATTGCGGCATTGCCATCAACCCGGACGTCATCCGCGCCCAGCTCGAAGGCGGCATGGGGTTTGGTCTGTCGGCCGCGCTCTTCGCCTCGGTCGATCTCGAAGATGGGCGCGTCGTGCAATCGAACTTCCACGACTACCGGGTGCTGCGCATCAACGAGATGCCGGATGTCGAAGTGCACATCGTCCCGTCGACGGAGAAGCCGACCGGTATCGGCGAGCCGGGCACTCCGCCCATCGCGCCTGCCATCGCCAACGCCTGGTCGAAGCTGACCGGCCAACGCGTGTTCACGCTGCCGTTCACGCGTGCGGCTGCAAAGGCGTAAGGAGGACACATGCGCTCCATCGCGATACTTCTCGCCGGCGCTCTGACGATCGTCGCCGTCGGCATGGCCGTCTCCGCCGCGCAGCCCGATCCGGCCAAGACGCTTCGCTCGGTGCAAGCCTTTGCCTCCATCGCCGACGACCAGCAACGCTCGCTGGCGCTGTTCGAGGAGGCCGGCAAGGTCATTACCCATGCGCGCTGCGTCAACTGCCATCCGGCCGGCGATCGGCCGGCGCAGGGTGACGACCGGCGTCCCCACATGCCGTTGGTTGTGCGCGGCGTCGACAATTTCGGCGCCGTGGGCATGCGCTGCACGACGTGCCATGGGCCGGCCAACTTCGACGCTGCCGGCATTCCCGGGAATCCCCAATGGCACTTAGCGCCAATCGAGATGGCCTGGGTCGGTAAGTCGCTCGGCGAAATCTGCCGGCAGATAAAGGATCCGCAGCGCAACGGCGGCAAATCGATGGAGGAGTTGGTCCACCACATGGCGGAAGACTCCCTGGTTGGCTGGGGATGGGAGCCGGGCGTCGGTCGCGAACCCGCGCCCGGAACGCAAAAGGAGTTTGGCGAGCTGATCAAGGCGTGGTCGGATACGGGAGCTGTTTGCCCGGCCACTTGAAGCCGGCAGCGCCTAGCGAGGATGCCGCATGAATGTCATCACATCCGAGCGACGGACGCGGAACCCCGTCGATACGTGGGAGGCCGCCCGCAATTGGCTGGATGCGCACGGACGCGTGGCCATCGCCACCGTCGTCTCCACCTGGGGCTCGGCACCGGTGCCGGTAGGCGGTCAGCTCGTCGTTACCGTGGATGACCGCTTCGAGGGCTCGGTGTCGGGCGGCTGCGTCGAAGTCGACGTGCTGGTCGAGGCGGCCGACACGATGGCCAGCGGCGTGCCGAAGCTCCTGGAGTTCGGCGTCAGCGAGGAGACAGCATGGCGCGCCGGGCTGCCCTGCGGTGGCAAGATCAAGGTGCTCGTCGAGCCATTGACGGGCGCCGATATCGGATTTGTCGACGCCATCATCGAGGCGCGCCGCACGCGGCAGACCGTGGTTGTCGTCACACGCATCGCCGACGGTGAGCGACGGCTCTATGCGTCGAACGACGCCATGCCGCCCGAGGTCGCGAGCCTCGCCGCCTCGGGCTCCGTCGGAGTGACGGAGACGCCCGACGGCGAAGTGTTCGTGCAGCCGCTGGTTCCGCCACTGCGCATCATCGTCGCCGGTGCGACCCACATCGGTCAGGTGTTTGCCGAGTTGGCGCGACAGGTCGGATATTCGGTCTCCGTCGTCGATCCGCGATCGGCGTTCGCCACCGAGGAACGGTTCGGCGCCGATGCAACGATGGCCGAGTGGCCGCAGGCTTCCTTCGACAAGCTGGGGATCGATGCGCGCACGGCTGTGGTGGCGCTGACGCACGCCTCACACATCGACGATGAGGCGCTGAGCGCGGCGCTGCGATCCCCGTGCCTCTACATCGGCGCGCTGGGCTCGCGCGGCACACACGCAAAGCGCCTCGAGCGGCTGGCCGTCGCCGGCTTCACGCCCGAGGATTTGCAACGCATAAATGCGCCCATCGGCCTGGCCATCGGCGCCAAGGGACCGGCAGAGATCGCCGTGTCGATCCTCGCCGAGATTATCAAAGTGACGCGCAGTGCCGGCTGAAGGCGGCATCGCCGCAGTGCTGCTCGCCGCGGGCGCCTCGCGCCGCTTCGGCGAGGACAACAAGCTGCTTGCGAATATCGACGGCCGCACGCTGCTCGAACGTATCGTCAACACCCTGGCCATCGCCGGGATCGCCGACATTGTCGTCGTCACCGGTCATGATCGCGCTGCGGTCGAGGACGCGCTACGCGGCCGTCCGGTGCGGTTCGTGCATAATGCGCGCTGGGAGAGCGGAATGGGCTCCTCTATCGCCGCCGGCGTGGCGGCGCTCGATGCCGACGTGGTCGGCTGCTTCATCGTACCGGGAGACGTGGGGCTTTTGCCGCCGCGCCTGGTGTCAGACCTCGTCACGGCTTTCCAGCAGCGCAAGCACGATAGCATCGTCTATCCGACGACAACGGCCGGGGAGCAGCGCAATCCGGTGCTGTGGCCGCGCCGGCATTTCGGCGCCCTGCTGGCGCTGCCGCCCGACAAAGGCGCCAAGGCGCTGTTGCAGCTCGTAGCCTCCGAGTGCGTACCGGTCCGTGCCGAGGATGCCGCGATGAGTGACATCGATACGCCGGCCGATCTGGAGGCCGCGCGCAAGCTCGCCGGCGGTTAGCAGGGCTACTTGGCGGCGTTGAAACGTTGAAAGCCGGCTTCCAGGTCGGCGCGCAGGTCGTCGACATCCTCCAGCCCGATGTGGAAGCGCAGCCCCGGCCCCTCGGCGTCCCACTTTGTGGCCGTGCGATACGACTTGGCATCGAAGGGGATGACGAGGCTTTCATAGCCGCCCCACGAGAAGCCCATGCCGAACAGCTTCAGCCCGTCGAGCATGGCGGCAACGGCTTCCTTGCTCGCCGGCTTGAGCACGACGGAGAAGAGGCCAGTGGCGCCGAGGAAATCGCGCTTCCACAGGGCGTGCTGCGGATGGCTTGGCAAGCCGGGATGCAGCACGCGCGAAACCTCGGGGCGCCCCTCCAGCCAGCGCGCGATCTCGAGGCCCGCGCGCTGATGTTGGGCAAGGCGCGTCGACAAGGTGCGTAGGCCGCGCATGCCGAGATACGTCTCCTCCGAGCCGGGGCAGACGCCGAGCAGCTCCTTGGCGGCGGCCACGTGCTTGGCGGCGCGCGCATTGGAGGTGATGGCGCCGAGCATCGCGTCGGCATGGCCGACGATGTATTTCGTCGCCGCCTGAATGGACACGTCGACCCCGTGGTCGAAGGGGCGGAAGTACAGCGGGCTCGCCCACGTATTGTCCATCACCAGCCACAAGTCGCGGTCGGCGGCGACGCGCGCAATCGCCGGGATGTCCTGCACCTCGAACGTTTGCGAACCGGGGCTTTCGGTGAAGATCAGGCGTGTGTTGGGGCGCACGAGCTCGGCGATGCCGGCGCCGATCAGCGGATCGTAGTACGTCGTCTCGACGCCGAGCTTCGACAGCATGTAGTCGCAGAATTTGCGCGTCGGCTGATAGACGCTATCGACCATGAGAATGTGGTCGCCCGCCTTGACGAAGGCGAAGATGGCCGTGCTGACCGCCTGATATCCGGACGCCGTCAGCGCCGTCGCAGCACCGCCCTCCACCTCGGCGATGGCCTGCTCCAGCGCCTTGACGGTCGGCGTGGAAGAGCGGCCGTAGGTGAATTCCTGGTCGCGGTTCCACAACTTCTCGACGGTCGGGAAGAGGACTGTCGAGCCGCGATAGATCGGCGGATTGACGAAGCCGTGGTTGTCGTGCGGCGCGCGCCCCGAATGCACGACTTTCGTCGCGGGCGCATACGTGCGCGGTGGCTTTTTGCCTGAGGAGGACATCGGGCGGATCCTGTTCGCCGCGGTTGGCCGCCCGTGTGACGCAAGTCCGGCGCGCGGTCAAGGTCTTGACCCCGTCGGCGTTCCGGGAGATGGAGCGGCGGCGCATATTTTCGGACGCGTTTACGTTGTCGACACGTCCGCTGCACTGTGTCCCTTGCGCGCCCCCGACTATCGCCCCACACTCACCCCACGTCATGAAAATGCTCCTGTTTCCCCGCTGCCTATTGTCTGCGGCCTGCTGCCTGGGTGCTTTGCTCGCCTGGGGCGCCGCGGCGAGCGCTGCCGACACCACGACCCTCGAGGCGATCAGGGCCCGTGGCCACCTGTTGTGCGGCATCGGCGAGGTGCAGGCGGGCTTCTCCAACGTCGGCTCGGGCGGCGAGCGCTCGGGTCTCGACGCGGAATTCTGCACGGCGCTGGCAGCGGCGGTTTTCGGCAGCAAGGATGCGGTGAAATTCTGGCCGCTGAGCGCCAACGATCGCTTCAAGGCGCTGCAGGCCGGCGACGTTGACGTGCTGGCGCGCGGCGCGACATGGACGCTCAGCCGCGACACGGAGCTCGGCGCGCGTTTCGCCGGTGTGCTGTTCTACGACGGGCAGGGGTTCCTCACGCGCCGCGGCAATGCCGTCGCCAGCGTGCTGGAGCTGTCGGGTGCCTCCGTCTGTGCACTTCCGGGGGCGATGGGCGAGCAGGCCGTGGCCGCCTACTTCACCTCTCAGCGCATGCGCTATCAGATCGTGGCGCAAGACAACTGGGACGACCTTGTCAAGGCGTACACCGCCGGGAGCTGCACGGTGCTGACGGGCGATGTCTCGCTGCTGGCGCAGGTGCGCAGCAAGCTCAGGGCGCCAGACGATCACATCATCCTGCCGGAGCTCATCACCAAGGAGCCGCTGGGGCCGGCAGTGCGCCAGGACGATGCGCAATGGTTCGCCGTGGTGCGCTGGACGCTCATGGCGCTGATCGAGGCCGAGGAGCTGGGCCTCACCAGCGCTAACGTCGACGCGCAGCGCGCCTCTACCGATCCCGGCATTCGCCGCTTTCTGGGGCTCGAGGCAAATCTGGGACAGGCACTGGGACTGCCGCGCGACTGGGCATATCAGGTGGTCAAGAACGTCGGCAACTACGGCGAGATTTTCGAACGCACGCTCGGCATGAAGTCCGACCTCAAGCTGGCGCGCGGGCTGAACAACTCGTGGACCAAGGGTGGCCTGATGTACTCGATGCCCTTCCGTTGAGGGATCGAGCATGACGACGTTCACTTCGACCGAATTCGGCTTGCTGCTGGCCGGCGCGGTCATGGCGGCGCTGTTCGTCACTCTGATCGCGCTCGGCGTGCGCGGCCGCCGCCGACGTGCGATTGATCGGCTCGCCGCCGCGTCCCTGCCGCGGGATACGGAAAGCCTAGCGCCAACCCGGCTGACAGCGCTCGACGGCGCCGCGCTGCTGGCCGCTGTCAAGGAAGCCGAGGCGGACGGACAGCTGCGGCGGCTACCAGGTCTCTACCTTTCGCTGGCGCATTGGCGGCTCGAGAGCAAGGAAACGTCGGCCGCCGAGGAGCTCCTGCGCAAGTGCATCCTCGCGGCAACGACGGGGGGCCAGAAGGACTGCCACGCCAGGGGGCGGCTGGCGCTGGGCGATGTTGCCCTCAGCAAGGGTGATCCGGTGACCGCGTGCGAGCACTGGCAGATCGCCCGCTCGCTGTTTCGCGAGTTGCGCCTTTCGCAAGAGCACGACGCCGTCGAAGCGCGCATGCGCCGCAACGGCTGCCCGACGGACTGGGTGCTGACGGACTTCTAGCGGCTGCCGGTGGCGCTCACTGCATGAGGACTTCGACCTGGGCGACCTCGCCGCTGGCGACGGTGAAGGTGCGCTTATAGGCGCCGGTGGTCGATTTGGCAGTCACCGCATAGCTGCCCGGGGCGAGGATATGCGTCGCCAAGGCGCCGACGCTCTGCATGACCACCTGACCGTCGGCTGTCTGCACCGTCCATTGCGTATCGGGCAGCGCTTCGCCGCCCGCGCGATTGACGAGCTTGAAGGTCACGCGCGCCGCCGAGTGCGAAACAGTCGCCTCGGTGAGTTTGCCGGCTTCGACGGTGACATCCGCCTCGACTTTGGCGTTGGCGTCGCCGTAGCGCGACATGATGCGGTAGATGCCGGCATTGAGGCGATTGATGACGTTCGGCCTGGCACCGCCGAGCACGCGCACGCGATTGTCGAGCTGATCGCGCTCGCTTGAGAGGATGTCGTAGGCGACGGTGTTGGCCGGCGGCTCTACCCCGTCGACTAGAACTTTGACCTTGAGCCCGCCGGCATTGAGGACGAACTTCTCACTCGTCGCGCCGCCGGCTGCGACGACAATCTTGCGCGTGATGTCGGCGCGGCCGAATGCTGCGTTGACGATGTAATCGCCGGGCTCGAGGTTGATGGTCGGGCTGGCTTCGCGCCTCGTCATCAGTAGCTTGCTCTCGGCGCGCGGATCGCGCGTCGAGGCGAATATCCGCCACACCAGCCCTTGGTCGATGCGCTGACCGTCGACGGTGAGGAGGGCGACGAGGTTGACCTGTCCGCCGCTCGTCGCGGAGCCCGCATCGGCGGTGGGGGCACGCGGCACCACGGTGGTGTTGGCCGGGAGGACAGGGCCAGGTTTCTGCGGCGTCGGTGCATCGCGGCCGGTGTCCGGCGGGAAGGCTCCACGCAATTGCGGACCCGTGGGACCGCTGTCCTGCGCCCGTCCGCCGGCCGATGGGAGCACCAGCGCGACGGCGAGCAGCCCGGCCGTGACAGCTAACCTGCATGCTTGTGGGAACGGCCTCGTCATCATCCCCTCGATGAGCCTACGGCGAGCGGCCAAGCACGCGGGAGGAGCTTGGTCGAAATGTGGCTGCCGCTGTCCGACCGGTTCAAGACCGGCTCACTGACCGGAAAAATCGAAGGTCCGGTGCTCGTTAGCCTTGATCTCGATGGTATTGCGCAAGGGCTGATCGGACGTCTCGGCGCTGACCACGTAGCGTCCGGGTGCCAGAACGGCGGTCGGCTGGGCTTGGCTGGAACGCAGCACCGTACGCTGCTTCTCGTCCTGCACCTGCCAGTAGACTTCACCCGCTGCCGCACCGCCGGCATCGCGTTTGAAAGTGATGCTGCCGCCCTCGAGCGGCAGAGTTATGTTTTGCGTCTGGCCGGCCGCGAGGGCGATCTCGGTTGCTGCAATGACGTTGCTGGCGCCGAGTGCTGCTTCGAGGCGATAGCGACCGGCAGAGAGATCGAACTCGGGCGCCTTCGCGATGGTGCGCGCGATTTCGCGCGAACTCGCCGTCGAGTCGAATGACGCGGTAGGTGATGGCACTGCTGTCGGGCGCCGGCTTGCCGCCGAGGGTCGCGGCGAGCTTGACGTGGGCCAGCGACAGCGGCACGGCGCGCTTGACGATGTCGCCGGCGCCGATGGCGATCTGCTCGCGCACCTCCGCGCTCGGCGTGCGCGCGTTCACGTAGTAGGTGCCGGACGGCAGCATGAAGGTCGGCGCGGCGGCCGCCGAGCGGGCAACCTCGCGGCGCCCGTTCGGCGCATCCGGGTCGTCCTGCGACAGGATGAAGGTCACGCCTTCGGTAACGGGATCGCCTTGGCCGGCGACTGCGCCGCGCGTGGCGCTGAGCTCCAGCGAACCGGATTGGAGCATCGAATTGAAGCTGGTGCCGGTTGCCGCCGCGATAGTCAGCTTGCTCTGCTGGCGGGCGATGCCGTTCTGCGCCGTGACGTTGTAGTCGCCAGACGGCAATACGATCTCAGGATGCGTATCGCGCCCGACCCACAACGGGGCCGAAATCTCGGCCGCATCTGCGCTGGCGGGCGTGACGGTGAAAATGGGCGATGGGAGCGCCGCCGCGCTGTTCGTCGATCGCGCCTGCATCTTCAGCACGCCGCCGTTGAGATTGATGCGGACTTGAATTGCCGTGTCGGCGGCGATCTCGACGGTCTGCCGTGCATTTGCTAGCCCGAGCTGCGCCTCGACGTCGTAGGTGCCCGGCTCCAGCTTCTCAAACAGCGCGGCCGCGCGCGTGTCGCGGATCAGCGCTCCATCGGGGCCGGACCTGGTAATCCGCCAATGCACCGGGCTGTCGAGCGTCGCGCTTTGCTCACCGAGCCCGGCGGAGAGATAGAGGCCCGGCGGCGCCCCTGGATCAGGCTTGTTATCGGCCGGGGGCTCGCCTTGCGCCGTCTCCGGTGCAGGAGCGCTCGGCGCGTTCTGCAGGTTGGCCAGGTTGACCGCTTGTCCGAGCGCGGAGTCAAAGCCGGTGGCGTCCTGCACGTCCCATAGTTTGCCGCCCGTCTGGCGCGCGATGCAGCTAATCAGATCGAGTTTCGGCTTGTCGAAGCCGAGGGCGACCGTGTGAACAACCAGTCCCGGGCTGGAGGCATGCAGCTCGCCGACCATTGCGCAGACATCCTGCCCACAGTTGTCGAGGTCGTCGGCGATGAGCACGATGCTCGCCGGAGAGACGCCGGCGATGGCGGTTG
>CAWEWG010000005.1:0-215613 GCA_963812795.1 uncultured Alphaproteobacteria bacterium | reverse complement strand
CGTACGCCAAACCGAACCTGCCAAGTCCACGCCGCTACGGCGTGCACCCGGCACGAAAAAACCAGAGGATCGTGCGAGCTCGGCGAGAGCCGCAGATCTTGGTCCGAATTTGTCCTCTGCTTTGCGACGGCAGCGTTTAGATCAAGGCATCCTGAATGAGTGGATGCGGAGTTGGTCTACCACCTACCGTGAGAGTGCGGTGACCTATATACAGACAGTAAATCCGGTCAACACCTGCTAACCACCCGCGGCGACATTTTTTTGCCCGGCGCGAGGCTTTACGCGCTAGCGCTTTGGCTACGTGCCACGACTTGCGCAGCGCGCAAGAAGAAGGGCGCGGCCGCCGAAGACAGCCGCGCCCCATTAACACCGTGCAATGCCTTATTCCACCGCCTCTTCCGCGGTGCGACGCCGACGCCGCACCGGTCCCGCACCGGGTCCGGCGAGCGCCTTCTCGGCATCGACCTTCGCCTGCTCGCGGGCGATGAGCTCGTCGCGCTTTGCGGCGATCTTGCGCAGGCGGCGCAGAGCGCCACCCGTGCCCGCCGGGATGAGCCGGCCGACGATCACGTTCTCCTTGAGGCCCTCGAGGGTGTCGACCTTGCCGTTGACGGCGGCATCGGTCAGCACGCGCGTGGTCTCCTGGAACGAGGCCGCCGAGATGAACGAGCGGGTCTGCAGCGATGCCTTGGTGATGCCAAGGAGCACCGGGCTGGCAACAGCCGGCTTCTTGCCGGCGGCGACGATCGCCGCGTTCATCTCGTCGAGTTCGACGCGGTCGAGCTGCTCCGACTTGATGAGATCGGTATCGCCCGGATCCGTCACCTCGACCTTCTGCAGCATCTGGCGAACGATCACCTCGATGTGCTTGTCGTTGATGGTCACGCCCTGCAGCCGGTAGACGTCCTGGATCTCGTTGATCAAGTAGTTGGCGAGCTCTTCCACGCCCTTGATCGCCAGGATGTCGTGCGGTGCGGGATGGCCGTCATAGACGAAGTCGCCGCGTTCGATGCGATCGCCGTGTTGCACCGCCAAGCTCTTGCCGCGCGGGATGAGGTACTCGACGGATTCGGCATTGTCGTCATCCGGCTTGATGTGGATGCGCTGCTTGTTCTTGTAGTCCTTGCCGAACTCGATGGTGCCGGAGATCTCCGCGATGATCGCGTGATCCTTCGGCCGGCGAGCCTCGAACAGCTCGGCGACACGCGGCAAACCGCCTGTGATGTCGCCCGAGCGTGCCGACGAGGTCGGAATACGCGCCAGCACGTCACCGGCCTTCACGTCCGCGCCCGGCTCCACCGACAGAATGGCGTCGACCGGCAGCAGATAGCGGGCATCGCCGCCGCGAGCCACCTTGATCGGCTTGCCCTTGCCGTCCTTGACGATGATGGCAGGCTTGAGGTCGGCAGAGCGCGGTGAAGCGCGCCAATCGACGATGACGCGATTGGTGGTGCCCTTCATCTCGTCCGTCTGCTCACGCACCGAGGCGCCTTCCAGCAAGTCCTCGAAGTCCACCTTGCCGTTCACCTCGGTGAGGATCGGGCGGGTGTAAGGATCCCACTGGGCGAGCTTGGTGCCGCGCTTGACGGTGTCGCCTTCCTTGACGTGCACGCGAGCGCCGTAGTGCACCTTGTGCGTTGCCAGCTCCTTGCCGCTCTGGTCGACGATGACGATCGACATGGTGCGCGTCATGGCGACTTCACGGCCCTGGCTGTCCTTCACGACGGCGGGGTTCTTGATCTTCACCGTGCCGTTGAAGTTCGAACTCGATGAACGAGCTGTCGACCAGGTTGGCCGTGCCGCCGATGTGGAAGGTACGCATGGTGAGCTGCGTGCCCGGCTCGCCGATCGACTGAGCAGCGATGACGCCGACGGCTTCGCCGATGTTGACGGGCGTGCCGCGGGCAAGATCGCGCCCGTAGCACTTGGCGCAAACGCCGGTGACCGTATCGCAGGTCAGCACCGAGCGGATCCGCACTTCCTGTACCTGCGCCCTCTCGATCAGCTCCGCGTGACGCTCCTCGATTAGCTCGCCGTTCTTGACGAGCACCGACTTGCGGTTGGCGGGATCGACGATGTCCTCGGCGGCGGTCCGGCCCAGCACGCGGTTGGCGAGCGAGACGATAACCTGGCCACTGTCGACGACAGCCTGCACGCTGATCCCGCCTACGGTGCCGCAGTCGTCCTCGTAGATGATGCTGTCCTGGGCGACGTCGACGAGACGGCGCGTCAGGTAGCCCGAGTTGGCGGTCTTCAAGGCGGTATCTGCGAGACCCTTACGGGCGCCGTGCGTCGAGTTGAAGTACTCGAGCACCGACAGGCCTTCCTTGAAGTTGGAGATGATCGGCGTCTCGATGATCTCGCCCGACGGCTTGGTCATCAGGCCGCGCATGCCGGCAAGCTGCTTCATCTGCGCGGGCGAACCACGCGCGCCGGAGTGAGACATCATCCAGACCGAGTTCATCTGCTTCTCGCGGCCGAACTTGTCCTTCTGCACCGAGGAGATGCGTTCCATCATCTCCTTGGCGATCTGATCTGTACACTTGGACCAGGCGTCGACCACCTTGTTGTACTTCTCGAGCTGCGTGATGAGGCCATCGTTGTACTGCTGCTCGAACTCGCGCACGAGCTCGGTCGTGTCGCCGACGATTTTCGCCTTGGTGTCCGGGATAAGCATGTCGTCCTTGCCGAACGAGATGCCGGCCTTGAACGCATGCCGGAAGCCAAGCGCCATGATTTGGTCGCAGAAGATCACCGTCTCCTTCTGACCGCAGTTGCGGTAGACGGCATCGATCATGCCGGAGATGGCCTTCTTGGTCAGAAGCTGGTTGACGAGCGCCGGCTTGACGCCCGGCTTCTTCGGCAACAGCTCGGCGAGGACCATGCGTCCCGGCGTGGTTTCGAGAATCTCGACTACCGGATTGCCGCTATCGTCGATCGTGTGGAAGCGCCCGCGCACCTTGGCGTGCAGGGTGACGGCCCCGGCTTCGAGCGCGTGACGCGCCTCGGACACGGAGCCGAGCAACATGCCCTCGCCCGGCTCGTGATCGCGCACGATCGACAGGTAGTAGAGCCCGAGGACGATGTCCTGCGACGGCACGATGATCGGCGAGCCGTTGGCCGGATGCAGGATGTTGTTGGTCGACATCATCAGGACGCGCGCTTCCAACTGCGCTTCGAGCGACAGCGGGACGTGCACGGCCATCTGGTCGCCGTCGAAGTCGGCGTTGAACGCGGCGCAAACCAGCGGGTGAAGCTGGATCGCCTTGCCTTCGATCAGGGTGGGCTCGAACGCCTGAATGCCGAGGCGATGCAGCGTCGGCGCACGGTTGAGGAGGACCGGGTGCTCGCGGATCACCTCGTCGAGGATATCCCAGACCTCGCCCTTCTCCTTCTCGACCAGCTTCTTCGCCTGCTTCACGGTCGCCGCCTGCCCTTGGGCCTGCAGACGCGCGTAGATGAACGGCTTGAACAGCTCGAGCGCCATCTTCTTCGGCAAGCCGCACTGGTGCAGCTTCAGCTCGGGACCGACGACGATCACCGAACGTCCGGAGTAGTCGACGCGCTTGCCGAGCAGGTTCTGGCGGAAGCGGCCCTGCTTACCCTTCAGCATGTCGGCGAGCGACTTCAGCGGGCGCTTGTTGGCGCCGGTGATGACGCGACCGCGGCGGCCGTTGTCGAATAGCGCGTCGACGGCCTCCTGCAGCATGCGCTTCTCGTTGCGGATGATGATGTCCGGTGCGCGCAGCTCCATCAGCCGCTTCAAACGATTGTTGCGGTTGATGACGCGGCGGTAGAGGTCGTTGAGGTCGGACGTGGCGAAGCGGCCGCCGTCGAGCGGCACCAGCGGGCGCAGCTCGGGCGGGATCACTGGAACGACCGTGAGGATCATCCACTCCGGCCGGTTGCCGGATTCGAGGAACGCCTCGATGACCTTGAGGCGCTTGCCGAGCTTCTTCGGCTTCAGCTCGGTCGTCGCCTCGGAGATCTCGACGCGCAGGTCGGCAGCGATCTTCGGCAGATCCATGGCCGACAGCATCTCGCGGATCGCTTCGGCGCCGATGCCGGCGGTGAAGCTGTCCGGACCATGCTCGTCGAGCGCGCGGTTGTAGTCTTCCTCCGAGAGGAGCTGCTTCTCCTTGAAGGCCGTGATGCCCGGCTCGATGACGATGTAGTGTTCGAAATAGAGGACGCGCTCGAGGTCCTTGAGCGGCATGTCGAGCAGCAGGCCGATGCGCGAAGGCAGCGACTTCAAGAACCAGATGTGGGCGACGGGCGCAGCCAGCTCGATGTGGCCCATGCGCTCGCGACGCACCTTGGCGAGCGTCACCTCGACGCCGCACTTTTCGCAGATGAGGCCCTTGTACTTCATCCGCTTGTACTTGCCGCACAGGCACTCGTAGTCCTTGATCGGACCGAAGATGCGCGCGCAGAACAGTCCGTCGCGCTCGGGCTTGAACGTGCGGTAGTTGATCGTCTCGGGCTTCTTGATCTCGCCGAACGACCACGACAGGATGTCGTCAGGACTCGCGATGGAGATCTTGATCTGGTCGAAGGTCGGAAGCGGCGCTTGCGTCTTGAACAGGTTTGTAATCTCGTTCATCCGTCTCTCCATTCGGGGCGTGGCCAGCACCCCGTTGTCAGACTTGCGAGAACCGGATCGCGGTCGATCCTCGCGGAAAACGGGCTCTTGGCGTCGTTGAGCCCTTGTATGCATGCGCGTCTTTCACGCGCCGACGCCCGGGGCCCTGACGGGCCCCGGACTGAAGTTCAAGCGGTCATTCGGCTGCCGGCGGAAGCTGCGCCTGCTTGGAGGGCGGCTCCTCCTCCGGTGCCGGGATGGCGGCGACGTCGGAATTCTCCAGCTCGACGTTGAGACCCAGCGCCCGCATTTCCTTGACGAGCACGTTGAAGCTCTCGGGCACGCCGGCTTCGAACGTGTCGTCGCCGCGCACGATCGCCTCGTAGACCTTGGTGCGGCCGGCGACGTCGTCCGACTTCACCGTCAGCATCTCCTGCAGCGTGTAGGCGGCACCGTAGGCTTCGAGCGCCCACACCTCCATTTCGCCGAAGCGCTGGCCGCCGAACTGCGCCTTGCCACCCAGCGGCTGCTGCGTGACGAGCGAGTACGGGCCGATGGAGCGTGCGTGGATCTTGTCGTCGACAAGGTGATGCAGCTTCAAGATGTACTTGTAGCCGACCGTCACCTTGCGATCGAAAGCCTCGCCGGTGCGGCCGTCGAACAGCGTCACCTGCCCGCTGGTGTCGAAGCCGGCAAGCTTGAGCATCTCGACGATGTCAGGCTCCTTGGCGCCGTCGAACACCGGCGTCGCGATGGGTACGCCCTTGGTCAGCTTCTCGGCGATCTGGGCGAGTTCTTCGTCCTTCACGTTCGCCTTGAACTCATCCTTGCTGTAGACCGACGCCATGGCATCGCGCAGCTGCTTGGCTTGCCCGCTGGCGTGGAAGTTCTGCAGCGCCTCGTCGATGATGCGGCCAAGGCCACGGCAGGCCCAGCCCATGTGCGTCTCGAGGATCTGCCCGACGTTCATGCGGCTCGGCACGCCGAGCGGGTTGAGCACCACGTCGACGTGCGTGCCGTCCTCGAGGAACGGCATGTCCTCGCACGGCACGATCATCGACACGACGCCCTTGTTGCCGTGACGGCCGGCCATCTTGTCGCCCGGCTGGATCTTGCGCTTCACGGCAACGAAGACCTTGACCATCTTCATGACGCCGGGAGGCAGCTCGTCGCCGCGCTGCAGTTTGTCGACCTTGTCGACGAAGCGCCGCTCGAGGCTCTTCTTGGCCTCCTCGTACTGCTTGTTGATCGCCTCGATCTCGCCCTGCGCCTTCTCGTCCTTGAGGCCGAACTCCCACCAATGGCTGCGGGGAACTTCCTCGAGGATTTCGTCGGTGATGTGCGTGCCCTTGCGAGCCGTCTTCGGACCCTTCGACACTTCCTTGCCGATGAGGGCTTCCTTCAGACGCGCATAGACGTTGCGGTCGAGGATCTGCATCTCGTCGTCGCGGTCCTTGGCGAGACGCTCGATCTCCTCGCGCTCGATGGCCATCGCACGCTCGTCTTTCTCGACGCCGTGACGATTGAACACGCGCACTTCGACCACCGTGCCGGAAACGCCCGGCGGCAGACGCAGCGACGTATCACGCACGTCGGAAGCCTTCTCGCCGAAGATGGCGCGCAGCAGCTTCTCTTCCGGCGTCATCGGGCTCTCGCCCTTCGGCGTGATCTTGCCGACGAGAATGTCGCCCGGGTTCACCTCGGCACCGATGTAGACGATGCCCGCCTCGTCGAGGTTCTTCAGAGCCTCTTCCGAGACGTTGGGGATGTCGCGCGTGATCTCCTCCGGCCCGAGCTTGGTGTCGCGGGCCATCACCTCGAATTCCTCGATGTGGATCGAGGTGAAGATGTCGTCGGAAACGACACGTTCGGAGAGGAGGATGGAGTTCCTCGAAGTTGTAGCCCATCCACGGCATGAACGCGACAAGCACGTTCTTGCCAAGCGCCAGATCGCCGAGGTCGGTCGAGGGACCGTCGGCGATGATCTCGCCCGCCTCGATCGCGTCACCGACATGCACCAGCGGACGCTGGTTGATGCAGGTGTTCTGGTTCGAGCGCTGGAACTTGCGCAGGCGATAGATGTCGACGCCCGGCTTGGACGGATCGGTCTCGGCCGTAGCGCGGATGACGATACGCGTGGCGTCCACCTGATCGACGACGCCCGTGCGGCGGGCAGCGATGGCGGCGCCGGAGTCGCGGGCCACCACCTCTTCCATGCCGGTGCCGACGAGCGGCGCCTCGGCACGGATCAACGGCACGGCCTGCCGCTGCATGTTCGAGCCCATGAGGGCGCGGTTGGCGTCATCGTTCTCGAGGAACGGGATGAGCGCCGCGGCGACCGACACGAGCTGCTTGGGCGACACGTCGATGTAGTCGACCTTGTCCTGTGTCACCAGCAGCACGTCGCCCTGGTAACGGCAGGTGATGAGGTCGTCCGTCAGTTTGCCCTTGGAATCGACCTCGGCATTGGCCTGCGCAACGTGGTGGCGCATCTCTTCCATGGCCGACAGGTAGACGACCTGGTCGGTCAGTTTGCCGTGGACGACCTTGCGGTACGGGCTCTCGATGAAGCCGTACTTGTTGACGCGCGCAAACGTTGCCAGCGAGTTGATGAGGCCGATGTTCGGGCCTTCCGGCGTCTCGATGGGGCAGATGCGGCCGTAGTGCGTCGGATGCACGTCGCGCACCTCGAAGCCGGCGCGCTCGCGCGTCAGACCGCCCGGGCCAAGTGCCGACAGGCGGCGCTTGTGGGTGATTTCCGACAGCGGGTTCGTCTGGTCCATGAACTGGCTCAGCTGCGAAGACCCGAAGAACTCGCGCACGGCGGCGGCCGCCGGCTTGGCGTTGATCAGATCCTGCGGCATCACCGTATCGATATCGACCGACGACATGCGCTCCTTGATGGCGCGCTCCATGCGCAACAGGCCGACGCGATACTGGTTCTCCATCAGCTCGCCGACCGAGCGCACGCGCCGGTTGCCGAGATGATCGATGTCGTCGATCTCGCCCTTGCCGTCGCGCAGGTCGACCAGCGTCTTGATGACCGCGAGGATGTCCTCCTTGCGGAGCACGCGCATGGTGTCGGGCGCGTCGAGCTCGAGGCGCATGTTCATCTTCACGCGGCCGACGGCCGAGAGGTCGTAGCGCTCGGAATCGAAGAACAGCGAGTGGAACAGGTTCGTCGCCGCCTCGATCGTCGGCGGCTCGCCCGGACGCATCACGCGATAGATGTCCATCAGCGCTTCCTGCTGATTGGCGTTCTTGTCGATGTTGAGCGTGTTGCGGATGAACGGCCCGATGTTGACATGGTCGATGTCGAGGATCGGGAATTCCTTGACCTTCTGGTCCTTCAGCTCGGCCAGCAGCTCGGCATCGAGCTCATCGCCGGCTTCGGCGAAGATCGTACCCGTCTCAAGGTCGACGATGTCGGTGGCGATGTAGCGTCCAGCGAGATCGTCGGAGGAGACGAGCACCTCCTTGAGGCCGCCCTCCGCCAGCTCACGCGCCTTGCGGGCGGTGATCTTCTCGCCGGCCTTGATGATGACTTCGCCGGTCTTGGCGTCGGCAAGGTCGGCCGCCGGCGTCATGCCGCGCATCTTCTCCGGCACGAACGGCATCTTCCAGCCGCGCTTGGATTCCTTGATCTGGATGTGCTTGTAGAAGACGCTGAGGATCTCTTCGTCGTTGAGACCCAGCGCATACAGCAGCGTCGTCACCGGCAGCTTGCGGCGACGATCGATGCGCACATAGACGATGTCCTTGGCGTCGAACTCGAAGTCGAGCCAGGAGCCGCGATAGGGAATGATGCGGGCGGCGAACAGCAGCTTGCCCGAGGCATGCGTGCGCCCGCGGTCGTGATCGAAGAACACGCCCGGCGAACGGTGCATCTGCGAGACGATGACGCGCTCGGTGCCGTTGATGACGAAGGTGCCGTTCGACGTCATGAGCGGCATGTCGCCCATGTAAACGTCCTGCTCCTTGACGTCCTTGATCGACTTGGAGCCCGTCTCCTCGTTCACATCGAACACGATCAGGCGCAGCTTGACCTTCAACGGCGCCGAGAAGGTCATGTCGCGTTGCATGCACTCGTCGACGTCGTACTTCGGCGGCTCGAACTCGTAGCGCACGAATTCAAGCGTCGCGCGTCCCGAGAAATCCGAGATCGGGAACACCGATTTGAACACCGACTGCAGACCGTGATCGTCTGAACGGCCGCCGGGAGGCTCCTTCACCATCAGGAAGTCGTCGTACGAGCTCTTCTGAACCTCGATGAGGTTCGGCATCTCGGCGACTTCGCGAATGGATCCGAATTTCTTCCGGATGCGCTTGCGGCCGTTGAACGTCTCAGCCATTTCCGCTCCTTGTGATCTGCGCAGGTGACGGCCCGCGCGACTGCTGCTGCATGGCAAGGGCCGCCAACCCTCGCTTTAGCCTTTAAACGGCTCACCGGAAGGCCCGTTTGAGGGTTGCATGACCCTCAAAAGACCCTCCGGAGAGACGTCCAGGTGCCTGCCCTTGCGAACAGGCGGAGGCAGGCAACCGGCACGCTGAGTGCCGGCCGCCTGCCGCCTCGATTACTTGACCTCGACGGTCGCGCCCTGGTCCTCGAGCTGCTTCTTGAGCTTGGCAGCCTCGTCCTTGGTGACGCCTTCCTTCACGGTCTTGCCGCCGGCCTCGACGAGATCCTTGGCTTCCTTGAGGCCAAGACCCGTGATGGCGCGGACTTCCTTGATGACGTTGATCTTCTTCTCTCCGCCGGCCTTCAGGATGACGGCGAACTCGGTCTGCTCCTCGGCAGCGGGGGCGGCGGCGCCCGGGGCAGCGGCAACGGCGACGGCAGCAGCCGCCGACACGCCCCACTTCTCCTCGAGCAGCTTGGCCAGCTCGGCGGCCTGCAGCACGGTGAGCTTAGAGAGATCGTCTACGATCTTCGATAGATCGGCCATTTTGTTACTTCCTTCGGTTTGAACCTAATGACTGGCAGTCTTGAACTGCGTTTTTCCGATGTCGTGGCGCCTTGCGGCGCCGCCCGTGCCGTTATGCGGCCTCGCCTTGCGACGCCTTCGCCTGAATGACGCGCGCGAGCTGTGCACCCGGCTCTGCAATCGTGCGGGCGATCTTCGTCGCCGGCGCGTTGAGGAGACCGATGAGCTTGGCTCTGAGCTCGTCCAGCGAGGGCAGTTCGGCGAGCGCTTTGACGGCGTTCGCGTCGAGGACCGTCGAGCCCATGGCGCCACCGAGAATGACAAGCTTTTCATTCCCCTTGGCGTATGCGACCGACGCCTTCGCCGCCGCGATCGGATCCTGCGAGTAGGCCACGCATGTTGGCCCCTTGAAGAGATCGGAGATCGATTCGTACGAAGTGTCCTTCAGCGCGAGCTTCGCCAGCCGGTTTTTGGCTACCTTGACCTTGCCGCCAGCTTCTTTCACACGCTTGCGGTAATCGGTCAGTTGGGCGACCGTCATGCCGGCATAGTGGGCGACAACGACCAACCCCGTGTCTTTCAACACGGTGTTGAGCGACGTCACGAGCTCACGTTTCGCGGCTCTATCCACCTGCTCACTCCAGATTACGGATCAGCTTCGCTAAAGCTGCTCCGCGGGTTGCACCTTGCCGCCATGACGGGAGACCCGCTTCCGGCGACGCTTCGTCTGTCCAACCGCGCGCTGTGAGGCGGCACGGTGCTGACCCAGGTTCAAACCGGCTCTGCTCTCTTGTGGAGAGCGTGAAACCGGGTTCGCTCCTGTCTCATGCGGGCCCTGATTGAGGCTTAAGCTGTCAGCATCCCGGAAGATCTGACGGCACCCACAGTCTCGGACAGTCTTCCGAAAGGCGAGCCGAAGCTCATCTCCCGGACATCGCGTGCCGCGCCTTGCGAAGCGACACGCGAATTCCGTGTTGCCCCCTTAGGCGAGGGCCTGCCCGCCGTTGAGGCTGGCGCTCTCGATCTTGACGCCAGGCCCCATCGTCGAGCTGATCGAAACCTTCTTCACGTACGTGCCCTTGGCGCCCGGCGGCTTCGCCTTCACCACGGCGTCGACGAACGCCTTGATGTTCTCGGCGAGCGCGTTCTCCGTGAAGCTCGCCTTGCCGACGCCGGCGTGCACGATCCCCGCCTTCTCGACGCGGAACTCCACCGAGCCGCCCTTGGCGCCCTTGACGGCGGTGGCAACGTCCATGGTCACCGTGCCGACGCGCGGGTTGGGCATCAGGCCGCGCGGGCCAAGCACCTTACCGAGACGGCCGACGAGGCCCATCATGTCCGGCGTCGCGATGCAGCGATCGAAATTGATCGTACCCTTCGACACCTGCTCGACGAGATCCTCCGCGCCGACGACATCGGCACCGGCCGCCTTCGCCTCATCGGCCTTGGCGCCACGGGCGAACACGGCAACGCGCGCCGTGCGGCCGGAGCCGTTCGGCAAGTTGCACACGCCGCGCACGAGCTGGTCGGCGTGCTTGGGGTCGACGCCGAGGTTCATCGCCACCTCGATGGTCTCGTCGAATTTCGCCTTGGCGCGCTCCTTGATGAGCTTCACGGCTTCTTCGATCGAATAGGCGTGGTCGCGGTTGACGCCTTTGTCGGCCGCCGCCTTGCGCTTGCCGCCGGCAAGACGCGTCTGCTTGATCGCCTCGGAGCTGAGTTTCGCTGCCATCGTTCTTACTCCTTCACCTGAAGGCCCATCGAACGGGCAGAGCCGGCGATCGTCTTGGCCGCGGCCTCGACGTCGTCGGTGTTCAGATCCTTGAGCTTCAGCTTGGCGATGTCGCGCACCTGCGCCATCGTCACGCTACCGGCGACGTCGCGGCCGGTCGCCTTGGAGCCCGACGTAATCTTCGCCGCCTTCTTGAGGAAGAACGAAGCCGGCGGCGTACGCATCTCGAAGGTGAAGGAGCGGTCGGAGAAGACCGTGATCTTCACCGGGATGGGCGTGCCCTGCTCCATGTCCTTCGTCTTGGCGTTGAACGACTTGCAGAACTCCATAATGTTGACGCCGCGCTGACCGAGCGCGGGTCCGATGGGCGGCGAGGGATTGGCCGCCCCCGCCGGCACCTGCAAGCTGATGTAACCGTCAATTTTCTTTGCCATGGTCTCCCCTTAGCACTTGACGGGAAGGGGCTTTCCTTCCCAGGGTTAGCGGTGCAACGGGCCTATCAGGGCCCTCCCGCGGATTTCCGCAGGGAGGCCTCGTGAGAGGCTGTCCTTGCGGGGTTGGCATGCAGACGAGCATCGGCCCGGCTGCAAGTTCTTGGCGTGGTTCGTGACGTCCGGGCGCTTAACCCACCACCTTCTCCACCTGGCCGAACTCCAGCTCGACCGGCGTCGGACGACCGAAGATCGACACGGCCACTTTGACCCGTGAGCGTTCCTCGTCGACCTCTTCCACGTGCCCCTGGAACGAAGCGAACGGTCCGTCGGCGACCTTCACCTGCTCGCCCACCTCGAAAGTAATCGAGGGCTTGGGGCGCTCCACGCCTTCCTTGACCTGGTGGAGGATGCGCATCGCCTCATCCTCCGAGATCGGCATCGGCTTGTTTTCCGCGCCGAGAAACCCGGTGACCTTGGGCGTGTTCTTGATCAGCAAGAACGCCGGGTCGGTCATTTCCATCTTCACGAGGACGTAGCCGGGCAAGAATTTGCGCTCGGCCTGCACTTTGCGGCCGCGCTTCACCTCGACCACTTCCTCGGTCGGCACCAGGACTTCCTCGAACAGATGCTCGAGGCCGGCTGCCTTGGCGCGCTCGCGGATCGCGTCCGCGACCTTGCGCTCGAAATTCGTGTAGGCGTGCACGATATACCAGCGCTTCGCCATTGCCGCTCTTTCGGGGCGCGTCTGCGTAACTTGGGTAGACACTACTTTTGAGCTCCGGTTCAGCGGTTCGCGCCCAGCACAAGCTGGACGAGCCATCCAATCGCTTGATCCGTGATTAGGAAGAATACCGAGGCAACGCTGACCATGATCAAAACCATGAGGGTGGTGATCCACACCTCTTTCCAGGTTGGCCAAGTGACCTTGGAGGTTTCCTGACGAACCTCCTGAATAAACTCGACCGGGTTGTATTTGGCCATTAATCTGACTTTCCCGGGCGCCATGCGACAATCTGACGCACCCCAAGCGCCGATTGTTGGCACATCCGGCGCCCTCGCAGCGGATGCGACCATACGATATTGGCAGGGGCGGAGGGTCTCGAACCCCCGACCTTCGGTTTTGGAGACCGACGCTCTACCAATTGAGCTACACCCCTTTTTCGCGTGGAAGCGCGCGCTTTCCTACGCGGGGGCGGCATACTTAGCCGAAGTTTTCCCCGTTGTCACTTGCTAGTGACGAAATTGCCGCGAGACGGAATCAGGACGCCGGCTCGACCACCACGGCGGTCCCGTAGGCCAGAACCTCCGTCACTGCCGAGGCAATTTCGTTGGCGTCGTAACGCATGGCCAGGACAGCGTTGGCGCCCATTTCTCGGGCGTGCTCGACGAGCTGGTCATAGGCCTCCGAGCGCGTCTCCTCGGCCAGCTTCGTATATAGAGTGATATTGCCGCCAAAGAAGATCTGCACCGCCGCCCCGATATTGCCGATCACGCTACGCGACCTGACCGTGATGCCACGCACGATGCCGAGGTGCTTCACGACCCGGTACCCGGGCAGGTCATTGGTGGTGACAACGAGCATTCCCTCGCTCCTTTGTGGGAAAGGCTTCTCTCCCGGCGGGCGTTAGAGTTTCGCGCAACGCCAAGGACAGTAAGTGGAGCGGGTGAAGGGAATCGAACCCTCGTATTCAGCTTGGAAGGCTGCTGCTCTACCATTGAGCTACACCCGCAGGGCCGGCATGCGCGGCCGGCGAGCCGCCGGGGACACCGGCGGCTGCCAGGAGCGTTCGCTTAGCGGATTTCCGCCGCGGACTCTAGCGGGGACAGCACTCAGTCGTCCTGCTTCTTGACGAGTTGCAGGTCGACCGGGTTGTAGAACAGCTCGAACTTCTTGCCGTCCTTGTCCTTGGCATAGACCTCGTAGCAGGAACCTTCGATCTTGGACTTGGTGACGGTATATCCTGCCGCCGTTGCCGTGGCCTCGGCCTCGGCCTGTGGCTTCCACTTGTCCTTCGGCTCCTTGGTGCAGTCGTCGAAACCGTGCGCCAGGGCGGGTCCCGAAATCACCACGGCCGCGATCGTCAGAGCAATGCCTTTGACCCGAGCTTCGAACTTCATTGTATCCTCACAAAATTGGCTGCCGTACTTGCGCCGCCATGCGTGAGACGCAGGCAGACACCTCCACATCGTAACTTTACTTTGATCGTCAAAAAATGACGGCCGCCAACTTTTTCACCGGAACGGCCGTACGCTTGACGAAGCAGGAGCAGCCGGGTTTGTTTAGGGCGTGAACAGGATCGTCAAGCACATCATGATCGCCTCGCTGTTCGCCGTCGCCATGCTTGGCGGTGGCGAGGTGCCGATCCTGCATGCCGCGCAGTTTGCCGACGCGCACGCGCTGGCCCACGACGCAGATGCATCGTGTGGCGCCGCATGATCACGGGCACGACATCGGCACGGTCTCCGACGCTGGTCACGATCATCCTCAAAATCCAGCCGGGACGGACCGCGGGTGCACCCACGCGCACGCCCATTGCTGTGCCGCGGCGGCGATATTGACGGCGGGCGCCTCGCCGCCGGCCATCGGCTTCGTCGGCGTGCTGCACCGCCAGCACAATGCCGCCCTGCCGTACGGGCAGCTCTCCAACCCTCCCCTACGTCCTCCCAGGCCCTTGGCTTGATCTGAAGCACGCCGGCAGGCGTGCGCTCAACGATCGGCACGGGTAATGCCCGAGGCGGCGCGTCATGCGTCGCCAGTGGCAGAGCGAGCGGCAAGCAGCCGTGAACCCACCCGTGCCGAGAACCCTCTCAGGTTACGGGAACTCATGATGACGCGCATTTTCTCGGCAGCACTCTATCTGGTCCTCATCGCCACCACCGCGCTCGCTCACGGTGGGGACGACCACGCCCACGACGAGCAGGCCCCAGCCGCCGCGGCTGCCGCCGGCTGGCGCTCCGCGCCTCGAACTCACCGGCTCCAACGTCGAGCTGGTGGCCGCTGTCGCCAACCGGCAACTGACGATCTACCTCGACCAGCTTGCCAGCAATGAGCCGATCAATGATGCGGTCATTACCGTAACTGCCGATGGCATCGCCGCCGGAACTGCAAAGGCTGCCGGCTCCGGGACCTATACGCTCGCGGCGCCGTGGGCGGACGAGCCAGGCGACAAGGCACTCAAGTTTTCCATCGCGACAGGCGGCGCGACGGCAGTGCTGGAAGGCAAGATCGAGATCGATGCCGCCGCAGTCGCCGCACGTGCGCCGGCAACCTCTTGGCAAACGATATTGCGCGAGCCGCAAACGTGGATCGTCGCGGGCGGCGCGCTGGTGCTCGGCTTCCTGCTGGCGCTGGCGCTGCGCTCCGGCCGGCCCGGGGGAAGCGCCCCACTCATGCTCGTCGCGATTTTGGTGCTCGGCACCTACACCCACCCGGCCCGCGCGCACGAAGGGCATGATCATGACGATGATCAGACCCCCGCTGCCGCCGTTGCACAAACCGAAGCGCCGCGACGCCTTCCGGACGGCGAAGTGTTTCTTCCCAAGCCGTCGCAGCGCCTGCTGCATGTGCGCACGATCATCGCCAAGCCCGAGGAGGCGCGAGAAGCGCGCGAGCTCATCGGCACCGTCGTGCCCGACCCGTCGACGTTCGGACAGGTGCAAGCCCCGATGGACGGGCGCATCGAGCTTCCGGAGCGCGGCATCTCGCATGTCGGGCAACGCGTCAAGGAGGGGGAGGTGTTGGCGCTTTTGTCGCCCAGCATTCCCATCGCCGACCTGGGGACCATGCAGCAGCTCACGGCCGAAGTGGTCGGCAAGCTGCGCATCGCCGAGCAGAAGCTTTCTCGCCTTACCCGCATTGCCGGCGTCGTCGCCCAGAAGGACATCGACGACACCCGCGCCGAGCTCGAGGCTCTGCGCGAACAGCAGCGCGTTCTTGCACCCAAGGACGCCGAACGCATCGCACTCAAGGCGCCGGTCAGCGGCATCATCTCGCAGGCAAACGTGCGTGCCGGACAGGTGGTGACGACGCGCGATACGCTATTTGAGATCGTCGATCCGCACCGGTTATGGATCGAGGCCATCGGCAGCGCGGCGCACGCCGCGCCGGACATCACCGCCGCCTACGCCAAAGATCCCGACGGGCATTCCATCAAACTGTCCTACGTCGGCCGGGCGCCCTCGCTGCGTCAGCAGACGCAACCCCTGCAGTTCAAGGTCGACGAGATCCACGAAGGCTTGGTCATCGGCTCGGCCGTGAAGGTGTTCGTGCAGCAGGGCGATGCCGTGAAGGGCACGGTGCTGCCGGATGCCGCCGTGGTGCGCGGGCCGAATGGGTTGCCGCGCGTATGGGTGAAGGTCTCGGCCGAGCACTTCCGGCTCGGTGCCCGTCCGCCTTGCGCCGCTCGACGGAACCAGCGTCCTCGTTCTCGACGGTCTCGAAGCCGGCAGCCGCGTCGTCGTCGAAGGCGCCGAGCTCATCAACCAAGTGCGCTGAGGGGCCCATGTTCGACGCAATCATTCGCGCCAGCCTGATCGCATCGCCTCTTCGTGCTGATCGGCGCCCTGGCGCTCACCGTCTACGGCCTGATGACGCTGCGGCAGCTTCCCGTCGACGTCTTCCCCGACCTCAACCGCCCGACCGTCACGCTGATCGCGGAAGTCGAAGGCCTCGCCCCGGAGGAGGTCGAGCTGCTCGTCACCTTCCCCATCGAGACGGCGATGAACGGCATGCCGGGCGTGACCCGCGTTCGCTCGGTCTCCGGCGTCGGCCTATCGGTCGTCTACGTCGAGTTCGACTGGTCGGTCGACATCTACCGCGCGCGCCAGCAGGTTGCCGAGCGGCTGCAGTTGGTGCGCGAGCAGCTTCCGCCGGATGTCGCGGCGCAGATGGGACCGATCTCGTCGGTGATGGGCGAGATCATGCTGATCGCCATGTCCAGCACGAGCGTCGACCCGATGACGCTGCGCGAGCTGGCCGACTTCACCGTGCGCCCGCAGCTGCTGACCGTCCCCGGCGTCGCCCAGGTCATCCCCATCGGCGGCGAGGTGCGCCAGTACCGCGTCGTCCCCGATCCGCGGCGCATGGCCAGCCTCGACGTGAGCTTCGAGGCGATCGAGAACGCCTTGAAGCAGTTCGGCACCAACACCGGCGGCGGCTTCGTCGACCTCAAGGCGCGCGAGGTCCTGATCCGCAACATCGGCCGCACGACCAAGATCGAGGACCTGCGCAACCTCGTGGTCGCCTACCGCGACGGGCACGGCGTCTCGCTGCAGCCAGGTAGCGGACGTCGACTTCGCCGCCCGCCCCAAGCGCGGCGACGCCGGCTTCAACGGCAAGCCGGGCGTCATCCTCGCCGTGCAGAAGCAGCCCGGCGCCGATACCGTCACCATCACCCGCAAGATCGAGGCGATGCTGCCCGAGCTGCAGCGCGTGATGCCGGCGGGCGTGCGCACGACCGACGTCCAGTTCCGCCAGGCGAGCTTCATCGAGAAGTCGATCGACAACCTCGTGCGCGTGCTCATCGAGGCGCTGATCTGCGTCGCCGTCGTGCTGTTCGTCTTCCTGCTGAATTGGCAGACGACCTTCATCTCCCTCGTCGCCATCCCCCTGTCGGTGCTGAGCACGCTCGTCGTCTTCCAGATGATCGGGCTGTCGATCAACACCATGACGCTCGGCGGCCTGGCCATCGCCATCGGCGCCCTCGTCGACGACGCTGTCGTCAACGTCGAGAACATCTACCGGCGGCTTGGCTTGCACAGAGCGGCAGAGGGCCGCGACCGGCGCAGCGTCATCGAGGTCATCGCCGCCGCGGCAATGGAAGTGCGCTCGGGCATCGTCTACGCCACCGTCATCATCGTGCTCGTGTTCCTGCCGGTGTTCGCACTGTCGGGCATCGAGGGGCGCCTGTTCACGCCCGCTCGGCATCGCCTTCATCGTCTCGATCCTCGCCAGTCTCGTCGTGTCGCTGACGGTGACGCCGGTGCTCAGCTATTGGCTGCTGCCGCGCATGCGCAACATCGCCCGAGCACGACACCGGCCTCGTGCGCACGTTGAAGCGCTGGCAGAAGGCGGGCCTCGAATGGTGCTTCGACCGGCCCGCGCTTCGTCATCGCCCTGCCGGCCGTCGCCGTCGCCGCCGCCATTGCCGGCGGGCTTGCGCTTCCCCGCGCCTTCCTGCCGACGTTCAACGAGGGGACGGTGCTGGTCAGTGTCGTGCTGCAGCCCGGCATCAGCCTCGCCGAGTCCGATCGTCTCGGGCGCATCGCCGAACAGATCGTCGCCGCAGGTGCCGGAGGTCCGTTCCGTTGGACGGCGCACGGGCCGTGCCGAGCTCGATGAGCACGCCGAAGGCGTTCACAACAGCGAGCTCGACGTCGATTTGCAGCAGTCCGCGCGAAGCCGCGAAGCCGTCCTCGCCGACATTCGCTCGCGGCTCGCGGTGCTCCCGGCCAGCATCACGGTCGGGCAGCCGATCGCCCACCGGCTCGACCACATGCTGTCGGGCGTGCGGGCGCAGATCGCGCTCAAGATCTACGGCGACGACTACGACACCCTGCGCGGGCTCGCGGCAGGCCTCGAAGCACGTTTGAGGGCGATCCCCGGCGTCGTCGACCTGCAGACCGAGAAGCAGGTGCGCATTCCGCAGATGCAGGTGCGCGTCGACTACGCGAAGGCGGCGCTCTACGGGCTCAACCCGAGCCAGGTGACCGCGGCGCTGGAAACGCTCTCCAACGGCAAGGTCGTCTCGCAGATCATCGACCAGTCGAAGCGCTTCGATGTCGTCGTGCGCCTCAGCGATGCCGACCGCAGCACGCGCGCGCTCGGCGAAATGCTGATCGAGAGCCCGGCCGGGCGCATCCCGCTCAGCGCCATCGCCGACGTGAGCGAGACGGACGGCCCCAATCAGATCCAGCGCGAGAACGCTCGCCGGCGCATCGCCGTGTTCGCCAACACCGACGGCTCGGACATGGCACGCATCATCGCCGATATGCGTGAGGCCATCGCCGAGACGAAGTTCCCGCAGGGCTACTTCGCCAGCCTCGAGGGACAATTCCAGGCGCAGGAGGAAGCCTCGCGCCTGATCGGATTGTTGTCGGCCGTATCGCTGCTGCTCATCTTCGTCGTGTTGTACACGCGGTATCAGGTCGACGGTGCTGGCGCTCGTCATCATGGGCAACGTGCCGCTGGCGCTGATCGGCAGCGTCGCGGCCCTATGGATCGCGGGCCAGCCGTTTTCCGTCGCCAGCGCCATCGGCTTCATCACGCTCGCGGGCATCGCAACGCGCAACGGCATCCTCAAGATCAGCCACTACATCAACCTGGCGCTGTTCGAGGGCGAGAGCTTCGGGCGGCAACTGGTGATCCGCGGCACGCTCGAGCGCCTGACGCCCGTGCTGATGACGGCACTCGCCGCCGGCATCGCCCTGCTGCCGCTGCTCATCAACGCCGACGAACCCGGCAAGGAGATATTGCACCCCGTCGCCGTGACCATCTTCGGCGGGCTCATCTCGGCGACCTTGCTCGATGCCTTCCTGACGCCGACGCTGTTCCTGCTGTTCGGTCGCAAGGCGCTCGAGAGGTTGCAGAGCGACGGAGCCGGCGCGGCGCCACAGGCCGCTTTCTAGACGTCCGAGGTTCGCAGGACTTCGGCCAGCGTTCCGATGAGCTGGTCGATCTCGCTCTTCTGGATGATCAGCGGAGGCGCCAGGGCGATGACATCGCCGGTTGCGCGCACGAGGATGCCGCGGTTGAAGGCGTCGACGAAGCGCGCGTGGGCGCGCTTGCCCGGCTCGTCGGGTAGGGGCTCAAACTCGATGGCGCCGATGAGACCGATGTTGCGGATGTCGATAACGTGCGGCAAGCCGCGCAGGGAGTGCACCGCCGCCTCCCAATAGGGCGCCAGCTCCGCGACGCGCGTGAGCAGGCCCTCCTCCTGCAGCGTGTCGAGGGTGGCGATGGAAGCCGCGCAGGCCAGCGGATGGCCGGAATACGTATAGCCGTGGAACAGCTCGATCATCGGCTCCGGGCCGGACATGAACGCATCGTGGATGCGCGACTGGACGAATACGGCGCCCATCGGCACGGCACCGTTGGTGATACCTTTGGCGGCGGTGATGATGTCCGGCGAGATGCCGAAATAGTCGGCGCCGAACGGTGCCCCCAACCTGCCGAATGCGGTGATCACCTCATCGAGAATGAGCAGGATATCATGCTTGGCGCAGATGGCGGCGAGGCGTTGCAGATAACCCTGCGGCGGGACGAAGACGCCGGCCGAGCACGCGACGGGCTCGACGATGACGGCAGCGATGGTGGAGGCATCGTGCAGCGCGACCAGCCGTTCCAGATCGTCGGCCAGCTCGGCACCGTGCTGCGGCTCGCCGCGGCTGAAGGCATTGCGCGCCGGATCATGCGTGTGCCGCAGATGATCGACACCGGCGACGAGCGCGCCGAACATGCGCCGGTTCGAAGCGATGCCGCCGACCGCCGTGCCGCCGAAGTTCGCCCCATGGTATCCGCGCTCGCGGCCGATGAGGCGCGTCTTGCCGCCGTTGCCCCTGGCGCGATGGTAGGCGAGCGCCAACTTCAGTGCCGTGTCGACCGCCTCCGAACCCGAGTTGGTGAAGAAGACATGGTCGAAGCCGGCCGGCGCGATGTTGACCAAGCGCGAGGCACATTCGAAGGCCTTCGTGTGCCCCATCTGGAATACGCCGGCAAAGTCGAGCGCACCGGCCTGCTGGCGGATCGCCTCCACGATCTTCGGTCGGCAGTGCCCGGCGTTGACGCACCACAGGCCTGATGTCCCGTCGAGCACGCGGCGACCATCGGCGGTGCGGTAGTGCATGCCTTCGGCGCCCACGAACAGGCGCGGCGCGCGCTTGAACTGGCGGTTGGCCGTAAACGGCATCCAAAAGGCGTCGAGGTCGTTCGTCGTCAGCGCATCGGTCACTGGGCACCTGGGGTCGGAACGGGTCATCGGCCGCCGAGAGCAGCAGCCGCAGTTAGTTCGCGCCTGGGAAAAGTTCGGCCTGGAAACTGCCGCTTTTAGACCATACGCGTAGCGGGAGTACGAGCGGGCAGACTTAGTGCATCTCTGGCAACTGGCACGCAATGACAGTCGTAGTCGCGTTCGTGAGCCGCAAGGGTGGCGTCGGTAAATCGACGTTTGCCCGCGCCCTCGCCGCCGTGGCAGCCCGGCGTGGGCTGATCACGACCTTGGCAGATCTGGATAAAGATCAGCAGACGTCCGTCCGCTGGCAGCGCCTGCGGGAAAAGCATCAGGTCTTTCCACCGCTCACCGTCGAAGCCTACGCCCATGTGGACGCAGCAATCGCCTGCCAGCCAGAGGCGGATCTCCTGATCATCGATGCGCCCGGAAATTCGCCCGGACCGACGATGGAGATCGCCAGCGTCGCGCACTTCGTGGTGCAGCCTTCGGGCGCCTGCTTCGACGACCTGCAGCCGGCTGTCGAGCTCTTCTATCAGCTCAAGTCGGCTGGCATACCCAAGCAGCGAATGTATGTGGCCCTGTCGCGCATGCTGCACCCCGATGAGGAGGACGCGGCCCGCGCCTACATCGAGGTCGCCGACTTCAACGTTCTGCCTGGGGCGAGCGTCGAGCGTGCACGCTACCGCGAGGCGCACAACCGCGGTCTCGCCTTCATCGAGAGCCCCGGCGAGGACCTGAGTGGCTCGGCTGGCGTCGCGCTGAGCGCGCTGCTGACCAAGGTCATCCGCAAGCATCGCGCCCTGCGTCCGCGCCAACTCGCGAGCGAGCCGATGCGCCAGCTCACGTAGATACTCCTGCGACAAAGAAAAGACCGCCCCCACCCTGGGGGTGATGGGGGCGGTTCAGCGTACTTGCGCACGCGGTCAGTAACTCTGATGGGTCTCAGAACTTGTACTTGAAGCCCGTCCAGATGGTGCGGCCGATGCCGGGCTTCATGCCGTCCTCGCGGTCGGTGATGTAGAACTCGTCGAGCAGGTTGTCGCCGGACACGAACACGCTGGCACCCGTGTCACCGAGGTCGAGGTTGAAGCGCGCCGACAGCAGCCACACGCTCGGCACCCGCCGTCTTCGCCGGCTTCCTCGATCTCGCACGTTCCTGCAACATCATCGCACGCGTACTCGCCGCCCAGCCCGTAGGGCGTGTTGGCTCGCGTCGGTGTAGAACGCGCCGCGGTAGGTATAGGTGGCACTGGCGTTCCAGCGCCAGCCGGTGGTGCCCTCGACGCCGAGGGTCAGAGCGGCGACGTGGAACGGGCACCTCCGGCACGTGGTTGCCGCTGAAGCTTCGCCATCGACGGCGCCGGTATCGTCGAAGGTGAAGCGCCGTCTTCAAGATGCCGCGAGCATAGGTGTAGTTGCCCTCGGCGAAGAAGTTGAGCGGCCCGCCGGTGAACGGCTGCGAGTTGAGCCGCCCGTAGAGCTCCACGCCGCTGATCTCCACCTCATCGGCGCGGCCGAACGACCGGTCGCCGGCGATCGCCGAGAACGATTCGCCGTACTGGAAGTCCTCGAACAGCTGGTAGAAGCCGGCGACCTCGAAGTCGAAGCCCTTGATGGCAGAGCTGCGGAAGCCGAGGTTGAAGTTGTCGCCGATCTCGTCGGGCGAGGGGAAGTCCTCGTTGCGCAGGACACCGGTCGACATGCCGCGGTGGTAGCCGCCGTACACCGTCGAACGGTAGAAGCCCGGTGTAGGCGAAGGCGACGCCCGGCAGCGCATTGAAGCTCGAGTAGCTCTCACTTGTGCCGCTCGGGTCGAAGTGGATGCCCTCGATGACGAGGCACTCGTCCGCGGATAACGGTGGGCATACCGGGCATGGATCCTCTCTCCCCTGCTTCGCCCTCCTCCTCGGCGATGACGCGGTTGGGGCGATTGACGTCGTACCACTCGAAGCGGATGCCCGGCAGCGACGTTGAAGTCCCTGGCGACTGTGATGTTCGTCTGCAGGAAGGCCGAGACCGTGTTGGCGCTCAGCGAGCGGTCGAAGAGCGTCAGCGCCTGTCCTTGTCGCCGTCTTCCAGGATCTCACCATCGCGGCCCAGGAAGTTGCGGTTGGTCATGTCCTGGTATTCGTAGCGGATGCCCGCCTGGATATCCTGGTCGAAGCCCGAGCGAGGTTGTGGTTCGCCCACTCGGCGCGCACCTCCCCGCCGAGGTGGCGGAACGTCCGCAGACGGCCGAACATCGTGTCCTCGCCGAAATAGATAATCCTCGTTGCGTGGCACCGTAACGAGACCGGCGGCTCGCCGAGCGATGCCATCGGGATCGGCTCGGGTTATCGTCGAGAGCGAGCTGATAGCGGTCGCGGCGGTGGTACCTGGCGTAGACGCGGCTGGTGATCGTCGTGTCCTCGTCGAGGTAGGCGTTGTGCACGATCTGCCCGCGCCAAACTTCGCCGGTGTAGTGTGTTGAGGCCGGAGCCGGGGGCGTAAAGCAGTCTTGCAATGCCCAGCAGCGAGAATGCTGCTCGGCGAGCCCGGACCGGCGATGCCGCTGGCGTTCTCGTCAAGCTTGACCAACTGGCGAAAGTGAGCTCGAGCTCCTGCAGAAAGTTCTGCTCGTCGTAGTTGTCGCGCTGGCGGGCGTGGGTGAGCCGAGACGACGAGATCGTGGTCGACGCCCTTCCAGCCGAGTGCGCCGTGGAAGTCATTGAAGCGCAGGCGCTCCGTGTCCCAGGCGCCCTGCACGTCGGCGCCGGTGTATGAAGCACCGAGGCCGACGTTGTCGGCCGTCTGACGCGTATGTACGTGCCAGCGATACGAGATTCTTCGGATTGCCACTCCGCCGTCCTTGACAGTCGTCCTCGATAGCAGCCGCCGCCTTCACGATCGGTGAAACCGATGGCCGAGCTGATCGACCGTCTCGTCGGGACCAAACGGCGACATGCTGCGCGAGTTGATGACGCCGAAGTTGTTGTTGGGGCCGTGGGTGATGACGGTGCCGCGGATGCACCTCGACGCTTTCCATGCGCTCCATCGGCGCCCAGTAGTGCACCGACGGGTCGAGCCACAGCGCCAGGTTGACGGTGTGGCCGTCCTCCATGATCAGCATCTTGCGCGAGCGGCGGGGCGGCGAGCCGCGCATGCCGATGCCGCCGTGATGGCCGGCGCCATCGTCGTTGATGACGATGACGCCGGGGACGCGCGTCAGCGCCTCGTTGACGTTGCGCGGCTGCCGCTCTGTCAGATGCCTGCGGCGTGACGTTCGTCGCCGAGCTGGAGAAACCGTGCAGGTTGGTCGGGATCAACTGCGTGCGGATTGACCGGCGTGATGGCGCTTTCGTAGGCGCGCTCGGCTGCTCCGACGCTGCCCGTGGCACCGTAGACCGAGTTGGGGTTGATGCGTCTCAGGATTGGGCGCAGCGACAGCCGCCGGAGGCTGCGGCGGCGGGGAGACCTGCTTCTTCTTCGCGGCCGATTTCTTTTTGGCGGCGGGTGCGGGGGTCGGCTGCTTTTGGATCACCTCGACCGGCGGCAGTTGATCGGCCGGCGGCGCCGGTGTCGGGGCGTCCTGTGCGGTGACGATGGTCGGAAATGCAGCAAGAACACCCGCGATGAACGCGGGTATAGCGCGGTTGGAACGCATTACTTTTTACTCCCCCACCCTCGGCACCAAACAGCGCCGACGGCTACTCACCCCTACACGGGAGGCAAAACGGGAAAGCCCCGCTGGCAATCGTCAATGCCAATTACTCCCGACAGCCATTCGTAATGGTGGGATTGAGACGGGGAAATTTCATTGATTGACAAAAGCGGTTCCAAACTTGCGCGCAAGGATGCGCACTCGGCCGTTGCCATGTGTCGCTGCAGTTACATCTCACAGTGCCTGCTGCGACGTTCAACAGATGCTACGAGCGCTGAAAGCCGGCCTGCTTGTCGGCAATTGCCGCCCCGGCCGACACGGGAACCCACGCGTCGAGGGTCACACCTCCGCCGGGACGACTGGTCAGCCGCATCTCGCCCCCGGTTGCCCACACGCGTTCGCTCATCCCGGCAATGCCGTAGCTCGGCTTCACGCCCTCCGGAAAACCACGGCCGTTGTCGGCAACGACAACATGGATGACGTCGCCGCCCTGGGCCCGGATGGCCGGGGGCGCCTCCTCGTCCAGTGCCTGCCCTATCGAGATGTCGACCGCCGTCGCGTCGGAGTGGCGAAACACGTTGGTCAGGCCCTCCTGCACAAGCCGATAAATGGTCAGCCTGCTCGTCTCGTCGCAGGGCGGCATGTCGTCGTCGACGGCGAGGTTGATCTCGACTTGCGCATGGGTCTCGCGCAGCAGCGCCAAAAGGGACTTCAGCTTAGCCTTTAGCCCGTACTCCTCCAGACCCAAGGGACGCAGCTTCTGGAGCACGCCACGGTTCAAGCGCTGGATCGTCTCCATGCGATCGACGACGGTGTCGCACGTCTGCAACAGCTTCTCGCGGTCCGCACCACCACGCTGCAACTCCGCCTTGTGCGCACTAATCGCGGCCCTGACGGCGAAGAGGTATGGGCCAAGCTCGTCGTGCAGCTCGCGCGCCAGATCTTTGCGCTCCTCGTCCTGCACGTGGATGATGCGTTGCGCCAGGCGCCGGTTCTCCGAGATCGTAGTCTCCAATGTCGTCGCCAGGCGGTTGAGCTTACGGCAGATGTCGGAGATCTCGGGCGGGCCCTTCTCAGGGACGACAACATCGTAGCGGCCGGATTCAAGCACGATCAGGGCATCGCCGACGCTTTTGATGGGCTTCAGGAGGTGCGCGATGAGCATGCTCATGAGCAGCACTGCGGCGATTGCCAGGGCGATGGCGCCGAGCGTGAAACTAACGATGGAGTTCCATATCTCCTCCGCCTCGTCCGACACGCGCGGGGCGATGACCAGCGCGCCGAAGTCCTGGCCGTTGACGACCACCGGGACCTCGACACTCGGCGACGGCGCACCAAGTCGCGCCAACCACGACGGCGCCTCGCCAGTCAAAGGCTCCTCGGGCGGAACATGCGGCGCGGGATCGTCGATACGGTAGATATGGACATGCCGAAGCTCCTTCAGGCCGTCGAGGAGCACCTGCAGTCGCGCCCCCGGATTGCTCGTCCCCTGTAGGCTAGCGACGGTCGTCTCCACGAATTCCTTGGCCAGCCGCATGATGCTGTCGTTCTCGGCATGGATGCGCGGACCAGCGCCGATGACCATGGCGGCGACGAGAAGTGCGACACCGAGGGAGGACAGCGCAACAATCAACGCGTTGAGCCTGAATCTGACGGACATTTGTTCGCTTCCTTAGACGGTGCCGGTCCTGAGGGACGCACTGTGCTGCGCCAGATTTGTTCCCGAATTTGACGGGCTAGCTTTCCCGTTGCATTCTGTGACGTTATACAATGGCTTATCTCAGCGCCGAAACGGATCCGCGTGAAAGTCCTAGTCGTTGACGATCACCCCATCGTGCTGTCCGGCTGTCGGGCTTTGCTGGCCGAGACAGCGGACATGACTATGCTCGAGGCCTGCAATGCAGCCACGGCTCAGGAAGTCTACGCGACTGAAAATCCGGATGTGGCCGTCATCGATATCAATCTGCCCGACATCTCCGGCTTCGAGCTCTCCCGCAGACTACAGGTTCGCCACCCCGGCGCTCGGATCCTCATGTTCAGCATGAATGATGATCCGATGTTCGCCGCCCAGGCGATCGAAGGCGGCGCGAGGGGCTACGTCAGCAAGAGCGACGACCCGCAGTCTTTCATCAACGCCATCCGTGCGGTCTATGCCGGCAGGCACTCGTTACCGCAGGACATGGCGCAGAAGATCGCCTTCTTGCGCAACGCTGGAGATTCAGTGGCTCTGTCGTCGCGCGAGCGCGAGGTGTTGCGGCTGCTCGCCAAAGGCAAAAGCATGTCGGAGATCGCCGCCCTGATAAACGTCTCCTACAAGACGATCGCCACCACGTGCGCTGCCCTGCGGGCCAAGTTCAGCGCGCGTACCCCCATGCAGCTCATTCGCATTGCCGTCGAACAGAAGATCGTTTGACGCAATACGAGGTCGACGACGAGAGGCTCGCTTGACCCGATGGGAGCGCGTTCAGGGCGCGCTCACACGTCTCAGTACCGGTAAGCATAATGGTCCTTTACGATACTGCTTCGTTTTGCGATGGGTTAAGCGAAACCAGGACAGGTAAGAGAGTTCACTGCTTGAAAAACGGCCCGTTTGACGACCACCCGAGGCGGTCTGAGTCTCCGCTACGGGCTGCGCTCACCGAGGTGACTGCGGGGGAAGCTGAAGCTGAGATCGGGGGGCTTGCGCGGTCGGACGTCATCGCGCTCGGGCGCCTGCGCGACTATCAAGGCCACATCGAACGCGCCTCCAACCTCTTGCACAAGCTTCAACCGGATTTGGTCGCCGGCGAAACGCTCTCGATACGCGAGGCCGAGCTCAGCCGTTCCAATTGGCCGTTCGTTGTGGCGATATGCGCCTCCGGACTATTCTGGCTAGGCATCGGCTGGGCCGTAGCGACGTTGGTGTAGAACCGCCGCTCGCCGGCCGCGACGATCAATGCGCGTTGCGATATGCCTTCGGCGAGATGACCGTCCATACGAGAATGATGAAGTCGCGAGCCAGCGACCAGTTCTCTATGTAGAACAGGTCATACTCGACGCGCTTTTGCATTTTGTCGGGTGTGTCGGTCTCCCCGCGTATGCCGTGCACCTGCGCCCAACCCGTGATGCCCGGCCTGACGTTGTGGCGGCGTGCGTACCTGGCAATGATGTGCTCGTACTCCCGGTTGTGCGACAACGCATGCGGCCGCGGACCGACGAGCGACATCTCCCCCCTGACCACGTTGATCAGCTGCGGAAGCTCATCGAGGTTCAAGGCGCGCAGCCAGCGCCCGACACGCGTCACGCGCGGATCGCCTTGCCTCGCCTGCTGGACGACACCGCCGTCATCGAGCGTCCCCATGGTGCGGAACTTGATGATGCGGAACGCCTTCTGATTGAAACCGTAGCGGCGCTGCCGGAAGAAGATCGGACCCGGGCTGTCGAGCTTGACGAGCACAGCTATCAGGGCCAGCAACGGAGCTAGAGCAAGGAGGCCGAGCGTCGAAAGAAGCAGGTCGAAGGCGCGCTTCTGCATCAGTTCGAAGCGCGACAGCGGCAGCCTGACGAGCTGCAGGCTGGCGATCGGCCCCAGGCGCGCAAGCTGGGCGTTCGAGTATTTCTGCAGGGCGTGGCCAGGCCCGAGATGGATCTCTGCCGGCAGGGTCAATAGCGACTCGATGCAGCCATCGATCACCGCCTGATCCGACCAGGACGTGATGATGAAGATGGCGTCGGGCTCGACCTGCCGGATGCTGGGCAATATGCCGACAAGCTCGCGTTGCAGCGCCTTTTGCCGCGCGACAGGCGTGCCACTCAGGGCCGTCTCGCTCAAGAAGCGGCAACCGATGATATCGACGCCGCCTCTGCGCGGCTCGTACGCCGCGAGAAATCTCTCGATCTCGCCGGCATTGCCGATGAGGAATACACGCTTGGTGGCGATCAATTGCGCCACTGCCGAACGGTGCACGAGCTGCACGGCGATGTAACGCAAGGCCAGCAGCGTCAGCAGTCCCGACACGTAGTAGAGGACGAACCAACCACGCGAATAGATGTCGGTCACCTTGCCCACGAAGCCGACGATGAGAAGACAGACGAAGGTGACGTTCCAAAGTTGCGCCGTGCGCCGCGCGTGCGTCGTCAGACTGATGAAATTACTGAGCTGGTACTCGCCGCGAAACAAATTCGATATGACAACCACCGCGGCAAGCACGGCGCCAACACGCAGGAACGACAGCACATCGCCGGCGGAGGAATAGACAATCTCGTGATACGCAACGCCGGTGATCACGGCCATCGCGACGATGGACAACGCGTCGCCGATCCCGATCGCAATAGAAATGGCATCGCCGGTCAGCTTCTTGCGGTTACGGCGAACCCTATCGGCGCCCGAGCGGGAGATGAGCGTATGACTCATAGTGGGCGATCAAGTCTCGTTGGGAGCTTCCGGCGGGTCACCAGCATCAAGAATGCGAGACTTGTGCCATTGCGAGGCTTTAGGTTCCGACTGTCCAATTATCTCGGCACGCATCATACGGCCTGCCGTTCTCTGGGCTCGCGCAAGCTCACCATCGCAGCGCAGAGATGCGGCGTAAGGTTAACGAACGCTCCAGGTTGAGCCGAGCGCCCCAACCTTGAACGGTCGCGTCGCAGCGGCGCGATAGGTTCGCAGTGCTCCCGCATACGCGAGCCGTTCGCTTCGGCAGATCACATCCATGCCGACGACGGCATGCGGCTAGCGAACTCCGCAGCCCGCGTCGGCTGCCGCAGCGCGTAGCCGCAACGTCGCGGCCATGGCGTCGCCGCCTGGCGCAGAAGACAACCCAAGAGTTGCGCGCGCACCGTCGTCGATGTGGTTGTCCGGTCTGGAATGGCGTTGCCAGTTGGCGCTCGCGCCGCAACGCCGGATACGACTGCACAAACATTCATTCTGCTTATTTGCTCCGCACTCGCGCGCTCCGACGCAATCGGTGAGCAGTAGCTTAGTGGCGCGCCTCCGAGCTATGCTCTGTTGCGATGATCTACGGAGAGGCCCGTGTATCAAGCAGCTTGGCGGCAAACGGCATACCGGTTTGGCGACCTCAAGGAGCTGATGGCCAAGGCGACGCCGCTACGCTCCGGCGACGTGCTGGCGGGCGTCGCCGCAACGAGTGCTGAGGAGAACGTCGCCGCCAAGATGGCGCTCGCCGACGTGCCGCTGAAACGCTTCCTCGAAGAGTTGCTCATCCCCTACGATGTCGACGACATCACGCGCCTCATCGTCGACGGACACGACGCGGCGGCATTCGCGCCCGTCTCGCACATGACGGTTGGCGACTTTCGTGACTGGCTGCTCTCCGATGTGGCGACGACGGAGGTGCTGGCGAGGCTCGCCCCCGGAATCACGCCGGAAATGGCCGCCGCGACATCCAAGATCATGCGCAATCAGGATCTCATCCTTGCCGCGCACAAGGTCGAGGTGGTGACCCGCTTTCGCGATACGATCGGCCTCAAGGGGCGCATGGCCGTGCGCCTGCAGCCGAACCACCCGACCGATGACAAGCGCGGCATAGCCGCCTCCATCGTCGATGGACTGATGCTCGGCTGCGGCGATGCCGTCATCGGCATCAACCCGGCCAGCGACAACACGGCGGCCATCCTCGACCTGCTGGCCATGCTGGACGACGTCATCCAGCGCTTCGACATTCCGACGCAGAGCTGCGTGCTGACCCACGTCACGACCTCCATCGAAGCCATCTCGCGCGGCGCTCCCGTCGATCTCGTCTTCCAGTCGATCGGGGGCACAGAGGCCGTGAACGCCTCATTTGGCGTGACGCTCGGCATGCTGCGCGAAGGGCGCGAGGCGGCGTTGTCGTTGAAGCGGGGCACCATCGGCGACAACGTCATGTATTTCGAAACGGGCCAGGGATCGGCTCTCTCGGCCGACGCGCATCACGGCGTCGACCAGCAGACGCTCGAAGCCCGCGCCTACGCCGTCGCCCGCACCTTCAAACCGCTGCTCGTCAATTCCGTCGTCGGCTTCATCGGTCCGGAATATCTCTACAACGGCAAAGAGATCATCCGCGCCGGCCTCGAGGACCACTTCTGCGGGAAGCTCATGGGCCTGCCTATGGGCTGCGACGTCTGCTACACCAACCACGCCGAAGCCGACCAGGACGACATGGACGTCCTGCTGATGTTGCTTGGTGCGGCCGGCGTCACCTTCGTCATGGGCGTTCCCGGGGCCGACGACATCATGCTCAACTACCAGTCGACGTCGTTCCACGACGCCCTGTACGTGCGCGAGGCCCTCGGCCTGCGGCGCGCACCCGAGTTCGAGGCATGGCTGGCGCGCATCGGCCTGGCGGATGAGCGGGGCAAGCTTCTGGCAGAGCCGGCGCAGGCGCTGCTCGAGCATGTCAAAGGGCTTGCCGCATGAGCGACGATGCCCCGTGGCCCGCCTTGCGCCGCTTCACCGAGGCGCGCATCGGCCTGGGACGCGCCGGCTCGGCGCTCCCAATCAAAGAGGTGCTGAGCTTCGCCATGGCGCATGCGCAGGCGCGCGACGCCGTGACGACGCCAATTGACTGGGCGCCGATTGAAGCGGAGATGGCGCGTCTCGGGCGGCCGACCGTTCGCGTCGACAGCGCTGCGACCGATCGCGACACGTACCTTCGGCGACCGGATCTGGGGCGGCGGCTTGGCCCCGCAGCGCGGCAGCGCGTCGCCAGCATCGCCGGGCCGGGGCCTGATCTCCTCATCGTCATAGCCGACGGGTTGTCGTCGACCGGCGTCGCCGCCAACGCCGCCAACCTGATCGGCGCACTGCTACCGTTGGTGCACAAGAACGGCTGGACGCTGGGACCAATCGTGCTGGCCAGCCAGGGGCGTGTGGCGCTCGGAGACGATGCGGCCGAGGTGCTGAATGCGCGCGCCGTCCTGGTCCTCATTGGCGAACGGCCGGGGCTATCCTCGCCCGACAGCCTCGGCGCCTATCTCACCTACGGCCCCCGCGTCGGCCGCAAGGACGGCGAGCGCAACTGCGTGTCCAATATCCGCCGCGGTGGCCTCGGTGCAGATGAAGCGGCTTTCAAGATCAGCTGGCTCTTGCGTGAAGCTTTTCGGCGATGCCTCACCGGCGTAGCGCTGAAGGACGAAAGCGACTTTCTGCTCGACGGCGCTCCTCCCGCGTCCGCGCTGGCCAAGCAGTCGCAATCCTAGGCCCGGAGCGTGACTGCACGGCCACGGTAGCCCGCGTAAATAGCGAGCCGCGCCAGCGGGCTAACGCAGAAGAATAGCTAAGCTTCGCTGCCGAGCAGCGCGACTGATCGTCCCGACGACCGGCGGCCAATCCTTGCGTTTGCAAATCTTCCCGAAGTGCCGTTAGTCGAGCCACGCGTCGCCGGTGCTGTGGGCGGCAGGGGAACCAAGGACGTCATGACCATCGAAGCATCCGTAGCGGGGCGCCGCGCCCTGACGCGCGAAGAACGCAAGGTCATCATCGCCTCGTCCGCCGGCACCGTCTTCGAGTGGTACGACTTCTACCTCTACGGTGCACTCGCGCAGATCATCGGCGCGCAGTTCTTTGCCGCCTACAGCGAGACACAGCAGAGCATCTTCGCGTTGCTCACCTTCGCGGCCGGCTTCATCGTGCGCCCATTCGGCGCCATCATCTTCGGCCGGCTCGGCGACATCGTCGGCCGCAAGTACACGTTCGTCGTCACCGTCGTGCTGATGGGGGCGGCGACGTTCCTCGTCGGGCTCCTGCCCAGCTACCACACCATCGGCGTCGCGGCGCCCATAGCGCTCATCATTCTGCGCATGCTCCAAGGTCTGGCGACCGGCGGCGAGTACGGCGGGGCGGCTGTCTATGTCGCCGAGCATGCGCCGCAGAACCAGCGCGGCTTCTTCACGAGCTGGGTGAATACGACGCCCACGCTGGCGTTGCTCTTGTCTCTCATCGTCATCATGTTCACGCAGATTGCGCTCGACGCCGGGTTCCCGCCGGTGGTGCAACCCGATGGCAGCAGCCTCAGCGCGTTCAAGTCATGGGGCTGGCGGATCCCGTTTCTCTTATCGGCCGTGCTGCTGCTCATCTCGCTGTACGTCCGCCTGCAAATGCAGGAGAGCCCAGCGTTCCAGCGCATGAAGGCGGAGGGCGCCGCATCAAAGGCGCCGCTGCGCGAAGCCTTCGGCGAATGGCGCAATATCAAGATTGGGCTGATCGCCCTGTTCGGCCTCGTCGCCGGGCAAGCCGTGGTCTGGTACACGGCGCATTTCTATGCGCTGTTCTACATCCAGAACATTCTGCAGGTTGATCAGTTCACCACCAACGTTCTCGTCGCCTGGGCGCTCATTGCCGGGGTCGGCTTCGTTGTCATCTTCGCCAGCCTTTCCGATCGCATCGGCCGCAAGCCGTTGATCCTTGGCGGGTGTGCTCTCGCCGTCCTCAGCTACTTCCCTCTGTTCGAACAGCTGACGCGCACCGCAAACCCTGCCCTCTATCGCGCGCAGAGTACGTCGGAAGTCACCGTCATGGCCGATCCGGCCGACTGCTCATTCCAGTTCAACCCCACCGGGAGCGCGAAGTTCAGCACGTCATGCGACATCGCCAAGTCCCTGCTGGCCAAGCGCGCAGTGCACTACCAGAACGTGGATGCACCCGCAGGGGCCGTCGCCAGCGTGCGCATCGGCAAGGCGGATCCCATCCCGGCAAACGGGCTGGATTTTGCCGCTAAACTCGCCGCCGGCCTGACGGCCGAAGGCTATCCGACGACGGGGCATCCTGAAACGGTTCGGATCCCTATCGACCCGAAGGCAGGTCTCGCCAACGTCGCACGGGTCTTCGACATCTGGAGCGCACAGAAGCTGACGATCATCGGCATCCTGGTGTTGCTCATCATGTTCGCCGCCATGACCTACGGTCCGATTGCGGCGGCGCTCGTCGAGCTGTTCCCCACGCGCATCCGCTATTCCGGCATGTCGCTGCCCTATCACATCGGCAACGGATGGTTCGGCGGCCTGTTGCCGGCAACCTCGTTCGCCATCGTGGCGGCGACGGGCAACATCTATTCGGGGCTATGGTACCCGGTGTGCGTCGCCGGGGCGACGGTCGTCATCGGCTTCTTCCTCGTGCCCGAGACGCACAAGCGCACCGACGAATTCACCTGATGTGCGGGCGCATCACGCTGCCGCTTCCAGCGCCGCGGCGACGGTCGCCAGGATAGTAGGGGCAAAGTACGGCTTGTCCACGCGAAGCTGGTCCCGGTCGGAGATGCGCAGACCCATCTCGCCGTAGCCGGTCGCGAATATGAATGGGGTCCCTGAGCCCCTTAGGCTGTCGGCGATCGGCGCCGATGTGTGTCCCGAGCCGAGATTGACATCGAGCACGGCGACGTCGATGCGGCTCTCGGCGATCAGCTTCGCCGCCTGCTCGGCGTCGTGCGCCGGGCCGACGACGGTGCAGCCGGCCTCCTCGAGGATATCGACAAGGACCATTGCGATAAGCGGCTCATCCTCGAGGACCAGCACGCGTTTGCCTGTCAGCAGGTTTGTCATGCTCGCTTCTCTAATGGGAGCGCCAGCTCACAGCGGAAGCCAGTGCTCGGATAGTCACACGAATAGGCCGCACCCGATTGCGCTGCGAGCGAGCTGAGGAGGCGCGATCCGAACCCCTTGTGCCCCGGCGCCTTCACCGGAGGCCCGCCCTCCTCGCTCCACGAAAGGTGCAGCCTCGCTACGGCTGGTGAAGGCTCGACCGTCCACCGCAGCTGGATGCGGCCTTCGCTGTTGGCAAACGCGCCGTGCTTGACGGCATTGGTCACCAACTCGTGCAGCGCCAGCGTCACCGAAAGAGCATCTCGCGAGGACAGAAGCGTATCTTGCCCTTCCAGCAAGATGCGCGATGCCGCCTGCGGGCTGCGATGCGGCGCGAACGTATGGTCGAGGATGTCGCGCAACTGCGCGCCTTCCCAACTCGAGCGCGTCAGCAGGTTGTGGCATGTCGCCAGCGCTTGGATGCGCGAAAGGAAACGCTCCTTCTCGGCGCTGCGGGCGCCGTTGAGACTCTGCAACGCAATCGCCTGCACGGTCGTCAGCATATTCTTGACGCGGTGATTCAGTTCCTGGATCAGGAGCGCCTGCGCCTGTTCCGCCTTCTTGCGCTCGGTGATGTCGAGCGTCAGGCCGGTGAGGAAATCCGGCTGTCCCTTCTCACCCGCCACGAAGCGGCCCTGGTCGCGCACCCAGCGGATGGCCCCGTCGCGGCGTTTGATGCGGAACTCGGCCTCGTAGACGCCGCGCGCTTCAACGGCCTGGGTCCACGCCGCGACCGCGGCAGAGCGATCCTCGGGATGAATCTCCTCCAGGCGCTCTTTCACCGTCGTCGTCGAGTCTACGGCCGCCAACCCGAGGATCTTGTTGAAATTGGCGTCGCGCTGGCTGACTTGTGTTTCGAGATTTCGGCGCCAAATTCCCATGCTGGCGGCCGTCAGCGCCTGCCGCAGGCGTTCCTCGCTCTCCTGCAGCCGCACGTTCGAGTTTTCCAGCTCTGCCGTGCGCTCGGTGACGCGCAGCTCGAGGTCCGCTGCCAACTCCTCGAGCTGCCGGTTCTTGCGATACAGCTCGGCGAAGATGCGCACCTTGGCGCGCAGGATTTCCGGGATCACGGGAACGGGAACGTAGTCGACAGCGCCTGACTTGTAGCCCCTGATGCGATCGAGGTCGGTGACCTGAATGGCGGAAATGAAGATGATCGCCGTCTTCTCGTAACGCGGATGCCCGCGGATCATCTCCGCGAGCTGAAAGCCGTCGAGATCCGGCATGCATACGTCGACGAGCACGACAGCGACGTCCGTTTTCAGCAGCGCCCCCAACGCCTCGCTGGCGTTGTTCGCCTTGATCAGGTTTTCGCCGAGCTCGCCGAGGATCACCTCGTAGCTCAACAACTTCGCCGGCTGATCGTCGACGAGCAGAATGTTGACTGGTTCGCGCCCGTTCATCTAGCCAGACCTACCGATGCAGCCACATGCGCAGCGCAGCCAGCAACTGCTCGGTGTTCACCGGCTTTGCCAGGTAGTCGGATGCGCCAGCTTGCAGACACTTCTCCCGGTCCCCCTTCATGGCTTTGGCCGTGAGCGCGATAATCGGCAACCGCCGCCACTTGGCCTCCTCACGGATGGCCTGCATGGTTTGATAGCCATCCATCTCCGGCATCATAATGTCCATCAACACAATGGAGACGTCGGGAGTCCCTTCCAAACTCTCGATCGCCTCTCTGCCCGTCGTCGCCGTGACCACGTTCATCCCGCGACGCTCCAGAACACTGCTGAGCGCGAAAATGTTGCGTGCATCATCGTCCACAAGAAGCACCGTGCGACCGACAATATCCTCGTCGGACTCGTGCAAGCGTTCCAGCATGCGCTGCTTGTCTTGCGGAAGATCGCCGACAATGCGGTGGAGAAACAGCGCCGTCTCATCGAGCAGGCGCTCGGGAGACTCGACACCCTTCACCACCACACTGCGCGCCATCGTATGTAGGCGACCGTCCTCCTCGGCGGACAGCTCGCGCCCCGTGAAGACGACGACAGGGATATCCGCCAGCTCTTTATCCTTGCTGAGTTGATCCAGAACGTCGAAGCCCGACATGTCGGGCAATTTGAGGTCGAGGACAACGCAGTCGCAGGCATTGCTGCGCAAGAAGTCCAGCGCCTGCGCTCCGTCCGCGGCGGTCGAAATGTCGATATCATCGTGGTTCAGCAGCTCGCGAATGCCGAGCTGCTCGGCGGGATTGTCCTCCACGACGAGCAACTGCTTGCGCCGCGGCACAGTGAAATCCTTGATGCGCGTGAGTGCCTCGCGCAGCCCATCGACCGAGGTCGGTTTGGTCATGAACGAGAACGCCCCCTGAGCGAGACCGTGCTGGCGATCCTCGTCGAGCGTGATCATCTGAACGGGAATGTGCCGTGTCAGCGGATTCTGCTTGAGCTGGCTCAAGACGCTCCAGCCGAGCATGTCGGGCAGGAAAACGTCGAGCGAGATGGCATTGGGATTGAACTCCGTCGCCAGCGCCAGCGCCTCGGCGCCCCGCTGCGCGATGAGCACCTTGAAGTCATTGTCGTGCGCCAAGTCCATGATGATGCGCGCGTAGTGCGGGTCGTCCTCGACGACAAGCAACACCGACTCACCGGGATTTAGGCTATCGCGATCATCGGCGATCGATTCCACCGTGCGGTCGGGAACCCGCAGCTGCGCTTCCAAGGATCGCGGCCGCGTGCGTGGCTCAACCTCCACCACCGCCGAAGGCCCGGTGTAGTTCTGCGGCAGGAAGAGAGTGAAGGTCGAGCCCATGCCCGGCGTCGAACGTAGTTGAATCTCCCCACCCAGCAGCGTCGCCAACTCGCGGCTGATGGCGAGGCCGAGGCCGGTACCGCCGTACTTGCGGCTGGTCGAAGCGTCGGCCTGCTGGAACGCCTCGAAGATGATCTTCTGCTTCTCCGGCAGGATGCCGATGCCGCTGTCGGCCACCTCGAAGGCGATCACGCTCGACGCGTTGCTGAGGATTGGATGCTCCGGGTTCCAACCCGCAGCAGCCGCCGAAGCCGTCAGTCGCACGCCGCCGTTCTCGGTGAACTTGAAGGCATTCGACAGCAGGTTCTTCAGCACCTGCTGCAAGCGCTTGCTGTCGGTGACGATACTGCGTCCCAGACTCGGATCGAGCTCGAGCTCGAACGACAGATTGCGCCCTTCCGCCTCGTGGCGGAACGGGCGCGCCACCGTGTCGAGCAGGTTCGATAGGTAGAGCTCCTCGGCATCGACCGAGACCGTGCCGGATTCGATTTTCGACAGGTCGAGGATGTCGCTGATGAGATTGAGGAGGTCGCTGCCGGCGCCATGGATAGTGCGCGCGAACTCGACCTGCTTGTCGGAGAGATTTCGATCGGCATTCTCGCTGAGCTGCTGGCCGAGGATGAGGATCGAGTTGAGCGGCGTGCGCAGCTCGTGGGACATGTTGGCGAGAAATTCGGATTTGTACTTCGAAGTCAGCGCCAGCTCCGTCGCCTTCTCTTCGAGAGCGCGGCGGGCGTGCTCGATCTCCTGGTTTTTCGCCTCCACCTCCACGTTGCGCTCGGCGAGCTGCTGCGCCTTCTGCTCCAACTGCTCGTTGGTTTTCTGCAGCTCCTTCTGCTGCACCTGCAGCTCGCCCGCCAACTCCTGGCTCTGCTTCAACAGGCCTTCGGTCTGCATCGTCGCCTCGATACTGTTCAAGACGATACCGATGGAGGCCGTCAGCTGCTCGAGGAAGCTCAAGTGTGCCTGATCGAAATCGTGCAGCGAGGCAACGGCGATGACGGCCTTGAGGTGATCTTCGAACGTGACCGGCAGCACCACGATATTGCGCGGCAATGCTTCGACCATCGACGGGCCGACGCGCACGGCGTTGGGAGGAATGTCGGTGATCAGGATGCGGCGCTTCTCGAGTGCGCACTGGCCGATGAAGCCGTCGCCCAGCTCGATGGATGCCGGATAGCCGCGCTCGGGATGATCGGCATATTTGCCGAGCAGCTTGAGGTACGGCTGCCCTTCGGTCACCATCTGGTAGATGACGCCCTGGTGGCCGCGCACCAGCGGCACCAGCTCCGCCAACAGCACGCTTCCGACCGTTGCGAGGTCGCGCTGTCCCTGCAGCATCCCGGTGAAGCGGGCTAAGTTGGTCTTCAGCCAATCCTGATCGGTATTGCGGTCCGTGGTGAGCCGCAGGTTGCCGATCATGGTGTTGATGTAGTCTTTGAGCTCGGCCACCTCTCCGCGCGCGTCGACCTGAATGGAGCGCGTCAAGTCGCCCTTGGTCACCGCGGTCGTCACCTCGGCGATGGCGCGCACCTGGTTCGTCAGGTTGTCGGCGAGCAGGTTGACGTTGCCGGTGAGATCTTTCCACGTACCGGCGGCGCCGGGCACGTTTGCCTGACCGCCCAGACGGCCCTCGACGCCCACCTCGCGTGCGACCGTCGTCACCTGGTCGGCAAATATGGCCAGCGTATCGGTCATGTCGTTGATGGTTTCGGCGAGTGCCGCCACCTCACCCTTCGACTTCACGGTGAGCTTCTGCTTGAGGTCGCCCTCGGCGACCGCGGTCACCACCTTCACGATGCCGCGCACCTGCTCGGTGAGGTTGGCGGCCATGACGTTCACGGTGTCGGTCAAATCCTTCCACGTGCCGGCGACGCCCGGCACCTGCGCCTGGCCGCCGAGCTTGCCTTCGGTGCCCACCTCGCGCGCAACGCGCGTCACCTCGCCGGCGAAGCTGTTGAGCTGATCGACCATCGTATTGATCGTGTTCTTCAGCTCGAGAATTTCGCCCTTCACGTCCACGGTGATCTTGCGCGAGAGGTCGCCGCGGGCCACGGCCGTGGTCACCTCGGCGATGTTGCGCACCTGACCGGTGAGGTTGCCGGCCATGGAGTTGACCGAGTTGGTCAAGTCCTTCCAGGTGCCGGCGACGACACCAGGCACCACCGCCTGGCCGCCGAGCCGCCCTTCGGTGCCGACCTCGCGCGCGACGCGCGTCACCTCGGCGGCGAATGAGCGGAGCTGCTCGACCATGGTGTTCAGCGTCTCTTTGAGCAGCAGGATTTCGCCGCGCACGTCGACGGTGATCTTCTTCGACAAGTCGCCGCCGGCGATGGCGGTCGCCACCTCGGCGATGTTGCGCACCTGGGCGGTGAGGTTCGACGCCATGAAGTTGACGTTGTCGGTGAGATCCTTCCACGTGCCGGCGACGCCCGGCACCTGTGCCTGGCCGCCGAGCTTGCCTTCGGTGCCCACTTCGCGGGCGACACGCGTCACCTCCGAGGCAAAGCCGTTGAGCTGATCGACCATGGTGTTGATGGTCGCCTTCAGCTCGAGAATTTCTCCCTTCACGTCGACGGTGATGCGCTTCGACAAGTCGCCGCGGGCGACGGCCGTCGTCACGTCGGCGATGTTGCGGACTTGCGTCGTCAGATTGCCGGCGAGCAGGTTGACGTTGTCGGTCAAGTCCTTCCACGTGCCGGCAACGCCGGGCACGTTCGCCTGACCGCCGAGCCGCCCCTCGGTGCCGACTTCGCGGGCGACGCGCGTCACCTCGCCAGCGAAGCGGTTGAGCTGATCGACCATGGTGTTCAGCGTTTCCTTCAACTGAAGGATTTCGCCGCGCACGTCGACGGTGATCTTGCGCGAAAGGTCGCCGCCGGCGATGGCGGTCGCCACTTCGGCGATGTTGCGCACCTGATCGGTGAGGTTGCCGGCCATGGAGTTGACCGAGTCCGTCAAATCCTTCCACGTTCCGCCGACGCCCGGCACCTGCGCCTGACCACCCAGCTTGCCTTCGGTGCCCACCTCGCGGGCGACGCGCGTCACCTCGCCGGCGAAGGCGTTGAGCTGATCGACCATCGTGTTGATGGTTTCTTTGAGCTGCAGAATCTCGCCGCTGACGTTGACCGACACTTTCTTCGACAAGTCGCCCAAGGCGACGGCGGTGGCCACCTCGGCGATGTTGCGCACCTGGCCGGTGAGGTTGGAGGCCATCGAGTTGACCGAGTCGGTCAGGTCCTTCCACGTGCCGGCAACGCCGCGCACCACGGCCTGACCACCCAGCTTGCCTTCGGTGCCGACCTCGCGGGCGACGCGCGTCACCTCGCCGGCGAAGGCGTTGAGCTGATCGACCATGGTGTTGATCGTCTCTTTCAGCTCCAGCACCTCACCGCGCACGTCGACGGCGATCTTCTTCGACAAGTCGCCGTTGGCGATGGCGGTCGACACCTCGGCGATGTTGCGCACCTGGGTGGTCAGGTTGGACGCCATCGAGTTGACCGAGTTGGTCAAATCCTTCCAGGTTCCGGCGACGCCGCGCACCACGGCCTGGCCGCCGAGGCGCCCTTCCGTGCCGACCTCGCGCGCGACGCGCGTCACCTCCGAGGCAAAGCCGTTGAGCTGATCGACCATCGTGTTGATGGTCTCTTTGAGCTGCAAGATTTCGCCGCTGACGTTCACGGTGATCTTCTTCGACAAGTCGCCGCCGGCAATGGCGGTTGCCACCTCGGCGATGTTGCGCACCTGGTTGGTCAGGTTGGACGCCATCGAGTTGACGTTGTCGGTGAGATCCTTCCACGTGCCGGCGACGCCCGGCACCTGCGCCTGGCCGCCGAGTTTGCCTTCGGTGCCCACCTCGCGCGCGACGCGCGTCACCTCGCCGGCAAAGCCATTGAGCTGATCGACCATGGTGTTGATGGTGTTCTTCAGCTCGAGAATCTCGCCCTTCACGTCCACCGTGATCTTGCGCGAAAGGTCGCCGCGGGCCACGGCCGTCGTCACCTCGGCGATGTTGCGCACCTGAGTGGTGAGGTTGGCCGCGAGCAGGTTGACGTTGTCGGTCAAGTCCTTCCACGTACCGGCGACGCCGGGCACCACGGCCTGGCCGCCGAGCCGCCCTTCCGTGCCGACCTCGCGCGCGACGCGCGTCACCTCGGCGGCGAACGAACGCAGCTGATCCACCATCGTGTTGATGGCTTCCTTGAGCTGCAGGATCTCGCCGCGCACGTCGACGGTGATCTTCTTCGACAAGTCGCCCATGGCGACGGCGATGGTCACCTCGGCGATGTTGCGCACCTGCGCGGTGAGGTTGTTGGCCATCGAGTTGACGCTCTCGGTGAGGTCCTTCCAGACGCCCGTCACCTCCGAGATTTGTGCCTGGCCGCCGAGCTTGCCGTCGGTGCCCACCTCGCGCGCGACGCGCGTCACCTCGGACGTGAACACCGAAAGCTGCTTGATCATCGTGTTGACGATGGTGGCGGAGCGGAGGAACTCGCCCTCCAGCGGGCGGCCATCCACGTCGAGGCGCATCGTTTGCAGAAGGTCGCCCTGGGCGACGGCACGGATGGTGCGCGTGACCTCCGTCGTCGGCCACAGCAGATCGTCGATCAGCTGGTTGATCGACGTCTCCATGCCTCCCCAGGCACCGCCGGCGGAGCCGATGCGAACGCGTTGCTTGGTCTTGCCCTCGCGGCCGACGACCTGCCCAACCCTATCGAGTTGCTGCGCCATCCGATCGTTGGCGGCGACGATGTCGTTGAAGGTATCGGCTACCTTGCCCCACAGACCGTCCCAATCGCTTGGCAGACGGACGGAGAAATCACCGGCCCGCATGGCCCCGAGGATGGTTAGCAGATCGCGTAGTTCGGCCCCCTCGGTGGACCCGTTCGCATGCGGCGGAGACGCTGATTCCGGATATGCCTCGTCACGAACGGAATCGAGCACTTCGTCTTCCATTGAGCCCCTCCCAGAGCGAACGCATGTTAGGGTCGCCGGCGGCCTACGCCCACTCACCCGGCACAAAAACGGCCGGGACTATGATCCGTTCCATGCTTTAAAAAATATCGCTGTGAGATCGGTATACCATTGCCGCCACGGCACTAATGCGGGTGGGGGGCGATCGACGGGTGGACCTAATCAGGCTCTACAGGCGCGCGCTCGGCATGCTGGCCGCCGAGCGGGGCCTAGCTACCTTGCTGGCTATAACCTCGGTGGCCATCGGCCTGGTCCAACTCGCCGAGCCTATCCTTTTTGGCCGGGTCGTCGATACCCTATCGCGCGGCGAGGCGGCTTTTCCCTATATTGCCCTATGGGCACTCCTGGGGCTGTTCGGCATCATTGCCGGCGCCAGCGTGGCCGTGTTCGCCGACCGCCTTGCCCACCGGCAGCATCTGGCGGCTATGGCCGAAGCCTTCGAGCGCGCCATGACGCTGCCCGCCGGCTATCACGCCGAGCGTGGCTCCGGTGCCGTCGTGCGCTCGATCCTGCAGGGTACTGACAGCCTATTCTGGCTGTGGCTGGGGGCGATGCGTGAGCAGCTTACGGCCCTTGTCAGCATCGTGCTGTTGGTGCCGACGGCAATCAGCATGGACGTGCGCATGGCCGGCATCCTGGGGCTGCTGGCGGTCGCCTACGTCGTCATGAACGCCGTCGTCATGCGCAAGACGCGCAGCGGGCAGGCGAACGTCGAGCGCTACAATTCCGCCGTCTACGGGCGGGTGGGGGACGTCATCTCCAACGTTACGGTGGTACAAAGCTTCACGCGGCTCAAGGCCGAGTCCGAGGCGATGCGCACCGTGATGAGCGATCTCCTCACCGCGCAGTATCCGGTGCTGACGTGGTGGGGCCTGCTCACCGTGCTGCAGCGCTCGGCGGCGACCATCACCATGGTTGCCGTACTGGCGACGGGCGCGGTCCTGGCCGGGCGGGGCGAGCTGACCGTTGGCGAGATCGTCTCGTTCGTCGCCTTTGCGGGCCTGCTCATCGGCAAGCTCGATCAAATGACCGGCTTCGTCACCGCTATCCATCGCCGGGCGCCACTGCTCAAGGGCTACTTCGCCCTTGTCGATGAGTTCGATGCCATCGTCGAAAAGCCACACGCGATTGCGCTCGAAGGCGTCGGGGGCGATGTGCGTTATGAAGGCGTCAGCTTTCGCTTTCCCGGCACCGCCCAAGGGGTCTTCGATCTCTCCTTCCATGCCGGCCCGGGAAAGACCATCGCGCTCGTCGGCCCCACGGGCTCGGGCAAGACGACGACGCTGTCGCTGCTGCAGCGGCTGCGGACGCCCGACGACGGCCGCGTCCTCATCGACGGGCTCGACATCGCCGATGTGACGCTCGCCTCGCTGCGTCGGTCGATAGCCGTCGTCTTTCAGGATGCCGGCCTGTTCAACCGCTCCATCGGCGACAACATCGCCATCGGTCGCCCGGGCGCCACGCTCGCCGAAGTCGAGGAGGCCGCGCGGCTCGCCGAGGCGCACGATTTCATTTCGCGCAAACCCGGCGGCTACGATTTCGTCATCGGAGAACGTGGCGCCTCTCTGTCAGGTGGCGAGCGCCAGCGCATCGCCGTCGCCCGCGCCATACTCAAGGACGCGCCGATCCTCATCCTCGACGAGGCGACAAGCGCCCTCGACGTCTCGACCGAGGCGCGCATCAAGCGGGCACTCGATCGGCTACGACAGGGGCGGACGACGTTTATCATCGCCCACCGTCTGTCGACCGTCGCCGACGCCGATGAGATCCTCGTGTTCGACAACGGCCGCATCGTCGAGCGCGGCCGCTTCGACGAGCTGGCCCGCGCCTCCGGGCTGTTCTCGCGCATGGTCAGCGAAGGTGGCTTCACCATTCCCCAGGACGCCGCGGAAAGCTGACGTCCGGCGGCTCTATTCGGCGGCGATGCGCACCGCATGCGGCTTCTGGAACAGTCGCTGGCGTACGAGATCGATGTGCACCCGCAGGTGATAGAACTGATCGGAGAAGTTCAGCGGATAACGGATGCGGCGAACGCCGGCGTCGATCCGCTCGACTTCGGCCTGATAGCCGGCGAGATCTCCCCGCTGCGTCGGGTGATCGAGGTTCTTCTCGAGGGCCTTGAGCTGGCGATACCAGTACAGCAGCCGGCGGCGTACCGACCATGAATAGACGCTGGGAACGACCCGCATCATCGGCAGGAGGATCATCAGCGAGGGGATCAGGAGAAGCACTGTCTGCGCGCCGTGGTCGGCGATGAAGCCCGTGACCGCGTAGGAGAAACCGGCCTCCTTGACCGCCGGTGCGATGGAGCGAAGGGCGATCGGCAGCTCACCCGTCTTATAGAGCTGTCGCGTCTCCTCGGCGATCCTGTACTCGGGATCGCTGATATGCGGAAACGTGCCCGGCCGATAGAACAGCACCGGGTCGCCGGCCTTATCGAAGGCTGAGCGCGGATTGTTGAGAACCGCGAACGTTAGCAGCGACATCAGCGACGGTTCGATGTCGGCACGGGCGACGAGCGCGACGCTGGTCGCCAATAACGTGATGTCGGCCGCCGGCGTCACCGGATCGAATTCAACGGCGCCGCGGTTGAGCATCACTTTGACGAGCGCCGGGAAACGGTTCGCATAGGCATCGGCTTCCAGCGCGAAGTTCATCAGCCGGAGGCCGGGGTTGTGCAACAGGCTCTGGATGCGTTCGGTGTCGGCGGGCTGAATGAGAAACGCGGCGTCCGCTTTGCCGGAAGTGATCTGCGAGCCGTCGATGCTCAATTCTTCCTCGACGACCAGCGGATTGTCTTTCGACACCTCGATGCCGTTGGCGCGCAACAGCTGCGAGGCGATGCGACGCCCGCCGCTCTCGCGCGTGCCGGTCAGTATCCGCTTACCTTTGAGGTCGCGCAGGCTATCGCCTATCAGGTCCGCGCGCACGAAGACCCAGATCGGCTCGTAGAACAATCGTCCGACCGAGCGCAGCTTGCCGAGCTGCTTGCTCTGCCAGTCCTGCGCCTTGCTGCGCGCAAGCCGGCCCTGCATGCTGCCGACGAGCCCGCCCTTGACGAACCCGGCGTCAAATTCCGGCGCGTCAGCTACGAGACCTTTCAAGGTGGCGAAGCCTTCAGCGGACGGCCGCAGAATCACCTTCACGCCATACGGCTCGAGCGCCTTCTGGTAAGCCGCGCCCAGCTCCTGGTAATGGGGTAGGCCGCCGGTGGCGATGACGATCTCGCCGTCCGAGCCCTTTTGCCCAGTCAGCGCGTAGTAGCCGGCCGACGCGGCGGCGACGACGCCGAGCGCGACGATCGTCACAAACTTGGGCAGGTTCGACATGAAGCCCCCTCGAGCGGACATCCCGAGGTGCATCGCTAGCATCCCGGCGCCGAGATGGGCTCATTCTTCGATGGCAACTCGGTGGCGGAGATGGCTAATCGCACCCGGAGAACATCGCTCAGCAGCGCTCCAACCTCCGGCATCGTCGCGGAGAGACATGGAGGAGGGGTTGGTGGAGAGGGCTGGATTCGAACCAGCGTAGGCGAAGCCAACGGATTTACAGTCCGTCCCCTTTAGCCACTCGGGCACCTCTCCCCGCACCAAGACTTCACTCTAGGGCGCCGGGGCCTCTAAATGAAATCGCCCCGCGCAAAGGGCAGCAGGGCGGACGCTTTATCCGCACCGGCCCCTTGGATGTCAAATGGAAAAGCGGCAGGATGCGCGCCCTGCTTCGAGCCAAAAATTCCCATGAAACCAACCTCCCCGAATAGACACCGCGGCCCGCAGCCGCCGCGAGGCAGCGATGGCCGGCGCGACAGCCGCGGGGGCGGACGTCAATCCCGTCCGCAGCGCCCCGAGCGCCGGCCGTTCGACGAGGGGCGCGTGCAGCTGTACGGCATCCACGCGGTCGAAGCGGCCCTGCGCAACGACGCCCGCAAGGTGCTGCGGCTGCTGATGACGGAGAACGCCGAGAACCGCCTGGCCGAGGCCGTCAGCGCACGTCAGGCGGCCCCTGAGCGCGTGTCGCCGCGCGAGCTCGATCGCATGCTGGGCGAGGACACGGTGCACCAGGGCGTGCTGCTGGAAACAGAGCCGCTGGATGAGCCCGACATTGCCGTGCTGGCCGAGCGCGCCGAAGCGGGGCCGCTGGTCGTCCTCGACCAGGTGACGGATCCGCATAACGTCGGCGCCATCCTGCGCTCGGCGGCCGTCTTCGGCGCTGCGGGGCTGGTGATGACCCGCCGGCACAGTCCGCCGCTCGACGGTGCGCTGGCGAAGTCGGCCTCGGGGGCCTTGGAGATCGTGCCGGTCGCGCTGGTGCCTAACCTGGCGCGCGCCATCGCCGAGTTGAAGGAGCACTACTGCACGACGCTCGGCCTCGACGGCGACGCCGAGAAGCTGATCGAGGACGAGCCGTTCACGGGCCGCGTGGCGTTACTTCTGGGAGCGGAAGGCAAAGGCCTGCGCGAGCTTTCACGCAACAGCTGCGATCGCTTGGTGCGTATCGCGACCAGCGGACCCATCGGCAGCCTCAACGTCTCGAATGCGGCAGCCATCGCCCTGCATCACGCCGCCTGGAAACGACGCTGACCAAAAACGAAAAGGCGACAGGATTGCCCCATCGCCTTGCGTCGTCTTCAATCGCTCTTCGGTCAGTCGCAGATCAGGGGACTGCGGCAGACATAATCACCACCGCGGCATACTAGATCGCCATAGCGGTTTTCAAAGCAGCGCCGGTTCTCCCAGTCACAACGGCGCGGACCGCGATAGCAGGCCGGTTCCGGCCCGTAGTCGTCGTAGTCGTAGCCGTAGCCGCCGCGACCGCGCGCGCTCGCAGCCGCGCCTAGAATGCCGAGGCCGATGATTCCGGCCGCGACACCGGCGGCAATCCCGCGACCTCTTCCGGCCTGAGCCTCTTGTACTGTTGCGCTGGCAAGGCCGGCTGCCAGCACTAACGCCATCAACGGGTGCAGGATCTGTTTGATCATGCCACGTCTCCCAAATCTGTACCGCGTCCCGAGCGGCATCGCGCATCGCGAGAGAGAAACGCGGCGCTGCACGCCTTGTTCCTCTCTCTGCGCTAAGCCTCGCCACACGAATGTGGCCTGACCGCGGACCGAGTTCGGCCGCTTCGTGACCGCCTTACTTCAAGAAGCCGCCGCCACAGCAACCGGGAGCCGGCGCGGCAACGGGATAAGCGACGTAGGCAGGCCCATAGGCGCGGCGCGGTCTCCAGAAGCGACGCGCATACTGCCCGTAGGGGCGGTAGTAGCGATCGTCGTAGCCGGCCGGCATGTATCTGTAGGCGCCCGGATAGGGAACCAGCGTGGCGTACTGATACACATTGGAGTAGCGGGGGTAGTAGATGAAGTGGCTGACGGGTTGGGGCCCGCACCAGCCTGCCGGGGCACCCCGGCACCAGCCCCGCGCTTCAGCGGGGGCCGAGACGACGCCCATGAGAATGGCGACGCCGATAGCGGCGAACGAAGTCTTGAGACGCATGCGCAAACCCTCGACATGATAAACTGACGCAACTCTTTCCACCTTGTCAGGATATGGCTAATGAAGGGCTAACCGCCGCCCCGCGACGGCGCGATGGCGGCGGAGGCAGGACGTCTGGCTGTCGTAAGATCAGCGCGATATAAGCAGCGTGCCTCGCGCGAGCCGGCTTAGCTCAGTTGGTAGAGCACCTGATTTGTAATCAGGGGGTCACAGGTTCAAATCCTGTAGCCGGCACCAATAAACACAGGGGTACTCATGACTGTTGCACGGCCACGATGGATGAAGCGGCTGCCGTGGACGGCTACACGTGCGGCCCCTAGGCCCATACCCAGTGCCAGCCTCGCCTGCGGGTCAACGTCTGGCTGAGCAAGCTACCAAACCAACTGCGCTAAGCCGGGCTGCTGCAGCCATCTGCTCGACTGCTTTCGCCTGGGGAACGATGCCTGCTTGGGGGGTACCGAGGGGGTGCGGTACGCCTCGCCGCCTGTGGAATTAGACCTCAGAGATTAGCCAGCAGAAATTCCTGTAGATTGGCAGACGGTACGGAAGCTGAGATCAGAGAGACAGCTAAGGATCGATAACTTGCTTGAGGGCGAAGTTGGCAACGCTAACGAACGACTAGCGAGCAAAATTCCCTATTTCTTCTCAGGCAAAGCACCTTGCTCCCTGAGAAATTCGAGACGCTCTTCATTGACCCGTTTGCAGACCTGGCGCCACTGAGCCTTGCTCATGTGCGTTCCTGCATCCCAGCGGGCGATGCATGACTCAATTGGCTCTTCTGCAAGATACTTTTCCCTCTCGACGGGCTCGTCCTCAGCGATTGCCGGCGATTACGAGGGCAAGCACTCGCCAACAAGGATAGAAGAAGACGTTTCTCTGACCATTGGCATCTCCCAAGAAGCCACCAATGATCGCACGCGTTCAACGAACAGTCCGTGCTCGGAACAATCGAATTTGCTAGGTTCGGCGGTGTCCGTCCGGTCCACTTGTCAGAACAATCATCTGTTGGGTGTGGACGGCCTTTATGCTGGCGGCGGAGGGATCAGACCCAAGGCTATGGCCTTAAGTATCCCAGGATCACGTTCGCCACGGGAAGCAGCAACCATGAGCCGGGCAGCTAACCAGTGACGCATAACGTCGGGGTTAGCGACGGCCTTCTCGCTACCAGGTAGCCCCAAGCGTCGTTGAATGCGGCCGTCAGAACAGCAAGCGTCTCAGCGTCGTAAGTATTGCCTGCAAATGGATCGGATGAGCCCATAGGGCCAATTTTAGGTAGCTTGTCTCTGTGTTCAAGACTTCGGCAGAACCGAAGCAATGAGGTGCTTTCCACTTGCTGAAGATCAGATGCAGCCTCAGGGCCCTCGCATAGTCGGGTATAGGGTCGACATAGACGATTGTGATGGCTGGGGGTGGGCCGGCATCCATTTAACACTACGCCGCAGAGGGCTCTAGGGACGCGAGTTCATCACAGGCAACCGAAGACGAACACGAGCTGGTGGCAAATGCAGCCTTGGGCCATTTCGAGCCAACGTCTCTTGGGATCGCGATAGGCCACGCAAATGCACGCAGGGTTATTGGCTTTCAGGCAGACTTGTCCATCTGGATCAAATAGCCGCCTGGCACCCCGCCTGCTCAAGGATGGCACGCTCCTGAAGGGTTGCCCGGCAGGTAGTTGCTAGACTGCGGAAACTCATCCTGATCCCGGCACCAAGCCTCGTAGTCCCTACACAGGTCCATGCTTGGAAAGCGTGCTGCCGGCATCTCGCTCCAGCCGGTCACGCACGTAGATGCCCAGCACATCGTTCTCTTCGATGTACTGCTGTCGCTGCCTAGCTCTGGCCACAGTAGGCTGGTTGCATCGCGGGCGAGGGAGTTCGCTAGGCATCTCGATCGACCCGGGAGGGGAACTGCGTGCCCATTGGTGCAGTTGTGTCGGATCAGCGAACTCCCCGCCTCATACCCGCAGACGGCTGAAGGAGCATCCTCCCGACCGGGGAGCCAGGGTACGCTCAGTGCCAACTTCTTAGAGGCAGCGCACCCTTGAACGGGAATTGCAGTACGCGCCGGCCCTGAGTGTCCTCAATCACGAAGACCCCATCCTGGAACCGTTCGTAAAGGGCGAACTCGCTGACAACCTCGCGAGAACTCTCGATGAGTTCTGCTTCGATGGCCCCGAGATCATCCAAAACAACGCCTTCTTCATCGCGGAAGAGATGATCGTCTTCTTTGATGTGAAAGAAATATCGAGGCACAGCACACTCCCTCAACGCACACTAACTCGGCACAGTCCGAGAACTCAAACCCCGTACGGAGCATATCCTGTTCGTCTCGCGATCGACGGAGTGCGCTCGCGCACTAAAAAAGAGAGCGCCGGCCTGGGGCTGCTTCGAGGACAGGGCGGCCGACGCTCCGACGAGAACACGGGAGTGGTCTCTCTCTCCGTTGGGGGACAACGGATGTGCTTTCAACTTGCTGGCGAGCGATTGTGACGTCCACAGAATATTCGCTCGGAGACCAAACCGGCTGTGGACAACTTCGCGCCGCGAAGCAGGATCAGTCTGTCCGTGGGCGCCGTCTGATTTCCGCTCGGACGAAAGCCCTGGATACCTGGACGGCGCACCCCGCTGCCGTCTGGGTATCCGCCCAGCGCGCCCCGATGCGATCTCCAATTCTCTTGGGTGGTCACAAGTGCGCGCTTCGTTTCACACGCGCCCTACGAACTGAACAATTTCGTCGGCGGATATGGCGCCCTGAGGCGGTGCTTGGCCACCAGCAACGGTGAGAACCTTGACGTACGTGTCTTGGCCTGGCTTCACGAAGTTGGTGACCGTGCCCGGCTAAAAACGTGTACGCGGTGTTCCCTACGAACCAAGTTTGGGCGTGACCGGGAACTGTACCGCTCATGCCCTAACTTTGGCAGGACTACCCCCCGCATCAGGCTGCCACAAAGCTCCAGTTAACTCCCCCCGTATTGTGCCGATTGGAGCGATAAGAACCCCATGCGCATATCTATGTTGTTAGCCGCCGCTATTGTCGTCCTCGCGACTGCGTTCGCCGGAGCCCAAACGCTTCGGCTTGACCGCGACGGCGGATTCTCCTTCAAGTTTGGCCGCGAAGACCGTCGCGGTGACGTCGAAGGCAAGCGGGCCTCGTGCGAGGTCTACGCGCGCATCGCCGTTGTGCAGGCGGACGCCAATAATCGCTTTCGTTGTGGCCTGCGTGGCCCGGCGTGGCAGAACGCTCCGGGGCCGCACTTCCAGTGGTGCCGGTTTGTGCCGCGCCGGCAAATTGCCGAAGAACAGCGCAATCGCTCGGTCGAGCTGCAGCGCTGCTTCGACAAGCTCGGCGATTTCGACGACGACCGTCGGGGCCGGTGATCTAAGCCATCGCAACCGTCACGGCGTCCTCGCGGCGCCGTGACGTTGCCCAGCCTCAAAGCCGTCGTCGCGGTGACAGCGTCCAGCAGGCCCGGAGCCGTGCTTGCCGCCGGCAACGGTCTGTGGCACTCGATGACAGCCGGCAGACCGCTGAACCACCGGCAGGAGCCTTCCAATGGACGCCAAGAGCCTCGTCATCGCCGTACTGGCCGTCGCCGTCGCCGTGCTCGGCTACCTGTACTACGAGCATTCGCGCCACGGCCTCAGCATCGACACCCCAGCCGTGAAGATCGAGGCGAAGTAGCCCTCACGCCGAGTCTGCACACTCAGACACCTCGCTTGCCATCGCGCGCGAGCACGCGCCCGATGCCGACGAGCGCCATCTCCAGGGCCAAGAACGCCAACACGAGCCCCGCCGTATTGATTGCGGCGCGCGGGTATCCCAACTCGGCCGCATCGATGAACGGGTACGGATACCAGCCCGTTGCGGCGCCGTGGATCACCGTCCAGATGAGATAGGCAAGCGGAAAGCCCAGAGCGCTAAGGCCGATCCGCCAGCTGAGATCGCGCTTGTCGACGAACAGAAGCCAGTCGAGCACGAACAGCGGCGGCGTCACGTAGTGCAGCATGTACTCGAAGAACATCGGCCAGCCCTGCCGCTGGCTGAGGTCGCGCAGCAATAGATAGTAGATGACGCCCACCACGATGATGTAGCCGGTGACGGCCGTCCGCACCGGCGGGCGCGATAGGAATAGCCCCAGCTTGGAACGTGGCGCGATGAGCGGCCATAGCAGAGTTATCGCCGCCAGCACGTTGGTGAGGATCGTGAAGAAGCTGAAGAACCTCAGCGACGAGCCGGCCATACCGGCGAAGGTCTCGCCGCGAACGAGTAGCCAGTACTGGGCGATGACGCAAAGGGCCGTGAAGGCTCCCGCAGCGGCGCGATAGATCGTCTGCAGCATCCCGTGGAACTAGAGGCAGTCGGGCCGCTTCGCAAGCGCCGAAGCAACCGCGTCAGATGCCGTCCGGGTTGTGCGCGTCGCGCTCGCGCTCGATCATGCGGCCGTCGGTGCGCTCGTTGCCACGCTCCGGCTCGGCCCGCTCCTCGGCGGTCACCGTGCCCTCGTTGCGCTTACGCTTTGGCGCGCCTTCGCCCTTCGTCTCGCGGGCGACCGGGCTTTTCGGGGGATCTCTCGGGGTTTCCATGGCGGCTCCTCGCCGTTCGCTTGGCTTATTCGGTCACAGAACGTATGGAGACGCCCTCCAGTTCAGTGCCACCCCGGTCCAATGCCTGCATGAGCCCCCTCCCTCCGCACCCGCCGATCCTGAAGCACGCGGCCGAATTGCTGTCCGGCTATGACGTGATGTTTTGCGACGTATGGGGCGTGCTGCACGACGGCCACCGCGCCTTCGAGGCCGCATGCGACGCCCTCATCCGCTTCAAGGCGGCCGGCGGCACGGTGATCCTCGTGTCGAATGCACCCGTCCCCGCCGAGGGCGTGGCGAGCATGCTCGATTCACGCGGGGTGCCGCGGAAAGCGTACGACGCTATCGTCGCCTCCGGCGAGCTGGCGCTGCGCCACATCGCCGAGCAGGGCTACAAACGCATTTTTTGCATCGGCCCCGCCGATCGGGATGCCCTGACGTTCAGCCGCCTCGATGCGGCTCAGGTCGCGCTCGAAGAGGCCGATGCCATCTTGTGCACGGGCCTCAACGACGACCGCAACGAGACCGCCGACGACTATCGCCCGCTGCTGGAGAAGGCGCGGGCGCGTAACCTGCCTTTCGTCTGTGCCAACCCCGACCTCGTCGTCGACGTGGGTGGCAGGCAGTACCTTTGCGCCGGCGCTATCGCCGACCTCTACGAGCGCATGGACGGCAGCGTGTTCTGGGCCGGCAAGCCGCACGCCAACGCTTATGCGGCGGCCCGTGCAGCGGCGGAAGGATTGCGCGGCAGATCGGTGCCGCTCGAGCGGATCATCGCCATCGGCGACAGCTTGCGGACCGATCTCAAAGGCGCGGAAGCCGCCGGAATCCCAGCGATTTTCGTCGCCTCCGGCATTCACCGCGATGAGACGATGAACTCAACGACGTTGTCGGCCGACAAGTTGCGCCGGCTGTTTGCCCCGCCTGCACCCAGCGCGATCGCGGCGATGGAACGCCTCGCCTGGTAGTAGCCGCGCGCGCCGTTGCGGTACCCCCGGACTGCGTCTACACTTTCCCCGCGGTCACGGTTGGGGGAGACGATCATGCGCTGCGCTTTCACTTTTTTGGTTCTTGCCGCCTTCGCGGCGTCGACGGGTGCCATCGCCGACGACACGGGCTTTGCCTATTCGCACAACCTGCGCAAGGAAGGCGGCCGGTTGTGTATGTCGGATCACTATCATTCCGGTTCCGGGGCGGGCCGCAGCAAGGGTGCCGCGCAAGCCGCCGCCGCGCGTTCCTGGGCTGACTTCACCAACTTCGAGTACGGCTCGGCGTGGGCTCGTTGGTCGGCCGCGCGCAGCAAGGCGGTGCGCTACACGAAGGACGCCAGCGGCTGGAGCGCCGACGTCGACGCACGGCCGTGCCGCGGCTAAGCGGTTGCCGAAGCCGATGAAATAGCCGCTCGTTTACGATGCGGTTACCTTAACCGTTCATGCTCTTCGGCAGGACGACGAAACCCCCGTCTGTCGTCAACAAACCGTCCAAACGTCCTCTCGGCTCGACGCCATGGCGACCCGTTTCTGCGGGAACAGCGTCGTTGTGCGCGCTCGACAGAATCTGAGCCCAGGACGTTTAGGACCGTCGAACAGGAATGAGTAAGGCAATGACCGCAAAGAACCTCGGAACCAAGTCCATCGCGTGCCGTACTGCGCTCATCGCCGCCGCCGGATTTGGCGCGGCCGTTCTGTGTGCCTCGCAGGCCGCCGCCATCAGCCCGCAGGTGCGCTCCGCCTGCGCCGGCGACTACCTCAACAACTGCAGCCGGTTCCAGCCCGAGAGCGCGCAGACCCGCAAGTGCATGCGCGCCGTCGGCGCCCGCCTGTCGAAGGGTTGCATCAGCGCGCTCGCCGCCGCCGGTGAACTATCGAAGTCCGAAATGGCCCGCCGGTCGGCCAGCAACCGCCGCTAAGCCGTTAAGTCTCGACAATAACGGCCGCGCGCCTTGCCGGTGCGCGGCCTTTTGCGTGGCGATTAACCAGTCGGAAAGCGACTCGGCTCTGACTGGCGATGAATGATCGTCCTGAGGCGCCAATGACCAGACTGCTCTACGGCATCGAAGATTACCTCGAGGACGCTTCGCAGGCCGAGCGCCTGCCCCGCTGGATGCGCCGCGTCGTCCTTTCGATCGGCCGTACGGTCGGCGAGACGGGCGACCTCATGTTCCGGCGTGGCGCCGGATTTTAGTCCGCGAACGGGACGACGTCTGCCCGCAGGCACTGTTTGTCGCTGTTTCGGGCGGTAGCAGTGTGCCCCCCGACCTGCTAATGAGCGCTCCGAACTGCAGCATCTGGAGCCCCCATGAGCGACGCCGAAAGCCAGGCGCGGAGCGAAACCGCCGCTCTCATCCGCCGCTACTACGAGGCCTTCAACTCCGGAGACAGCGCCGGCATGATCGCCTGCCTGACCGACGACGTCATCCACGACGTCAATCAGGGCGAGCGGCGCCAGGGGCTCGACAAGTTCAAGGCGTTCAATGCGCGCATGGACCATCACTACAAAGAGAAGCTCGAGAACGTCGTCGTGCTGGTCAGCAAAGACGGGAAGCGCGCAGCCGCGGAGTTCAATGTGCACGGCACCTACAAGGCCACCGACAGCGGCCTTCCAGAAGCCAAGGGGCAGAAGTACGTGCTACCGGCCGGCACATTCTTCGCCATCCGCGACGGCAAGATCGCCCGCGTCACCACATATTACAACCTGACCGACTGGATCGCGCAGGTTACCGGCTGAGCCGGATCTGAATAAGGTCAAGCGACATGCTCGTCACCATGCTGAGGTGCAAGTTGCACCGCGCCACCGTCACCGAATGCGACCTGCATTACCAGGGCTCGCTGAAGATCGACGCCGATCTCATCAAGGCCGCGGGCTTCCTGCCCAACGAGCACATCGAAGTCTACAACATCGACAACGGCGAGCGCTTCACGACCTATGTCATTGAAGGACGCGCCGGCAGCGGCGTGATCGGCCTCAACGGAGCGGCAGCGCGCAAGGCCTGCGTCGGCGATCGCATCATCATCTGCTCGTATGCCGCCGTCGATATGGAAGAGGCCAAGACGCATAAGCCGCGCATCGTCGTGCTCGGCGCCTCCAACAAAATCGACCGCATCACCGACAAGCCGACCGTCGAATAGCGGCCCCTTAGGTTTCGCCATGGCGCTCGACGTGAAATCCTTGACCGGCGAAGAGATCAGCGCGGTGCTGCCGGCGCTGGCGCGCCTGCGCATGGTCGTCTTTCGCGCCTGGCCGTATCTCTACGACGGCACGCTGGAATACGAAGAGACGTACCTCGCCAAGCTCGCTGCCGCCCCCGGGGCGGTATGCGTCATCGCGCGCGACGGCGACGAGATCGTCGGCGCCTCGACCGCTGCGCCGATGATCGAGCACGCGGACGAGTTCGCCAAGCCGTTCGAGAAGGCCGGGTTCGACCTCAACAAGATATTCTACTGCGGCGAGTCCGTGCTGCTCAAATCCCACCGCGGGCATGGCCTCGGTCACGCCTTCTTCGACGGGCGCGAAGCGCATGCCAAAAAGCTCGGCGGGTTCACGCATTCGACCTTCTGCCGCGTGGTGCGCCCCGACGATCATCCGCTGAAGCCGGCCGACTACGTGCCCCTCGACGGATTCTGGAAAAAGCGCGGATACGCCCCGGTCGACGGTCTGGTCGCCAGCTATGCCTGGAAAGACATTGACCAGGACGCGGAGACCGATCACGCCATGCAATTCTGGATGAAGCCCCTCGCCGTCACCACATAGGCGCCCATGAGCCACCGCCAGACCCTCAAGGTCGCCTCCGCGCAATACCCGATCGACAAACCGGCGACGCTTCAAGCGTGGCAGGACAAGATCGCCCGTTGGGTCGCTGACGGCGCCGCGACGGGTGCCGAGGTGCTGGTATTCCCCGAGTACGCCGCGATCGAGCAAGCGGCGGCGCTCGGCGAGCAGGTCTATGGCAATCTCGATGCCACGCTGCAGGCGGTAGCTGATCTCGAAGCCGACCGCGTCAGACTGCATCAGGAGCTGGCTGGGAAGCACCGCGTCCACATTCTCGTGGGCAGCGGCCCTGTGCGCAAAGGCGAAGGCCGCTTCGTCAACGCGGCGCAGTTGGTGACGCCGAAGGGCAGCATCGGCGTGCAGGAAAAGCTGATCATGACGCCGTTCGAGACCGACTGGGGCATCTCGGCGGGCAAGCAGGCGCGCCTATTCGACACCGCGCTCGGCATGATCGGCATCAACATTTGCTACGACAGCGAATTCCCATTGCTGGCGCGCGCCATGGCGGAAGCCGGCGCCGAGCTGCTGCTGGTGCCTTCGTGCACCGAGCGCGTGTCGGGGTACCATCGCGTGCGCACCGGCGCGCGTGCGCGTGCCCTGGAAAACCAAATCGCGGCGATTGTCAGCCCGACTGTGGGCGACGCGCTGTGGTCGCCGGCCGTCGACCGCAATAGTGGTGCTGCCGGCATCTACGTGCCGTCGGAGCAGACGGTGTCGGACACCGGAATCCTCGCACAGGGCGAGATGAATGCCGCGCAGTGGGTGACGGCAGACATCGACCTCGCCCGCCTGCGCCACCTGCGTACGTCCGGCGAGATGCGCAATTACATCGACTGGCCCAACCAGCCGGGTGCGGCGAAACTCGCCGACACCGTCGAGATCGTCACCCTCAAGTAGCTGTGCGTCTCCCCCTCTCCCTTCATGGGCGCAGGCGGCGTCGGGCTTCAAAGCTTCGGTCGTGGCATTACTTTCGCTACCCTTCCGCGTCCATGCGTAGATGGCCCCGCCATGACGGAGAGCCTGGACGCGAAGCGAAACTACTTCAGCACCCAGGTGATGGTGACGTTGGCCTCCAGCGTCTCGGTGCCGCGCTCGATCGGCACTGCTTCCGCCTTCATGGCGCGCGCCATCACCATCGGGCGCGGGCCCTCTCCGCCGCCTTCAACGATGGTCAGCACTTCGCCGACCTCGGCACCCGCCGCGGTGGCGTAGAGCTTGGCGCGCCGCAGCGCATTGGCGACCGCCTGCTGGCGTGCCTCGTCGAGCAGCGTCTCCGCCTTACTGACCTCGAAATTCAGCCCGGCTGTCTGGTTGGCGCCGGCGGTGACGAGCCGGTCGAGGATGTCGCCAAGCTTATCGAGATCGCGCACCAATACCTGCACCTCGTTGGTGACGCTGTAGCCGTCTATCTTCGGGGCCTGTCCCTCGATGGGTCGCGTATAGCGCGGCTCGACGCGGAACGAGGCGGTCTGGATGTCCTTGGGATCGATACCGGCCTCCTTCAACGCAGCGACCACTTTCTGCATGGACGCGGTATTGGCGGTCAGCGCCTCGCGCGCGCTGGCGCCGTCGGCGGTGACACCGGAAGTGATGCGCGCCTGGTCGGGCTCGACGCTCACCCTGCCGGAGGCCGAGACGGTGATAGAGCGCCGTGGCTGGTCGCTATCCGCATGAGCCAAGGGGGCGGAGCTGAAAAGGGCCAGCCCGATTGCGGCTGTGCGGACGTTGGCAGCAAGGGAGCGCATTGGTTTTGCCTTCGGCTTGGTTGAGGGGGACGTACTGCTGCCGTGACGATAGGCCGGCTTCACGGAGGTTTCGCGGCAAAATCGGTGGGTTTCGGGGGCGCCGGTAAGTCTGGTATGAGGGGCCGTCCTGCCCGGCAAATTCTCGAGTCTCGCGGCGGCCGGGGCCCGTAGCTCAATGGTTAGAGCTGGCGGCTCATAACCGCCTGGTTCCAGGTTCGAGTCCTGGCGGGCCCACCAATTCTTAACAATTTGCGCACCACAAGCAGGGTGGAACTCCCCGGCGGGGGACGCGTTGGGTGTCTACTTCGGGCGAGTGAAAGCCCCAAAAAACAACAACAGCCCCTACCCCGATATGCTGCCGTAGCTCCCGTTGCGGCAGCTTTTCTTTGCGCGCAGCGGACTTAGGCCAGCTCGGCTTCAACGCCGCCGCGCGGCCCCGATCAGCAGAAGCAGCAACACGGCGCCCAGCGTCGCGCCGATGATATTGCCCAGTTTCGTTTCGATGCTGAGGCCGAGCAGCGGTGTGACCAGGCCAGCGAGGGCAGCGCCGATGATGCCGATGACGATGTTACCGATGAGGCCGAAACCGTAGCCCTCGACGATGAGGCCGGCGAGCCATCCAGCGATGCCACCGATCACGATCCAGGCGATGACATCCTCGAGCATCGCTGACCCCGGCAAGGGAGACTGAACGCGCCTCAGTCGACCTTCTTCGTCTTGGCAAGATAGTCGTCGACGTCGGCCTTCGTCACTTCCTTGTTGTCGACCAGCGCCTGCAGGCAGGGCTTCGACAGCTTCAAAGCATTGGTCTTCATGCACGCCCGGAGTTCGGGACTGCCAACGACCATGTGGTTGCAATAGGCGATGTAGTCTGGCTTGCAGGCAACTTTGACCGCTTCACTGACGGCGAAGGCATTTCCGGACAGCGCGAGCAGCGCAGCAATCGCAGCGGCGTTCGACTTCAGCATCGACAGTCCCCCTTTGTGATCCGCGCGAGGCGGGATTCGCAAACGTTATAGCCTGCTCGCATGCAACGCGGACGGCACGCGTGGAGGAACCGATGTCGCATGCATTGGTTCCGTCCCAATGGCGAACGTTAGGGCGCGCCCACGCGTTACAGGTAGCGGCTGCAGCATTGACGGAACCCTCGATGGATATCCTCTTGAAGATCGGCGACCTATGGGTCCGCCGCTACGCCTCCCCCAATCCAGCGGCACTCGCAGCGGTTGCCGCGCTGACACCGGCAACGGTCGTGACCGGCGCCTCGGAGGGCCTCGGTTTCGCCCTCGCCCGGCGCATCGCCCGCGAAGGCCGTACCATCGTGCTGCTGGCCCGATCGGTCGACCTGCTCACGGAGGCGGCCGACAACCTGCGCGCTAAATACCCTCACTCGAACGTCATCGCCGCTTCGCTCGACGTCGGCGAGAAGGATGCCCCCGGCAAGCTCGATGCCCTGCTCGCCTCGCATGGGCTCTATCTCGATGTGCTCGTAAACAATGCAGGCATTGGCCTCGGCGGCAACTTCACAGATCTCGATCAAGAGAAACTCGATGAACTCGTCGAGACGAATGTCGCCGCCGTGACGCGCCTCACGCGCTATTACCTCGCCCCCATGCGCGCCCGGGCGCGTGGCGGGATCATGAATCTCGCCTCCCTTGCCGCCTTCTCGCCAGGCCCGTGGCAGGCACCCTACTTTGCCAGCAAGGCTTACGTGCTGTCGCTCACCGCTGCTATCGGCGGCGAATGCGCCGGCGAGGGCGTGCGCGTGTGCGCCATCGCTTGCGGGCCTATCGAGACGCGCATCCATCGCAAGATGAATGCCGTCAACACCTACTATCGCGCTCTGCTTCCGAGCTCGTCGGCCGACCGCATGGCGCGGCTTGCCTGGCGTTCCTACCGCATGGGCCGACGTGTCGTCGTTCCGGGTATCGTCAACAGCTTCATAGCCTGGTCGGTCCGCGCCATGCCGTTCGAGCTGCTGTTGCCGCTGGTGAGCTTCCTCATGAAGCCGCGCATGCGCCGCATGCCAGGTGCAGCCTCTGGGATGCGCCTGCAGAAGCTCGGCCGTCGGCTGCTGGCGCGCTAGGCGGCCTCGCCGTTGGCGGAAACGATGGAGATCCCCTCGCCTGCGTGGACGGCCTTCAGGCGGCTGACGTCGTCGAGCGCCATCGCCCAGATGTTGCAGGGACTGGCCATGCGGATTTCACCGCGCCGCGAGACGGGGGTGGGTCCGAAGCCGATGGCGATGGCGTCGCCGTCGGGCCAGAAGGCAATCTCGCCGGCGTTGACGATCTCGCGCGCACCCGGCTCGGGGTCGGAACTGACAGGAGCATTGAAGTACATCTCATGCCCCCACAGCTTGGCTTCTGCGTGGATGGGCAGCGCTGCCCAAATGCGCTCGGCGGTCGGCGTCTCCAGGAGCCGCGCGCGGATGGCCACCTTCCCCGCGCGGATTACGATCTCCCGCATGTGCGTCTCCCAAGTCGGACGGTCTCGTGCCGCCGTTGCGGTTACTCTCTCATTGGGAGGGGACGCCAGCAATAGAAAGCGGAGCAACCGTGGCAACGCCTTTTGGTTGCAGCCGCACGCGCAAGAACCGCGCAATTTGCCCGTCTCGCACGCCTATGTCGTTCCAAAGTCTTGTAAATGTGGCCTAGGGGACGTTGGGCCGTTGAGGCGGATGCGTGTCTGTTTGTATGCAAACGCGCCACGCCCGGCAGGGCGCAGCGCATGAGGCGTATCAAACGGACAAGCTCAAGCCGGCGGCGGACCGAAAATCAGCACCGCGTTGAGGCCACCGAAGGCGAAGGAGTTCGACATCGCGTAGGTGACGTCGAGCTTGCGTCCGACGTTGGGGACGTAATCGAGGTCGCACTCCGGGTCAGGTTCGTCGAGACCGATCGTCGGTGGCACCCAATTCTCGTTCATCGCCTGGATGCAGGCTACGGCCTCGATGCTGCCGCCGGCGCCGAGCGGATGTCCATGCATGGACTTGGTCGAGGAGATGGCAAGGTTCTTGGCGTGGTTGCCGAACACCGCCTTGATGGCGCGCGTCTCATTGGTGTCGTTGATGGTCGTCGCCGTACCGTGCGCATTGAGGTACTGGATGTCCGCCGGCGAAAGCTGCGCATCGTTGAGCGCGCCGCGCATCGCCTCGTTCGGCCCCTCGATATCGGGGTTGACCATGTCCTTGGCGTCCGACGACATGCCGTAGCCGACGATCTCCGCGAGGATATTGGCGCCGCGCGCCTGGGCGTGCTCCAGCAATTCCATAACGAGGATGCCGGCGCCCTCGCCGAGCACCGTGCCGTTGCGCTTCTTGGCGAAGGGGAAACAGCCCTCGGGCGACAGCACGTGCAGTGCCTGCCAGGCCTTCATGGTGCCGTAGGTGATGACGGATTCGGACGCACCCGCGATGGCGACGTCGACCACGTTGTTGCGGATGTAGTCGCGGGCGATGCCGATGGCGTGCGTCGCCGTCGAGCAGGCGCTGCAGGTGGCAAATGTGGGACCCTTGACGCCGAACTCGATACCAACGTGGGCGCTGGCCGAAGAGCCGATGATGCGCAGCAGCGTCAGCGGGTGGGTGGCGCGCTTACCGTCGATGAAAAGTGCGCGATAGGAATTCTCGAAGGTGACGAGACCGCCGGCACCGGAGCCGACGATACAGGCCGTTCGATAAGGGTCGGCCACGGGAATGGTAAGCCCGGACTGCTTCATCGCCTCGTCGGCCGCCGCGGCGGCGAACCACGAGTAGCGGTCGGCATGCATCACAAGCTTGTCACGCTGGAAATGCTTCAACCGCGCCTTGGGGTCGAAGTCCTTGATTTGTGCGGCGATGAGGATCTTGAGATCCTCGAGCGGGAAGCCGCCGAGCGCCGTGACGCCACACTTGCCGACTTTCATGGAGTCCCAGAATTCCGGGACCGTCTGACCGATGGGCGTGACGACGCCCATCCCGGTCACCACGACGCGGCGTGCACCGTTCGCGTTTGCCATCTAGTTCCTGCCGGTCCTGAGCGGCGCTGAGACGCCGCGAGATAATCAGATTGCGAGCCGGCGGATGCCTTGAGGGGAAGCTCGCGAGATCGCCCAGATGCGCGCACCAGGCGCCCCGGGCCGCCCGTCATCAAGCCTTGGCGCCAGCCGCTGCGGGGCCCTTCGCCATCAAATCCTTTACGCGGTCGACGACGGAACCGACGGTCTTGAAGTCCTCGACGTCCTCGTTCGCGTTGTAGGGGATCTCGATGCCGAAAGTATCTTCGATATCAAAAACGATCATTGCAAGATCGAGGGACTCGATCTTGAGATCCGTAAGCGGCGTCGACAGTGAAATGTCGTCGCGCGGCTCCTTCATGTGCTTCTTCAGGATCTCGACGATCTTGGTGCCAACTTCGTCCATATCGTTCTCCCACCCCCGCTTAAAAGAAGCCTGGGGCCCGTATTACTTCGTTCCTAACTAGTGCAAGCCCACTAGCACAACAACCTGTGGCGTCACATATCCTTAAACGTCCAGCAAGTCTAGCAGCGGGAGGGCCCGCGCTGGCCCACCCGGGACAGCCGCACACCCATAGGAACGATCATACGAGCCTGCTGTCCATTAGGGTACAGCAAAACTTCTTCACAACCCTTGCACCGCCCACAGCGGCCACGGCCCCACCCTGGTCAGCGCCCCCAAAACGTGTTCAATAACAAGGCGGATTTCAAGGACCTATTACCCGATTTGCGCGAAGGGCCCTCAACGGTCCGGCAAGGGGCTCGGCGTATATTTCGAGCTCTGCCTGGGAGACGCTCGAGGATGACGAAAGGCCGCCCCCCGGCTCCGGCCAACGCGTCGCAGCCGCGCATGCCTTGGCTCAACCACTATCCGGACGGAGTCGACTGGCATGAGCCGTTGAGCGTCGCACCGCTCTACCGGCTTCTCGACGACGCGATCGCCGCCTTTCCAAACCACCCCTGCACGACCTTCCTCGGCAAGACCCTCACCTATCGCGAGATCGGCGAGAAGGTGGATCGTGCCACGCGCGGGTTGCAGCGGCTCGGCGTGCGCAAGGGATCCAAGGTCGGTCTGTTCCTGCCGAACTCGCCGACCTTCATCGTCTTCTTCTTCGCCGTGATGAAGGCTGGCGGGACGGTCGTCAATTTCAACCCTCTCTACACGGTCGCCGAGCTGACGCAGCAGGTGAAGGACAGCGACACCGAGCTGATGGTGACGCTCGACTTGCAGGTGCTGTTCGCCAAGGTGGAAGCGCTGCTCGAGGCGGGATGCCTGAAGCGCGCCGTGGTCGCCTCCTTCCCTGCACTGCTGCCGGTGACGAAGGCCGTCCTGTTCCGGCTGTTCAAGTCGAAAGATCTGGCGCGGCCGCTGGAGTCGGCGGCCCGCGAGAAGATCATCCTCGAAGCCGAGGTGATGGCGGGCGACGGCCACGCCGAGAAGGTCAAAATCGACCCGCGCACCGATATTGCGGTGCTGCAGTATACCGGCGGGACGACGGGGACGCCGAAAGGCGCCATGCTCACGCATGCCAACTGCTACGTGAATACACATCAGGTGGCGGCGTGGAGCCCCAATCTCGGGAGCGGCACCGAGCGGGTATTCGGTGTCCTGCCGTTCTTCCACGTCTTTGCGCTGACGGTGGTGATGAATGTCGCCATCAGCCGGGCCGCGCACATCATCATCATGCCGCGCTTCTCGCTCGACGAAGCGCTGAAGCTCCTCGACCGCGAGAAGCCGACGATCATGCCGTGCGTCCCCACACTGCTCAACGCCATCATGAGCCACCCACGCATCAAGAGCTACGATCTGTCGTCGCTGAGATTCTGCCTGTCCGGCGGCGCCGCCCTTCCTCTCGAGGTGAAGCATCAATTCGAGGCGATCACCGGCTGCAAGGTCGTCGAGGGGTATGGGATGTCGGAGACGTCCCCCGTCGTTACCTGCAATCCCATCGATGGCCCGGTGAAGCCCGGATCAATCGGCGTACCGCTGCAGGGCACCGTGATCTCTCTGCGCGATCTCGCCGACCCGACCAAGGAAGTGCCGGTCGGCGAAAAGGGCGAGATCTGCATCAAGGGACCGCAGGTCATGCTCGGCTACTACAAGCGCCCCGAGGATACCGCCGAGCAAATGGTGGGCGAGTTCCTGCGCACCGGCGACGTAGCGCGCATGGACGAGGACGGCTACTTCTTCATCGAGGACCGCATCAAGGACCTCATCATCTCGTCGGGCTTCAACGTCTATCCCCGGCGCGTCGAGGAAGCGATCTACGAGCATCCGGCGGTGGCCGAGGTTACGGTCATCGGCATCCCCGACAAGAAGCGCGGCGAGGCGCCGAAGGCGTTCGTGCGCCTCAAACCGGGCGTCTCCGTCAGCGTGCCGGAGTTGTGCGATCATCTCGCGGCGCGCATTTCGAAGATCGAAATGCCGGCCGAGATCGAATTCCGCGACGAGCTGCCGAAAACGATGATCGGCAAGCTGTCTAAGAAAGAGCTGAAGGCCGAGGAAGCCGCCAAGCGCCACCAATTGGCTTGAGCGGGCTTCCATTGGCCCTGACCGTGTGTTGCACGGTCAGTCTGAGCAGATCAGCGGCAGGTCGATGCCTTTAATGCGGACCGTACCGTCCAGCTCGACATAACCTTTGTCGTACTTTTCGCTGGCGATGTATTCGAAGTGCCGCCGGTGCTCCTTGAACCGATGGAAATAGGAGCATTCGTCCGTCGAGACGTTGTCGATGTCATCGAGCGCTGCGTTGGACACCAAGACTTCAACGCGCTTGCCTCCGTCTCGCATGACGAAGCGCACAATTCCTCGAGATGTATCTTGAATAGCCGGTATCGCAGCCCGTGTGAGCGGCATGGGCGTTCCCCCTTCCGTTGATGATTGCCTTCCCCGCAATTCGTCAACGCTGCACGCCTCGAAAATCACACTGCCGCAAGATTGCGCAAAAATAATGTCGGCGCGTCACACCGATGCAACGCGCGAGAGCGCGCCCCCGCGTGTTGCAGCGCAATCTCGTTCGCAGTGATCTAGCGATAGAGGTCGGCGCGCGTCGGCGGAATGGCAGGCGGGCGCTTAGCGTTCTTCGACACCAACGTCTGGAAGATGCGCAGCGTACCGCGCGAGAAGGCCAACGACACGCCGGCCAGGTACGCTACCCATATCCGATACTTCTGCTCGCCGACGTGGCGGATCGCCTCCTCGCGGTTGGCGGTCAGCCGTTCGCACCACAGCTTGCACGTGCGCGCGTAATGCAGGCGCCATGCCTCGACATCCTGGATCTCGAAACCCGCGCGCTCCATGGCGAAAATCGAATGGCCGATATCGTCGAGCTCGCCGCCGGGAAAAATGTATTTGGCGATCGCCTTCTGCTCGGGGCGCATGCGCTTCTTAAACCAGCCCTGCTTGGGCGCGCGACGCGCAATTGCGTGATTGAGGAACAAACCGTTCTCGGCGAGCAACTGCTGCATCTTCTGCATGTAGCCGGGAATGTTCTTCAGCCCGATGTGCTCGTACATGCCGATGGAGGCGATCTTGTCGAATTGCCCCGCCATCATCGAATAGTCCTTCAGCTCCACGGTCACCCTGTCCTCCAGGCCGAGGCGCTTGATCTTCTCCCTGGCGAAGGCGAGCTGCTCTTCCGATAGCGTGATGCCATGCGCGGTGACGCCGTAGTTCTTCGCCGCGTGGCAGATGAGGCCGCCCCAGCCGCAGCCGATGTCGAGGAACCGTTCGCCCGGCTTCAGGCGCAACTTGCGGCAGATCATCTCCAGCTTGTCGCGCTGCGCCTGCGCCACGTCGTTGTTCCAGTCGGTGTAGTAGGCGCAGGAGTAGACCATCTCCGGATCGAGAAAGAGCGCGTAGAAGTCGTTCGACAGGTCGTAGTGGAACTGGATGTAGTCCTTGTTGTCGGCGGTCTTGCGTTTGCGGCCGGTGATCTCTCCCTCAAAGCCCTGATCGTCGTCGACGTCGTCGCTGCGGGCGGTAAGGAACGGGTAGAGCTGCCGGGCGAACTGCAGCGCGTCGCGACCCTTGAGTTTGACGGAGCGGCCGCCCTGATTGAGCTGCGAGCCGAGATCGATCAGCGTGCCGCCGGAAAAGTCGATGCCTTTGTCGACATAGTGGCGGATGAAGTTATCGAGCGTCGGCCAGCGCAGCAGCGAGCCGATGACGCCGGCGTCGGCAATGCTGATCTCGAACGGTCCCGTGACGTTCTTGCCGAGCGGCGTCAGCGAGCCGTCCCACAGGCGCAGCGAAGCGTTGAGATCGAGCTTGCCGGCGAGTTCGCGGGCGAGTCCGCGCGCTGACCTCGAGCTGTCGCGCCGCCTTGACGGCCTTGTCCTTAGCCATGACCAATGCGCGCCCCGCGTTGCTGATGGTTCGCGGTGCGTCGCATACCTCGCACGCCCTGTCGAGGGGCTACGCGGCCTGATGCAGCTCGGCGGCGTCCTTCGATTCGAGGATGGCGGCGACACCCATGCCGCCAGCGGTGCAGATGGAGATGAGCCCGCGCCCATGGTGCTGCGACAGCAACTTGGCGAGGTTGCCCACGATGCGCGCGCCGGTCGCCGCGAACGGGTGGCCCATGGCGATGGAGGAGCCGCGCACGTTCAGCTTGGAACGGTCGATGGATCCCATGGGCTCGGAGCGGCCGAGCACCTCCTTGCAGTAGATTGGGTCCTCCCAAGCTTTCAGCGTCGCCAGCACCTGGGCGGCGAAGGCCTCGTGGATCTCGTAGTAGTCGAAGTCCTGCAACCGCAATCCGGCGCGCTCCAGCATCTTGGAAACGGCGATCGTCGGCGCCATGAGCAGACCGTCGCCGCCGACGAAGTCGTTGGCACTCGCCTGCGAGAAGGTGAGGTACGCCTGCACCGGCAGGCCGTGCTTGGTCGCCCACTCCTCGGAGGCGAGCAACACCGCGGCGGCGCCATCGGTGAGCGGCGTGGAGTTCGCCGCGGTAAGCGTGCCGCGCTCGGTCTTGTCGAAGGCTGTCTTGAGCGTCGCTCAGCTTCTCAATGGTCGCGTCGGTGCGGATGTTGTTGTCGCGGTAGACGCCGGCGAAAGGCGTCACGAGATCGTCCATGTAGCCGTCGCGGTAAGCTTCGGCTGCCTTGCGATGGCTTTCTAGCGCGAACGCATCCTGCTCGGCGCGGGTGATGCCCCACTCCTGCGCCATCAGTTCGGCGTGCTCACCCATCGACAAGCCCGTGCGCGGCTCGGCATTGGACGGCGCAGATGGCGCCAGCTCGCCCGGCGCGAACCCCTTGAACGCCTTCAGCTTGTTCATGAAGGTCTTCTGCTGCGCCGCCTGCGTCAGGCGCTTGGCGAGCTTCTTCGACACGACTATCGGCGCGTCCGAAGTCGTGTCGGAGCCGACAGCGATGGCCGTTTCGATCTCACCGGTGGCGATCTTCGCAGCGCTGCCGAGGCCGCCCTGCAGGCTGGTGCCGCATGCCTGCATCATGGTGATGCCCGGCGTCGAGGCTTTGAGGGACGTGCCAAGCACGGCTTCGCGCGTCAGGTTGAAATCCTTCGAGTGGGTAATGACGGCGCCGCCGACCACCTCGTCGATATGCTGACCCTTGAGCCCGTAGCGATCGACCAAGGCGTTAAGCGCACCGGTCATCAGGTCGAGGTTCGACAGGTCGGCATAGAAGGTGTTGGAGCGGCAGAAGGGAATGCGCGCTCCACCGATCACTGCGACGCGTCTCAGGAAACGTTGCATCTCGTGCTGCCTCTTGGCTCGAAATTACTCTGCGGCGGCGGCGCGCGCAGGCGCGGCCGGCGTTTGTGAAGCCTTGTAATGCAACGGTCCGCCGCGGAAGGGTGCAAAGCCGGTGCCGAAGATGACGCCGGCATCGGCAAGATCGGCGCTTTCGACCACCTGCTCGTCGACGCTCCGTTGCGCCTCGGCGATCATCGGCTCGACCAACTCGCGCCCGAGACGCTCCATTTCCGCCTTGTCAAAGGTTCGACCGGTCTTCTCCGGCTTGCCGTCCTTCCACACGTAGAAACCTTCGCCCGTCTTCTTGCCGAGCTTGCCAGCATTGACGAGCCGGTCGAGCTTTGAGCCTTCTGGCGAGAACTTGAGGATGCGGGCGACATGCGCGCACACGTCAAGCCCGACCGTGTCGGCAAGCTCGATCGGGCCCATCGGCATGCCGAAGGTGCGCGCTGCCTCATCGATGCGCTCTTTGTCCTCGCCGTGCTCCAGCCGCTGCATGGCGCCGAACATGTAAGGCGTGAGGACGCGGTTTACGAGGAAGCCCGGGACGCTCTTGGTGATGAGCGGGAACTTGTCGATGGCAGCGACGAAGGCGGCGCCGCGCTTCACGTCGTCTTCTCGCGACTGCACGCCGCGCACCACCTCGACCAGGGGCATCTGCGCCACCGGATTGAAGAAATGCAGGCCGATGAGGCGCCCCGGATCGGGCAGGCCGGCGGCGATATCCTCGATCTGCAGCGAGGAGGTGTTGGTCGCCAGCACGGCGCCTGACTTCATCTTGGCCTCGACCTCACCCAGCACCTTCTGCTTGATCTCGAGGTTCTCGACGATCGCTTCGATGACGACGTCGGCGTGGTGGATATAGTCGCCCTTGGGATCGGCGATGAGGCGCGCCTTGGCCGCATCGCGCAGCGCCTTGGTCTTGAACTTGCGTGCGAACAGCTTGCCCTGCGCGACGATGCCTTTGGCGATCTGCTCGGCGGAGACGTCCTGCAGCGTCACCTCCATGCCGCAGGCGACGCACCAACCGGCGATGTCCGCACCCATGGTGCCGGCACCGATGACGTGCACGCGGCTGGGGCGCCAACCGAGCTTCTTGGGCACCTGTCCTTTCAGTAACTCCGACAGCCAGAAGACGCGACGCAGATTGCGCGATTGGTCCGACGCCATCAGCGGCGCAAAGGCGCGCGTCTCGGCGGCCTTCAACGCCTCGTCGTTGCCGCCGTAACGTTCGAACAGATCGATCAGCCGATAGGGCGCCGGATAATGGTCCTCGCGGGCCTTCTTACGCACCTCGGCGCGCATGCGTTTGGCGAGCAAGTCGCGCGCCGGCCACTTGGAGAGTAGCCGCTTGGCGAACCCGGCAGGTTTCGATTTGCGATTGCGCAGAACCGCCTTGCGCGCCGCCCACGGCAATGCGCCGCGACTATCGACGAGTTGATCGACGAGGCCCATGCCGCGAGCGGCGGAAGCGGACAGCATCCTGGCCGTCAACATCGCCTGCATGGCGGCAGGCGCCCCCGCCAGGCGGATGGAGCGAGCGGTACCGTTGAATCCGGGGAAGATGCCGAGCTTGACCTCGGGGAACCCGAGCTTGGTGCCGCTGTCGCGGGTAGCGATGCGATAGTGGCAAGCAAGTGCCAGCTCGAGGCCGCCACCGAGGCAGAAGCCGTTGATGGCGCAGACGACGGGAACCGGCAGCCGCTCGATGCGATCGAACAGCGCGGTGACATGGCGCAGCTTTTCGATGACGTCGGACTCGGTGGTGAAGTCGGCGAACTCGCGGATATCGGCGCCAACAATGAAGCCGCGCTCTTTGGCGGAGATGATGACTAGGCCGCGGATCGACTTATCGCGCGCGCCCTCCTCCACCTTGCCGACGATCAGCGCCAGCTCTTCCAGCGGGCGGCGGCCGAGCGAGTTCTGGCTCTCGCCTTCGCGATCGAACTCCGCCCAACCGATTCCCCATTGATCGACGGAGAAACGCCAGTCCTTGAGATCGGGCAGCGGCCGCGACAACGCCTTGAACATCACAACTCCTCTCGGGCGCCACGTCACGGTTCCGCGGGAAGGGCCCCGTGCCGCTGCGCCTTCTAATTTACTCTGCCGCGGCGCTTTCAACACCGCGCGAATTGTGACCCAACGGTCCAGCGCTCGACTTGTAGTTGGGCTTCAGCGATGCGGGATCAAAGTGATCAACTGCGATGACACGGGCCGTAAGCGCTTCCAATTCGCGCAACTGTTGGCCTTCGCTCTCCGTCACGATGCCCTGCGCCATGGCGTCGCCGATCCAGTCGATACCGTGGTACCGGCGCAGTGTGCCCGCGCGGATGGCGCGTTCAAGCTTCTTTTCGGCTTCCTCGGCGGCGACGGCCTTTTTCAGTGTCACCTCGAGGAGGCCAGTAGGATCGTCGGCGTCTTTCGACACGTAAATATAGCGCGTCAGCCGCTCGCGGACTTCAGGGGCGTCGAGCACCAATTTGACGGCGCGATGGCCGAGGTAGTCGGGTGCCGGCCGATACGGGTTGCCGAGCGGGAAGGCGACGATGCGCATCGCCCAGCGCGCCGGTGCAACGGGGAAATTGTCGACGACGCCGCGCAGCGCTTCCTGAAAGCGGTAGAGGCCGTTCATGGCGGCGAGATCGACGAACGTGCGGTCGCTCGACAGGCGTCCGTCGTCCTCAAAGCGCTTCAATACGCAGGCGAGGACATAGAGTTCCGACAGGGCATCGGCGAGCCGGCCCGATAGCTTTTGCTTGGTCTTCAGGCTGCCGCCGAGCGACGCTACTGTCAGATCGGCTACGAAGGCGAAGCTGCGCGAACAACGGCTGAGCTGGCGATACCAATGCGCCGTGTCAAACGACTTCTCCGGCGCCTGCGCGAACAGCCCACCGGTCAGGTTGTGGAAGAAGCCACCGCAGGCATTCGAGACTGAGAAGGCGACGTGATCGCCGAAAGCGCGGTCGAAGGCATCAAGCCCGCGCTCTGCGTCGGGGTTCTGTGCTGCCTGGATCTCACGGTACAAATAGGGGTGCGAGCGCAACGCGCCTTGGGCGAACGTGATCAAGGTGCGCGTCAGGATGTTGGCGCCCTCGACGGTGATGCCGACGGGAACCATCTGATACGCCGACTGGAGGTAATTGGTCGGTCCATCGCAAATGGCGCGGCCGCCATGAATGTCGAACGCGTCGTTGACGGCGAGGCGCATACGCTCGGTCGTCGAGTATTTCATCAACGCGGAAATCACCGAAGGACGTTCACCGCGCGAAACCATGGCCGCCGTGACGCCGCGCGCCGCCTCGGTCGCGTAAGCCGCCTCCGCAAGTCGAGCCAACGGCTCCTCGACACCCTCCATGCGCCCAATCGGCAGGCCGAACTGCTTGCGAATGCGTGCGTAGGCGGTCGACACGCGCAGCATCATCTTGGTGCCGGCGGTGGCGCTCGATGGCAACGAGATGGCGCGCCCGGCGGCGAGACACTCCATGAGCATGCGCCAGCCCTGGCCCGCCATCGCTTGTCCGCCGATGACGTAGTCCATGGGGATGACGACGTCGCGGCCCCAGTTGGGGCCATTGGGGAACGCGGCGCCGGCCGGCAAATGCCGACGGCCGATCTGCACGCCGGGATGCGTCGTCGGGATCATGGCGACGGTGATGCCGACGTTCTCACCCTTGCCGAGGATGTTGTCGGGATCGAACAGGCGGAAGGCGAGGCCAAGGAGCGTGGCTTGCGGGCCAAGTGTGATGTAGCGCTTGTCCCAAGATAGGCGGATTGCCGGCTTGCCGTCGACGCCGCGAATGACGGTGCCGATATCGCGCATGGTGGCGGCGTCCGAGCCCGAGGTCGGGCCGGTCAGGGCAAAGCACGGGATCTCCTCGCCCTTGGCGAGGCGCGGCAGATAGTAGTGCTTCTGTTGCTCGGTGCCGTACTTCTCGATCAGTTCACCGGGACCGAGCGAGTTCGGCACCATGACGATGGTGACGACATCGGGCGAGCGCGAGGCGATCTTGCCGATGATCAGCGACTGCGCCTGGGCCGAGAATCCAAGGCCGCCGTGCTCCTTGGAGATCAACATGCCAAGGAAGCCGCGTGACTTGACGAACTCCCAGACCTTGTCGGGGATCTCGCGCTGTTCGTGCCGCACCTGCCAGTCGCTGATCATCCCACACAATTCGTCCGTCGGGCCGTCGAGGAAGGCCTGCTCTTCCGGAGTCAAAACGATGGGCGCGATGGAACGCAGCTTGTCCCAGTCGGGGGTGCCGGAGAACAGCTCGGCGTCGAAGCCGACCGTGCCGGCTTCCAACGCCTGCGCCTCGGTGTCGGAAACCTTCGGCAACGTTCTTTTGACGAACTTGAATACGGCGGCCGACAGCGCGGCGCGGCGAACACCCGGTATCGCGAGGGCGGCGAAGGCGATGACGAACAGCCACAACAGGAAGCCGAAGAGGCCGGTATGTCCGTGCACCGCCTCGGCGCTCCAGATGAGCGCCGCGATGGCGAGAGCGCCGGCCCACGCCCAAAGCGGCGCCTTGTACATACCGAGAGCGAGGATGCCGGCCAGCAGCGCGACGCAGAACAGAAGCTCAGCCATACCTTTAGCCTCCGGGGTCGTACCTTGGGCGGGTTCGGAACCGGTCGCAAGCTAGCGCGCGGCGCATTGCATTGGCGTTAAGCTCAATACGAGCTTTCAGCACGTCTCAATTGCATCAAACGAGGGGCCACCGTGCCGGCAAGCCCAAGGGGTAGGTACTATAGCCCCTTTCCAGCCAGAGCGAGACCCCGCAGAGCAGGGCATCGTTAGCGGAGCCACCGCTATCGCTTACGCGCACCGTCCCTTTTCTGAGGGGTGTCAGGGTGGTCGTATACGCCTATGGCGCGTGCCAGTCGCAGGGCACCTCACGTTCGACATCACGCGCGAAGGTATCTTTCGTCGTGTGGCGCTGCAGCTCTGGATCCCACGCTGGAAACGCCAGCTTGCCGCGGGCCACGTACGTAAGCTTCTGGCCATCGAGTTCCAGCACTTGCCGCACCTCTCGGTTGGCCGTCACATAGCACCGACCGACGCTTATCGAGTTGACCTCTACCATCGTCCGTATCCCCGATGAGTTCAGCAGCGGCATTCTAGCGCCTGCGCGGCTACCGCGCTGCAAAAACGCCAGGAGTGACGTTGCAGCGCAATGTGCTCAAACCTTCTTGCCGCCGGCGCCGCCTCTGCCCTACTTTCCGCAGTTGTCATTTAGGCAGTCTGGGTTGGACACTCACATGCGCTTTCCCGGCACCAATCGGAGGAATCAATGAAGATCTATCCAACCCTAGAGATTCCGGAGACGCTCGCCGCGGGTCCTGGTCCAGGCAACACCGACCCCCGCGTGCTCGAGCGCTTCGCCAAGACGGGCGTCGCCGATCACATGCAGAAGGACGTCGTCCGCGGCATGCTCGAGGCCAAGGAGATGCTGCGCGATCTGTGGGGTACCAAGAACGTCTATACTTATGGCGTCGCGGGCACCGGCTTTTCGGGCCTCGACTGCGTGCTCTCGCTGATCCTGCCGGGCGACAAGGTCGTCGCTTTCCCCAACGGGACGTTCTCCGGCATCGACAGCCTGACGATCCGCATGAAGGCGTCGACGGCCGAGGAGCTTGCCGCCAACTCGCTCAACCCCAAGGCGGCGAGCGTGACCATCGTCGAGACGCCGCACGGCCAGTCGGTGACCGGCGAGACGGTCGACAAGGCGCTCGGCGAGAAGAAGCCGATGTGGGCATTCATGGCGCATTGGGAGACGGGATCGGGCCGCATCAACGACCTCAAGGGCTTTAGCGATGCCTGCGTCAAGCATGGCGTGATGGGCATCGTCGACGCCGTCTCTAGCCTTGGCGTTGCTGACTTCAATATCGACGACTACCCGGGCGTCGTCGCCTGGGCGTCGTGCCCGCAGAAGGGTGTGCTCTCGTTGCCGCTCACCTATGCGCCTGTCAGCTTCACCGACAAGGCCATCGAGATGGTCAAGAAGCGCGGCTGCCGCACCTACGTGCACCACCCGATTCTCGATGCGCGCCATTGGGGCATCATCGACGGAAAGGACGCGCCGAACGCGGCCTACCACCAAACGCACTCGTGTTACGCGGTGGCGGCCTTCCACGAGGCGTTGCGCATCATCCTCGGCTATGGACGCCGTCGCAAAGCCTCCGACTACGCTTATCACGAGAAGGCGCTGCGGCAGGCGGTCGAGGCCATGGGCTGCGACGTCACCTCCAACATGACCAGCCTTATCGTGCTCAACCTGCCGGGCGCGCTCAAGGGCAAGGAGAAGGATCTCGTTGCCGGTGCGCGGGCCCAGGGCTTCGGCATCTGGCCGACGTTGTCCGAGCCGGTGCAGATCCGCATCGGCATCCTCAACCAGTTGTCGCCCGCGCAGATCTCCGAGATCGCCAGCCGCTTCGCCGACGCCATGCTTGGCATGGGCGCCAATTTCGACAAGCAGAAGGTGCTTGGCGGGCTCAAGAACTACTACGCGCAGGCCGCCTAGTCGCGGCACAAGGAGGGGCCGCGCGGGGCTCCTCCTAGTTCTTGTTCAGGCCCTTCAGTTTCCTGAACTGCTTCTTCACATCCTTCAACCTGTCGGTTGGCTTGTTGAAGGACATCTTCTTGCAGTTCGGCGGCTGGCCGATGTAGCCCTTCGGGCAGGGTTTATGCGGCAGCTTCCGGCAATTGGGCGGCGTGCCAACATAGCCCTTCGGGCACCGCGGCGGTGGCAGCTTCAGGCAGTTCGGCGGGCTGCCGATGTAACCCTTCGGGCACCGGCCGTTCGGATCGACGCAGCCCTTGCGCGTCCATTTCCAGCCCTTCTTCAGACAGTCCATTTTAGGATCGGACTGCGAGCCGCCCGGAGAGCCGGCGCAGACGAAGGTATTCTTGCCGGTCTGGCGGCGTGTCGCGCCTTTCGGGCACACGCAGTTCCAACGCGGCGGCAGCATTTTCAGGAACACGAGATTGCCGCCTGTGCACACCGGCTTCGATGGGAGTGTCGGGTCGCCGGCGGGCGGCGCCACCGGGTGCGCGCAGAAGATGACGCGATCACCGCGTCGGCGCTGCTTCACCCGCCAGCCCTTCTCGATCCAGCCCTGCGGAACCTGTTTCCAGCCGACCCAGCAATGAAGCGGTGGCGACGTGGGCGGTGGTGTTGACGGAGGCGTCGTGGGAGGCGTGGTATCAGTGCCCGCGTTGGCTTCATCGGTGTCACCGTTGCTGCCGTCGCGTACGTCCGGAACATCGCCCCCGACGATGTCTTCGGGCGTGAACACGGGGTCCGACTCGAACGACGGCGGGGCTACAACGAACGGGAAAGCCGCCTCGAACGGCTGGCCATCCTTCTGCAGGCTGGCCCACTTGACGGGATTGCCCAGGTCGCCGTCGGGTGTGATGCGAATGAGTTTGCCCGGCTCGTCGTGCAGTCCGCAGTCGCCCCTCTCGTTGCAAACTTCGATGGCACCTTCGATCAGCAGCAGCCATGACATGCCGCTTGTCTGAACATAGACGTCGAAAATCGTGCCACGCACGGTGATCGCCGCTGACGGCGTGCGAATGACATATGCCGGCTTGGCGGCGATGCCGGTGATGAATTGGAAGCTGCCCCTGACGAGATTGAGGACGATGGCGCCGCCGGAGATGTCGGGTTTGTAAACGAATTCATCGAGCAGCAGCCGCGAGCCAGGGCCGAGCGCCAACTGCGTATTGTCGCGTAGCCTGATCTCGCCTGTGCCGTCGGTGCCGACCTCGATCAACTCGTCTTGACGGACGTTGTCGCCCTGAGCCAAGCGCCGCTGGTCCGTCTCGTATTCAGCCGTGACGAGGTTGACGATCTTGACGGCGGCACCGATGTCTTCGCCTGGCGCGGCAGTCGCCGGCGACCCGCCCAACAAAAGCGCGGTGCTGATCAGTACGAGGAGTTTGAGGCGCATGAAGAGGGTACCGCCTGCTATCACCCCCACTTTTAGCCAAGCCGCAACCCTAGCCGGGCCTCAACTAGATCGGTGTTCCCTGGGGAACAGCCGTTCGTCTCCATATACGCCGATCCAATTAACTCAGCGTTCTGATCGTTGGGACGTTTGTAGATTCCGTTGGTGAGCAGCCGACTTCAACGAGCTCTGGCTCGCGTCAGCCCTTGTGGGTCAGCGCAGCCTGATCGTTGAAGGCGTCCGAGATGATGGCGTGGTACCAGGCGAGGCTCTCGGCGTAGTTCTTGCGCCGCAGTTCCGGCCCCTCCCCCTTCTGGGAGATGAAGGGGTCGTGCGGCACCAGGATCGGCTTACCGTCCTTGTCGCCCGGCGTGTAGTCGGCGCCGATCTTGATGCTGTCCTCTGCGGCGAGGAGCGACCAGCATGTGTTGCGGTAGCGGGCGACGACGGGATCGCCACCCTTCAAATCGGCAAGCAGGTCGGCGGCTACGACGCGGCCTTGGCTATTGGCGGAAAAGGCCGACTTCGGCATCTCGGCGGCGATGGCAGAATCGCCGATGACGTAAATGCCCCCGACCTTGGTCGACATGAAGTTCTGCGGCCGGATCGGACACCAGGCGCCTTCGGTGCACCCGGCTTTGGCGGCAATGTTTCCCGCGGTCTGCGGCGGAATGACGTTGACGACGGCACCCTTGAGCTTGATGCCGGACTTCGTCTCCACCTCCAACGCTTTTGGATCGACGCGGACAACGTCGAAGTTGTCGATCTCGTTCGTCAGGTTCAGGTCGATAATTCCGGCATAGTACTTTTCGAACGCTTCCTCGAACGCTCCTTGTTTGGAGAACGTCGGCTTGGCATCGAAAATGACGAGCTTCGACTTCGGTTTGTGCGTCTTGAGGAAGTGCCCGATCATGCAAGCCCGCTCGTAGGGGCCCGGCGGGCAGCGGTATGGATTGCCCGGCACGGTCATGACGACGACGCCGCCATCGTCCATGGCCTCGAGCTGCTTCATCAGCAGCAGGGTCTGCGGGCCGGCCTTCCATGCGTGCGGCATGATTTCCGCGGCTTCGGCCGAGTACCCTTCGATGGCCGCGTAGTTGAAGTCGATGCCGGGTGACAGGACGAGGCGGTCGTAGGCCAGCGCCTGCCCGCCCGCGAGGGTCACGTTTTTCTTGCCGGCGTCGATCGCCGTCGCCAGGTCGTTGACGACGTCAATGCCGAGTTTCTTCAGGCCGTCGTAGCTTTGCTGCAGCGAAGCGAAGGTGCGGAAGCCGCCGAAAAAATGATTGGAGTTGAAGCACGTCGTATAGACGGGGCGCGCTTCGATGACGGTAACGTCAAGGTCCGGGGCCTCCGTCTTGAGGATGCGCGCTACGGTGCCGCCCCCTGCCCCGCCGCCAACGATGACGACCTTGGCGCTCCTCTGCGCAACGGCCGGACGTCCGATAAGGCCCGAACCAGCCGAGGCCAACGCCGCTGCCCCGAGCAGCCGCCCGAACTCCCTACGATCGATCATGTCGTGGTGCCTTGTTGCCGGCCCGTCGTTACCCCTATCGTACGCCCAGCCCGGAATGTCCGGCAACTTACCCTTTGTAGAGATGCATGAAACAGCGGGGTAACGACCATAGGATGCGCGACCGGCGAACAGTTCTGCTCGGAGGCGGTGCGGCTGCGGCGCTGCTTACCGTGCTGCATCGCATACCCCACGCGCACGCCGAGCCGAGCGCGGCCGAGTCAGCCGAGTTCAAGGCGGCGCTGGAGGCGCTTCTCGGCAAGGGGATCCCGCGCGACCGCGGCTTGACACTCGACCTTCCTGAGACCGTCGACAACGGCGACTACGTGCCCGTCGCACTATCAGTCGATAGCCCGATGACGGCAGTGAGCCACGTCAAGGCCGTGCACATCCTGTCGACGGCGAACCCGCGGGCTGCCGTCGCCACCTTCCGCTTTACCAGTCTGTCGGGGAAGGCTTCTGTCACCAGCCGCATGCGCCTCGCCAAGACGCAGGACGTCGTTGCCATCGCCGAGCTGAGCGATGGCAGCGTGCTCATCACGCGACGTAAGGTCGACGTGAAAGTTGGCGGCTGCGGCATCTGAGGAGCGCCACGAGATGATGAAGAAGCCGCCGCGCATCAAGATCCCCGAGGCGATCAACGCCGGGGAGCTGATCGAGATCAAGACGCTGGCAACGCACATCATGGAAACGGGCAATCGCAAGGATCCGTCCGGTAAGATCGTGCCGCGCGACATCATCCATACGTTCACGGCAAGCTTCGAAGGCCAGGAGGTGTTCTCGGCGACACTCGGCTCGGGAATCGCCGCCAATCCCTACATCGCTTTCTTCATGAAAGTGCCCGGCCCCGGCACACTGACGCTAACCTGGCTTGACGACGGCGGAACGACGACGGTCGAGAGAGTGCCGCTGAGTGTCGCCTAAGGATGAGCGTCGGGCGGCGGCAGTCGGCGCGGCTCGCGCCGGCGCGGTGGTGAGGCGCGCGCATAGAGGTCCTGCAAGACCGCGCGCAGACTGCGGCCCAGCGCCTGCAGCTTCGACTTCAGTTCACGCCACTGCGCTTCGATACGCGGACGCAGCGAGAGCCAAACGGTCCGCCCGTAGTTCTTCACCCGCCACTTGATGATGCGGCCATAGCGCCACGGCCATGACGCGCGGATGCCGGCGAATAGCGCCTCCTGCCAAGGCACGAAGACCCCGTAGGCATACGCGAACCACGGGATCTGCATCAGTGCCGGCTTGGTGAGCAGAAAGATGCGGGCGATGAGCGCCGTCGAGGCGAGCTTGGCAGCGACGATGATCATCCCGGCGGTTACGAAGTGGCCGGTGGCGAGTAGATAGACGCCGAGCAGCTTGGCCGGGATGAGAATGACGCTGGGCACGGCGAGCGTGAGCAACGCCCCATAGGGGGGTAGTCCGGCGACCCACAGCTCGGTCAGCGCCCACAGCCGAAAGCGAGCCAGGCGCGCCATCAGCGCCGATAGGGGTCGCCATCCCCATTCCTCGAAGAGGAGGATGAGCGCGGCGAGGACGTTGATCACGAGTATGACGACCGGACGCACAAACTCCCACGCAAGCAGCACGACGCGGCCAACGAGCATCGCAGCAGGGCCGATAGCGGAACGAAGCTGGCGCGCGGCGGCTTCGAGCGAGGCCTTGAGTTGCTGCCGCATTGATGACGCCCCGTCCGCTGGCCCCGGCCTCCAACGGCCGCCGCTCGTCACCCTACCTTAGAACGAAGCAAAGGTGCGCGAGCGCGCTCGAGCGATGAGTGCGGCGGCACGCGGACAATTTGCCTCGCGTCGGCAATGTCTCCTGCGTTGACAGGCACACGTCTGTTTCTATACTTTATGCGTATAGAAACTCACGGGGAAACGTCACGATGAGGTTTTTGAAGAACGGCGCACTCGCAGCGCTGGTGCTGGCCGCAGCGAGTTCGCTCGCCGTTGCCGCCGAGCACGAGATCAAGATCAAGAACACCAATGGCAAAGGCAAGTTCATGGTGTTCGAGCCGGATTTCTTGAAGGTAGAGCCCGGCGACACGGTGAAGTTCGTTCTCGTCGACAAGAACCACAACGCCGAATCGATCACCGAGGTATGGCCCGAGGGCGTCGAGCCGTTCAAGGGCGAGATGAACCAAGACACCGAGTTCGTTGCCGCGAAGCCCGGCATCTACGGCGTGAAATGCCACCCGCACTACACGATGGGCATGGTGGCGATCATCGTTGCAGGAGAGCCGACCAACAAAGACCAGTTCACCGCCTTCAAGGCCCCCGGCGGCGCCAAGAAACGCTGGGAGGAGCTCGCCGCGCAGGTGAAGTAGCCAACGACTTTCCATCGGTGCAGTCGGACTCCCTGGATGGCACCCGGTCTTCCGTCTGCACTGTGCCGGCCGCCCTCCCGCGGCCGGCTCCCTCTTCCTACTTCGCCGTCATCAGGCGAATATCCTCGGCGCGAACCCCGGCTTGCTCGGCATCCTCGAGCGCGTGCGCCAAATCTTCGCGCGCCTTCTCGGCTTGGCGCTGCCGCGTCCACAAGCTGGCATAGAGACCGCCTTCAGCCATCAGCGCGGCATGCGTCCCCTGCTCGACCACGCGCCCCTTGTCGAGCACCAGGATGTTGTCGGCGTGCACGATCGTCGACAGCCGGTGAGCGATGACGAGGGAAGTGCGGTTGCGCGCCACCTGATCCAGCGCGTCCTGGATCTCCTTCTCGGTGTGGCTGTCGAGCGCACTCGTCGCCTCGTCGAGAATGAGAATAGGCGGCCCCTTGAGTATGGTGCGGGCAATGGCGACACGCTGCTTCTCGCCGCCCGACAGCTTCAAACCGCGTTCGCCGACCATGGTCTTGTAGCCAAGCGGTAGAGTGCGGATGAAGGCGTCGATCTGCGCCAGACGCGCCGCTGCGTAAACCTCCTCGTCGGTCGCATCCGGACGCCCATATTTGATGTTGTAGAAGATCGTGTCGTTGAACAGCACGCTGTCCTGCGGCACGACGCCGATCGCCAGGCGCAAGCTCTTCTGCGTGACGTCGCGGATGTCCTGGCCGTCTATCGTCACGCGCCCCGCCTCGATGTCGTAGAAGCGGAAGAGGATGCGGCCGATCGTCGATTTACCGGCGCCGGAAGGGCCGACGATGGCCACCATCTGGCCCGCCGGAACCTCGAAGGAGACGTTTTTCAGCACCTGTCGGCGGCCGGCCTCATAGGCAAAGGTCACGTTGTCGAAGCGGATCTCGCCCTCGTTGACGACGAGCGGCTTGGCGCCGGGCTTGTCCTTGATTTCGGGGCGCTCCTCGAGCAGCGCGAACATCGACTCGAGGTCGACCAGACCTTGTTTGATTTCGCGATACACCATGCCCATGAAGTTGAGGGGCATGTAGAGCTGGATGAGCAGGGCGTTGATCATCACGAACTCGCCGATCGTGTGACCGCCGACGACGATGCCGCGCGCTGCGAGAAGCATGCACGCGGTCATGCCAATGGTGAAAATCAGCGCTTGGCCCGTGTTGAGCACGCCGAGGGAGCGGAAAGTCTTGATTGCGGCCTGCTCATAGCGCGCCATCGAGGTGTCGAAGCGCCGCGCTTCCAGCTCCTCGTTGCCGAAGTACTTCACCGTTTCGAAGTTCAGAAGGCTGTCGATGGCCTTGGTGTTGGCCTCGGTGTCGCTGTCGTTCATCTCGCGCCGGATGGCGATGCGCCGCTCGGACGCCGAGAACGTGAACCACATGTAGGCGGCGACCGTTGCCAGCATGATGGCGACGTAGCGCCAGTCGAAATAGTACAGCAGCATGCCGCACACGAGCGCCAGCTCGAGCGCCGTCGGCACGACGTTGAGGATGCCCATGCGGATGATGAGCTCGACGCCACGCGTCGCCCGCTCAATCACACGCGACAGCCCGCCGGTGCGCCGCTCGAGGTGAAAGCGAAGTGACAGCCGGTGCAAGTGTTCGAACGTGCGGTTGTTGAGTTGGCGGACAGCGTTCTGGCCGACCTCGGTGAAGATCACGTCGCGAATTTGCGTCAGCCCCATCATGACGACGCGGCCCGTTCCGTACGCAAGGATCAGCATCACGATGCCCAGCGCGATGCCCTGGCTGGCACCGATGCCGCCTGAACCAGCGGTCGCGGCCAGCATGTCGGTCGCGTCCTTGTAGAATACCGGCACCGCGACGGTGACGAGCTTGGCGATCAGCAACACGCCGAAAGCGAGCACCACGCGCGCGCGCAGGTCAGGACGGTTCTGGGGCCACACGAGCGGCAGCAGTCCGCGGAACACCTCCCAGTGACTGGCGCGCGATGCCAGATAGGCCTCCTCGCGTTCGTCGCTGGGAGCGGCGGGTATCGCGGGAGGAAACGACATGAGACCTGCTGGTTGCTGAATCCGTTGGAAGCCGCACGCCGATGATGACGCCGCGCCAAAGCCAGTGGGCTACGGACCCTCTTCGGGCTCACGCCGTTTTTGCCTGGCCCTAGCGAATATAGTGGCGCCCGTGCCGATGGATAAGGCTACCGCGCCGATGCTTGAGCGGCCGAACGCGATACGCCCGCTCGGTGTAGACGTGGCGCGGTGCCGAGGCATGCCAACGGGCGTGACGGCGTTTGCGCGGCTCCCGGAACACGCGGCCACACCGGCAATCGCAGCGACGGTCGACATAGACGACCTCGGTCGCATAGGCGCGGTGCTTGCGACCGTGAGCATAGGCATAGCGTGGCTTGCGGTGCTTCTTGTGGGCATGCGCGCGCTTGTGACGATAGGCGCTCGCCTGTTTCTTGCCGCTCAGCCGTTTGGCGGCTGCGCTCTTGACCGCCTTCTTCTTGGCGACGGCAGCCGGCGCCACCTCGGCAGCCTCCTCGCGCGCCTTCGGCGTTGCCTCACGCACGGGCTCGGGTGCCTTCGGTTTCCGCTCCGGAGCAGACGGCGCTTTGGCGACGGCGGAGTTCTCACCTGCAGGGGCGCCAGGTGACGTCGAGGCGCCGGCCGCCATCGGCGCTTTCACAGAGGGCGTCGTCGGCGTGGTGGCGCGTTGCGCCGCATCGGGCGAAGTAACCGTCGTCGGCGGGGTTGCCGGCGCTGGCTGCATGGCCTCGGCTCGGGCTGTCTCCCTGGCACGCTCCCTGGCGCGCGCTGCAGCTTCCGAGCGCCGCGTCGCATCGGCGTCGATGTCGGCCTGGCGTTTGGCCTCGGCCTCGGCTTGCGCGACGGCCCTGCGCTCGGCCGCGTCGGCTGCTTCCGCCTCGCGCTTGACGTCGTCCGCCTTGCGCTTGGCTGCCGCATCAGCTGCGATGCGCTTTTCTTCGTCCGCCTTGCGTTTGGCTTCGGCTTCTGCTGCGGCGCGCTTCTCGTGGTCGGCTTTGCGCTTTGCCTCGGCTTCGGCGGCGACGCGCTTTTCTTCGTCGACCTTCTTGACTTCGGCTTCGGCGGCAACGCGCTTCTCGTCGTCGGCCTTGCGCCTGGCTGCCGCTTCAGCGGCGATGCGCTTTTCTTCGTCGGCCTTCTTGGCTTCTGCTTCGGCGGCAACGCGCTTCTCGTCGTCGGCCTTGCGCTTAGCTTCGGCCGCGAGCCGCTTATCCTCTCCAACCCTACGCTTCTGCGCCGCCTCATCGGCGATGCGTTTAGCGTTAGCCGACGCCGCGCGCTTAGCTGCCGCCTGCTCAGCGAGCCGCTTCTCGTCTTCCGCCTTGCCCTTCGCCTCGGTCTCGTCGATGGCGCGGTTGGTATCCGCGGCCTGGGCTTCCTGCTTGATGCGATCGGCGGCCGCATCATCCTTGCCTGCGCCGGCAGTTGCCTCCGATGCAGGGGGCGCACCCATGGGCGCGGGCGGCGCTGGCGGCGGCGGCTGCGTGGCGATTTCGGACGGCGGCTTGGCGCCGGGCACCGGCTCTAGCAGCGGCTTGACGATCTCGGTGCGGTAGGAACGGTTGGCACGCGCCAGCCAGTCGCGCACGACTTCGACGAGGCCGCTCCAGCCGTGCAGTTCGCGCTGCGGCTCCTCAACTTCCGCAGGCGTGGGAGTGGTCTGCGCCGCCGGAGGAGGAGCCTTGTCGTTGCGCTGCACGATGACCGTCCAGCCGTCCTTTTCCTTCATCTTGGTGATGACGACATCGTCATAGGCCTGCGCCGAACGCGCCAGCCAGTCCCACACCGGCGCAAAGGTGCCACTGTTCTCGGTGGCAGGTGTCTGAGGGGCGACCTGGGCCGTGCGCTGGCGACCGTCGAGAAGGTCGGTGAAGCGTTTCGATGCGGCGCCGGCAAGATCCTCGGCGCGCTGGCGCAACTGCGGCGAGACCTGGGTTGCCTCGTTCTCGGCAGCCACGCCTCCCGGCGCGCTGAGCAGCGCCAGGATAAAAATGGAACGCATACTAGACATCGGCGTTTTCCGCTCCCGTTCTCCCTCGCCGCGCCAATACGGCGGGGATTTCCTTTGTTTACGGCGGTTCTCTGAGGCGGCCGCCTAGCCACGGCGTTCCATTAAGCACAACTCCGGCAACGCGCCAAACCGGCATCGAAAAGGCGGATAACGGGGAGGCGACCGACCTCGGGGGCGCCGCAATTAACGCTCGCAAGCCGTCTACGCTGTGCTGTCACGCGGGCGCGATACCCATATTGGATGTTCCCGCTGGGATAAGTTGAAGAGAAGAAACGGACTTCTGAATGAGCAAGACACGAGTGAACGGGGCGAGGGTCGGCCGATCGGGACGCAACGTCTGCGTCTATTGCGGATCCGGCCTGGGGCGCAATCCAGCATACAAAGAAGCTGCACGGACGCTCGGCTCCGCCTTTGCAGCTAACAACATCGGCCTCGTCTACGGCGGCGGCAGCCTCGGCCTCATGGGCGAGGTCGCGCGCGCGACGCTCGACCACGGCGGTCGCGTGACCGGCATTATCCCAAGCTTTCTCGTCGAGAAGGAAGCGATGATGCGCGACGTCGACGAGATGATCGTCACCGAGGACATGCACGAGCGCAAACGGCTGATGTTCGAACGCTCGGACGCGTTCGTCGCCCTGCCGGGCGGCGTCGGCACGCTCGAGGAGCTGGTCGAGCAGCTCACATGGGTACAACTCGGCAGGCATACCAAGCCGGTGGTCGTCGCTAACATCGACGGCTTCTGGACGCCGTTCCTCGCGCTTCTGACCCACATGAAGATGGATACCTTCATCCGGCCGGGGCTCGACGTGCGCTTTACGGTGGTCGACGAGGCATCGCGCATCGTGCCGGCCATCGCCAGCGCCTGGGATAACCGCCCGACGACCTCCGACGAGGCGGTGCTGGCGAAGTTCTAGTTCAGAAGCTCGTAGCGAGCCGGGTTGGCCGGGCATCCGGAGAAGCCGCACTCGAGCAGCGCGCTTGCGGCGTTGAGGCCGGTGAAACCGATGATCAGCCACACCGCCAGGACGTCGAACGTGTTGCGGGCGGGCGCGTTCGGTTGCGGTGCGAACTGCTTGCCGAACGTCAGCATGACGGCCGCCCAGAGTATGGCCATGACGAAGCAGAGGAAGGCCCACGTATAGAAGTGCATGCCGAGAAACGCTGAGCCGAATCCGGGGTCGCCCGGCATGATGTGCAGCAGGATCTGCCGCGCGGCGATGGCGCCCCCCATCAACGCTGCGATGATGACGAGCCCGTAGTTGGCCGGTCTTGGCCCGTGCCGAATGGTCAGGATAGGCCCGACGGCCAGGCCCGTAAGGGCCACCCTCTGCAGCAGGCACAGCGGACACGGCAGCTCGTCGTAGACCAGTTGCCAGTAGAAAGCCAAAATGAGCACTGCCGACACGCCGTAAAGCGCCAGCGCGTTCAGGCGGATCGCGAGCTTAGGGGTCATATCCACCGCAATCGCCTCGCTAAAACGACAATGGCAGCGCATCCGTTGCGTGACGCAGATAAAGTGCGGCGGTGAAGACGAGGCCGGCGAAGAACACGTAGACGGCGGAAGGCGCCTCATGGCGCCATGCGAGCCACATGGCGAGAGCAAAATTGAAGAAGGCGATGAAGAATTCCATGCAACCTGCCGCCGGTTAGGCTCTGATCCCAGCATGACGATGGAAGAGACTAGCCCGAGTTGGCCGGTCGAGCGCGGCGCCTATCTGACGAACTTCGCGCAAGCCGGCACGCTGCTGGCCGGATTTGTCGCCCTGTTGGCGCTCATCCTGCGGCCGGAATTCGGCAATGGCGGCATCGTCATCGCCCTGCTCACTGCCGCCACCATCGTGGGGCTCGCAGCGCGGATCGCGCCATCAAATCTCATGCGCCTCTACGGGGCACGGCCCTACCAAGCCGGCGATCTCGCCCAGTTCGACCGTATCACCACCGAGCTGGCTCGCCGTGCCGGGCTGCGTCGGGCGCCACGCGTCTACGTCGTGCCGAGCATGCTGCTCAGCGCATTCTCGATGGGCTCCTCCCGTCAATTTGCCATCGCGGTCACCGAGGGCCTGCTGCGGCGCCTGACGATGCGCGAAGTAGCCGCCGTGCTTGCGCGCGAGGTCGCGCATGCGCAGCGCGGCGATCTTCTCGTGCTCGGCATCGCCGACTGGATCTCCCGTTTCGCACAAGCGGGCTACTATGTGGGTTTGGCTCTGGCGGGCCTCAACATCCTGCGGGGCATTTCCGGTGGCGAAGTAGCATCCTGGCTCAGCGTCGCCCTGTTGATCCTGGCGCCGGCGCTGATGACGCTATTGCAGCTCGCACTGTCATCGGCGCGGGAGATCGATGCCGACCGGGCGGCGGCACTGTTGACCGGCGATTCGCTCGGCGTTGCGTCCGCCGTGTCACGCCTCGACCTTTCACCCGGCTCGCCCCTCGACGATCTCATGCCTCCGGTGCCCGCACGCAAAGTGCCGCTCCCGTCGATGCTGCGCTATCCACCCCCGTCCCCTCGGCGCATCGCGCGGCTCAACGCCTTCCAGGCGCCGCCCATGCCGCCGCTGGACATCGCCGAGGGCCCGCGCATTTCGCTGATCGGGGTCGGTCCCATCGAGATGCGGCCGCGCTACCGATGGCCCGGCGTCTGGTTTTGATGAGTGCGTCGGCTGCGGTTTCGGGGGACGAGGCAGCAGGCCGCGCTTGCGCCGTCCTCGCCTTTGCGCCTATCTGCCGATATGGCTGAGACGACGACCTCCGGGGCTCGCGAGCGCATCGATACGGATGCGCAAGCCGCCGCCCTCATCCACAAGATGCGCGGCGGCGAGCGGCGTGCCACCGCATTGGTCATCACCGAGCTGGAGCGGCTGTCGACGGCGGCGCCCATCCTGCTGCGCGCCATGCAGCCGCACCTCGGGCGCGCACTAGTTGTCGGCTTTACCGGTCCGCCAGGTGCCGGCAAGTCGACCCTCGTCAATGCTGTGATCGCCGACCTGCGTGCGGCCGGCAAGACGGTCGGCGTCATCGCCGTCGACCCCTCCAGCCCCGTCTCCGGCGGCGCCATACTGGGCGACCGCATCCGCATGACGGCAGCGCTGGACGATGACGGCGTCTTCGTGCGCTCGCTGGCGAGCCGCGGCTACCTCGGTGGGCTTTCCCCGGCGGCGGTGCGCATCATCGACGCCCTCGATGCGGCGGGACGCGACGTGATCCTGCTGGAGACGGTCGGAACCGGGCAGAGCGAGATCGACGTCGCCGAAGTGGCCGACGTCCGCGTCGTCATCTCGGCGCCGGGGTTGGGCGACGACATCCAGGCGATGAAGTCCGGTCTGTTGGAGATCGCCGACATCATGGTCGTCAACAAGGGTGACCGGCCGGGCGCCGAACAGACGATGCAGCAGCTCTTGGGCGCGTTTTCGATCCGCGCCATGCGCAACCGGTCGGTGCCGGTCCTCAAGACGACGGCGACGACGGGCGAGGGCGTGCCGCAGCTCGTCGAGGCGATGACGACGACCGGCCGCGCCCTGGACGCGGCCGGTCCGATGGCGCGACGCCGGCGGCGGGCGCGCTATCTCATCGCCCGCGCAGCATCCGATCTCGTCGCCGAGCGCGTGCGCGCGGGTGGTCCGGCGGCGCTCGATACGCTCGCCGATCAGGTCCTCAGCGGCGCCATCGGCCCCGCGGAAGCAGCGCGGCGCTTGCTCGACACGTAACGCGCGCAAACAGAAAGGGCGCCCCGCAGAGGCGCCCTCCTGGTCAACGCATCGCAGGTATCCTAGGCGGCGATCAATCGTCCTTCAGGTCACGGCCCTCGCCGGACGTGCCGCGGCCGGAACCTTCTTTGCGCATCTGGTAGCCGCTCTCATCCTCGGTGGTCGGCGAGCGGGCCGCCGGATTGTCGTCGGCGGCCGGATCGGACGGCGTCGTCGCATCCGGGGCGGGAATTGTATTCGCGTTGGAGTTCGGGTCGTCCGGCAGGCCGTCGTCGGCAGCCAGCGCAGCAGTGCCGAAGAAGCCGAGGGCGAGCACGGCAGCCATCGCAGAAATGGTCTTGATCTTCATGATCGGACTTCCTTCCTGAGCTCCGCCGCGGTCGCCGGCGGTTGTCGCCTGTTCCCTAACCAGGTCCGCCTGCGACCAGGTCCGCTGCGATCCTGGCCAGCTAGCGTGGTCGGGCCAACATTCGGCTCCGGGGAAGGTTGGTGCCGCGTAAAATTTGTTCGCGCGATTGTCTGCATCGCGGAATTTCAGGCCGTTGAGCACGGCGGCGCCTCGGCAAAAGCGTACCGGTGGATGCGGGCTTCTTGGAGTTTTCAGTCCTCCTTGGTGTCGTGTTCGGCAGCGCCTGGGCCTTCGGTGCCGTACCGATAGTAGTCCTCGCCGAGCTCATAGACCCCGTCGGGCCGAATGATCCTGACCTGGGCGCGCAGGCCGTAGTTGACGAAGGGCACGGCGAGCGTGGCTACACTTGGCAGGGGCAGAGCCGCGGGCGCGCTCGGGTTGTGCAACCAGTCACGAGCCACGGCCGAGGAGGCAAGGCAGATGACGCCGAATGTTCCTGCACAAGCAGGAACGGAGTAGCTCTTCATTCCGCTATGTTCCTTTCGCAAGCGCTTCTGCTGCCGAGCCTAGCTGAGTCCCAAGAAAACTCGCCGTTGCACCCACAAAGATGCAGTGGATCAACCAGCCTGCGCGCGAATTGTTTGTGGGTGGTAAAATCGCTTGGCGCTGAGCCGCCCATCGCGGAATGTCGCTAACCAAGAGCAAATACGGGGCAATCGGCGCGATGGCAGCTCAATCCGACAGCAGCGGCACGGCGGGATACACGCTGTTTGCCGGCCAGCCGCGCGGCCTGTCGACCCTGTTCTTCGCGGAGCTGTGGGAGCGGTTTTCCTACTACGGAATGCGCGCCCTTCTGACCCTGTTCATCGTCGCGCCGCTGACGACGGGGGGCCTCGGGCTGACGACGGTCGAGGCGGCGCGCATCTACGGCAACTACACGATGGCCGTCTACCTGCTGGCCATTCCCGGCGGCTACATCGCCGACCGCTACCTCGGTGCGCACACCGCCGTTCTGATCGGCGGCACCATCATCGCATTAGGACACTTCACGCTGGCGGTGCCGGCGGAGACGTCGTTCTACCTGGGGCTGGGGCTCGTTGCCATCGGCACGGGTTTGTTCAAGCCGAACATCAGCGCCATGGTCGGCGGCCTTTACGCGCCCGGCGATGATCGCCGCGATGCCGGCTTCTCGATCTTCTACATGGGGATCAACGTCGGCGGGTTTCTCGCACCCTTGGTGACGGGATTCATCGCCCAGACCGACACCTTCAAGGATTGGCTGAGTGCCAATGGATTCGATCCAGCCGATAGCTGGCACTGGGGTTTCGCTGCCGCCGGCATTGGCATGACGTTCGGTCTCATCGCTTATCTCATGCAAGCAAAGCGGCTGGAGCACGTCGGGCGCGCGCCGGCCGCGGCCACCGGCTCGTGGGGCACCAGCATTCTCGTCATTGTCGGAACTCTGGGGGTCATGGCGCTGACCGTGTTGTCGGACGATCCGCGCTTCCACTGGCTGCGCGCAGCCTTCATCGTCATTCCGGTGGCCGCCATCGTCTGGTTTGCCATGCGTGGCGACATCGGCGGCCAGCGCCTCGCCGCCATCTTTGTCTTCTTCATCGCGGCGATGGTTTTCTGGGCCATCTTCGAGCAGGCGGGCATCACCATCGCCCTGTTCGGGCAGGAGCTCACCCGCAATGACGCCTTCGGCTTCCCCTTTCCGGCGGCGTGGTTCCAGTCCTTGAATTCGCTGTTTGTGATCATGCTTGCGCCGCTCTTCGCTCTCGTCTGGTTGCGACTCGGCCGGCATCAGCCGTCGAGCCCGGCGAAATTCGCCTTCGGGCTGTTCTTCCTTGGGCTGTCGTTCCTGCTCATGGTGCCGGCGGCGATGCTGACAGCCGAGGGCCGCGTCAGCCCGCTATGGCTGGTCGGGTTGTTCTTCCTGCAGACGGTCGGCGAGTTGTTGCTCAGCCCCGTCGGCCTCAGCACCATGACGCGCCTGGCGCCGCCGCATCTCGTCGGCCTGGTGCTCGGTGTGTGGTTCCTCGCCGCCGCGTGGGGCAACAAGCTCGCCGGCATCCTCGGCAGCGGCTACACGTCCACCGATCCCAGCGCGCTGGCGGTGTTCTTCCTGCAGCAGGCGGCCATGGTCGGCGTCGCCACGCTGGCACTATTGCTGTTGGTACCCTGGCTGAAGCAGCTCATGGGCGAGGTGCGCTAGACGCTGCGCAGCACCTCATGCTTACCGTCCTCGCGGACTTGCGTCCCGAGGCATTTCAAAGAGCAGGGGAGACGGGGCGTAAAGGCACCGCGTCTAGTTTAGTTAGTGCGGCGCTTTCACGCCCCGTCGCGCAGAGTGGCGCGGCCGTCCGATTTCGGGTGCCTTACTCCCGTACCGGTTGGGTTCCGGCTCCTGACGGCTCGGTACACCGGCGGCTTCGGGACGTTACCCCTCGCCAACCGGCTTGTTCACGATCGCAGCCCGCTCCCAAACCTAAGACGGTCTCGAGCCTGTCCCCAACGGGGCGGGATGGGCACAGCATACGCGCAGTTTGGGCAGCGGGGATTAGTTTGAGCGCGTTCGGCTGCGAGCGCGACCTCTACGCCGCCTGGGCGTTGTCCTTCATCAGCTTGTAATTGATCGAATCCAGCAGCGCTTCGAAGCTGGCATCGATGATGTTGGGCGAGACGCCGACGGTGAACCAGCGATCGCCGCTGATCGTGTCGTGGCTTTCGACGAGCACGCGCGTCACGGCCTCGGTGCCGCCCGTGAGGATACGCACCTTGTAGTCGACGAGCTCGACGCCCTCGATGTGCTTCTGATAGCGGCCGAGATCCTTGCGCAACGCGCGGTCGAGTGCGTTCACCGGGCCGTTGCCCTCGCCCACCGACCAGAGCGGCTCGTTGTCGCCGTTGACGAAAACCTTGACGATCGCCTCCGACACGGTGACGAGCTTGCCGCGCGCGTTGTGGCGCTTCTCGACCATCACCCGGAAGCTGTCGACCGAGAAATAGCGCGGCACGCTCTCCAGCGTACGCCGGGCCAGTAGCTCGAACGACGCTTCCGCCGCCTCGTAAGAATAACCCGAAGCCTCGCGCTGCTTCACCTCGTCGAGCAGACGGGTCACGCGGCTGTCGTCGTTGCCGACGGGGATGCCAAGACGCTCGATCGTAGCAAGGATGCTCGACTTGCCGCCCTGCTTGGAGACGAGCAGATGACGTTCGTTGCCGACGCTCTCCGGCTCGACGTGCTCATACGTCTGCGGCTCCTTCAGGATGGCGGAGGCGTGGATGCCGGCCTTGGTCGCAAAAGCGCTCTCGCCGACGTATGGCGCGTGGCGATCGGGATTGCGGTTTAGCACCTCATCGAGGATGCGGCTGGCGTGCGTCAGCGTGCGTAGCCGCTCGGGCGTGACGCCCGTTTCAAAACGGTCGGCGAACTCGCTCTTGAGCAGCAGCGTCGGGATGATCGACGTCAGGTTGGCATTACCGCAGCGCTCGCCGATGCCGTTGAGGGTGCCCTGGATGTGCCGCACGCCACCGCGCACCGCCATCAATGTGTTGGCGACGGCATTCTCGGTGTCGTTGTGCGTGTGGATGCCAAGATGCGTGCCGGGCACCACCTTCGCCACCTCGGCGACGATGCGCTCGACCTCGTGCGGAAGCGTTCCGCCGTTCGTATCGCACAGCACCACCCAGCGCGCGCCGGCCTCGTAGGCGGTACGCGCCACGGCCAGCGAGTATTGCGGGTTAGACTTGTAGCCGTCGAAAAAGTGCTCGCAGTCTATGGCGCACTCCCGGCCCGTCGCCACCACCGCCTTCACGGACTGCTCGAGGCCGGCGAGATTCTCCTCGTTGGAGATGCCGAGCGCCACGCGCACGTGGTAGTCGGACGACTTGGTGACGAGACAGATGGCATCGGCGCGCGAATTCAACACCGCCTGCAAACCGGGGTCGTTGGAGACCGAACGGCCCGAGCGCTTCGTCATGCCGAAAGCGGTGAGCTTCGCCGTCTTGAGTTTCGAAGGCTCCCCGAGAAATTGCGTGTCGGTGGCGTTGGCGCCCGGAAAGCCGCCTTCGACATAGTCGACGCCGAGATCATCGAGCACGGCGGCGATGCGGCGCTTGTCTTCCACGGAAAAGTCGACGCCCGTCGTCTGCGCGCCGTCGCGCAACGTGGTATCAAACAGATACAGCCGTTCCTTGCTCATCTCACTCACACATACCCAAAACTGCGCGCGGCCACCCAGAAGGCAAACAGCGCGATGCCGACTTTGATCAGGACGTAGAACAGCCAGTGCCGCGGCTCAGGCGTGTCCTTGTGCCAGTCGCCACTCATTTCACCCCACTCACCGGCTGCCACACGTCCGTATCGTGGTCGGGGTGCTGGTTGGAAACCACCGAGGCGAGATAATCCGCATATTCGGGATCGGCGCTGCCGTCCCGCTCGGCGATCGCATCGAGACGCCATAGCCATGGAAACTGCATGGGCAGCGCCATCTGCACCACCGGCTCGATCTTGGCCGCCTCGTCGAACGAGGCGACCGTCACGTCCATCCAGTGCTCGAACTCCCACGTCAGCGGCGTGCCGCAGTTCTCGCAAAAGCCACGCTTGCCCATGTTCGAGGAGACGAAGATTTTCCGCTCGCCGCGCGTCCAGGTGATCTTGTCGTAGGCCACTTTGACGAAGAGCCCGAATGCGCCGCCGGTCGCCTTCTGGCACATGCGGCAATAGCAGACGCTCACTTCGTCCAGCGGGCCTTCGACCTTGAAGCGCACTGCGCCGCATTGGCAGCCGCCGCTCCACGAACGCGTCTCTCCCTGCTCGACCGTCATCGCGCCAACTCCCAGGTTGTTACGATCTCGCCGGTGGCGGGATCCTTGGCATCCTTGAGGACGACGCCGGTCGCGGCAAGCTCGTCGCGAATCCGGTCCGCCTCCCTGAAGTTCTTGGACTTACGTGCTTCCCCGCGCTTCGCCACGAGCGTTTTCACACGGATGGCAAGATCGGGATCGATCACCTCGACCAAGTCTGCACGCTGCACGCGCGCGCGCCAACGGGAAACGTCGAAGCCAAGGAAGGCCGCCGATGCCAGCCACTTCTCGCCGGCCGTGTCGTTGCCCCCCCTCGCCTCCTTGGCGAGCTCGTGCAGGCGAGCGATGGCGAGCGGCGTGTTGAGATCATCGCGCAGCGCATCGATGACCGCAGAATCGGGCAGCCCACGTTCGACCAGCGCGCCTCCAAGGCGATCGCTGATTTCGCCCCACCGATCGAGCGTCGCCTGTGATTCTTCGAGGCTCGACTTCGTCCAGTCGATCGGCTGGCGGTAGTGCGTGCGCAGCATGTTGAAGCGCACGACTTCGCCCGGCCACTCCTTCAAAAGATCGTGGATGGTGATGAAGTTGCCGAGCGACTTCGACATCTTCTCGCCTTCCACCTGCAAAAATCCGTTGTGCAGCCAGTAGCGCGCCATCACCGGCGTCTTGTGCGCGCAGCGCGACTGCGCGATCTCGTTCTCATGGTGCGGAAAGACGAGGTCGATGCCGCCGCCGTGGATGTCGAACTCCTGGCCGAGATGTTTCTCCGCCATGGCTGAGCACTCGATGTGCCAGCCGGGGCGCCCGGGCGCCGCGATGCCGGCGGGCGAGGGCCATGACGGCTCGGCTTGTTTCTCTCCGACGGCTCCGCCTACCGTCTTCGACGGCTTCCACAGCACGAAGTCCATCGGGTCTTTCTTGTACGGGGCCACCTCGACGCGCGCGCCCGACACCATCTCGTCCAGCGTGCGGTTGGAGAGCTTGCCGTAATCCGGCATGGACGGCACGTGGAATAGGACGTGGCCCTCGGCGACGTAGGCGTTGCCGTTGGCGATCAGCGCTTCGATCAGCGCCTTCATTTCCTCGATGTGCTCGGTGGCGCGCGGCTCGACCGTCGGCGGCAGCACGCCCAGCGCCTTGATGTCGTCGTGGAACTGCCTGGCGGTGCGCTCGGTAAGGTCGCGGATTGACACGCCTTCTTCCGCGGCGCGGGCGTTGATCTTGTCGTCGACGTCAGTGATGTTGCGCACGTAAGTGACGTGCTTTGCCCCATACATGTGGCGCAAGAGGCGGAACAGCACGTCGAAGACGACAACGGGACGCGCATTGCCGATATGCGCGTAGTCGTAGACGGTGGGCCCGCACACGTACATGCGCACGTTCTGCGCATCGAGCGGCACAAACTGCTCCTTGCGCCGCGTCAGCGTGTTGTAGAGCATCATTGGATGCACTTCGGCCATGACGGTCCCTAAATTGCCCGGGAACCGCTGGCGGGGCGTTTTCTCTGTCTTAGGATTTAGGCAAAGAAGCGCGCCGCGCGCCAGCGATGATTGCTAGCTCGAGATAATGATAATGCCGCACAGATCGACGGTGCGTGTGGGCAGCGTGCGCTTCATGGCCGCCGTTATGCGCAAGATCGGCTGGCGGCGTCAAGCGCGGCCGGGATGTCAGCGTTAGTTTTCCGCGACATAGCGCGGCACATCGCCCAAATTGCTCCGCATTGACCCCCTAGCTGCTGGTGTCCATAGTCGCCTTCGCAACCGGCTCGGCAAAGGGACTGCTGGCCTTTGGAATGCGCCACGGCAGGACAGATTGAGAATGCGTGAAGCACGTGCCCGGCGGCATGCCCTCGGCGCGGCCATTGCGGCCGCCGTGATGCTGGCCGCGTGCCCGGTGTTGGCGCAGGGCTGGTGGCCGTGGAGCAATTCCGAAACCGAGCGCGCGCCGGTTCCCGATGAGCCCGTGTACCGCGAGCCGCCGCCGCCCCCGCAGGGCGAAGCCCCCACCATGCAGCCGCCGGCCGGCCGCGCCCCCGATGCCCAGGAGCCACCCCTGCAAGGCGCCCCGGCCGTCAACTGGTCGACCAAGAATCCCATCTGCCTGCAGCTCGAGCAGCGCCTCGTGCAGGAAGGCAGCCGCTCGAGCCAGACGCGCGACCGCCTTCCGGCCATCGAAGCCGAGTTGCGCCAGGTCGAGCATGCCTATGAGCAGAGCGAGTCCGACCTCGAACGCTACGACTGCTACGAGTATTTCCTCTTCTCCAAGTCGCTGCGCCGGACGCGCCGCTGTGTCGACCTCGCCCAGCAGCGCGAGCAGACACAGCGCCGGATTTCCGAGCTGGAAGGCCAACGCCAGCAAATCGTCTCCTCGGGCGGGCAGTCCTATCGCGACGACATCGTGCGCGAGCTTGCGCGCAACAACTGCGGCGCCAACTACACGCAGGAGGCACGGCGCTACGAACGGGGCGGCGGCGATTCTTCTTCGATCTGGCAGGACGAGGGCGAGAGCAGTTTCTCGGGTCGCTGGACTCCCTTCGGCGGAGCCCAATCCGGCGCCACCTACCGCACCGTTTGCGTGCGTCTGTGCGACGGCTATTACTTCCCGGTGAGCTTCTCGACCCTGCCGAGCCACTTCGAGCAGGACGCCGAGGCGTGCCAATCGAAGTGCGCCGCACCGGCCGAGCTCTACTACTACCAGAACCCCGGCGCGGGAATGGACCAGTCTGTCGCCTTCCGTTCGCAGGAGCCGTACACCAGCCTCAAGTCGGCTTTCCGCTATCGCAAGGAGCTGGTGCGCGGCTGCTCTTGCAAGGAAGCCGAGTACGTGGCGCCGGACGCTCCCCCCGGTCAGGAGAAACGCGCCGGTGCCGATGCGACGACGGGGTGGGAAGCCCGCTCCGACGCCGACGCGCAGGGACAACAGCAGTAAACGACGGCAAGCGTTCCGAGTTTGCACGGCGTCGCGTCTGGCTTGAACATTGGAACTTCCACCCGCCGATGCTCAGTTCTCCCCTCCCCGACAGTCTCCTCACCCTGATGGAGATCCGTACCCTGAGCGTCGATCATCTGTCGACGGCGCGCTATGTCGTGGGGACGGCATTCGCGCGCGGCGCCAAGGACCACTATTCGAACGCCGATATGGAAGCGTTCGCCGAATTCGTACGCAGTCCGCACTACGCGGATGTACTGCTCGGCAACCGTACCTATGGCGCCTGGGTGGGGTCGGACATGGTCGGCATTGTGTCCTGGAGCGTCGGTGAAGCACCAAGCCCGACCGCCCGCGTCGTCGCCGTATTCGTGCACCCGCTGTTCAGCCGCAACGGCATTGGAACGCGGCTGACCGAGTATCTAGAGGTCGAGGCCGCTAACGCCGGCTACCGAGCGCTGGAAATCAGCGCGACCCTCAACGCGGCGAGCTTCTTCGAGCAATTGGGCTATATCGAAACTGCGCGACGTGGCTGGGGTCTCCCGGCCGGCCACGTGATGCCGACCGCCCTCATGCGCAAGCTGCACGGCGCCCGCCCCGATATCATTCACTGACGGCCGACCGTCAGGCCGAGCGGCCGAGCAGGCGCGCCTGCGTCCGATCGCGGCCGATCAGCGGCAGCAACAGCTTCAATTCAGGTCCGTCCTCGCGCCCTGTCAACGCGAGGCGTAGCGGATGGAAGAGGGCGCGCCCCTTGCGGCCGCTGGCCGCCTTCAGTGCGGCGATCCAGGCGTCCCAGGTCGTGTCATCCCATGGCTCTTCAGGCAGCAGCGCCGCCGCCTTATCGGTAAGCTCGCGATCCTCGATCAGCGGCTGCGTCGCGCCGCTCACAATCGCCCACCACCGACTGGCGTCGTCAAGAACGCTGAGATTGCCGCGCACGGCCGACCAGAACGCCGGTCCTCCGTCGATACCGCGCTGCTCCAGCCGCGCGGCGACGCGGTCGTAGGGCATCGTATGCAGCAGCTTGGCGTTCAAGCCTCGCAACTCGTCGGGATCGAAACGCGCGGGCGCGGTCGATATCTTGTCGAAGGCAAACATGCGCGCCAGATCATCGAGGCTTGCCTGCGGCTCTATCGCGTCGGATGTTCCGATGAGCGCCGTATAGGCGGCGAGCGCCAGCGGCTCGAGACCGTCCTCGCGCAGGCTGGCAATCGACAGCGCCCCCAGTCGCTTCGACAGCGCCTGGCCATCGGCGCCGATGAGCAGGCTGTGATGCCCAAATGCAGGCGGGTCCGCCTCCAGGGCCTCGAAGAGCTGCATCTGCACGCCGCTGTTGGTGACGTGATCCTCGCCGCGAATGACGTGCGTGATGGCGAACTCGGCATCATCGACGACGCTCGTGAAAGTGTAGAGAAACGAGCCGTCGGCGCGGATGACGACCGGATCGGACAGCGAACCGACGTCGACCGTCTGATCGCCGCGGATAAGGTCGTTCCACGACACAATGGTCGGCAGCGGCGTTAGCCCGTCCTCGGAGTTGGCGAGCCGGAAGCGCCAATGCGGCTTGCGGCCCTCCTCTTCCAGGGTGGCGCGTTCCGCCTCCGTCAGCTTCAGTCCCGCGCGATCGTAGATGGGCGGCAATCCGCGCGCGAGCTGGCGCTTGCGTTTGCGGTCGAGTTCGTCCTCGGTCTCGTAGCAGGCGTAGAGGCGGCCAAGACTTTTCAGCTTTTCGGCAGCCGCCACGTAGCGGCCGGTGCGCGCCGACTGACGCTCCTCGCGGGTCCAGTTTAGCCCGAGCCATTCGAGGTCGTGGCGGATGCCGTCGGCGAACTCCTCCGTCGATCGCTGCACGTCGGTATCGTCGAGGCGCAGCCAGAAGGCGCCCCCGGTCTGCCGCGCGAACAGCCAATTGAGCAGCGCCGTCCGGATGTTGCCGACGTGAAGTCGGCCCGTGGGGCTCGGCGCGAAGCGGACGATAGGGGCCATGCGGGGCTTTGTTCCAGGCGGCAAATGCGCTGCAACCTATAAGGCCCGGACGCGAGAACTCAAGGTCGACGCCCCCTTCGCCCGCATCGCGGCAGCGCATGCGCCCGGCTCCGATCACATCTGATCGGAGCCGGTGCTGCTTACCAGTCGATCTGCAGGCGCGTACCGGCGCCCTTGATGTCCGCGCCGTCATTCACGTTGTTGCCAGCCAGGAAGCCGCCCGCGATGGTCGTCTGGCCGTAGTTGAACATGACGCGCGTATGGTCGTTGAGCCACCAGTTGACGCCCAGCTGCCAGGTCTTTTGCTCGCCGCACGTCGTGCACGCTACGATCGTCTCGGCATTGTCCGTCAGGTTGAAAACGTCGTATCTCGCAAGGAGCTGCCAGGCGCCGTGTCCACCCTCGAAGACGGGGTTGAGGATCTTCTGGCGCGTAAACTCGCCAAACTTGTAGGGGCGGGTCTCGCCCGTGATGAACCAGCTTGCTTCGACGTAGTAGCCCCAATAGGTGGGGTCGTTGCCGGCGAAACGCTGGTCGATGTTGGCCTGCAGCTGACCGTACTCGCCCTGTATCGACCACGGCCCCCAGACGTACGCCGCTTCGAGGCCATAAAACGTATCCCTATTGAAGAGTGCCGGCGTCGCCACGAACCGGCTCGCCAGATGCAGGTCGGCGCCGCGTGCTCCATAGGTGAAGAACTGGTCGGTGGTAGCGACGGTTCCGGGACGCGGGTCTGTTGCCCCGTCACGCGAACGCCAGCTGGCGCCTAGGTGCAGCACTTCGCCTTCGCGGTTGATCGGCGCCGCCGTCACGCGCGCGGAGCCCGTCTTCACGTCCTGGAACCAGCGCTCCTCATCAAACGGATGCGGGCCGAACACGCCGGCAGCTAGGGTGAAATGCTCGCGTTGGTAAAGCGCACCGAGACCGATTTGACGATCGAGACCGAACCCAGCGGCGTCGACAAAAGCTGCGCGCTCCATGAACTCGATGAAGTTGGCGCTCATGATGTGTTCGAGCGAGTTGAACGTCTTGAAGTTGCCGACGCGGATTTTGAACTCCGGTCCCCAGCCGGTGTATTCGAAGTAAGCATCCTTGATGGCGGTTATGTCGTTGGCGAAGTCGACCTCGAACTTGTAGTCGACGTCCTTCCATACCGTGCCTTCGACGCCAAGACGCGCGCGGCGTATCTCAAAAGCGTTGACGTCGGGAATGCCGGTGATGTCTTGATCCTGGTTGATCCCGTTGTAGTCGAAATTCAGACGGCCGCGCACCTTCATCCTGAACTTGCCGTCCTTGCTGGAAAGCTCCGGCGCGCCCTTCCACTTCACCTTCAGGTCGAGGTCATCTTTCTCTTTCTCGCCACCGCCCTTGCTGGCAGCGGCTTGGGCCGCCGCCGCCGAGTCGGCGGCAGCCGCCTGCGCCGCTTCCGATCGAGCCGCTGCGGAGCGCGCGGCAGCAGCAGCGGAATTGTTCTGTTCGATCTGGCGTTGATTGTTCTGTTCGATCTGACGTTGCAAGTGCTCGATCTGCGCCTGCATGGCCTTCAGTTGCGCTGCCAGTTGCTTATTGGTATCGGCACTTGCGCTCGACCCGCTCGCCGCCACGAGGGCTATGACGCTGCTGCCGAGCAGATAGCGCCCGAGGTTGTGTTTCCGGCCCACAATCGCTCTCCATTAACCGCCCGTTAATTTGTCCACAGGCGGCATTAAGAGCTGATTCGCTAAATCCTATTGTGTCGGAACCGCTTCGCAGCATCGCGCACTGCATTCGCTTTAGCGCACGCCTTGCATGTGCGCTTCGAGTTTTCCAAACGCAGAACGCAGGTTGTTCCCAGCATTTGCACGAACACCAGGGGTAAAGCACCGGAGGGGGATTCGTTATTACAGAACGGCGCCTCAGAGCGACTCGCGAAATTTGTTCACGATGGGGTAGCGGCGATCGCGCCCGAAGTTGCGCGAGGAGATTTTCACCCCGGGGGGCGCCTGGCGGCGTTTGTATTCTGCAAGGTAGAGCAAGCGTTCGATTTTCTTCACCGTTTCCGCCGCGTGGCCACGTTGGACGATCGCGGCAAGCGGCATCTCCCTCTCGACGAGCGATACGAGGATGTCGTCCAGCGCCTCGTAGGGCGGCAAGGGAATCCTGATCGGTCTGGTTGGGCCGCAGTTCCGCCGTCGGCACCTTGGTGATGATGTTCTCGGGGATCACTTCGCCGGCCGGCCCCCTGCCGCCCTTCGGCACGTGCGCGTTGCGCCAGCGCGCCAGTCGGTAGACCTCCATCTTGTAGAGATCCTTGATCGGGTTGTAGCCCCCATTCATGTCGCCGTAGAGCGTGGCGTAGCCGACCGACATCTCCGACTTGTTGCCGGTGGTGAGCACCATGCCGCCGAACTTGTTGGACAGCGCCATCAGGATGATGCCGCGGGCGCGTGCCTGGATGTTCTCCTCGGTGGTGTCGGCCTGCGTCCCCGCCAGCGCCGGCTCGAGGCTCTTGGCCAAGCCCGCGACGGCATCCGCGATGGGCAGCGTCTGGTAGGTGACGCCCAGCGCCTTGGCGCAGGCGTCGGCGTCGCGGATGCTGTCGGTCGACGTGAAACGATACGGCATCATCACCGCGCGCACGCGTTGCGCGCCTAGCGCGTCGACGGCGATTGCGGCGACCAGTGCGCTGTCGATGCCGCCGGATAGGCCGACGATGACGCCGGGGAAGCCGTTCTTCTCCACATAGTCGCGCACGCCGAGCACGCATGCCTGATAGGCGGCCGCGTCGCCATGATCGATCACCGCGCGGTTCCCCGGCTCGCAACGCCAGAGGCCGTCCGTCCTCTTCCAGTCGGTGAGCGCCAGCGTCTCTTCCCAAGCGGGCAACTGCACCGCGAGGCTATTGTCGGCGTTGAGCACGAAGGAAGCGCCGTCAAATACGAGCTCGTCCTGTCCGCCCACCTGGTTGACGTAGACGAGCGGCAAGCCGCTCTCGACGGCGCGGGCGACGGCGATGTTCATGCGCACGTCGGGTTTCGTCCAATCGAAGGGCGAGCCGTTGGGCGAGATGAGAATTTCCGCGCCGCACTCGGACAGGCATTCGACGACGTCCGGACCCCAGATGTCCTCGCAGATCGGCACACCGAGGCGAACGCCGCGAAAGTTCACGGGGCCCGGCATCGGCCCTGGCGTGAACACGCGCTTTTCGTCGAACACCCCATAGTTGGGCAGGTCGACCTTGAAGCGCACGGCTTCGACTTGGCCGTTATCGATCAGCACCACGGCGTTGTAGACGTGGCCGTCCTCGGGCCAGGCCGTGCCGACGAGCACGCCGGGGCCGGGGCCCAGCTCGCCGGCCAGCGCCTCGATGCGCGCCCGCGCCGCGGCGGGGAACGCCGGCTTGAGGACGAGGTCCTCGGGTGGATAGCCGGTGACGAAAAGCTCGGAGAAGACGACGAGATCGGCACCGAGCGCGGCGGCGCGCGCACGCAATTCGCGCAGCATGGCAACGTTGCCGTCGATGTCACCCACCGTCGGATTCGCCTGGGCGAGCGCGATCTTCAAATGCGTGGGGGCGGTCGTCATAGAGTGCCGCTGGGGCTCCTATACCGCAGCCAACCTAATCAGGCGAAGGCGGTGAGCGGCGCCGGCGCGCTGCCGGCATCGTCTCGCTGTTGCTTGAGGCGCTCGGCAATCAGGAAGGCGAGCTCCAATGCCTGGTCTGCGTTGAGGCGCGGATCGCAGAGGGTATCGTAGCGCTCTTTCAACTGCGCCTCGGAGATGTTCGCCGATGCGCCGCCGGTGCACTCGGTGACCGGCGAGCCTGTCATCTCGACATGGATGCCGCCGGCCGTGGTGCCCTCGGCCCGGTGGATGTCGAAGAACGACTCCGCCTCTTTGAGGATGCGGTCGAAGGGTCGCGTCTTGAAACCGTTGGTGGCACTGATGGTGTTGCCGTGCATCGGATCGCACGACCAGACGACGACGCGGCCGTCGCGCTTCACGGCGCGGATCAGCGCCGGCAGGTGCTTTTCCACTTTATCGGACCCGAAGCGGCAAATGAGCGTCAGGCGACCGGGCTCGTCGGTCGGATTGAGGATGTCGATGAGGCGCAGCAGGCCATCGGCGTCCAGCGACGGCCCAACCTTGACGCCGACGGGATTGCGAATGCCGCGCAGGAACTCGATGTGCGCGTGGTCGGGCTGGCGCGTGCGATCGCCGATCCACAGCATGTGACCCGAGGTTGCGTACGGCGCCTGCGTGCCGCCCGCCTCGTCGCGACGCACCATCGCCTGCTCATAGCCGAGCAGCAGCGCCTCGTGGCTCGTATAGAACGAGGTGCGGCCCAGCGCCGGCACGCTGTCGGCGGTCACGCCGCATGAGCGCATGAAGCGCAGCGCCGTTTGGATCTGCTCGCCCATCTCGCGGTACTTCTTGCCGAACGGGCTCTTGTGCTCGAAGTCGAGCAACCAGCGCAGCACATTGTCGAGGCTGGCATAGCCGCCCTCGGAGAAGGCACGCAGCAGGTTGAGCGTCGCCGCCGACTGCCGGTAGGCCTCGAGCTGACGATGCGGGTCGGGCACGCGTTCCGCTTCGGTGAACGCCCCGCCATTGATGATGTCGCCGCGGTAGCTCGGCAGCTCCTTGCCGTCGACCTTCTCGGTCGGCGAGGAGCGCGGCTTGGCGAACTGGCCGGCGATGCGGCCGACCTTCACCACCGGCACGCCGCCGGCATAGGTGAGGACCACGGCCATCTGCAGGAAGACGCGGAACAATTCGCGGATGTGGTTGGCGCCGTGCTCGGCGAAGCTCTCGGCGCAGTCGCCGCCCTGCAGCAGGAAGGCGTTGCCGGCCGCGACATCGGCGAGCGCGCGCTTCAGCTTGTCGGCCTCGCCGGCGAAGACGAGCGGCGGGTAGGACGCGATCTTGGCTTCCACGTCCGCCAGCGCCACCTGATCCGGGTAGTCCGGCACCTGGACGATCGGCTTCGACCGCCAGCTATCCGGGGACCACGCTACCGCCATCTCCAACTCTCCTTCGGCGCGCATCGCGGGGCCGGAAGCGGTCCGGCGCGGTAACGCAAGCGCATCGTTTTCAGGGCATTATGCCGTTCGTCGCAGCATATAAGCTACCCGGGGCAGCATGACCAGCGACCGGGCGCGGGAATGTTGCATACGCCAACGAGCGGATCATGAGCGCTAGGGAACCGTCCTTTACCTTCGGCATCGAGGAAGAATACCACCTCGTCGACCTTGAGACCCGCGGGTTTGCCGCTGCCCCGGCCGAGCTCATGAGGGAGTGTGAGCAGGCGCTCGGCAAGCGGGTTGCGCCCGAGTTCTTTCCGCTCGCAGATCGAAATCGGCACCAGCGTCCTGAAGGACTTCAGAGCCGCCCGCAAGGAGCTCGCCGGGCTGCGCCGCACCATCGCCGACGTTGCCCAAAAATACGACATTGCACCGATCGCCGCCTCGACGCATCCGTTCGCTGACCGCTCGACGCTCGAGACGACGCCCAAGGCGCGCTACCAGGCGCTGGCGCAGGACTTCGCCGGCATCGGACGGCGGCTCGCCATCTGCGGCATGCACGTGCACGTCGCCATCGATGACGACGAGCTGCGCATCGATCTGATGAACCAGGTGCGCTACTTCCTGCCGCATCTGTTGATGCTGTCGACGTCATCGCCGTTCTGGCAGGGGGAGGATACCGGCCTCAAGAGCTACCGCCTCGCCGTCTTCCACGAGCTGCCGCGCACCGGGCTGCCGCAGCGCTTCGAGAGCTTCGGCGAATATCAGCGCACCGTCGACGTGCTGGTGCGCAACAAGGTCATCGAGGACGCAACGAAGATCTGGTGGGACTTGCGGCCGTCGGCCAAGTTCCCCACGCTGGAAATGCGCGTCACCGATGTGTGCACGCGCATCGACGACGCCATCTCCATAACGGCTCTCTTCGCCTGCACGCTGCGCCTGCTGTGGCGGTTGCGCGCCGCCAATCAGAAATGGCGGTCGTACCCTTCGTTCCTGATCGAAGAGAACCGCTGGCGCGCCCAGCGCTATGGCGTGCGCGATACGCTGTTCGACTTCGGTAAGGGCAAGCTCGTACCTTTCGCCTCGCTGATCGACGAGCTGCTCGATCTTCTCGCCGAGGACGCCGCCGTGCTCGGCTGCGAACGCGAGGTGCGGCACGCGCTCAATATCGCGACCGGCGGTACCAGCGCCGACCGGCAGGTGGCGCGCTACAAAAAGCTTCTGGCGGACGGCGTCGGCAACGACGCGGCCTTGGTCGGTGTCGTCGACCAGCTCATCGCCGAAACCGTCGCCGGCACGTAGCGGTTAGAGCGTGGCTTGCATGCCGCCGTCGATGGCAAGCTCGGCGCCGGTGATGAAGGCGCTCTCGTCCGAGGCGAAGAACAACGCCGCGTTGGCGACGTCCTCCGAGGTGCCGAAGCGGCGCAGGGGCGTTTGCTCCAGCAGCGCCTTGGAAAAGGCTTCGACGCGCAGCACGCGCTCGGTCAACGCCGTCTCGATGAAGCCCGGCGCCAGCGCGTTCACGCGAATGCCGAAGGGCGCATATTCCACCGCCAGCCCCCGCGTCAGCGCCGAGATGGCGCCCTTGGTGGCACCGTAGGCGGCGAGCGTGCGCATGCCGCGATGGCCCATGATGGAGGCGAGATTGATCAACGATGCGCGTCCCGAGGCCCTCATCAGCGGAAAGGCGTCGCGGGCAACGCGGATGATGCCGTCGAGGTTCACTTCGCGCAGACGCGTCCAGTCGGCGTCCGTCATGTGGCGGAAGTCGGTGCGGATATTGATGCCGGCGTTGTTGACGACGACGTCGAGGCGTTGGTGGCTTCTCGCGATGGCGCGCAAGAGCGCCGTCACATCCTGGCCGCGCGAGACATCGACCGTCATCGCCGTGGCGCCGAAGCCCTTGGCGACAAGCGCCTGTGCCGCCTTCGCGGCGCCCTCCCCGTCAACGTCGGTGATGTAGACGTGCGCGCCTTCGGCGGCGAACAGCTCGGCCGTGGCGAGGCCGATGCCGGCGGCCGAGCCGGTGATGAGCGCGATCTTGTCCTGCAGCCGAGGCATCTCAAGTCTCCAACGTGATGGTGTGATTCAGCAGGCGGCTTCGGTGGGCGCCACCCACCTCTCGCGCATGGTGACGAGTTCCTCGGCCGAGGTCGGGTGCAGCGCCATCGTGTTGTCGAAATCGGCCTTGGTGGCACCAAGGCGAAGGGCGATGGCGGCCATCTGAATGATCTCCGCCGCGTCCTCGCCGAGCACATGACAGCCGACGACCTTGCCGCTCTCGCCATCAACGATGAGCTTCATGAACATGCGCTCGTCGCGGCCCGATAGCGTCGCCTTCAGCGGGCGGAACCCGGCCTTGTAGATGTCGAGCTTGCTGCAGCGTTCGCGAGCGATGTGCTCGGGCAGCCCGATGCTGGCGACCTCGGGCGTCGAGAACACCGCTGTCGGGATCAGCGTGTGCTCGATCATGCGCGGGTTGTTGCCAAACTCGGTGTCGGCGAAGGCGTGCCCCTCGCGGATGGCGACCGGCGTCAATGCGGCCCGGTCCGTCACGTCTCCCACGGCGAAGATGCTGTCGACGGATGACTTCGAATACTCGTTGACGACGATATGGCCGTTCCAGCCGAGGTCAACGCCGACCTTTTCCAGGCCAAGCCCCAGCGTGTTGGGCGTACGGCCGATGGCAAACATGATCTGTTCGGCCTCCAGCGTCGTGCCGTCGGTGAGGTGGCCGACGAGGCCGGCGTCGGTTTTCTCAAAACGCGTGAAGATGTGGCCGAACGAAAATCGGATGCCCTGCGCGGCATAGGCGTCGGTGACGCGGTCGCGCAAATCCTCGTCGAACCCGCGCAGCACTTTATCGCCACGGTAGACGATCGTCGTCTCGACGCCGAGGTGCGAGAAAATACCGGCGAACTCCATGGCGATGTAGCCGCCGCCGGCGACGATGATGCTCTTGGGCAGGCGCGGCAGATCGAAAGCCTCGTTGGAGGTGATAACATGCTCGATGCCGGGCCGCGGCTCGGCAAGCCAGGGCTTTCCACCCGTGGCGATCAAGATCTTCTCTGCCGTGATCGTGCGGCCGGATTTGGCGAGCTTCACCGCGTTCGGCCCGACGACGGTGGCGCGTTCCTCGATCAACTCGACGCCGACCTTGCCGAGCGTCGTGCGATACGCCGCCTCGAGGCGGGCCAGCTCCTTGTCCTTCGCCGCAATCAAGGTCGGCCAGTCGAAGGTCGGTTCTGGCACCGTCCAGCCGAAGCCGCGCGCATCCTCGAAGTCGTCGGCGAAGCGGCTGGCGTAGACCAGCAGCTTCTTTGGCACGCAGCCGCGGATCACGCACGTGCCGCCGACGCGGTATTCCTCGGCGATGGCCACCTTGGCGCCGTAGCCGGCGGCGATGCGGCCGGCGCGCACGCCGCCCGAGCCGGCGCCGATGACGAACAGGTTATAGTCGTATTGGGTCATCGCTGATCTGCTCTGCGCGCCGCATAATAGGACTAGATGCTGATCGGCTCGTCGCCTTCCTCGGCGCCGATCAACGTAATACCGCTCGCGCCGGCAATGACGGCAAGATCGGCAATGCCGATGAACAAGCCGTTCTCGACCACGCCCGGGATGAGCTTCAAGGCCTCGTCCAATTCCTCTGGTTCCTCGATGCGGCCGAAATGGCAATCGAGGATCAGGTTGCCGCTATCGGTGAGAAACGGCTTGCCGCCGGACAACATGCGCACGCTGATCTCGCCTTCGCACCCGGCGTCGGCAGCAAGCGCGGTGATCATGTTGCGGGTCGCCGTCAGCCCGAAAGGCACCACCTCGAGCGGTAGCGGAAAGGCGCCGAGCGTCTCGACCTTCTTCGAGACATCCGCGATGACGACCATGCGCCCCGACGCCGTGGCGACGATCTTCTCGCGCAAAAGAGCGCCGCCGCCGCCCTTGATCAGGCGCAAGTCGCCGTCCACCTCGTCGGCGCCGTCGACGGTCAAGTCGAGAAACGGCATCTCGTCGAGCGTGGACATGCGGATACCCAGGGCCTCGGCTTGCGCCTGCGTTGCCTGCGAGGTGGCGACGCAAACGACATCAAGCCCGGCCGACACCCTTTTGCCGAGAAGGTCGACGAACTTGGCCGCCGTCGAGCCGGTGCCGAGGCCGAGCCGCATACCGTTCTCGACATACTCCAACGCGCGCTCGGCAGCTGCGGCCTTGAAGGCGTCATTGCTCATGGAATTCCCCGCAGTAGCAGTCGAATGCCGCTGCCGTACGCGCAAGCCGCGGCGGACGCAAGAGCGAGTTGCAGCGATCGCCTAGAGCCCACCCATGAGGGTGTACTTGGTCTCGAGGAATTCTTCGATGCCGTGATGCGAGCCCTCGCGGCCGATGCCGCTCTCCTTCATGCCGCCGAAGGGCGCGATCTCGGTCGAGGTGATCCCCTCGTTCACGCCGACGATCCCGTACTCCAGCGCTTCGGCGACGCGCCAGCAGCGCCCGAGATCGCGGGTGAAAAAGTAGGCGGCGAGGCCGAACGGCGTGTCGTTGGCCATGCGCACGGCTTCCTCTTCCGTCTTGAAGCGGAACAGCGGCGCAACGGGACCGAACGTCTCCTCGCGGGCGACCTTCATTTGCGGGGTGACCCCGGTGAGCACGGTTGGCTCGTAGAAGTTGCCGCCGAGCTTGGAGGGCTTACCTCCGATCACTGCCGTAGCGCCGTGCTCGATGGCGTCGGCAACGTGCTCTTCGACCTTGCGGACGGCATCCTTGTTGATCAGCGGGCCAACCGTCACGCCCGCCTCGGTGCCGGCGCCCACCTTCAGCTTCTTCACGGCCGCGGTGAGCTTCTCGGCGAATTCTTCATAGACGCCGTCCTGCACCAGAAAGCGGTTGGCGCAGACGCACGTCTGCCCGGCGTTGCGGAACTTTGAGGCGATGGCGCCGGCGACCGCACGATCGATATCGGCGTCGTCGAACACAATGAACGGCGCGTTGCCGCCCAGCTCCATGCCGACGCGCTTCACGGTGCGCGCCGCCTGCTCCATGAGGATCTTGCCCACCTCGGTCGAACCGGTGAACGTCACCATGCGCACCAGCGGGCTCTCGGTCAGCGCCCGGCCGACGGGGACCGGGTCCTTGGCGGTGACGACGTTGAGCACGCCCTTCGGCACGCCGGCACGCTGCGCCAGCTCGGCGAGTGCCAGGGCGGAGAGCGGCGTATCCTCGGCCGGCTTGACGACGGCCGTACAGCCGGCCGCGAGCGCGGGCGAAACCTTGCGCGTGATCATGGCCGAAGGAAAGTTCCACGGCGTGATGGCGGCGACGACGCCGATCGGCTGCTTCATGATGACGACGCGAGCGTCGGCCTTGTGCGTCGGGATCGTCTCGCCGTAGACGCGCTTTGCCTCCTCGGCGAACAGCTCGACGAAGGCGGCGCCGTAAATGATCTCGCCCTTGGCCTCGGCCAGCGGCTTGCCCTGCTCCTTGGTGAGCAGCAGCGCCAGCTCGTCGGCATGCTCGATGATCAGCTCGTACCAGCGGCGGATGATCTTGGCGCGCTCCTTGGCGAGCAGCTTCGACCAGGCCGGGAACGCGCGATGGGCGGCGTCGATTGCGGCATTGGTCTCGGCGGCGCCCATGGCCGGAACGCGAGCGATCTCTTCGCCCGTCGCCTTGTCGATGACCGGCATGGCCGCCTCGCCTACCCAGGCCCCATCGATGAAGGCTTGCGTCTTGAGCAGCGTGATGACCTTTTTGTCCATGGCGACACCGGGTTACGAGCGGCGGGCAGGCCTGCCTTTGTCTAAGATGCGCTCCCCCCGGTTTCAAGGTACATAACCCCGCCTGCGGCGCCACGGCGGCTCTCGTCGTCGCCCGTCGTGCGCTATCCGAGGATGCATGCGCGACCTGACCCTAGTCTTCGATCTTGACGGAACGCTCGTCGACACGGCGCCGGATCTCGTCGCCTCGACCAATCACGTCATGGATCACCTGGGCCTGCCTCGGGTCGACGAGGAGACCCTGCGGCCGTTCGTCGGGTACGGCGCGCGGCACATGATCGAGCGCGCCGTGGGGCCGGCGGCCGACCGCATGACCCCGGCTCAGCACGAGGCGCTGCTCGCACGCTATCTCGACTATTACGGCAGCCACATCGCCGTCGGCAGCCGGCCGTTCGAAGGGCTGCTGCCGCTGCTCGCCAAGTTCCAGGCCGCCGGTGTGAAGCTCGCGGTGTGCACCAACAAGATGGAAGGCATGTCGCGCCTGCTGCTCGATGCGCTCGACATGAGCCGGTACTTCACGGCGGTCGCCGGGCGCGACACGCTGCGATCGGCCAAACCGCATCCCGATGCGCTGCTCGGCACCATCGCCATGGCCGGCGGCGACAAGACGCGCGCCATCATGATCGGCGATAGCGGCGTCGACGTTGCGACGGCGAAGGCGGCGGGCGTGCCGGTCATCGGCGTCAGCTTCGGCTACACGGAAACGCCCGTGCGCGAGTTCTCCCCCGACGTCGTCATCGACCACTTCAACGAGCTGGAGCCGGCCATCGCGCGGCTGATGCCGTCCTAGTCCGGATCGCCCGGCTTGTGCGGCCATAGCCGCCGCCCGACCATGATCGTCGCCGGCAGGAAGACGAGGTCGGCGATCAGCGAGGCGAGCAGCGTAAAGCCGCAGACGAGGCCGAAGGTGCGCAGCGACGGCAGGTCGGAGAACACCGTCACGCCGAGACCGAAAGCGAGCACGATGGTCGTCAGGATGATGGCCGGGCCAACCAGCACGCGCGCGCGACGGATGGCGTGCTCGGGCGCATCGCCCTTGCGTTCCTCCAATCGCAAGCGATTGAGGAAGTGGATGAGCGCGTCGATGCCGAGACCGAAGACGACGAGCAGCGCCACCACCGAAGCGAACTCGAGCCCCGCGCCCTGCGCCCACAGCAGCGCGCCGGACGCCAAAACGGGGAAGAGGCCCGGCAGGAGGCTGACGACGGCAACGAACGGCGAGCGGAAGGCGAGGCCGAGCATGATCCCGGCAAAGGCGACGCAGATCGGAATGCTCTCCTTCAACTGATCGATCATGCGGGCGCTGTTGCGGGCGGCAATCGCCGGCAAGCCGGTGACGGAAATCTGGTAGCTCGGGTTGGCGGCGCGGATCGGGTCGAGCGAGTGGTCGATCTTCTCGACCACCGGCAGAATGTGGCTGGAGTTGACGTCCGGCAGTCGGCCGGTGACCAGCACGGCGTTACTCTCAGCGGCAATGAAGCGGCGCACGAGATGGTCAGGCAGGAAGCCGACGAACTTCTGCACGGTCTCTATGTTGTCGTCGCCCGCCTCGCGCAACCAGCGCCGCAAGCTCTCGACCGACCACACGTTACCCAATCCGGCTTCCTTCTCGAGGGCGTTGTGCACCTGGCCGATGACGCCGAGCGTCTTAGGCGAATAGAGCGGCGTGCCGTCCTTCCACTCGATCATCACGTGCACCGGATTGGCGCCGGTAAGCTTCTGGTCGATGCGGCTCGTCGCATCGAGCGCCTGCTCGCGATCGGGCACCTGATCGGCAAGTCGGTAGCGCGTCGGCAGGTCGGCGAAGGCGGCCCCGAACAGGAAGAACAGCGCTATGCCCAAGAGCGAATAGAGATAGGGCCGGTGCACGACGCGGTCGACGATCTCGCCGACGATGGTGCCAAGGCTGTCCATCAGGGCGTCGGCCGGCGTGTGGTCCTTGGCCAGCGTCTCCTCGTTGCGGATGAACATGACCGCGAGGATCGGCAACACCAGAATGACGGCGACGAACGACACGCAGACGGCGATGGCGCCGGCCTCGCCGAACGTGCGGATCAGGCCTGAATCGGAGAACAGCAAGGCGAGAAACGCCAGCAGGGCGACGCCGTGTGCCAGCACGCAGGCCGGCCCGACGATGGTGACGGCAAAGCGCACCGCCTGATAACGATCGTCTCCTTCGCGCAACCGGATGCGGATAGCGGACACCATCTGCATGCTGTCGGCGAAACCCATGACCATGATCAACGGGGTCATGACGTTGAGGAAGAGGTTCAGCTTGAACCCCATCCAGCCGAGGATGCCGAGCGACCAGATCACCGCCAGCAGCGGCGGCAGCGCCGCCACCAGCATCAGGGATACGCGGCGGAAGAAGATGACGGCGATGACGGCGCCGAACAGGAGCCCGAGGCCGTTGTAGAGGAGCTGATCGCGCTCGACGGCGTTGCGGATCTCCAGCTGCATCACTGGCGCGCCGGTCATCTTGGCGACCAGCCCCGTATCCTTCAGCTGCTCGTCGACCACGGTGTTGATCTCGCCGATAACCACCCTGGCGGTCTTCTCCTCCACGACCTTGCGATCGAGCGCGATGATGATCATCGCCAACTCGCCGTCGTCGGAAAGGAACTTGCCCTTGACGATGTCGTTGGCTTTGAGGGTGGCGATCATCGCATCGTAGGCCGGACCATCCTCCGGCAATTCGTCGGGCACGAGCGGGGCTGCATACCCCGACGCATCGGGCTTGGTGCGCGCCGACAGCATGGAGACGAGGCCGGAGACGCCGTCGACGAGTTGCAGTTCCGTCGTCAGCCCGGCGAAGGCCTCGAGTTGCTTGCGCTTCAAGAGGTCGGGCCCTTCGACCACGACCAGCACGTCGTACTCGCTGGAGGGAAAGCGCTTGTCGATCGCCTCGTAGCGGCGGAATTCCTCGGTGTTGGTGCGAAACAGCTCGGACAGGGAATCGTCGACCTGCAGCCTGAGAACGCCCATGAGGCCGAGGATGGTGGCAATGACGGCGAAGACGGCGACGAGCGTGGGGGCCTTCAGTGCAACGAGGCCGAGCCTCTCCAGGCCCAAAGAAAACACGAAGTTGCGGTGCTGCTCTTCAGCGTTACCCATTGGCTCCCCCGTCGGCGCATTTTTTGGGCTTTTGCTTAGCAGCGGCCGATGCTTCGTTGTTCCGTGCAAGTCCGCCGCGCGTCACGCGGAATCGGCACATGCGGGCGGATCGTTGCATTTGCCGCACGGACTGTGAAGGGGCGAGCAATTTTGCCCCTTCCGCGCCAATTCGTTCGCGCTCGTCCCCTGATGACGCACCTGGATGCGGCTTGCGCCCAGCGGCGGCGCAGACGATAGTGCCGCGCATGAGCGAAAATGCAGCAGCTTCCGGATGGGTTGTTCAGCTGACAATCCCCGGCGTCCCCAGAATCCAGCCCGAGGGCGCCAAGTGGCGCCCGGCGGAACTCACCTCGCCGACGTTCCAGTTCTTCAACGTCGCCATCGGATCGGCCGACAAGGCCGTCGAGGCGGCGCGCAAGAAAGCCGGGGCTTCCGAGGAAGCGGCGCTGCGGGTCGTGCGCTCCCTGTCGTCCTCGGAAATCGATTCCATCAAGTTGCGCGCCGGCGAAGCCAAGTTGGCCTGAGCGGCTGTTCGCGCCGGCGCCGGGCGGTCGCCTGGTGCCTTGACAGTTGCGGGCGGGGCCTCGCATAAGGTCCGCCCGGCGCGTGATATATGCGCATGCGGTCGGGCGGTTAGCTCAGCGGTAGAGCACACGCTTCACACGCGTGGGGTCATAGGTTCAATCCCTATACCGCCCACCATTCAGACTGATTTTGTTCAACATTTTCGGTGTCGTTTGGACGGCACAAAAGCTGACCTAACTTTCAACCTAACATTCTGCGCAGCCGCGCTAGGAATTTGAATCTGATCGCGAAACGGGAATGAGTGCCTTTGGGCAGTCCCTGATCTCGATCTTGTCGGCTTGACTACAATCCAGCGCGTCACCAGCAAGCACCGCAGTTTCCTGCTCCAACGGCGGCGACAGCCGTACGAGGTTTGGTGCGCGAATTGGGGATCGAACCCTGCGTTTCCTGCGGTGATGGCAGCCGAGGTTGGTGGGCAGTTTGGGAATCGTCAGTCGCAGACACATTTGGCTCCCGACGTGATGTGGAATTAACGAGAGCCAAGTCTAGAGACATCAAAGTCATGGGCGAAGCTGGTCAAAAGCGGGCGTGAGCCTGCAGGCACTAAGGGCCAACAGCGGACTTCAGAGCCGACGGCAGCGTACTGACAGGCAGGTGACCTTGAAAGCGCTCACCGCTCGGTGAACGCGACATCGACTCCGCGAAAAACCGGCTTCAACATGTACCTAAGCAGCGATTTGCTTCCGGAAATTATGTCAGCATCAACCGTCATGCCGGGCTGGAGGCGCGCGTAAGGTGCGAATGCAGTGGAGCGCTTCGGATCCAAACGGATAAGCGCCTTGTAATAGAATTGGTGATCGTCGGTCTCAAATGTTGTCGGAGAGATCGACGTGACTTCACCCTTCAGTTTTCCGAACCTCGCATAGTCGAATGCGCTCACCTTGACGTCTGCTTGATCTCCCAACGTCACTTCGGCAACATCTTCGGGTTTGACTCGAACCTCAGCTACGAGATCGTCTCCAACCGGTACAATACGTAGGATGCTCTCCCCCGGGGGGACGACCTCACCTGGCGAGCGTTGGACCATATTCTGGACCCGACCTCGAATTGGCGAACGGACCACCAATCTGTCGACTTGATCAGCATGTTTCCTGATTGATTCTTGAACCTCCGCAAGTTCGCTCGAAGCCTTTGACAGTTCTTCACTCCAGAGCGTGCGCGCTTTTGCGTTTGCTTCACCCAAGGTTATCTCCGCCTCGGGAAGCTCTTCTTTCGCCATCGCAAGCTTGCGCTCGCTTTCTCGCAACTGGATGCGGGCCTGCTCGTAGAGGCTCTCCACCTCCAACACCTGCTTCTTTGACATGGCACCGCTTGCGTGCAGCGTTTGTCTGCCCTCGAGCCGCTCCTTTTGCATTTCTATCAATCTGTGCTGCATGGGAATTTGTGAACTCGAGTCCAGCTATTTCCGCCTTCTTTTGAGCAATGCGCGAACTCAGAACATCGTGCTCCTTCGTCCGTTGCTCGAGGCGCAGCTGATGCACTTGGACGTGGTTTGCAATCAGATCCGCGCTAATATCGTGGAGCGAACGAGTGTCCATGTCGCGATGGGCTAGAAGGGCCTCTGCTCGCATTTTTTCCAGGGTCAGATTGTGAGCACGCACACGCAACGTAGCAAGCTCAGATTCCATCCCAGCGGGTTGCAGTCGCATCAACGGTTGACCTTTGTCGACCAATTGCCCTTCGGCGACGAGAATCTCATCGACGATACCGCCCTCCAAGTGTTGAATTGACCGCACTTCATACAATGGGATGAGCTGGCCGTGTGCGATGGAAAGTTCCCTGATTGGCGCGACCGCGGACCACACCAATAACCCGGCGACGATGACCACGATGATCCGCATCGAATTGCGGCGAATGCGAATTTTGATCTGATCCTCGAACTCGATTGGTGTTGTCAGCCAATCGGGCGCCTTGGAGGGAGCAACGGTAATTATTCTGGGACTGCGCATGTTGGTTTTTCCTCGGCGGACGTGCGTCGACCGCGTTGCTAAGCCGCGCTCGATGCAATGCGCTCTATGATCTTCGGCACGATGATGTCGGGCTTCCCATTTGCGACGATGACGCCCGCACTCATCACCACGACGCGGTCGGCTATGCGCATATGGCTGGGGCGCGCGGTGACGAGCAGCACGGTCGTGTTGCCGCGGATAGAATTCAAATGAGCGGTCAGCGCGGTGTCCCCAACGCGGTCGAGGCCGTTACCCGGGTCATCGAGCAGGAGGATCGACGACTTCTTGACGAACGCACGTGCGAGCGAGAGGCGGCACAGCATCCCTTGCGAGAACAATCGGGCTCCTGTGCCACTAATCCTGGTCTCTATGCCATCGGGCAACGTTGGATTAGGCAGGTATATGCCGACGGTGGCCAACGCCTCGACTATGTCGGCGTCCGTTGCACTGGGACAAGCAAACCTAAGGTTTGCAGCTACGCTCCCGTAAAAGAAGGTCGGCTGTTGGGGCGCATAGCCAATAGCTGAGCGAATTTCTGCGGGATCGAGCTGGCGCATATCAAGCCCACCCAGTCGCACAGTGCCCATATATTGCGGGTAGAGCCCGAGCAGTATTTTGAGGAGGGTGGATTTGCCGCTTCCGCTTGCGCCCGTTACCGCAACGATCTCACCCGCACTAACCTCGAGATTGACTCCCCTGAGTTGGGGTTCCTGCCGGGCGCCCAAGCTGAGGTAAAGCCCCGACGCACTTATGCTGCCGCCCAAACGACGAAACACCATCGGAATAGCGTCTTCTCTCTCGGGGCGCATGCGCGCTAGGTCGTTGACTTGGCCAATGGTAGTTCGGATCTGCCGCAAGCGTGGCAGGTTGAGGGACACGATCTGCACGGGCAGCAGAATCCGCCATACAATCATCATGGCGGCGACCAGCTCGCCCACTGACATAGAGCCATCCATCACGCGCTGCGCGCCGACTCCCAACGTCGCGACGCCGGCAAAAGCAACCAATGAACTCGTGACGACCTGTAGAGTTGAGCTGAGTTGCACATTGTCGAAGCGAGACCGCTCGTATGAGGCTAGGCTGTCGCCGTAGCGCGCGAGCCACGTTGTCTCGGCTGACGCGCTCCTAATGGTTCCAAGTTTGCCCGTGAGCTCAAGCAGGATCGCCTCTGACTTTAGCTTGTTGGTCCCAACCCTTGCGATCTGAGAGACGGTGATCGGGGCGCACAGCGTTGCGATAACGACAATCGCAAGTGAGATGCCGAGCGGAAGAAAGCCCAAGGAGCCGCCGAGGACAAACAGCATCGCGACGAATAGGAGCGTGAAAGGCAGATCAAGTAGGGCTGACGCGAGGCTTCCAGCAAACAACTCGCGCCCGATCTCGAATTGACGGAAACGGGACAGTTGCGAGGATAGCGGCGCCCGCTCGGTCAATGCCAGCGGAAGACTTAGGACGGAAGAAAGCGCCCGTATCGAAACGATGCCGTCGAAGCGGGCAGCAATATAGGCGATCGCATTGGACCTGAGGACATGCAAGCGCAACTCGCCGGCGAGTACAATTATTGCGCCCACCGCAAGAAATGCCAGTGTATCGAGAGACCCTGTCGCGATGACCAAGTCGTAGACCACGAGGACGTACAACGAAAGCACGATCCCCAATACACTTATCAAGGCGGAATATGCTGCAACGCGGATGATCTGGCTTCGCAGCATACGCAGAACGTGGCCGACAAACCCATCTACGGGCGATCTGTCGGAGTCCTCGTCGGCTTTGTCGAGCCTGAGTAGGTAGATGGATCCGCGCCGCGAGCCGAGGTCGCCACCTTCGTAGCGTGTGGTCAGATCATAAACGCGCGTCTCCCCAGTCGCGCTGGCTGTAACCAGGCGACAGCTATTTTCGCCATCGACGACAAGGCAGGGAAAATATGTCGTTGCTAGCGCGCCGCCGTTGTGCGGGGCTTGGATGAGGCTGACGTCCAAATGCGCCAGGACGGCTCTTAGCATGGTGAAGGATGCGATCGGGTCAATGTGAGGCAGGGCTTCGAACAATCGGCGCTGGTCGCCGCGCCAGCCGACTGCCGTCAAAATTTCGAGCAGCAGCTGTTCGAATGCACCTATCCCTTCAGCTAGCTTGATCGACGGATTTACGGTCTCGAACTCGGCGGCAAGTCGTTTTAGGCGGTCGACTGAAGCATGCGCCCCTGCATGCCCATCTTGGTTCCGCGTGTCGGCAGCGTCGCGGGGCCCGCTCATGCGATGGCCTCTGCGGATTTTACAACCGAGTTGATTTTTGGCTGCTCTACTTCGAGCTCGACGAACTTGCCGTCGACTATTGTTACGATCCGGTCGGCAATTGCCGCAAACGACGGCCGGTTCGTGATGATGATGATCGTAACCTGTTGCTTGAGAGTGAGGAGGCCACGGGCCAACATCCGATCGCTTCGGTAGTCAAACGAGCTATTGGCCTCATCGAGAATGAGGAGGCGCGGTTGGCTCGCGATGGCTCGTGCGATCACGATGCGCTGCAGGAGACCCGGGGGCAGCGCCTCCGCGGCGGCATCTCCGAGCCGGGTCTCGTAGCCCCGGGGCAGTCGATTGATGTCGTCCTCAAGACCGATTAGGCGCGCTGCCTCTCGAGCTGCATCGACGCCCTCGCCATCGCGAAACATGGTGAGATTGTTAAGTACCGTGCCCCGTATGGACGCGACCTGATGGTCGACCATAGCAAGGGTCCCACAAGCGCCTGCTCCAGCTTGCGCAGCTGGCGTGTCATCGATCAATATTTGACCGATCTGCGGGTTCAGCTGCCCCACCGCGAGCCGCGCAGTTGTCGACTTGCCAATTCCATCAGGCCCCGTAATGGCGATGATTTCCCCCGGATTGACCAAAAGGTTCGCAGCCTCGAGCACCGGAACCACTTCGCCCTCGTGCGCAAACGTAACGTTGTCGAATGTGACCCGCGCAGGGAGCGGTTGACCTGCTTTGACCTCTGCCTTGACTCGAATATTCTGAGGTAGCTCGAAAATGGGCTTTGCCGTCTCCCGGGCCACCATCACCGCCTGGATCTCGTTCCATGCGGAGACGAGGCGTAGAAGCGGCTGTATTACGCGGCCGGAGAGCATGGTGCAGCAGGCCAGCGCGCCAATCGAGATTTCGCCGTTGATCGCGAGGACAGCACCAACTGTGGCCGTCGTCATCTGAGTGAGGGTCGAAACCAGGGAGCCGAAGCTCTGCGCATCGTCCGAGAGGCGCACGAGATTATACGTGCTACCGGAGGCCTGCTCCGCCAAGCGTTCGAACCGGCGCAAGACCTGTTGCTCCATGGCGACCGCCTTGACGGTGACGATCCCATTAAGGGCCTCGACCAAGAAGTCGCGAATTTTCGCTTCAGCGATCGCACGGTCCACTGTCGCGGCTCTGAGCTCTCTGCCGCGCCCGATGGCTCCGACCCCAAATAGCAAGAACAGGAGTAGTGGGATTGTTGCGAGCAAGCCGCTTATCGCAAAGAGCAATGCAAGGAAGATCAACATGAATGGCAGGTCGACAAGAACCAGCAGCAAAGGACTGAGTTGAAAATCCGCGGTCGTGCCGACGGCCTGAAATCGCTGCATCCAACGGGCCGGGGGCTCCCGGTCAACCAGCCGCGCAGGCGCCAAAGCGACGCGTGATGCGGCGTCGACATTGGTCTTCCAGGCCTCCTTCATCGCCCCCCACGCGATCACTTGACTGCGCGTAATGCGCAGGATCCCTTCGAGGACCAAAGCAAGACATACGCCGAGTATGAGAAAGAGCAGGGTGGACGTGGCAGCGTGAGGGATGACCCGATCGTAGACTTGAAGGATGGCTAACGGCAGGGCGAGCCCCAATAGATTTATGACGATCGAAGCTGCAATTACGTCTCCAGGCAAGCTGGAGAATGTCTTTGCGAGCAGTCCGAGGAATTCAGAAGCGTCGCGCGCTAGCGCGCGGCGGCGGCCGCGCGGAAGCGTAGCCTCGCAACCGGCTGATGGACCACGTGGGTCGCGCATATCGCGCGTTGAACGAGCGGGCATTTTGGACGTGCTCAGAGGACCAGTATCGCTAGATATACGAGAACCCCTAATGCTCCGTGGACTTACCAAGATGGACCATGCTGCGTGAAGCAAAATGAAAGAATAACGCTCAGTGCACCAATTATTCATCAAGATTATCAACTCATTTACAACCAAACGATGAAATAACATCAAACGCATAATTAGAATTCTGCATTGCGCGCGGTGCCAAATCCCATGCCTGCCAATCCGGAAATTGCTTCAGTCGCAACTCCACCCCCAGGAGCGGATTTAGAAGAGTTCCTTCGGGCATTGAAAGGGTCGGGCAACCCAACCCCTCCTGCCCAACAGGCGGACCAGCCGGGCTCATCGCTGTCGAACACGCATCAGGGACAGTCGGCTCCGACACATGAGAGTGACGGCAGCCACGTCGTCCCCCGCGGCGAAGGCGAACAATCCGGCCGCGCCGGCGGCAGCGACAAGGGAGATGACGCGGCACGCAGCGAGCTGAGCCAGGTTGCACGGATTCCGGTCGAAGACGTCGTCGTTGCGCGCACGCCGCAGAATGGCCTGGCGAATGAGACGCTCTCTTCGTCCGACGAGACACCCGTGAAGCACCCCAGCACCAGCGCCGCGACGCTTGCTGCGACAGATCGCGATGCCGGCGACGCCCTTACCGCCGCACCCGAGTTGACCGCCATAGATACTGCCAGAGACTACGACACAGCTAAGCCAGACGATGCACCGGTTGCGTCGAGCGCTGTGGCCGGTCTGGCCGACAACGGTACGAGCCCCAACCCCGTCACCAATGCCAACGAAGCCCCGACCGACCTGACGATGACCGGCGGCACGGTGCAGGAGAATGCGGCGGGCGGCACGGTGGTGGCGACGCTGGGCGCCACGGACGCGGATGCCGGCTCGAGCTTCACCTATTCGCTGGCCGCCGATCCCTCCGGCAAGTTCGAGGTGGTGGGCGATGAGATCCGCGTGAAGGCGGGCGCCAGCCTCGATTACGAGAGCGCCACCTCGCATCAGCTGAGCGTGACGGTGACGGATGCCGGCGGCCTCAGCCACACCGAGACGCTGAACATCGGCGTCACCAATGCCAACGAAGCCCCGACCGACCTGACGGTCACCGGCGGCACGGTGCAGGAGAATGCGGCGGCCGGCACGGTGGTGGCGACGCTGGGCGCCACGGACGCGGATGCCGGCTCGAGCTTCACCTATACGCTGGCCGCCGATCCCTCCGGCAAGTTCGAGGTGGTGGGCGATGAGATCCGCGTGAAGGCGGGCGCCAGCCTCGATTACGAGAGCGCCACCTCGCATCAGCTGAGCGTGACGGTGACGGATGCCGGCGGCCTCAGCCACACCGAGACGCTGAACATCGGCGTCACCAATGCCAACGAAGCCCCGACCGACCTGACGGTCACCGGCGGCACGGTGCAGGAGAATGCGGCGGCCGGCACGGTGGTGGCGACGCTGGGCGCCACGGACGCGGATGCCGGCTCGAGCTTCACCTATACGCTGGCCGCCGATCCCTCCGGCAAGTTCGAGGTGGTGGGCGATGAGATCCGGGTGAAGGCGGGCGCCAGCCTCGATTACGAGAGCGCCACCTCGCATCAGCTGAGCGTGACGGTGACCGACGCCGGCGGCCTCAGCCACACCGAGACGCTGAACATCGGCGTCACCAATGCCAACGAAGCCCCGACCGACCTGACGGTCACCGGCGGCACGGTGCAGGAGAATGCGGCGGGCGGCACGGTGGTGGCGACGCTGGGTGCCACGGACGCGGATGCCGGCTCGAGCTTCACCTATACGCTGGCCGCCGATCCCTCCGGCAAGTTCGAGGTGGTGGGCGATGAGATCCGCGTGAAGGCGGGCGCCAGCCTCGACTACGAGAGCGCCACCTCGCATCAGCTGAGCGTGACGGTGACCGATGCCGGCGGCCTCAGCCACACCGAGACGCTGAACATCGGCGTCACCAATGCCAACGAAGCCCCGACCGACCTGACGGTCACCGGCGGCACGGTGCAGGAGAATGCGGCGGGCGGCACGGTGGTGGCGACGCTGGGTGCCACGGACGCGGATGCCGGCTCGAGCTTCACCTATACGCTGGCCGCCGATCCCTCCGGCAAGTTCGAGGTGGTGGGCGATGAGATCCGCGTGAAGGCGGGCGCCAGCCTCGATTACGAGAGCGCCACCTCGCATCAGCTGAGCGTGACGGTGACCGATGCCGGCGGCCTCAGCCACACCGAGACGCTGAACATCGGCGTCACCAACCAATCCGCGACCATCGTAGGCACGGCCGGAATTGACGTTCTGACCGGCACCAGTGAGGAAGATACAATCTCGGGCCTCGGCGGCAACGATACGCTGAACGGTGGTGCGGGCAACGACACGCTAGACGGCGGCGCCGGCAACGACGCCATGAGCGGCGGTTCCGGCAACGACACCTATGTGGTCGATGCGGCCGGCGATACCGTGACGGAAGCTGCAGCGAAGGCACCGACACGGTGCAGGCGAGTGTCAGCTACACGCTGGGCGCCAACGTCGAGAACCTGACGCTGACCGGCACCGGCGCCATCAACGCCACCGGCAACACCCTCGACAACACGCTGACCGGCAACAGCGGCAACAACGTGCTCAACGGCGGCGCCGGCAATGACACCATGGCTGGCGGTGCCGGCAACGACACCTATGTCGTCGACGCGGCCGGCGATACGGTCACCGAGGCCGCCAAGCGCCGGCACCGACACGGTGCAAGCGGGCATCAGCTACACCCTCGGCGCCAACGTCGAGAACCTGACGCTCACCGGCACCGGCGCCATCAACGCCACCGGCAACACCCTCAACAACACGCTCACCGGCAACAGCGGCAACAACGTGCTTGACGGCGGCGCCGGCAACGACGCCATGGCTGGCGGTGCCGGCAACGACACCTATGTCGTCGACGCGGCCGGCGACACGGTCACCGAGGCAGCCAATGCCGGCACCGACACGGTGCAGGCCGGCATCAGCTATACCCTGGGCGCCAACGTCGAGAACCTGACGCTCACCGGGACCGAAGCCATCAACGCCACCGGCAACACCCTCAACAACACGCTCATCGGGAACAGCGCCGACAACGTGCTCAGCGGCGGCGCCGGCAACGACACCTACGTCATCGATGCGGCAGGCGATACCGTGACGGAAGCTGCAAGCGAAGGCACCGACACGGTCAAGCGGGCATCAGCTACACGCTCGGCGCCAACGTCGAGAACCTGACGCTGACCGGCACTGCGGCCATCAACGCCACCGGCAACACGCTCAACAACACGCTCACCGGCAACGCCGGCGACAACGTGCTCGACGGCGGCGCCGGCAACGACACCATGAGCGGCGGCACCGGCAACGATACCTACGTCGTCGACGCAGCCGGCGACACGGTGACGGAAGCGGCCAGCGAGGGCACCGACACGGTGCAGGCCGGCGTCAGCTACACGCTGGGCACCAACGTCGAGAACCTGACGCTCACCGGCACCGGCAACATCAACGGCACCGGCAACACGCTCGACAACATCCTCACCGGCAACGCCGGCGACAACGTGCTCAGCGGCGGCGCCGGCAACGACACCATGATCGGCGGCGCCGGCAACGACATCTACGTGGTGGATGCGGCGGGCGACATGGTGACGGAAGCCGCCGGCGAAGGCACCGACACGGTGCAGGCCAGTCAGCTACACGCTGGGCGCCAACGTCGAGAACCTGACGCTCACCGGCACCGGCGCGATCAACGCCACCGGCAACACGCTCGACAACACCCTCACCGGCAACACCGGCAACAACGTGCTCGACGGCGGCGCCGGCAACGACACCATGGCTGGCGGTGCCGGCAACGACACCTATGTCGTCGACGCGGCGGGCGATATCGTGACGGAAGCTGCAAGCGAAGGCACCGACACGGTGCAGGCCGGCGTCAGCTACACGCTCGGCGCCAACGTCGAGAACCTGACGCTCACCGGCACCGGCAGCATCGACGGCACCGGCAACACGCTCAACAACACGCTCACCGGCAACGCCGGCAACAACGTGCTCGACGGCGGCGCCGGCAACGACGCCATGAGCGGCGGTGCCGGCAACGACACCTATGTCGTCGACGCGGCCGGCGATACGGTGACGGAAGCGGCCAGCGCCGGCACCGACACGGTGCAGGCCGGCGTCAGCTACACGCTCGGCACCAACGTCGAGAACCTGACGCTCACCGGCACCGGCAACATCAACGGCACCGGCAACACGCTCGACAACACCCTCACCGGCAACGCCGGCAACAACGTGCTCAACGGCGGCGCCGGCAGCGACACCATGATCGGCGGCGCCGGCAACGACATTTACGTGGTGGATGCGGCGGGCGACACGGTGACGGAAGCCGCCAGCGAAGGCACCGACACGGTGCAGGCCAGCATCAGCTACACGCTCGGGGCCAATGTCGAGAACCTGACGCTCACCGGCACCGGCGCCATCAACGCCACCGGCAACACCCTCGACAACATGCTCACCGGCAACAGCGGCAACAACGTGCTCAGCGGCGGCGCCGGCAACGACGCCATGGCTGGCGGTGCCGGCAACGACACCTATGTCGTCGACGCGGCGGGCGATACCGTGACGGAAGCTGCAAGCGAAGGCACCGACACCGTGCAGGCCGGCGTCAGCTACACGCTGGGCGCCAACGTCGAGAACCTGACGCTCACCGGCACCGGCAACATCAACGCCACCGGCAACGCCGGTCAATAACACGCTCACCGGCAACGCCGGCATCAACGTGCTCGACGGCGGCGCCGGCAACGACGCCATGGCGGCGGTGCGGGCAACGACACCTACATCGTCGACGCGGCCGGCGATACGGTGACGGAAGCGGCCAGCGCCGGCACCGACACGGTGCAGGCCGGCGTCAGCTACACGCTGGGAACCAACGTCGAGAACCTGACGCTCACCGGCACCGAAGCCATCAACGCCACCGGCAACACGCTCAACAACACCCTCATCGGCAACAGCGCCGACAACGTGCTCAGCGGCGGCGCCGGCAATGACGTGCTGACTGGCGGGATGGGCAACGACACGATGATCGGCGGTTCGGGTGATGATTTGTTCGTTTATATGAAGGGAAACGGGTCCGACAGCATGAATGGCGGCAGCGGCTGGACGGACTCGATTCAGATGGATCAAAGCGCGGGCTCGATGGATTTCGGAACGGATTGGACACTAAGCCTGACGTCGGGAAGCATCGTGAGCCAAAACGCGGACGGGCTGGTTCTGTCCAACGACGCCGACGGCGTCATCAGCGTCTCCGATGGGTCGCAGATCAGTGTTACGGATATCGAACGGATTCAGTGGTGAAAGTTGCTAAGCATCAAATTGTAGACGGGCCCCTTACCTCTGCTTACCGCTGCCACGGGCACGAAGGCAGTGCCGATCTATCGCCGCACTGGCAATTCGCGGGCCGTCCAGCTCTTGCTTGGACATTCTAAGATCGAGAGCACGGTTCGCTACCTCGGCCTCGAGGTCGATGACGCAATCGAGATCGCAGAGAAGATCGACATCTCATTCAGCGGCGCGCGGCGGCGGCCTCGGCGCTCTCGGCGCCGTACATGGTCAGCAGCGGGTCATCGAACAGAATGACCTCATCGTACTCGCCATAGCCGTTGAACTTGCCGGCGATCGCGCGCGCGTAGGCGCCCATGTTGCCGATTTCGATATAGTCGCCTTCGGCGACCGAGCCCGGCAGCAGGAACGGCCCCTTCATGTAGTCGATGGAGTCGCAAGTCGGCCCCCAGAACTCGAACGGCACGAGCGGCTCCGCGGCGTCGACCTCGCGGCCGACGATGCGCGTGGGGAAGATGAAGCCAAGATGCGCGGCGTCGAACAGCATGCCGTACGAGCCGTCGTTGATGTAGAGCTGGTTGCCCCGCCGCGCATCGACGCGCACGATGAGGCTCTCGGCCTCGGCAACGAGTGCGCGGCCGGGCTCACACATCAGCTTGATGTTCTCCTTCACCGGCATCGTCTCGATGCTCGCGAGGATCGCGTCCATGAAATCCTGCAACGGCGCGGGATCGCTGTCGGGATAGCGCGAGGGAAAGCCGCCGCCGATATCGAGGCGATCGATCATGACGCCCGACTTGACGATGATGCGATGCACCTCGCCCAGCGCCGTAAGGTAGGCATCGGGAGTCGTCGTCTGCGAGCCGACGTGGAACGTGAGACCCAGCTCGGCGGCAACCTGGCGCGTCTTGACCAGAAGCTGCGCGGCCTTCTCCCCGTGCACGCCGAACTTGCGCTCCAACGGAATGCGGCTGTTGATCGCCGTCACCGCGACGCGCACCCACAGCAGCAGGTCGCGGGCGCCGCCGGTCGACTCGATGATCTTGTCGAGCTCGTCCTCGCCATCGAGCGAGAACGAGCGCACGCCGAGCTCGTAGGCGCGGCGAATGGCGTGCCGCGACTTCACCGGATGCATGAAGTGCAGGTGGGCGTCGGGGATCGTCGCCGCATCCTCGATCTCGGGCAGCGAAGCGACGTCGAAATGGCGGATGCCGGCGCCATAAAGCGCGCCGATCAGGAAGACGGAGCTGTTCGCCTTGTAGGCGTAGGCGACGTCACCGGGGAACTTCTCGAGGAACCAGCGGGCGGCGCGCCCTGCAGCATGCGGTCGCAGGCCACGTACCGGCCGCTCGGGCCGGGACTTGGCAATCAGCGCAGACGCAGAGGAGAGTTTCTCCATCGCATAGGACCTCCACCACCCGGGGGCGAACACGGGCAATTGCTGAAAAGCAGAGACCGCCGAAAACGAAAGAGCGCTGCATTTAGGGTCCGCACACCCCCCTGTAAAGGCCTTTCTTATGACAAGGCAAGCGGCTGGCGGGTGAGCGGCCGCTGAGGACGCCCTCCTACATTCGTGCGCCACTGCCCTCATGCGCCCTGCGGCAGCCGATCCGGCAGCGTTCGCAAAGCCGTGGCGCGGCAGGCTACAATCGTAACCGAACCGCGGGTTAGGGGTATTCCCCAGCGCCCTCGCCTGCCTAAAACAGCCCATGAAATTCCAGAGACGGCCAAGTTGCGTGCAGCGTTGGTGATGCGTACCGGGGGCAGGATCCTGATCGACCAGCTCGTCGGTGAGGGCTGCCGGACGCTATTCACCGTGCCGGGCGAGAGCTTCATCGCCGCGCTCGACGCGCTCTTCGACGCCGCTTCCATCCGCACCATCGTCTGTCGCCACGAAGGCGGCGCGGCGATGATGGCCGAGGCCACGGGCAAGCTGACGGGGCAGCCTGGAGTCGCCTTCGTGACGCGCGCCCCAGGGGCCACCAACGCCGCGAGCGGGGTGTATGTCGCCCACCACGATGCAACCCCCATGGTCCTCCTCGTCGGGCTGATCGAGCGTGCCAGCGAGGGACGCGGCGCCTTTCAGGAAATCGACCTGCAGGCCATGTTCGGCGCGGTGTCGAATTGGGTCGGCGTCGTGCGCGAAGCCGAGCGCATCCCGGAGTTCGTGGCGCGCGCCTTCAAGGCGGCACGCTCCGGGCGCCCGGGCCCCGTGGTGCTTGGCCTGCCGGAGGATGTGCTGTTTGCCCACGCCGAAGCTGCCGACGCAGCCCCGGCACAGCCTGAGGCGCTGGCACCTTCGAGCAGTGAGATGACGCGCCTCAAAGCCAGGCTATCGGCTGCCGAGCGGCCGCTGCTGCTGCTCGGTGGCGGGGGCTGGAGCGCCCAGGCTGCGGCGCATATCGCCAAGTTCGGCGAGGCCTTCGACATGCCTATTGCCACGGCCTTCCGCTGCCAGGATCACCTCGACAACCGCCACCCGTCCTACGTCGGACACGCCGGGATCGACATCGATCCAAAGCTTGCGGCGGCTATCCGGAGCGCCGACCTGCTGGTCGTCGTCGGCGAGGGCCTCGGGGACGTGACCACGGGCGGCTACACGCTTGTGGCGCCGCCAAAGCCGGCGCAGTACCTCGTGCATGCGCATCCCTCGCAGACCGAGCTTGGCCGCGTGTATCGCGCCGACCTGCCAATCCTCTCGACGGGGAACGCTTTCGCCCGCGCGCTTGCGCGCCTGAAGCCGCCGGCCAAGACGCGCTGGAGCCGCCTGCGGCGCGACTTGCGTGCAGCCTACGAGCGATCGCTGAAGCCATTGGCGACCGCCGGGGCCGTGCGGCTGGAGGAAGTCATCGCGGCCCTGTCGCGCGAACTGCCCGACGACGCCATCGTTACCAACGGGGCGGGCAACTACGCCGGCTTCCTGCACCGCTACTTCCAGTACAAGAGTTGGCCGACGCAGTTGGCGCCGACCTCGGGCTCGATGGGCTACGGCCTGCCGGCGGCGATAGCGGCGCAACTCACGCACCCCGATCGAACCGTGGTGGCGCTCGCCGGCGACGGCTGCCTGCTGATGACGGCGCAAGAGCTGGCGACCGCCGTCCAGTACTGCCTGCCCATCATTGTCATCGTCGCCAACAACGGCATGTACGGCACCATCCGCATGCACCAGGAGCGCCACTATCCGGACCGGGTTGTAGGAACGACGCTCGTCAATCCGGACTTCGTCGCGTTGGCCCGCAGCTTCGGCCTTGACGCAGAGCGGGTCGAGAAGACGGCGGACTTCATCCCGGCGCTCCACCGTGCCCTTGCCGCCGGCGGACCGGCTCTAATCGAGCTGCGCACCGATCCGGAGGCCATCAGCGCCCGTCGCTCGCTGTCGCAGATCCGCGGAAAATCTGAATAGACGTCTTGCGGCGGCGGCGCCCTGCCTTACTCGTAAATACTTCGTAAAATTGACAATTGCTGCGTTATCCATTTGCAAATTAGCGGTTAGACTAACGATGTCTTATCGGTTACAGAACCCTCAACTCAATCGCAGACTCCCGCGTCGAGGGTTGTGAACATGGACTTGCAGGCCAGCAAATCACAGTACGGAGCCAAATGGGCTTGGGCGCGCACGGGTGCGCTCATCCTTTTCCTGGTTACCGGCATCCTTCTCCTCGCATCGCTCTCCACTGCCCGCAGCGAACACGCGGGGAACGCCTTTGCCGGCTCCACCGTTAATCTCATCCCGTTCTCGACAGCGAGCTGAGCCCACCATTCGAACTGCACTCTCTCCCCCAGAAAAGCTTCATCTCCTCGGCCTCGGCTCCCAACGGACCCGGGGCCTTTTTTCTGGTGCGCCGCCTACGGCTGGTGCTAATCGCTCCGCTTGCACGGATAAGGAGCAGACGAATGGCGAGGGTGGCGTGGATCGGCCTCGGCGTCATGGGGTTCCCCATGGCCGGGCACCTTCTCAGGAAGGGCGGGCATGAGATCACCGTCTATAACCGCAACCCTGCTAAAGCCGCCGCGTGGGTAGCCGAGCACGGCGGCGGGCGGACGGCCGCCACGCCGGCCACGGCGGCGTTGAGCGCCGACTTCGTCTTTTGCTGCGTCGGCAACGATGACGATTTGCGCGCCGTCACGACGGGCGAGCACGGCGCCTTCAAAGGCATGCGCGCCGGCGCAACGTTCATCGACCATACGACGGCTTCGGCGGAAGTGGCGCGAGAGCTCAACGCGACGGGGCGCGCGCGCGGCATTGCTTTCCTCGACGCACCGGTATCTGGCGGGCAGGCCGGCGCGCAAACGGGCACGTTGACGGTCATGGTCGGCGGCGACGAGGATCCGTTCGAGCACGCCAAGCCGTTGATCGCCAGCTACGCCAGGGCGGTCAACCGCATCGGGCCATCGGGCGCCGGACAACTGACCAAGATGGTCAACCAGATCGCCATCGCCGGTCTGCTGCAGGGTCTGTCAGAAGCCATCGCCTTCGCCGAGGCCGCCGGGCTCGACCTCGACCTCGTCATACAGACGATCTCCAAGGGGGCGGCGCAGTCCTGGCAGATGGACAATCGCTGGAAGACGATGCACGAGGGCAAGTTCGATTTCGGCTTCGCCGTCGACTGGATGCGCAAAGACCTCGCCATCTGCCGCGGCGAGGCGCAGCGCAACGGGGCCAAGCTGCCGGTCACCGCGCTGGTCGACGACTACTATGCCGAGATACAAGCGATGGGCGGTGGCCGCTGGGACACCTCGAGCCTCATCGCGCTTCTCAAGGCGCGCAACCCCGGGGCCTAGGCGGGCGCCATGAAATCCTATCGCAAGGAATTGTGGTTCGACATTCCCGGCCGCCGCGCGTTCGTCAACATCACGCCCGACGTAGAGGCGTGCCTACGCGCCAGCGGCATCGGCGAGGGCCTGGCACTCGTCAACGCCATGCACATCAGCGCCTCGGTATTCATCAACGACGACGAGCGCGGACTGCATCACGACTACGAGGTGTGGCTGGAGAAGCTGGCGCCGCACGCGCCAACGAGCCAGTACCATCACAACCGCACCGGCGAGGACAATGCCGATGCCCATCTCAAGCGCCAAGTGATGGGGCGCGAGGTCGTCGTCGCCATCACCGGCGGCAAGCTCGACTTCGGCCCCTGGGAGCAGATCTTTTACGGCGAGTTTGACGGCGGCCGAAAGAAGCGCGTCCTCGTCAAGATCATCGGCGAGTGATCGCCGCGAGTCCTGCTACAGTTTTCCGACGCGTCAAGCTCGAGGGAGGTCGCGATGCTACGGATCACCGCTTTTTATGCCGCGCTGCTGGCGGTGCTGTTTATCTATCTCAGCGTGCGCGTCATCGGCTGGCGGCGGGACCGCCGGGTCGAGTTCGGCCATGGCGAGGACTTCGAACTTCACCGGCGCATGCGGGTGCACGCCAACTTCGCCGAGTACGTGCCATTCGCGCTGCTGCTTATGGCTCTGGCCGAGAGCATGGTGCCGCCGGATCTGGTCGTCCATCTGGCCGGTCTGCTGTTGATCGCCGGGCGAGTGTTGCACGCGTATGGCACCTCGCAATCGCCGCCGGTCATGCGCTACCGCGTCTACGGGACGGGTTTGACCTTTGCCGCCATCGCCATCGCCGCAATCGCCTGCCTAGCGCTTTCGACGTTTTTCCTCGTTGTCTGACGCCCCGCCTCCGTCGTCGCTGCGTGCAAACTGCAGCGGCAATGCGGTGGTGTATTTGATCTGCTCCATGGCGAAGGCCGACGAGACCTTGGCGATCTCGATGCGCGCGATCAATCGCTTGTAGAAGGCGTCGTAGGCTTCGATATCGGGCACGACGACGCGAAGCAGGTAATCGACCTCGCCCGACATGCGGTAGAACTCGACCACCTCGGGGAAGTCGGCGACGGCCTTGTGAAAGCGCTCGAGCCAGGTGAGGCTGTGTTGATCGGTCTTGATCGACACGATGACGGTGACACCGGCGTTGACCTTGTGAGCATCGAGGATGGCCACGCGGCGTTGCACGACGCCCGCCTCCTCGAGCTTCTGGATGCGCCGCCAGCAGGGGGTCGTCGACAGGCCGACCTCCTTGCCGATGTCTGCCACCGGGCGGGTACAGTCCTCCTGCAGGATACGCAGGATCTTCACGTCCATGTCGTCGAGCATCGGGGGAGCCGGTGAAATCCTGTTCCGCAAATTTGCGCAAAGAGCAATAGACCCGCGAACCGCAACCTACGTCAAGCGGATAAGACGTAATGATTTTCTACAATCTAACCGATGAGCGGAAGCTCAAAGGACGATTTGCATCCCTTCCTCCGCCAGCATGACGCGCGGATCGGCGACGTGCTGTCGGTTGGCCAGCATGTCGATGCCCATGTGCGTGAGGAGCACGCGTCGAGCGCCCAGCCGATCGATGTTCCGCTCGATGTCGCGCCACGTCATGTGATAGCCGGCCTGTTCGCTAAAGCCGAAGCATTCGGTGATGAATAGATCGGCGCCGTTCGCCGCCGGGATCAAACTCTCGACCCACTTGGTGTCGCCGGAAAAGCTGAGCACCCTCCCTTCGCATTCCAGCCGCAACGCATACGGAGGCGCACCGGACGGATGCAGAACCTCGAACGGCGTGACGCGTACGGGACCGATGTCGAGCGGATCGCGTTCGGCGTACTCGATGAAATTCATCTCGAAGCGGCGCTCGATCTCCGTCGATTTGGGAAACAGAGCTTCGGCCGCGGCGGCAAATCGGCGGGCGATCCCGGCCGGGCCAGCGATGGTCAACGGCGCGCTGCGCCCGGTCACATAGTGAGCGTGCAGCATGAACCAGACCAGGCCGGCAAAGTGGTCGCCGTGCAAGTGAGAGATGAAGATCGTCGAGACGCGGTCGGGGTCGAGGCCGAGACGTTGCATGCCGATCAGAACGGTGGCGCCGCAATCGATGAGGAACTGCTCCTCGCGCACGGCGACGTGATAGCAGGTCTGCAGTCTGCCGCCTGAGCCGAAGGCGTCGCCCGATCCAACAATGGTGACCTTCATACGCGCCTCGCGCCGAGGTGCATATGCGCCCCTGGGGGCATCGGTGGGCTAGACGTTTGCAAGGTCCGCATCGGGGCTGGACCCTACCGGTCGCTCCCGGACAGGACAATGCCCGAAAGCCCGGTTTTCCTTGGCTCCAGTCGTGTTGCAGCAACCTACATTTGGATATTTTTCATTACTAAACACTTAGTTATGAAATTCTGCCGAGATTTAGTGACAACGTTAGTGGGCTACAAAGGCGCCACCCCTTCCAGTCATGTGTGGAATGAGATGACCACAAGCGCCATACCCGAGGATGTTGCGCGGCGTCGCAGCCGCCGCAATGCCCGCGTGCGCGCCTACAGCGACCTGAAGGAGCGGCGTGCGCGCCTCGCCGCCGGCACGTCCATCAAGCCGGAGTTCGAATACGAACTCCTCACCATGTTTGCGCGTAACGAGGTCGGTGCGGCGGTGACCATGCCAGCGCTGTATGCGCTGTTTGCCATCGCTTGCATGTTCTGGGCACCCACGATCGATGCCGTCGTCTGGTTGATCATCGTAATCGGCGCCAAGGTCGCCCTGCTCGACCAAGCTCGACGCTTCCTGGCCCTGCCGTCGGCACAGGTCAACATCAGCTTGTGGCGGCGCCACTTCGTCATGCTGGAGCTTCTCAACGGCGTGGCGCTCGCCGGCTTCGCACTAATCGGCGTCGGCGATCCGCTCACGGCGCCGCCCAGCGAACTCATCTTCTCCTCGCACGTCTTCATTTTCGCGACTCTGATCGTCGTGCTGGCGATCCGCACCATGTTCGCGGCCGGCATTCCGGCAATTCTCTACGCCGGCACGGTTCCGATGACGGTCGCCGTTGTCGCCCGCTTGCTGCTGCTCGGTAATCCCTTCTATCTCGCCCTGGCGACCATGGCCGTCGGCATCTACCTCTATTTCCTGTTCCTGGCGCGGGGCCTGCGCTCGACGGCACTTTCCATGATCGAGTATCGGGCCGAAAAGGATGCACTGATCGCCGAGCTGGAAGAGCAGAAGTCAGTCTCGGACGAGGCCCGTCGGCGCGCCGAGACCGCGAACACCGCAAAATCACGCTTCCTCGCCACAATGAGCCACGAATTGCGCACGCCGCTCAACGCCATCCTCGGCTTTTCCGAGGTGATGAAGGCGGAGATGTTCGGGCCTCTGGAAAATCCGAAGTACAGCGAATACGCCGGCAACATCCTCGACAGCGGCAAGCACCTGTTGCACCTCATCAACGAGATCCTCGACCTGACGCGCATCGAGTCCGGCCGCTACGAGCTGCACGAGGAGCCGGTCCGCCTCGCCGATATCACCGACGAGTGCCATCGCCTCTTGAAGCTGCGCGCCGAGGGCAAGGGCATCGAAATATCCGAGGAGGGCGCGCCCGACCTTCCCGTCGTCTGGGCCGACCAGCGGGCCCTGCGCCAGATCTGCCTCAACTTGATGTCCAACGCCTTGAAGTTCACGCCCAAGGGCGGGCACATCACGCTTAGCGTCGGGGCGATGCCTGACGGCGGCCAGTACCTTTCGGTGCGCGACACCGGCCCCGGCATCCCCGCTGACGAGATCCCGAAAGTGCTGCAAGCCTTCGGTCAGGGAACGCTCGCGCAGCAGACGGCGGAAGGCGGCGCCGGCCTCGGGCTCACCATCGTGCAAAACCTCATCGAGCTGCACGGCGGCAGCCTCGTCCTCACCTCGGAGCTGCGCAAAGGAACCGAAGCGAAGATCATCCTGCCCGGCTATCGGGTGTTACGCGCCATGGTGCCGCTGCAGCCGCTTGGCCAAGAGACCCACCGCGTCAAAGGCGTGTCGCCGCGCCCACCCCGTCCGGCACGACTACGCCCGCGGAATGGTGACGACGACACGAACGAGGCCGCCGTCGGCTAGCCCCCGGTCAAACATCCGCCGCGTTGTACTCCTGTCGTGCCAGCGCTACATACGGGGCGTGAGCAACGCCGCCCGTCCAACCGTGATCGAGACCCCGTGCGTCAAAATCTGCGACATCGACCGCGAGACCGGTCTGTGTTGCGGCTGCGGACGCTCGCTCGACGAGATTGCAGCATGGTCGTCGATGTCGGACGCGGAACGGCGCCACATCATGGCCCTGCTCCCCAGACGCAGGGCTGAGCTCTTGGAGGACGACGGCCGATGAGAGCGTGGGTCGTCCTGGCGCTGCTGATCGGCGCCGGCCTGCTTCTGTTTCTTCGCGGCGGATCCGAGCTCCTCTCCGGCCTCAGCACCGGCGAGATCGTGACCATGGCCGCCGGTCTGTTACTGGCCACCATCTACATTATCAGCCTCTTCAACGACGAGCGCACACGGCCGATGCAGGCGATCCGCTACATCGTCGCATGGCTCGCCATCGGCTTTGCGCTCATCGCCGGCTACTCCTATCGCGAGGAGCTTTCGGTCATTGGCGAGCGCGTCGTCGGTGAGCTGCGACCCTCAGGCGAAATCCTGTCGTCGGAGGTCAACGAGGAAGGCGAACGGGCCGTTCGCGTTCGCCGCCGCATGGATGGGCACTTCGCCGTGCGCGCGTCGGTCAACGGTCAGTCGATGACGCTCATGGTCGATACCGGCGCCTCATCCGTGGTGCTCAAGCCGGCGGATGCGGAACGGGCCGGCGTCGACCTCGACAAGCTCTCCTATACCGTCGCCGTCGACACCGCGAACGGGATGACCTACGCAGCGGCCGTTCGCCTGCGCACTCTCGCCGTCGGCCCCCTCATCGTGCGGAACGTCGATGCTCTCGTCGCCCGCCCCGGTAGCGTTAAGGAAAACTTGCTCGGTATGAGTTTCTTAAGGCGTTTGCGGTCCTATGAGTTCGCCAAGGATTACCTGACGCTGAGGGGCTAGCGCCGGCGCCGCGTCACGCGCTACGGCGATATTCCGAGAGCTGCATTCCAGACTATGAATCCCGGGACACGACAACTGTTGCGCGAGGCCGTGAGTTGGGGCGTCGTCGCCATCATCGGCGTCGCCGCCTTGCTGCACTTCGACACCCTGAAGACTGGTGCCGAGCGGGTGCTCGGTCTGCCGACGTCCGCCGAAATCGCCGCGGTGCAGCGCAAGCCGGCGACCCCCAAGCCGTCAAGACTAGGGTCGGTCGTCGAGATCGAGGCAGCGGACAACGGCCACTTCAACGCCGAAGTCGAGATCAACGGTCGCTCGGTCGAAGTGATGATCGATACCGGCGCCACCATGGTGGCGCTGAGCTACGAGGACGCCGAGCGCGCCGGGCTTCTTCTCAACGACAGCGACTTCACTAGCGCCGTATCCACCGCCAACGGCATGGCGCGCGTCGCGCCTGTCACGCTCGACCGTGTCTCCATCGGTGACATCACGGTGCGCAATGTGCCGGCCGCCGTGACGGAGCGGGGCCGCATGCGCACATCGCTGCTGGGCATGAGCTTTCTGCGCAAGCTGTCGCGGTTCGACATGCGCTCCGGCCGGCTGGTGATGCAGGAATAGCGCGCACCGCTGGCGCGCGTCTGCGGTGCGTCTATTGGGCAGAGAGCCGCAGGATCGACTCTCCCGGCGACGGCGTTTACACCTGCGAACCGATCCGTCGGCCCGCAAAAGGGGTAATCCATGCTGCCGCGTCCGCGCTCCGATCTGAAGCCCAACACTGCCGATTTCGAACGCTTCCCGCTGGTCAAGCCGACCGGCTTTCGCGAGTACGATGCGCGCTGGCTGTTCCCCGAAGAGATCAACCTCATGGGCCTCACCGCAGTGGGCCTCGGGATGGCCACGCTGTTCGCGGAGCGGGGCGTCAAGAAGCGCCTCGTCGTCGGCCACGACTACCGCTCCTATTCCGCGTCCGTGAAGCAGGCGCTGATCAACGGACTGCTGGCCGGCGGCTGCGAGGTGCACGACATCGGCCTTGCCCTGTCGCCGATGGCCTACTTCGCCCAGTTCGACCTCGACGTCGAAGGCGTCGCCATGGTCACCGCCTCGCACAACGACAATGGCTGGACCGGCATCAAGATGGGCATGGCGCGCCCTCTCACCTTCGGACCCGATGAGATGAGCCGCCTGAAGGAGATCGTCCTTTCCGGCGCCTTCAAGCCCGCCGACGGCGGACGCTACATTTTCGTTGCCGACATGGCCGAGCGCTACATGCAGGCGCTCGCCGATCGCCCGAAGCTGAAGCGCCCGCTCAAGGTCATCGCCGCCTGCGGCAATGGCACGGCCGGGGCCTTCGCGCCGAAAGTGCTGGAGGCCATCGGCTGCGAGGTCGTGCCGCTCGACGCCGAGCTCGACTACACCTTCCCCCGCTACAATCCCAACCCCGAAGACATGGAAATGCTGCACGCCATCGCCGCGGCGGTGGTGAAGCACAAAGCCGATGTCGGCTTCGGCTTCGATGGCGACGGCGACCGCTGCGGCGTCGTCGACAACGAGGGGCACGAAATCTTCGCCGACACGGTCGGCGTCATGCTGGCGCGTGATATCTCGGCCCGTTTCAAGAATGCGGTGTTCGTCGCCGACGTGAAGTCGACCGGCCTCTTCATGACCGACCCGGTGCTGCAGGCGAACGGGGCCAAGGCGCTCTACTGGAAAACCGGCCACTCCTACATGAAGCGCTACACCTTCGAGCAGAAGGCGCTCGTCGGCTTCGAAAAGAGCGGACACTTCTTCTTCCAGCCGCCGCTCGGACGCGGCTACGACGACGGCCTCGTCGCCGCTCTCGCCGTATGCGACATGCTCGAGCGCGCCGAAGGCAAGACCATCGCGGATCTCCGGCGCGAGCTGCCGAAGACGTATCAGTCGCCGACGATGTCGCCGCACTGCGACGACGAGAAGAAGTACGGCATCGTCGACAAGGTGGTCGAGCACTACAAGAAGCTTGCCGCCGACGGCGGCAGCATCGCCGGGCAAAAGATCCGCGACCTCGTGACCGTCAACGGGGTACGCGTCACGCTCGCGGACGGCACCTGGGGCCTCGTGCGCGCCTCGTCCAACAAGCCCGAGCTCGTCGTCGTCGTCGAGAGCCCGGTGTCGGAGGCCAATATGAAGGCGATCTTCGCCGACATCGATCGCGAGCTGTCGAAACATCCGGAAGTCGGCGCCTACAATCAGAAGATCGTGGCGTAGATACCGGCGTTCAGTTTTTCCCCTGCAATTTCGTATCGCTTTACCAATTGCCGGCGCCCGGCGGCGGGTGCAATACTCAAGCGATAGTTGTTTGATTGTTTTCCATTGGGGGATTGCTCATGAGATTGCGAGTGGCGATCGCGCTGTTCAGCGCACTGTTTGCCGTGGGTTTCGCCGCGCTGACAACGCCGAGCGCGTTGGCGGGCGACGATGCTGCGAGCGATGGCAGCGGCACGGGCGGCGGCAGCGGCACCACCGACGGCGGTAGCGGTACCGGCGGCGGCTCGGGCTCGGAAGGGAAGTAGTTCGCGCCAACCCACCCAGCAGGGAGCGGTGACCCGTGATGGTCGCGTCCGCGGAGCAACGCTTGCGCCCATCGGGCAGATTCCCGGCCTACTCCCTGCTTGTCTGCATCCTGGCCATCGCCGCCGCGCTGGCCCTTCTCTACCAGCCGCTGCGCTCAAAACTCGACAAGATCGAATACTGGACCGCCGACTGGCGGACGGTGCTGCTGGCCGACCGCACACCTGACAAGCATCCGCGCATCGTCCTCGTCCTCTTCGATCCTGCCACCTTCAAGGGCAACATCATCTCGCCCATCCCGCGCGACGATCACGCGCGGCTGCTGCGGACGATAGCGGCGATGCAGCCCGCCGCCATCGGCCTCGACTTCTACTTCGTCGCCTCGCAGGGCGTCGATCGCGACAAGGCAATGCTCGATGCACTGCACGAGATTGACCGGCCGCTGGTCGTTGGCGGCGTCGACCATCACACCAACGAGTTCGATGAGGATCACTTCGCGTACCAACGGCAGTTCCTCGCCGCGGCCGGGCGTCCGGCGGGATATTTGGCGCTCGACTATGGGCCCGGTCACATCGTGCGGCGCACCTCACCTCCCCTCGCCGGCTCACCGTTCCAGGAGAGCTTTGCACGCCAGGTGGCACTCGCGGCCAAGGCCGAACTTTCGGGACCAGGTGCATCGTCGGCCTCGACGCGCATTGCCTGGCTGGAAGGGCCCGACCGCGACAGCGAGCCGTTCTTCCGGATCTCGGCGAAAGAACTGCTCGCGGAGAGCACCGACGCGCGGCGTGAAGAGCTGGCGCGGCGCATCAAGGGCAACGTCGTGCTCACCGGCATCGCTATGCCCAACTCCGACCTGCACGATACTGCTCTATCGGTGTGGACTGAGCGAAAAATGCTCGGCGTGCTCATCCACGCTCACATCCTCGCGCAGCTCCTCGACAGCCGCTATCTCTACGAGCTCGATGGTCGCGCGCGGCTACTGCTGCTAATCGGCGTAGGTCTCGCCGGCCTGGTGCTTGGCTGGACGCTGGGCGAGCGGCGCGCGTCGCTGCTCAACCTCGGACTGGCAACGGCGGTCCTCGTCGCCATCGACGCGCTTTGCTTTTTGGGCTTCCGCCTGGTGCTACCCTTCACGCTCATGCTGTGCGTGTGGTTCATCGGGGCGCTCGCCGGTCGCCACCTGCGCATACTGGCGACGTGGGCAGCAGCAGGGACACGCACGTCCACACCGGCCGCGTGATGGCTCAAATCAAAGCAGCAGGTCGATCAGGAAGCGGATTGCGACGCTGGCCAGGAACGCGGCAAAACACAGCTCCAGCGTGCGACGCGGTATCCTATGCGCCAGGCGCACCCCGTAGGGCGCCGCCCACACGCTGAGCGGTGCCACAATGACCAATCCGAGCAGGTTGACGAACCCGATCGACAACGGCGGCAGCCCTTCCGCGCCCCAGCCCGCCCAGGCGAATCCAATGACGCCCGGCAGCGCGATCAGAGGGCCGATGCCGCTGGCCGTCGCCACGGCGGTGAGGATCGACTTTCCGTAAAGCGTCAGCAAGGGCACGACGAAGGTGGCGCCGCCGATGCTCATCAGCGTCGAGATAAAACCTATGACCAGGGCGCCGAGCTGCGGCCAGGGGAACGGCGGCAGGTGATCGGCAAGTCGCCAATCCTCGCGGCCGAACGCCATTTTGATGGCGATCAACGTCGCCGCCGTGACCCACACCCACTTGAGTGCGTCACCGCTGGAATACTTTGCCGCGATCGTGCCGAGCACGACGCCGGCGACAATGAACAGGGCCACCCGCTTCAACAGCGGCATGTCGACGGATCCGCGCGCACGGTGTCCGGCAAATGACTTGAGCGACGTCGGCAGGATGATGGCCAGCGTCGTCCCGAGCACCAGATGCATGCGAATGGCCGGGTCGACATCGAGGACGCGGAAGACTTCGTAGAGCACCGGGACGAGCACGCCGCCGCCGCCGATGCCGAGCAGGCCGGCGAGGAAGCCGGCGACGACGCCGGCGACCAGCAAGGCGGCGATCAGCAGCGCGATCTCGCCCGCAGGGATGCCGAAATCCATGGGTCCGCTGCCGCTCCCTATTCCGCCGCAGCTAGCGGGCGCCAGGCAGGTTCGACGAGAGATACCGCTTCGAGGAGCGTGGCGAGACCCGCCCCGTCGCGCGGCGCGTTCTCGCTCAAGTGGCGGCGGAACACACGCGCGCGCGGCTCGCCGTGGTAGAGCCCCAGCACGTGGCGGACGAAATTGTTGAGGCGTCCACCCGAGGCGACGTGGCGCTCGATGTGGGGGAGGAGACCCTCGATCGCCTCGGCACGCGTCGGCACCTTGGCGCCTGCATCGAAGAAACGGCGATCGACCTCGGCCAGGATATACGGGGTCTGGTAGGCGGCCCGGCCGAGCATCACGCCGTCGACATGCTGCAGGTGAGAGTCGGCCTCATCGAGACTGGCGATACCGCCGTTGATGACGATGGTCAGCTCCGGATGTGCGGCCTTCAGGCGGTAGACGCGCGCGTAGTCCAGCGGCGGCACTTCGCGGTTCTGCTTCGGCGACAGCCCCTGCAGCCAAGCCTTGCGCGCATGCACGATGAAAGTGCGCACGCCGGCGGCGGCGACGACATCGATGAAACGCTGCAGGTCGCGCTCGCTGTCCTGCTCGTCGATGCCGATGCGGCACTTGACGGTCACGGGCACGTTGACTTGCCGCTGCATGGCGGCAACGCACGCCGCGACCAGTTCCGGCTCGGCCATCAGACAGGCGCCGAAGCGTCCCTCCTGCACGCGGTCCGACGGGCAGCCGATATTGAGATTGATCTCGTTGTAGCCGTAGGTTTCGCCGATTGCCGCCGCCTCGCCGAGCGCCACGGGATCCGAGCCGCCGAGCTGTAGGGCCACGGGATGCTCGATCTCGTTCATGCCGAGCAGGCGGGCGCGGTCGCCGCGCAGGATGGCCGGGGCGGTCACCATCTCGGTGTACAGCAGCGCATGACGCGTGAGCTGGCGGTGGAAGGCCCGGCAGTGCCGGTCCGTCCAATCCATCATAGGAGCGACGCTGAATTTATATCGCTGGAACTGCACGGAGTTCCTGGACTCCCGGTGAAACGCGATAGGTACACGCTTGTTGAGATCCGTCCGCAAGGTGGCGGCCGGGTTGCCATTCAATAGGCTATGGCCCGGCCGTTGGCGAGTGCAGGTCCGTCGCAAGGGCCAAAGCGCCTCGCCGGACGCGATCGACTACGGTCCCCGCCTCGCGATCAAGGGGCGACCGATGTCCGCAAATGCATACGCGCGGCCGTCTTGACCGGCGACCATCTGTCGGCGTTCAACGTCATCACGGCGGCCATGTTGGATGTTCCCTACGATCCGCGCAGTCGGAATCGCTATTGCCACAATGCGGAGGCGACCATGCTCGACAGCTCTCTGACCCGAGTAGTTCTTGCCGCTTCGGTCCTGTTCGTCGTGCTCGTCAACGGCGCGCGCTCTATTTCCGCCGAGCCTCTGGAAGTCGTCGAATACAATGTCGTGCATAAATTCATCGGCAAGGGCGGGGAGGCCGCGCGCGACCTCAGCGGCATTGCCTGCGCACCCGGCGATAGCGGCCGCCGTTGCCTCGTCATCGACGACGAGGGGGACAGCACTCAGTGGGCCACGCTCGACGGAACGTCCCTTATTGCCGAGGACCAGATCCCGCTAATCGGCGAAAGCGAGGACGATGTCACTTTCGGTACAAGTCCAGACGTGGAGTGCGCGAACGGTGAAGTGGCGTTCGGCGATCTCGACGGCGAGGCGGTGGCGTTCGCGGCACCTTATTTCTACGTCGTTGGATCTCACGGCTGCTCGCGCAAGAATGGCGAGTACAGCGCCTCCGCCTTCGCCCTGGCAAGATTGAGCACCGCGCAGCAAGATGGTGTCGAAACGACTTTCCGTCTCACAGATGTGTTGCGCCACGCCAGCACGGTCAGCGCCTTCTTTGGCAAGGATCTCAATAGCGAGAATGGTCTCAATATCGAAGGCCTCGCCGTCCAGGGCAACCAACTCGTCATCGGACTGCGTGCGCCATCCATTCAAGGTGTGGCCTTCCTCGTGCGGACCGATATCGGTCCGCTGTTTGCAGAGGGTCACGATCCCGAGTTGCCGTCCTCCAAGACATTTCCGATCGCCGTGCCGGAAGGCACGGGCATCCGAGACTTGACCACGCTTCCGGACGGTCGCCTGCTTCTGCTGCTTGGTCCCGCGCAGGAACAAGCTCTGCCCTACAGCCTCGCGAGAATTGAACTTCCTTCGAGTGCTGACTTCGAGGTGCCCCTCAAGGTAGAGACCCTTGCGGAGCTTCCGGAGATTGCCGTGGACGGCAAGGTAGGCAAAGCCGAGGCCCTTATGGTCCTCAACGAGACAGCCTCGGAGCTAGACGTGTTTGTCTTGTTCGACAGCCTCAAGAATGGCGCACCGCGGGAATTCCGGATCACCCTTCACTGAGCCTATGCGGCCCGGCCAGTTCTCTCGGTTGGGTGAGTGGAAATGCGGCGGTACGCGAAGTCGCAGCATCGCGACCGCGATCTGACTAAACGATCCGATACTGGATGGGGCGAGGCCTGCCCGGCTGAGACCCCCGGCGCACGTGAAAGTCGCAATACGAATGACTTCCGACCCTTGGCTTGCCGCAATAATGGAAGTCGGCGAGCTGCGGATCGCCCATTGGCCAGCGGCAATGGTGCGGAAGTAGCGTCGTCATCGTCTTTCGTTCGTTGAGGGGAATGACGATGTCGTCGAGTGACAATGCTCGCGGTGGGCTTTTGAATGTTTCCATCAATGACAGTAGCACGTATTCGCCGCGGGCCGCGTTCGATAATCGGTGTCGAGCTAGCTAAACCGGAGCAGCCGGATCACTGCACGAGCTTTGCCTCGGCCGCGCGCAATAGTGCCAGCAGCTCGTCAGTAATTATGAATTCCTGAGCCGGGTTCTTCTGCAGCGCCGCAGCCAACGCAACCGCTACCGGGTCCTTGGCCGCAAGCCCACGCGCCAGGACTTGAGGTAGACCGTTTTCAGTTGCCCCGATCCGGTTCGCCAACCGTTGCTGGATATGAACGAAGTCGATTTCCAGTTGGGTGGCTTGCACTGCCGGCCCGAGGATGTCGGCGCCGTGCACCTCAAGATAGGCGATTACCGATTCCGCAGTGATGGACAGCATGCCTTCCTTGCGGAGCGCGCGGGCCACCGACGCGGCCAACTGCTCCTCGTCAAGACATCCTGACGCCTCGATGGCCGCTCGTATTGCCGCGTCGAGGCGTTGATTGCGCTTCATGCTCCCTCCGACTTGCGCCTAGGCAGCGGACCGCGTCCGCGACGAGGTCAGTCCGGCGTGACGCCGAGCTCTTGCATACGCGCATACAGGGGAACGAGGCGACCGTTCAACTCACTCAATCGTGCCTTGGCTCGCGCGTCTTGGGCGGGGGTGAGGTTGCCGTCACGCAAAGCGGTTTCGGCGTCTGCTGCTATGGCCTTGACCTGGCGGAGAACACCCTGAGCCTCGGCGCGTAGGCGGGCAATTTCCTTTTGCTCGGGACCATCCATGGCCGCTCTCCGTGTGTTGTTTGCATTGAAGGGGTCCCCCTCGCGTGGTGCACTGCTCACGCGGCAGCACTACTCTTGGCGGTCACGGCACTGAGCGGGACGTCAAGCGAATAGACAAATCCGGTTGGCTGATAGGCCAGCTGCACTTGCCCGTTCAGCTGCCCTCCAAGGGCTTCCATCATTCGCGTGCCGAAGCTCCGGCGCCTTGGCGCAGCGACCTCAGGGCCGCCGACCTCGGTCCATGTCAGTCTTAGGCGCTGAGACTGCTCTTCTATCGACCATGCGATGCGGATGCGTCCGCCCGGCACCGACAGCGCACCAAACTTCGTCGTATTAGTGCATAACTCGTTCAGCGTCATCGCCAGAGCAATTGCTGCGTTCGGCGTGATGCCCAAGTCGGGTCCGTCGATCGAAAACCGTGCAGCTTCCTTGCTTTCGTAGGGTTCAATCGCGCCCCGGATCGTGTCGACCAGCCCGGCGCTGGCCCAGCTGACCTGAAGCAGCAGATCGTGGGCCCGCCCGAGCGCAACGAGCCGGCCCTCGATGGCCAGCTGCGCGTGCTCGAGACTGGTCGCCGTCCGCAGGCTCTGGGACGCAATAGCGGTTACCGTTGCGAGGGTATTCTTGATGCGATGATGCAGCTCCTCCAGGATAAGCGCTTGCAGCTTGTCGGCGGCTTCGCGCTCCTTGGCATCGATGCCGGCTTGCGCGAGTAGGACCTTAGCGTCGATGCCGGCCCGTTCGAGCAACAGCCGCAGAGTGTCGTTTTCCGCCGTTAGGTCTTCCTGGGTGGCGGGGCGAAGCGCGTCGACGGGCGCCGTTTCTCTGGGCGCATCGACCGCGACAGGCAGAACAACCTCGGGAACGATATCCAGCGCACCCGCCCCTACCATCGCTCGGAGCTCGGAAATCATTTGCTTCACCACCAGCGGCTTTTCGAAGAAGACGCTGTTGGCCGGCTTGTCGGCGTCGGACAGTTTTATCTGGCCCGACACAAGAATGATTTTGATAGAGGGCCAGCGGGCGTGGACCGCGTAGGCGAGCATCAATCCGTCCATGGTGCCAGGCATCTGTATATCCGAAAAAAGGAGCGAAATGTCCGAACGCTTCTCCAGAATGGCGAGCGCTTCATCGGCGTTGATGGCCTCGACAGCGGTGAACCCGGCATCCTCGACGATGTCGACCGCGCGCATGCGCAGGATCATCTCGTCTTCCACGACGAGAACATTGGTCGGAGAGTCTCCTGGAGCCGTATCATATTGGTGTCCTGGCCTGTGCCGTTTCCAATTTCGCTGGAACCCGCTCGAGTGTCGTCACTCCGCAGTCCCGATCGACAGCTCGCTTTCACGCGCTACGCGCTCGAACACCTCCGCGACTGCCTTTATGCGATAGAGCCTTTCGCGGCCTTCAGTCGGCATCAGTTGCACGATCTTGTACGAGCGCGCTGATGGCACCATCCCGATATGCGAGCGTGCGTATCCGACCGTCTGCCCTACCCTGAACTTATGGCTGGGCATGGCCGACCCGGGCGTTGCGTGCCAGCGGCCGCTCGAGGTCGGGTTCGACCTCGTTAGATGAGGATATATCGAGTTCCAGCCATCGTTTGCCGAGGCGCATCAGTTCGGCAGAGTTGGAGGACCACATGGCTTCGGCTCTGGCGCGCGTTGGTGCCGTCAAACCCGACCCAGCGAGCAAATTCTTCAACCCGAGAACGGTCTTTTCGACCCTTCGGAACTCGTCACCGACGCTTCGCTGCTCCACGAGCAATGCTTGCTTGTCCATACCAGCCTCCATGAAAAAATGAGATGCTTGGCGCCGCAGCGACTAGCTCTCGTACTGCAAGCCGACAGAAAGCCCCGGCGCTATGCCGGGGCTTTCGAGTTGGCCTCAGTAATCCATGCCGCCCATGCCGCCGCCTGGCATGCCCGCATGGCCGCCTTCCTTCTTCGGCAGTTCGGCGATCATGGCTTCCGTCGTAATTAGCAGACCGGCGACGGATGCCGCGTCCTGCAGCGCGCAGCGCACGACCTTGGCGGGGTCGATCACGCCCTGGGCGACGAGATCGCCGTAGGCGCCGGTCTGCGCGTTGAAGCCGAACGCGTACGTTGCGTTCTCCAATATCTTACCGACGATGACAGAACCGTCCTCACCGGCATTGGTGAAGATCTGCCTCGACGGGGCTTGCAGCGCCTTGCGCACGATGGAAATCCCCGTCTTCTGGTCGTCGTTGACGGGCTTCAAAGCGTCAAGAGCCTTGATGGCGCGGAGCAGAGCAACACCGCCGCCCGGCACGATGCCTTCCTCGACGGCTGCGCGCGTGGCGTGAAGCGCGTCGTCGACGCGGTCCTTGCGCTCCTTCACCTCAACTTCGGTGGCACCGCCGACCTTGATGACGGCAACGCCGCCAGCGAGCTTGGCGAGACGCTCCTGCAGCTTCTCCTTGTCGTAGTCCGAGGTGGTCTCCTCGATCTGCGCCTTGATCTGCTTGATGCGCGACTCGATGTCGGCCTTCTTGCCGGCGCCGTCGACGATGATGGTGTCTTCTTTGTTGATCGTCACCTTCTTGGCGCGGCCGAGCATGTCGAGCGTGACATTCTCCAGCTTGATGCCGAGATCCTCGGATATCGTCTGCCCGCCGGTGATGGTGGCAATGTCTTCCAACATGGCCTTGCGGCGATCGCCGAAGCCTGGAGCCTTGACCGCAGCGACCTTGAGGCCGCCGCGCAGCTTGTTGACGACGAGCGTCGCCAGGGCCTCGCCTTCGACGTCCTCGGCGATGATGACCAGCGGTTTGGCGGACTGCACGACTGCTTCAAGCAGCGGCAGCAGCGTTTGCAGGCCGCCGAGCTTCTTCTCGTGGATCAGGATGTATGGGTCTTCCAGTTCGACCAGCATCTTCTCGGCGTTGGTAATGAAATACGGCGAGAGATATCCGCGGTCGAACTGCATGCCCTCCACGACCTCGAGCTCTGTCTCCAGGCTCTTGCTCTCTTCAATGGTGATGACGCCCTCATTGCCGACGCGCTTCATGGCCTCGGCGAGCTTGGCGCCGATCTCGGCATCGCCGTTCGACGAGATGGTGCCGACCTGGGCGATCTCGGCGTTGGACGTGACCTTCTTGGCCTTCGTTTTCAGCTCTTCGACGACCGCGGCGACCGCCTGATCGATGCCTCGACGCAAATCCATCGGATTGGCACCGGCCGCAACCGACTTGGCGCCCTCCTTGATGATCGCCTGCGCGAGAACGGTGGCGGTGGTGGTGCCGTCGCCGGCGAGATCGGAGGTCTTTGAAGCGACCTCCTTCAGCATCTGGGCGCCCATGTTCTCGAACTTGTCTTCAAGTTCGATTTCCTTGGCGACCGTCACGCCGTCCTTGGTGATGCGCGGCGCGCCGTACGACTTGTCGAGCACTACGTTACGCCCCTTGGGGCCGAGCGTGACTTTGACGGCGTTGGCGAGGATGTCGACGCCGCGCAACATGCGATCGCGCGCGTCTTGGCCGAATTTGACGTCTTTAGAGGTCATGTGGAGCAACTCCTAAAAGGAATGGGGGATCGGCGCAGGCAGAGCTAGGCGGCGGCCTTTATCTTTGCCGTGCCCTCGATGACGCCGAGGATGTCGCTCTCTTTCATGATAAGCAGGTCATCGCCGTCGATCTTCACCTCGGTGCCTGACCACTTGCCGAACAGCACCGTGTCGCCGGCTTTGACGTCTGGCGCGTTGATCTTGCCGCTCTCGTCGCGCACGCCCGGGCCAACGGCGATGACCTCGCCGCGCATCGGCTTTTCCTTGACGGTATCTGGAATGATGATGCCGCCCGCGCTCTTGCTGTCCTCCTCGAGTCGCTTAACGACGACGCGGTCGTGCAAGGGCCGGAATTTCATTGAAATCCTCAAATCTCTGTTTTGGGGGTTGAGGTGCGCAATTTGGGGCGCTTCAGAAACAGCCCTCGTTGGCACGGACGTATCTCTTAGCACTTACCGGCCAAGAGTGCTAACGATGCTTTCGCCATCCAAAAATGCCCCGAGGTAGCTGCATGACGCTTGACGCATTGGGCTGGAGCGGCCAGCGGCAAAGGGACTTTGCCCCCCGTGCCGCCGATGGCCTGATACCTGGCCGTGTCGTCGGCGAGCACCGCACCCACTTCAGGGTGGCTACTGATGCGGGTGAGCTTTCGGCCGAGATAACGGGGCGCCTGAGGAATGCAGCCGCACAACGTTCGGATCTGGCAGGCGTCGGCGATTTCGTCGCGGTGCGGCTTGGTAACGGCGACGGACCGGCGACCATCGAGGAAGTGCTGCCGCGAACCAGCGCTTTGGTTCGCAAAGCGTCGGGCGAAGATCGGCCGCAGCTACTCGCGGCCAATGTCGACGTAGTGTTCATCGTCACGGCGCCAGACGGCGATCTCAACTTGCCGCGCATCGAGCGCCTGCTTGCGCTCGTGGCCGACAGTTCTGCCACTCCGGTCATTGTGCTCAACAAGGCGGACCTCACGGATGATGTCGTCGGGGCCATGGAGCAGATCGCAACGATTTCGCCGAGCGTTCCTATTCACGCCGTGAGCGCGCATGCCCACCGCCTTTCTGGTATCGAGCGGCATTTCGCCGACAACCGGACCGTCGGCCTCATTGGCTCCTCTGGCGTCGGGAAGTCGACCTTGACGAACGCTCTGCTCGGCCGCGCCGCCCAAGCGACGCAGGAAGTTCGCGCGCACGACAGCCGCGGTCGCCATACGACAACGCATCGCCAACTGTTCTTGCGCCCTGGTGGCGGCTCCATCATCGATACGCCCGGCATGCGCGGCGTGGAGGTCTGGAATAGGAACAACGAAGGCGACACAAATTTCGCAGACATCGAAGCGTTGGCGCTGAACTGCAAATTCAGCAATTGCCGCCACGAGACCGAGCCAAAGTGCGCGGTGCGCGCCGCGATTGAGCGCGGCGATCTCGATGCCGAACGCGTAGCCGGCTACACGCGGCGGGCACGCGAAGCGATGTCGAATGCGCGCTAACGCCGGTCGGCTTCTGACCTGTTGGCTCTGATCAGCTCAGTTGACCGCGATGTCCGGCACTTCGTCCGTCCACACTCTGAAACCTTCAAGTTTGTTCGGCCCGAAGGTCGTGGTCATGGCCACATCTGCTGCATCGCGCCCGCGTGCGATCAAGACACGGCCCACACGCGGCACGTTGTTGCGCGGATCGAACGTGTACCAATGGCCGCCGATGTAGGCCTCGAACCATGCCGCGAAGTCACCGGGCGGGTACGGTGGCGGCGTACCAACGTCACCGAGGTATCCCGTGCAATAGCGGGCTGGAATGTTCAAGGCGCGGCAGAAGGCAACCGCAAGGTGTGCGTAGTCGCGGCAGACACCGCGCTTTTCCGCATAGGCCTCCGACGCCGTCCGTGTCACGCTCGCGTGCGAATAGCCAAACTCTATGTGCTTGTGGACGAAATCGCAGATGGCCTGCACACGGGCCCAACCGGGCTTGGCGCGACCAAACAACTTCCACGCAAGGTCAAGAAGCTGGTCGCTGTCGCAGAAGCGGCTGGCCAGTAGAAAAACGAGCGCCTCTTCGGGCAGATCTTCGACCGGAACCTGGGCAGCGTGGGGAACGACGGCATCGGGTTTGCCGGTGTCGGTCACCACGGCGTTGGTCGAGATGCTCACCTTCCCTTGCGGCGCGACGATTCTGCAGCACCAATTGCCAAACCCGTCGCGGTATCCCGAGATCGGCACGGGTGGACTGACGATGATGTGGTCGGGCGCAGCCAGCCCAGCGACGCGCGTGAAGTGGATATTGAGCATCAAGATGGCGGGTGTCGGTTGCGGGAACGCGTATTTCAGCTCGTAGCCGACACGTAGTTTCATCGGCTTGGCACCTGTGCTGCAGAAACACTTGCGCCAGGCAAGGTCTGGGCTGATTGCCGAGCAGCCGTTGATGCCAGCTTATGGGGAAAACTTGAGGGCGTCATACCCACGCGCAGCGACGGCCCTGTCTCTTGCGAGAGATCAGACATGTTCAGAACGTCCGCGTACCGGCGCTTCGCCAATCGGCCGCCACCTCGGTGCTGACCTCCTTGGCAAAGACGTCTTGGCTGGTGATCTGCCATGCCGCCGGGTCCCAAGATGGGAATGCCAGCTTCCCTCGCACGACGTAAGAGACGCTCCCACGGTCCAGCCCTACGACTTGCCGCACGTCGTTGTTGGGCATCGCGAAGCACTTCCCAATTGCGATCTCGGCGTAGCTTACCGGCACCTACGTTCCTCCTCGTCATCAAAAGTAATCGAAAGCACTGCGACGTCGGGCGACGCGTCGCAGCCGTGAGCCTCACCGCTGCGCTTGTTTGAGTGGATCCGCGCGTTTTGGCCCTGCCGGCGTTCTCCCGCACGCAAACGCCAAGGAAGCAGTGCCCAGGCGAAATGCTGACGTGAAGGGCGCGGTGCAGCTTGAGCGGATGGAATACCACGCCACCTCCCGCGGACCTAGTTCCATCGGGGCGGTCGCGCCACATACTTTCGCAGGTGCACGTGGCCTTTGGTAATGATTGGACCGCATTTGCAGCGAATGATACCGGTCGCCCGTGGCAGCGAAAGTTTGCCTGCAAGGGACTTCATGAGGATTGACCACGTGAGCGAGATCATCACAGGCAACAGCTATTTTGTCGCCACCTGCACGCAATGCGAGACCATGATGATTTTTGGCGAGGCCCTGTCGCCCGACGCGGACAAGGACTCACGGCGTGACGAAGCTTTCCTGACCTGTCCCACATGCCTGCAGAAAGACATCTATCATCCAGACGACATACGGATCGCTCGCGCGGCGCTAAAGCAGTGACGGTCGGCGTGCGGTCGAAGGTGGGCTGTTAGCCGTGACAGTCGGCGCGTTGGTCTGCGGAGTTGAAGCGCTCCCAGCTGAGCTCGACGCCAGGGAATGTTCTCCGGTATCGACGCCAGGCGGCTGCGTATCCTCTGAGGGCCTAATGCGCGCCCAACAGGAGCGCTGCTTTCGCTTCGGTCGCGGCATGCTCGGCGCGCGCCAAATCGGCGACGAAGGCCTCGATCTCGGTATGGGTCATGGCACGCACGTCGTAATACTGGGAGCCACGCGAGACGACGACGGTGTCCGATAGCGCAGAGGTGCCGCTGCCGATGATGAAATTCGCCTCGGCCTTGTTCACCGCGATAGCCTTGTGATAGCGCATCAGGCGACCTCTAGAAGAGCGAGCCAGCGCAGGCTCAAGGCGCGTCCACGTCGTCCGCTTCGCGGACCAGCGGGTAGCTCTTGCTGTCGTACAGCGCGCGAATGGCGGCGAACTCGAACCGATCGTCACCGACTTCCATGACGGCGCTGCGCTGCATGATCTGCGGAAGCTGCTCGACGGTGAAGCGGATGGCCTCCGCGCTGCTGGCGAAGCGGCGATAGCTCACCGGCCGCTTGCGCGCGCCGGTGCCATCGCTCGAATAGATTTCCGCCGGCGCCTCGTAGGAGAATTTTTCCACCGATTGCGTCATGCGGCATCACGCGGACGATACGTCATCGGCCGCGTCCGGCTGGGCGTGCTGGCGCGTTGGACGTGGAATTCGCAATAGGGGTGCCCATCCTGCTTGCGCTTGCCGCAGAAGTGGAAACCGGGGGTCTGCGGATCGCCGATCGGCCAGCGGCAGTCGTCGGGCATGAGTGTTGTCACCGTCTTACGGGCGGCAACGGGGATGACCAGATCGTCGTCGGACATGGGCCTGGGCGGGTTCTTGAACGAGTTCATGATGCTCTTTCTCAGCGCTTTTTGCCGGCTTTGGAGGATGGGGAGGCAAACGTTGACGTGACCGTCGCCGGCCCTACGGCGGCGGCCTTCTGCGCCGCCGATTTTTTCGGCTTCCTGACTTCGCGATTGGATTTTCGCTGACCCTTGGCCATCTTGACCTCCGTTGTAACTCTTTAGTTCGCTCAGACAGGGGACGACGTGCGCAGGAGTTCGCTCTCGCGCGCGATACGCTCGAACGCCTCTGCGATCGTCTTGATGCGATAAAGCCGCTCTCCACCTTCAGTGGGGAGGAGGCTCAGCACCTTGTAGGACCTTGCCGACGCGGGAACTCCGCTCTTTGACGGGACAAAGTCGACCATCTGGCCGACCTTGAACTTGTGAATGGACGATTGCCCTCTTGCCATGGTCGTTGTCTCCGCAGGGGTCGGTTCCCGTCACCTCAGAGAGGGAGGAGAACCAGTCAGTTCTCCGGTACCAAATCCAATGTTTGGCCAACCACTGGCCGACACCTGGACGGCGCCGGTATCAAGTTGATGAGCGATGCGCCCAGGGCAACCGCTCGGCGACGAGGGCGGCAGCAACGACGCGAACGGGTAAAACAGGCGCAAGCGTCGCATCATCAAGCCGCGCGCCCGGATCTATGTGCGACGTGGCGCGCCTTGCCGCGGCGGCCCTAGCGGCGACGCGAAGCATTGCGGAATCTAGGAAATTGGCTGGGCGCATTGAGTTTCCTCGCTTGAACAGGCGGGAGCACGCATAGCTCTCAGTCACGAGCGCCCTACGGTCGTAGCGCGTGATAAGTTCTTATATATCTTCGCCCCGACAAAGTCCAATCGGACGATCCATGCCCGGCCGGAACCGAATGTGTTTCCAAGTGTTTACGATAGTTGGCCAATGCGCAGGAGGCTCGATGCAGGTTCACAAGACGACGCTTGAACGTGCCTTCGAGCTGGCGCGCACTGGACATTATGCGACCGTTTGCAGCCTGAAACAGCGCCTCACTAAGGAAGGCTACGTGGCGGAGCAGCTCACCGGCCCCACATTGCTGGCGCAGGTGCGGGCGATCTTGCGGACGTCGCAAGGCGAAAGCGTTCAAGACCGGCTCGATGACCGCAGCAGGTAAGTATCCATTATCCAGCCTTTTGCCGCGCGCCGCTCCTCGCGAACGCGACGAATCTCATCAAGGACATCGATCACGCTTCCGGCGATGAGAATTTCATCTTGCGTGCCGAGATAGGCACCCCAAAAAATGTCGACATCCCTGCCGGCCAGAGAGGCGAGGCCCGCCCCGCCGTCGAGCAGAACCACGATGCTGTCGAAGTGCGCGGGGTATGCCTCGGCGATCTTGCGGCCGGTCGTCAGCAGAATCGGCTCGCCTATGCTGTTCAGTGGGATTTTATGGCGTGCGGCCAACAATTGAATGCTGCTGATGCCGGGGATCACCTCGTAGTCGAATGGAACCACGGGGTCGCCGGCGACCGCCTCGAGGATGCGCAGCGTGCTGTCATAGAAGGCGGGATCGCCCCACACGAGGAAGGCAGCGCAGCCACCCTCCGTCAGCTCATCGCGTATCAGACCTTTGACGATCTCCGCCCTCTCGCGGTGCCAGGCAACCACGTCCGCCTTGTAGGGCCCTGAGGCGCTGCGCTGCGGGTTGGCGATCTCGATCAGCCGATAGGGTTTGCCGCCGCGATAGCGCTCACAGATATCCCGCCGCAACTGCAAAAGATCGCTCTTGTCCTCGCCCTTGTCGAAGGTGAAGACGACGTCCGCGCGATTGAGAGCCTCGATAGCCTGCACGGTCAGGTGCTCGGGTCCGCCGGGGCCTATGCCGATAACGAGGATGCGCTTCATTTGCTTCGCTGTTGCTCACGGGAACCGCCCGCGTGCGAGCGTGCGCCAGCCGATGACCACGCCGGATACGGAAATGACCAATCCGGCGATGGAAAGCAACCATACGAGGATGTCGCGGGCCGGCTGATTGCGCAGCAGGACCGGCAGATCGTAGTCGTGCAGGAAGTTGAACAGCCAGCGATAAGTGCGCGCGCTGCTGTCGCTCGAACCCGGCAATCTCGCCGGTTGCCGGGTCGATGAACAGCCAGGATCTATTGGCGTCGTCGAACTGCACCCTGAGCACGGGCAGCGGGCGCTTGCGATGATGCGAGTACCAGTAGACATCCTCTTCGGTGAGCAAGTCGACGCCCGCAAGACGGTTATCCGGATACGCACCCTGCGCCGCCTGGACCAGCAGCGCCCGATCGAGCGCGAGCGGGGCTCCGCTGCCGGCGGCGAGCAGGGTCGTTGCGCTCTTCGTCCGGGCGATCATGACCGGTGTTCCGCCGACCCAGGCGAAGGAGAGCTCGCTGGCGCCCGTGCCGATGGCGGCGGCGAGAGCGTCCGACGTCACGCCGAGAGCGGGCATCGATCCTCGCCCGGCGTAGGCAGCCCGCTGCGCGTCGGTGATCTGCGAGCGCGCAAACAGCTTGAACGGATTCATCGACAGCCAGCCGCTGGCGATCCACGTCACCAGGAATAGGCCGCCGATCAGACCGCCGAGGTGGTGCCACTTCATCCAGCCGCGATGCGGCGTCATCGATTTGCCCCTAGCCGCGCGACTCGGCCGCAGCCTCAGGATGCCGATCCACATCCCGGCGATGGCGCCGACGATCATCGGTCCGGACAGCCAGACCACGACCTGGTGCCACAGGTCGGCATCCTTGCGCAGTGGTGAAAAGTAGATCCAGTGCGGGATGGCGCCCAGCCAGTTCCAGACGCGTTCGAAGTGGGTCGTATCCTGCACGATCTCGCCGGTGCGCGAGGAGACGTAGACGACGGTGGCCGCACCATCGGCGAGCTCGACTTTGTGCAGCGGGCGGTGGGCATCGTAACGGCGCGTCACCGTCCATTGGTCGTAGTCGATGACGGAACTGCCAGCTATTTTCTCGCCGAACGTCGCACTGACGATCTTGCGCGCATCCGGCTCGCCGACGTCGCCGACCCTCTCGCCCGAGGTGGCGGAAACCGAAACGGGCTTGCCGTCGGCGACAATGCGGTAAACCGGTCCCCCAGCGCCCATCTCGAGCCGGAACACGGACGGCAGCGCGGTCAGACCCGATTTGGCGAGCGCGGCGTCGGGCAACACCTTGACGGTGCCGGGCGCGATGGGCGGCAGGGCAGCAATGCGCTGCTCATCTCCCCATGCCGGAAACGGCACGTAGAGCATGACGAGCCCCGACAAGAACCACATGACGCTGAGAACGCACGTCATGACGCCCAGCCAGCGGTGGGTGTAGAACAACCACCGCTTGCTGGTCTTGACGGTCCGCCGCAACATTCCTGCGCGGCGGACCTTCGACGGCGCGAACGACGACACGTCGGCGATTTCGTTCATGTCAGTACTTGATCCGATAGCTGAGCTCGGCCGAGCGCGGCGGGGCAAGTTGCCATTCGGTGGCGTTGCCTCCGACCGCATAGACCTCGTCGAAGGCATTGAATACCCAGAGTGCGATCTCGCTGTTCTTGGTGACGTCGTAGTCGACCCCGAGGTTCACGACGGTGAACGGCGGACGCTTCACGGTATTGGCGTCGTCGTTGTACATCGTGCCGACCCACTGCACGCCGAGGTGACCTTCCCATTGCGGCATGAATGCCCAGCTCAGCCAGTTGTTGATCACCTGCTGCGGAACGTTCGTCGGCCGGTTGCCCGAATAGTCGACGAAGACGCGCATTGACCCGGACCGTCGTCGTTGCGAACTGGTCGTACTGCGCTTCGAGGACCGCAACGTTGCCTTCGTAGCGCAGCGTTTCCGTAACCTGCAGTGCCACCGAAGCCTCGATGCCGCGTGACGACTGCGCGCCGATCTGACGCACGATCAGTTCCGGTCGTTCGGATCGGGCGAAAGCAGGTTCTGCTTCTCGATGTCGTAGGCGGCCAGCGTCCACTCGCCGAGCCCGTTCCAGAACGCTTGCTTGACGCCGATCTCGTACTGCCGCCCCGTGGCGAGTTCGAAGTTGGCATTGGCGGCGCTGAGCGTGATGACCGCGCCGCCGATCGGATCGACGCCGGTCGAGTACTGGCCATAGAAGGCGAGGTCCTTGATGGGCGTGAAGACGGCTCCCACTCGCCACGGCGTATGCGAGAACTCCTTGCGCACATAGCCGCCGGTGAGCAGATCCCAGCGATCCAGCGCTGGCTTGTCCAGACGGATTCCGGCGACGAGGGCCAGCTCCTTGGACAACTCCAATCGATCCTCGGCGAACAGCGAATACTGTCGGGTGACAGTCGACGTGCGCGGCCCCATGCCCGGCGGGTTGTATGATGAACCAGCCGGGCTGCCGGGTTGTAAGGGATCGACGTACGAACTCAGGGACCGGCGTCGCTCCCGAATTGCTCGTGCTCAGGAATGTGATGCGGTTCACGTCGAAGCCGACGACCAGCTCGTTCTTGACGCCGCCACCCAAGTTGGCGCGTAGCGTCGCGTCCATCCGGTTGCCGTATTGCTCCTGGTCGTGGTCGACCTCGGTATAGCTGGTGCGCCGCACCTTGCCGGCGTTGAGACCAGATTCCTGAAAATCGTAGGTCTCGACATTGTGCCAGTGGCGGTCCGTCGCCAGGCGATAGGCGATGTTATTCAGCGAGAACCACTTCGTCGGGGTCCACTCCGTTTTGAGTTGGGTCCAGCTGTCGACGAAGTTCGTATGGTTGTCCTGGACGTTGAAGCTCTTGAAGCGAATGCTGTCCGGGATGACGCCATTGATCAGCGGTGTGCCCCAGTAGCTCACCGGGGCGCGATAAGCCTGATCGTGCGAGACGGTCAGCTTGAGGTCTTTGATCGGCTTGTAGGAGACGGCGCCCGACAGAGCCAGCGAGCTGAACTCGCCGTGTTCGTTATCGATCCAGCCGTCGGACTGAACGCCGCTGGCGTCGATGCGGTATGCGAGCTGATCGCTGATGGGACCACCTGATCCGACGCCGAACCGCCGTGTCGCATCGGTGCCGATAGCGACGAGCGCTTCATTCGTGAAGTATTCCGTTGGCTTTTTGGGCACGACATTGATGACGCCGCCGATGGCGCCTTCGCCGTACAGAACGGACGCCGGACCGCGCAGCACCTCGATGCGCTCCGCCGACCAGGTGTCGAAGGGGAAGGTCACCGTGCCGGCACCGACGTAGAGCCGTGTACCGTCGTAGAGCTGCATCACCGAGCCGTGGCCATTGAAGCCACGCGTCGCCAGGCCGGTATCACCGTTGCCCGGCGAAGCCGATGACGTGAAGCCTGTGGCGTTCTGCGTAACGGCCTGGCTGACGCTGGTTTGCCTGCGCTCCTGGATGGTCACACCGGGGATGATCTCGACGCTTGCCGGCGTCTCCAGCGGCGTCATGTTCAGACGGCTTCCGGTCGTCGCCGGCACGTCGAGATTGAGGCCCGGCTTCGTCCCACCTTCACCCGCAGCACCACCCGGCGGCGCCAGCGCTCTGCACGGGTGTGGCCGGTGCGGCCACCGCCGGTGCTTTTTTGGCAGCGGCTTTTGCCTTCGCGGTTTTCTTCTTCGGCGCCGCTGTCGTCACGTCGACTTGCGGCAGAGCAATAGCCGGCGCGGGGGCCGGCGCTGGTGGCGCCGCGTCCTGCGCCGATGCTGTACCGGCGAACGCGCCCAGCGCGTGCACCGCGATGGCGACAAGGCGCACTGCGCCGGAGTGGACAGACCCTTCCGTTGGAACGGCAAACGCGATGACAAACGCAACATACTCTTCCCCCGTTACGCGACTGGGAGAGCCCGCACAAACGCACATCCACGATGTTTCAGGGCCACGCCACGCGGGCGCACGGCGATGCGATCGCCGAGCTAGCCCGTAAATCGCCCCGAATATTTAGTGTCTGGGAATGACACCGTAGAACTGCATGCTGACGTAGCTCCCCTTCGGTTGCACATCAGTCGCCGCTACGGTTTTCCGTTCCAGCGCGCGGCCCGCACGTTGGATGGGCGACTTCGCGACGGCAGGTCTCCTGGCTTACGGCTCGAACGTCCCTTCCGACCTTCCCGGCACTTCGGTGCGAAGCGCCAGTGGCATATCCGGAAGCGACTTGCCGTCTACAGTTGCGGGCGCAGCCGCGGCTTCGACAAAAGGGTCTGACCGCGTTCCCTATCTGCACGTCCGAAGACGTACAGACTGACCGTCACACGCCATTTGCGCTGATGACGACCACATCTGTCAATGGCGAAATTGGTTGCCACCTGCGCGCAGTTGGCGCGCCACGCACGCAACACATCAATCGCGCGAAGCCGTTGCCCGCTGCAGCGAAGCAGCGAGACGCTGCCACGCCGCGGGCGAACCGGGCAATCCGAAGCGCAACCATTCAAGGCGGTCGGGGAAGCGACGCACGTTGATGCCGTCGGCCGCCAGCGCATCAGCGATCTCGCCGACGCGTGCGTGCGAGACGAGCCGGAACAGCTCCGTGCCGCCTACCGCGGCGAAACCGTGCGCCGCGAGAAGCGCATCGATCCGCCGGCAATCTTGCGTCAGCCGCGCGCGAGTGTCTGCGATCCATTGCACATCGCGGAGCGCTGACGCGCCGATGACGAGCGCCGGTCCCGACACGGCCCAAGGCCCGAGTTCGAGGCGCAAACGCTTCGCGAGCTCTGCATGCGCCACCGCGAAGCCCAAGCGCACGCCGGCCAAACCGTAAGCCTTGCCGAACGAGCGCAGCACGACCGTAGCCGGCGGCAATCGCGGCACGATGCTGACGCCCGGAGGCGAAAAGTCGGCGAACGCCTCATCGACGACCAGCAAGCCGCGGCGCTGCGCGAGGCTACCCGCGAGACGGTGAAGATCGTCTGCCGCAACGATCCGCCCGGTGGGGTTGTCGGGATTGACGACGACGACGGCACGCTCATCGCCGATATCGGCAAGCGAGCGGACCGTTCGCACACGATGGCCACACCGCGCCCACGCAGCGGCATGCTCTGCATAGGTCGGCCCGATCACTGCAACGTCGACCTCGTCGATCAGGCGGGGAACGATCTGGATCAGGGCCTGGCTGCCCGGCGCAGCCACGATGGTTTCAGGGTCGGCGGCGCCGTAACGATGGGCGGCTGCCTGCCGAGCGGCTGCATCGGCCGACGCCTGTGGCAACCGCTGCCAAGTCTCGGCGGGCGGCTGTTCGAAGGGATAGGCGTACGGATTGATGCCGGTCGATAGATCGATCCACGGCTCCGGCGCCTGCGGAAACCTGCGGCGCACGGCGTCGATGTCGCCGCCGTGGACGATCGTTTCGCTGTCCGCCGCGGGCGTGCTAGCACCTGCCGTCATCGCGCTGCCTCGGATCGGCGACCCATGCATTCACTCACAGCTCTCGTCGCTTTGGCGCTCGACGCGGCGTGGGGCTATCCCCAATCGGCATTCGCCGCCGTCGGCCATCCCGTCAGTTGGATGGGGCGGCTGATAGCATGGTGCGAAGCGCGCTGGAACTCATCGGCACTTTCGTTCGCGCGGCGTCGCGCTGCCGGCGTCGGCGCGCTGCTCCTCGTGCTCTTGGTTACCGCCGCGCTGTGCTTCCTGATCACTGCGGTCATAAACACCCTGGTGCCCGCGCCGTTCAACCTCGTCTTGATCGGCGTCGCGGCAAGCACGCTCATTGCCCAGCGCAGCCTGAACGACCATGTGGCCGCCGTCGCCAAAGCCCTCGAGACCGAAGGGGTAGAGGCGGGCCGGGCGGCTGTCGGCCAGATCGTCGGCCGCGACACGGCCGCGCTCGATGCAGCGGACATCAGCCGCGCCGCCATCGAAAGTCTCGCCGAGAACTACTCCGACGGCGTCGTCGCGCCCCTCTTCTGGCTCGTCGTCGCTGGGCTGCCAGGTGCCGGTTGCTACAAGGCCATCAACACCGCCGACAGCATGATCGGCCACAAGAACGAGCGCCATCTTGCCTTCGGCTGGGGCGCCGCGCGCCTCGACGATGTTGTCAACTTGCCGGCGTCGAGACTGGCGGCACTGTTCATCGTCGGTGCCGCGGCGCTGCTGCCGGCTCACGATGCGCGGACGGCCTTGCGCGCCATCGCCCGCGACGCGCGCCGCCACCGCTCGCCCAATGCCGGCTGGCCGGAAGCGGCGATGGCGGGTGCGCTTGGGTTGCGGCTCGCCGGCCCTCGCGTCTACGGAGGCATCACCGTCGACGACCATTGGATGGGTGCGGGCACGGCCGAAGCTGGGCCCGGGGACATCCGCCGGGCACTCCGGCTCTACCGCACCGCCTGCCTGCTGCAGGCGCTGGTCGTTGCGGCGCTCGCGGTGGTGTTCGCTATTTGAAGCGGGGCGTCCGCGCCGTCGCCAGCAGCGCGTCACAGTCAAGGTGGCGTTCGAGGTGCGCGGCGAGCGCGTCGAGCGTAGCGTCCACCACCTCCTCATAGCGCACCGCGCTCTGCCCGGCACCGAGGCGCGTCAGCCAGGCACTGCGCTGCCGGTCGTCGGCAAATAGCCCGTGCACGTAACAGCCGCTCACGCGTCCGTCGGCGCTCGCGGCGCCATCGTCGCGGCCATCGGCGAGCGTGACGACAGCCCGCGCGCAGTCGCGGCCCGTCGTGCGGCCGACGTGCATCTCGTACCCGCGGAACGGCGCGCCATCCTTGCTGGCCCCCGTGACCTCCAGCAGCAGCTTATCGCCCGTCAACTCGGTCTCGACGTCGAGCAGTCCGAGGCCGTCGCAGGTCGATGGAGGCCCTTCGATCCCATGTGGATCGGAAACGCGCTTGCCCAGCATCTGATAGCCGCCGCAAATGCCGAGCACGCGTCCGCCGCGGCGCATGTGGGCCTCAAGATCGACATCCCATCGCGCCGCACGCAGGGCAGCGAGATCGGCGATCGTCGCTTTCGACCCCGGCAGAATGACGAGGCCGACGTTCGCAGGTATCGGCTCCCCGGGACGCAAGAATTTCAAGTCGATCCCCGGCTCCAGTCGCAGTGCATCGAAATCGTCGAAATTGGACACGCGCGGATACGCCAGCACGACGATGCTCACCTTTGCATCGGGCTTGGCGAGCGGTGCCACGTCGAGGCCCAGCGCATCCTCGGCCGGTAGCCGACCGGCGCCGTCGAAGTACGGCACCAGGCCGAATGCGCGCCAGCCGGTCATCTCGCGCACGCGCGCCAGGCCGCCGGCGAACAGCGTCGGGTCGCCGCGGAACTTGTTGACGATGAAGCCTTCGATCATGCGCGCGTCGTCCGGCGGCAGCACCGTGTTCGTACCGACGAGACTGGCAATGACGCCGCCGCGTTCGATGTCGCCGATGAGCACGACCGGCACATCGGCAGCGCGGGCAAAGCCCATGTTGGCGATGTCGCCGTGCCGCAGGTTGACCTCGGAGGCGGACCCGGCGCCCTCGACCAAGACGATATCGGCCTCCGCGCATAGCGTTGCGAAGCTGTCGAGCACGGGGCCCATGAGTTGCGGCTTCATGTGCTGGTACTCGGCGGCCTTGGCATTGCCGACGACCCGCCCTTGCACGACGACCTGCGCGCCGATCTCGCTCTGCGGCTTCAGCAGCACCGGGTTCATGTGCACGCTGGTCGGCACGCCGGCCGCACGCGCCTGCAGCGCCTGCGCGCGCCCAATCTCGCCGCCGTCGGCCGTCACCGCCGCGTTGTTGGACATGTTCTGCGGCTTGAACGGCCGCACGCGCAGCCCGCGGTTATGGAATAGGCGGGCAAGCCCGGCCACCAGCATCGATTTGCCGACGTCGGAACCGGTGCCCTGAAACATGAGGGCCTTCGCAGGCATCAGTATTCGATGCCTTCCTGGGCCTTCACGCCGGCCGCGAAGTGGTGCTTCACCGGCGTCATGTCGGTGACGAGGTCGGCCGCCTCGATCAGCTCGGGCTTGGCGTTGCGCCCGGTGACGACGATGTGCAGATCCGGTCGGCGCGCCTGCAACGCCGAGACGACCTTGGCGATGTCGAGATGATCGTAGCGCAGCGAGATGTTGAGCTCATCGAGGATGAGCAGACGGATCGTGGGGTCAGCCATGAGCTCGGTCGCCTTGGCCCAGGCGCGCTCGGCGGCGGCAACGTCGCGCTCGCGGTCCTGCGTTTCCCACGTGAAGCCTTCGCCCAGCGCATGCCAGACCACCTGATCGGGAAAGCGCTCGATGGCGTGGCGCTCTCCGGTATCCCAGGCACCCTTGCCGAATTGCACGACGCCGGCGCGGAAGCCGCGCCCCAGAGCGCGCAGCAGCAGACCGAACGCCGCCGTCGACTTGCCCTTGCCCTTGCCGGTGTGGACGATGAGCAGGCCCTTCTCGATCGTCTTGCCCGCAACTTCGGCGTCCTGCGCCGCTTTGCGGTTGGCCATTTTCGCTTTGTGGCGTTCGGCGTCCGCGGGAGTTTCGACCATGTCGGTTGTCTCCTTGGCAATTCTACTTGAGCGTCAGCGGCAGCCCCGCTGTCAACAATATGACGCGGTCGGCGACCGCGGCGACGCGCTGATTGAGCCAACCTTGCGCATCGCGAAACTGCCGCCCCAGCGGAGTGTCGGGACGATCCCCATCCCGACCTCGTTCGATACCGCGACGATCGGACCCTTTGCCGCGGCGAGTGCGTCGATGAGCCGATCGCTCGCCTCCGTCAAGTCGGCACCGGCCAGAAGGGCGTTACTCAGCCACAGCGTCAAGCAGTCGATCAGCAGCGGCCTGGGCAGCCCCGGTGAGGAAATCGCCTCGGCCAGCTCCAGCGGCGCCTCGATCGTCTGCCAGCGTGCGTCACGCCGCGCGCGGTGCTCGTCGATGCGCGCGCGCATTTCGTCGTCGAAGGCCTGTGCGGTCGCCAGGTAGGTCCAGGGCGGTGCGCACTGTCCGACCAGACCTTCGGCATAAGCGCTTTTGCCCGACCTTGCCCCACCCAGCACGAGCGTCAGGCGGGATAACGGGGCGGCGGCCATTTCGGCAAAACCATTGACGAGACTAAGATGGTAGCCTTATCAAACCCTGGACGGTTCCCCGCAAGGGGATTGAATGGGAATGCGGTGAAATCTCCAAAGAGGTCCAATCCGCAACTGCCCCCGCAACTGTAATCGGCGAGTCGACGGCACTTACCACCACTGGGAACCCGGGAAGGTGGCCGAAGACGCAGACCCGAGAGTCAGGAGACCTGCCGTCCTCGCAACTCGAATGGCGCCGGTGGGGTGGCCAAGGAGAGGAACTGATGACTACAGCTTCGACGCAAACTTCGGCGGTCCGCTCGGGCGAGCGGACAGATACGCTGGCGGCAGCAGCCATCGCGCTGCTGTTCGGCCTTGCCCTCGTCTATACGACCGGCTTTGCCCACTCTTCGACCATCCATAACGCGGCCCACGATACGCGGCACGCGCTCAGCTTTCCCTGCCACTGAGCCAAGACAATGATCACCCGCGTACTCGCGGTCGGCCTTCTGGCCGGTCTGCTGGCTGGGCTGTCGGTCGCCGTGCTGCAGGCCTTTACGACGACGCCGATCATCCTCAAGGCCGAGGTGTTCGAGCGCGGCGAAACTGCGCCGCAGGCCAGCGCATCGCCGCGGCTGCAACGGACGCTGTATCGCAGCACCGATGTGGATGCGCGCGTGATCCTCGTACACGAGGGCGAGCATCACGCCGGAGAGACGGCCGTTGAAGCGTGGTCACCTGCCGATGGCCTCGAGCGCACCTTCTACACCAGCACCGCCACCATCGCGACGTCGATCGGCTTTGCCCTCATCCTCATCGCAGGCATGCTCGCCTCCGGCGACCCAATCGAACAGCGCACGGCGTTGGCGTGGGCAGCGGCGGGCTTTGCCGCGACCGGGTTGGCGCCCGCTCTCGGCCTCTCACCAGAATTGCCGGGCATGGCGGCGAGCGACCTCGCCGGCCGCCAGGAGTGGTGGCTGATCACCGCGGCAGCGACGGCCGGCGCGCTATGGCTGTTTTTGCGTGCCGACCGGCTCGCGCTGCGGCTGATCGCCATTCCCCTCGCCCTCGCCCCGCACCTGTGGGGCGCGCCCTATCACGTGGCAGAGGCGACCAAGAGCGGCGTACCACCCGAGCTCGCCGCCCAGTTCGCCGCCACCTCCCTTGCCGTGCAAGCCATCCTGTGGGTGCTGACCGGCTTCTTCGTCGGCCTGCTGTGGGCGCGCATCGGCGGTCAGCCCGCGGCGGCGGCAGCGCGTGGATAACAACGCGATGCCCGTAGCGGACGTAGACATATTCGTTTGCACGTCGTGCGCGGCGGAAGTCGATGAAGCCAAAGGCGCCACCGCCCGCGCATTCATTGCCGCGATCAGCGAGCGCCTGGAGAGCCAACAGACCGAAGGCATTACGGTGCGACCCGTTGAATGCCTCGCCGTATGCAAGCGCCCATGCACGCTGGCGCTCGCCTCCGCCGACAAATGGACCTACGTCATCGGCGACCTGACGCTGGAACACAGCGACGATGTCGTCGCGGCAGCCATCGCCTTTCAGCGCTCGCCTAACGGCATCGTTCCCTGGTCCGAGCGGCCGCAGCCGTTCCGCAAGGGTGTCATAGCGCGCGTCCCGCCGCTGGGGTTCGTGCAACCAGATCCGGAGACGCCATGACCGATATCGCCAAGGTTCCTTGCAGCATCGTCACCGGGTTTCTCGGTGCCGGCAAGACGACGCTCGTCCGCCACATCTTGGAAAATGCCAAGGGGCGCCGGCTGGCTGTCATCGTCAACGAGTTCGGCGACGTCGGCATCGACGGTGAAATCCTCAAGGGCTGCGGCGTCGAAACCTGCTCCGAGGATCGCATTGTCGAGCTTTCCAACGGCTGCATCTGCTGCACCGTCGCCGATGACTTCGTCCCCGCCCTCGAGAGCCTGCTCGGCCTAGCCAACCCGCCCGAGCACATCATCATCGAGACGTCGGGACTGGCGCTGCCGAAGCCGCTGGTGCAGGCGTTCAACTGGCCGGCGATCGCCTCACGCGTCACCGTCGACGGCGTGATCGCCGTCGTCGATGGCGCCGCCGTCGCGGCCGGCCGCTTTGCCGACGACCCGGAGGCCCTGGCGAAACAGAAGTCGGAGGATTCATCCCTCGATCACGACAATCCGCTGGAGGAGGTCTACGAGGACCAGCTTCTGTGCGCCGACCTGATCGTGCTCAACAAGGCCGACCTGCTGAGCGCGGCCGAGCGTACGCGCGTGACGAACGAGATCAAGGCGGCGGTGCCGCGCGCCGTCAAAGTCGTGGAGACCGAGGGCGCGCGCATCGACCCCAACGTTTTGCTCGGCCTCAAGGCGGCCGCTGAAGGCGACCTTGCTGCGCGGCCCTCCCATCACGACCTGGAGGAAGGACACGACCACGACGACTTCGAGAGCTTCATCGTGGAAATCCCCGCCGTCGACGCCCCGGCCGAGGTGCTCGAGCGCATCGGCACGGCGACGGCCGCGCACGACATTCTTCGCATAAAGGGCTTTGCCGACGTCAAGGGCAAGCCGATGCGCCTGCTGATCCAGGGCGTCGGCCAGCGCCTGCAGCATCAATTCGACCGCGCCTGGCGTCCGGGCGAGCGCCGTCAGGGTCAGCTCGTCGTCATCGGTCAGAAGGGGCTCGATCGCGCGGCTATCGCGCGCGCCATCGCGGGAGGTTAGGCTCCCCGCATGCACCTGCTTGCGACGCAGTCCGCAACCCTCGATGAGATCGACGCCGCCGTCGACCTCGGGCAGACGGCTGGGGACATCGTCGTGCTTTCCTTCAGCGACAGCGATCTTTCGGCCCTCGCCGCGGCTTGGCGGAACACCAAGCAGACGCTGCCGAGCTTGCGCCTCGCCAGCCTCAAGCGGCTGCGGCATCCGATGTCCGTCGATCTCTACGTCGAAGATGTTGTATCGAAAAGCCGCCTCGTCATCGTCCGCAGCCTCGGCGGGCTCGACTATTGGCGCTACGGCTTCGAGCAGGTGGCGGAGGCGTGCCGCCGCTCCGGTGCCAAGCTCGTCGCACTGCCCGGCGATGACCGGCCCGACCCGCGCCTCAGCGGGCTATCCACCGTGTCGCCGGAGCATGCCTCCCTGTTCGACGCATACTTCCGCGAGGGCGGCGCCGGCAACATCGGTAACGCGCTTCGGCTGGCGGCGGCGCTGGTGCGCGGAGAGACCTTCGAAGCACCCGCACCCGTGCCGCTCGGGCCGGCGATCCTCATGTCCGCCGACGGAAGTGCGATCGACGTTCCGCAATGGGCGCGCGTCGGCCCAGGGCTCGCTCGGCGGGGCGTTGGTCATCTTCTATCGATCCAGCCTGCTCGCCGACGACTTCGCGCCGGTGCGCGCACTCATGCTGCAACTCGCGGCGCAGGGACTAGGTCCTGCCGCCGTCGCGGTCACAAGTCTGAAGGATCCCGCGGCAGCGGAGATGATCGAGGCATTGATCGCGGCGCGGCGTCCTTCCGTCATCATCAACACAACAGCTTTCTCCGCCCGTCGCGCCGACGACACGACCGTGCTCGACGCCGCGGACTGTCCGGTGCTGCAGGTTGCCCTCGCAGGGACGAGCAATGCGGCGTGGGAGGCATCGGACCGCGGCCTGGCACCCAGCGACCTCGCCATGCATGTGGTGCTGCCCGAGCTCGACGGACGCGTATTCACGCGCGCCATCTCGTTCAAGGCCGAGACGCCGGTCGACGCCGAGATCGAATACGCCGGCATGCTGCATGAGCCGGCCGCCGACCGCATCGCCTTCGTCGCCAGCCTGGCAGCCGCCTGGGCACGGCTCGGCGCCACACCCCGCGACGCACGGCGATTGGCGATCATGCTGTCGGACTATCCGGCGCGCGGCGGGCGCACCGGTTACGCCTGCGGACTCGACACGCCGGAAAGCGCGCGCGAGATCGTCTCGTTCCTTGCCGAGGCGGGATATTCCGTAGGCGACGGCCGCTCCTCTGCGTCCGACATTCTGGCTTGCCTGACCAGCGAGCCGCGCGATTATCTCCGCCTATCGCTCGCCGAATACCTCGATCATCTCGGCACGCTTCCGGCCGAAGTCAGGGGCGTCATCGACGCCGCTTGGGGCAACCCGGCCGCGGACCCTGCCTGCGTCGACGGCGAGTTTCGCTTCCCATGCCTGCGCGCTGGCAGCATTGTGCTGCTGCTGCAGCCTGACCGCGGTGCGCGCGGCGACCGCAAGCAGGGCTATCACGACACGTCCTGTCCGCCGCGCCATGGCTACGTCGCGCTCTATGCCTGCCTGCGGCGCCACGAACGGATCGACGCGCTCGTGCACCTTGGCACCCACGGCACGCTCGAATGGCTGCCCGGCAAAGCGCTGGCGCTATCGGAGCAATGCTTTCCCGAGGCGGTGCTCGGCCCGGTGCCGGTGATCTATCCGTTTATCGTCAACAACCCCGGCGAAGCCGTGCAGGCCAAGCGGCGCATCAGTGCCGTCACCGTCGGCCATCTGACGCCACCGCTCAGCGCCGCCGGCCTGCACGGGCCGTTGGCAGAGCTTGAAGGGTTGCTGGAAGAGTACGCCGAGGCCGATGGTGTCGATCGCCGGCGCGTGCCGCTCATCGAAGCGGAGATCCTCGAACGCGCCTGGCGCTCGGGCCTTGCCGCCGACTGCGGCCTCGCGCGCGACGACGCGCCCCGCGCCGCCATCGCCAAGCTCGACGCGCAGCTTTGCGACATCAAGGACCTCGCCATCCGCGACAGCTTGCACGTTTTCGGGCGGGTACCGGAAGCCTCGGCGCGCGATGCATTGGCGCAGGCCACGTTGCGCAGCCTCAGCCCGGACGCCGGGCAGGAACGCGCGCCGCGCGTGCACGCGCTGATCGAAGCGTGCGCTGCCAGCGAGCGGGCCTCCCTGCTCGCCGCGCTGGATGGACGGCGCGTGGCCCCGGGCCCCGCCGGCGCACCGACGCGCGGCCGCCTCGACGTGCTGCCGACCGGACGCAACCTGACGACCATCGACCCACGCGCCGTGCCGACGCGCACCGCCGCCGCTATCGGCGCGCGCGCCGCCGCCGAGGTCGTACGCCGGCACCTCCAGGATAAGGGCGAATACCCGCGCTCCATCATGCTCGATCTGTGGGCGTCGGCATCGCTGCGCACGGGCGGCGACGATCTCGCGCAGGCGCTTTCCTATATCGGCGCGCGCCCGGTCTGGGACACCGCGTCCAATCGCGTCACCGGCGTCGAGGTGCTGCCGCTGGCGCTGCTGGAGCGCCCGCGCATCGACGTGACCCTGCGCATCTCGGGGCTGTTTCGCGACATCTTCCAGTCGCAGATCGCCCTTTTCGACATGGCGGTCGCGCGCGTCGCGGCGCTCGATGAGGACGACGAATGGAACCCGCTTGCGAGCGCTCGTCGCTCCGGGGGCGATATGGCACGCATCTTCGGCGGGGCGAACAACATCTATGGGGCCGGCGCCGCCGAGACCGCGCTGGATACGGCTTGGGCGACCAAGGCCGACCTCGCAGCAGCGTATCTCGCCACGGCGACCCACGCCTACGGATCGGCCGACGTTGGGATCGAGGCAAGGGGCGCCTTCGTCGAGCGCGTCGCGGCAGCCGATGCTCTGGTGCATCCGCAGGACGACCGCGAGCGCGACCTTCTGGACGGTGACGGCGTCGCGGACTTCGCCGGCGGCTTTGCCGCCGCCGCCGGCATGGCGGGCCGCACCCCCCCGCTCTATCACCTGGATACGAGCCGGCCCGAAGCCCCGGTCGCCCGCACGATCCCCGAGGAAATTGCGCGCATCGTGCGCGGGCGGCTCGCCAATCCCCGCTGGATCAGCGGCATGCTGGCGCACGGCCATCGCGGCATCGCCGAGATGGCGCAGGCGGTCGATGCGCTTTACGCCTTCGCGGCGACCGGCGCCGGCGTGCCCGGCCATCTCTTCGATACCGTGCACGATGCGCTGATTGCCGACGAGGCGGTGATCGCGCCGGTCCTCGATGCCAACCCCGCTGCAGCGGCGGCAATGGTGGCCCGGCTGGAGGACGCGATCGCGCGCGGGCTATGGACGCCACGGCGTAACGCCGTGCATGGGGAGCTAGCCGGCGTGCGCGCCGCGGCAGCCAGTCATCGGGTGCGCGTATGACGGCTCCGGCGCCCGTACCCGTCGTCTCGAAGGTGCGGGGCTGGTGCCCGGGAGCACTGCGACCGATGCAAAGCGGCGATGGGCTCATCGTGCGGCTGCGCCCGCGCGGACACCTCACACCGGCCCAACTCCTGGCCATCGCCACGCTCGCCGAGCGTCACGGCAATGGCCTCATCGATCTGACGCGCCGCGCCAACATTCAGATGCGCGGTGTCGAGGCCGAAAGCTTGCCGGCTCTGTGGTCCGCGCTCGCCGAGCAGGATCTGCTCGATGAAACCGCCGAGACCGAGGCGGTCCGCAATGTCCTCTCGAGCCCGCTCGCCGGCATCGACCATAGCGAGTTGCTGGATCCGCGCCCGCTGGTCGAGTCCCTGGAGACTGCGCTCTCGCACCGATCCGAACTCTGGACCTTGCCGGCAAAGTTCTGCTTCGTCGTTGACGGCGGCGGCGGTCTGCCGCTCGACGAGGAGCGCGCCGACATTCGTCTGCTCGCCGTGCGCGGCGACAACCGCATCAACTTGGCGGTCGGGCTCGATGGCCCGGAAGGCGTCGAGTGGCTTGGCGCGGCGACGCCCGACCTGGCTTGCGCCGCCGCCCTCGATCTTGCAGCATGCTTTGTTCAGCTCGGTTTGCGTGCCGGGACGCGCATGCGCGACGTGTCGGCCCCCGACAAGCGGCAGCTTCAGCCGGCCGCCGCTCGACTCGATCCGCTTGGCGGCGCTCCCGCGTTCCGGGCCAAGCAGCACCCGCTCGGCCTGATTGAGAACTGCGCCACGGCGACCGTCGGCTTCGTCGCGCCCTTCGGACGCATAGACGCCGTCGCCCTGCGTCGCCTCGGCCAGCGCGCGGCCGAAGTCGGCGCGAGCGAGTTGCGCATCTCGCCCTGGCGGTCTCTCTATGTGCCTGTGCCGGACCGCGAGGCCGGCCTGTCGATGATCGCGGCGGCGGTCGAAGCCGGCCTCATCGTCGATCCCACCGACCCCCTGCTTTCGATAGACGCCTGCCCCGGGATGGCCGGCTGCACGTCGAGCCAGGTCGATACGCGGGCCGCGGCAAAGCGCCTTGCCCCGGCACTCGGCCGCATGGGCATCAGGACGTGCCACGTCTCGGGGTGCAGCAAGGGCTGCGCACGCTCAGGGCCTGCCGATCTAACCCTCGTCGGGGTCGGTGATTGCTTTGGCGTGCTGCGCTATGATACGGCCCAGGGGAAACCCCTCTCGTTCGTGCGCCCGGCCTCCCTTCCTGACCTGCCAGAGGCGCTGAATTCGACCTAGGAAGTGCCACCATGTCCGCGAAGCGCTCGTATATTCGCGACGGGGCCGAGATCTACAGCAATTCCTTTGCCATCATCCGTGCGGAGGCGAACCTTGAGCGTTTCTCGGGTCGCGCCGAAAAAGTCGTGGTGCGCATGATCCACGCCGCGGGGATGGTCGACCTTGCCGATGATGTCGCGATGTCGGACGACTTCGCCGACGCCGCCGTCGCTGCGCTGCGCGGCGGCGCGCCGATCCTCTGCGACGCGCAGATGGTGGCGCATGGTGTGACACGCAGCCGCCTGCCGGCCGCCAACCAGGTGATCTGCACGCTCGGCGATGCTTCCGTGCCCGAGCTGGCGCGCGAACAGGAGACGACGCGCTCTGCAGCGGCACTCGAGTTGTGGAGGCCGCATTTGCAGAACGCCGTCGTGGCCATCGGCAACGCGCCGACGGCGCTGTTCCGGCTACTGGAACTGATCGAACAAGGCGCCGGCACGCCGGCCGCCGTGATCGGCGTCCCCGTCGGGTTCGTCGGCGCCGCCGAATCCAAGGAGGCGCTCGCAGCCGCCGGCGCGGTGCCGTACTTGATCGTGCGCGGGCGCAAAGGCGGTAGCGCCATGGCCGCCGCCGCCCTCAACGCTCTCGCCAGCGACCGCGAATGACCCCGCTCGATACGATTGCCGGCGTCGCCCAGCGCGGGACCCTTTATGGGATCGGCGTCGGGCCCGGCGATGTCCGCTACATGACATTGCGCGCTGCCGGCCTCGTGCGCTCGGTGGATGTCGTTGCCTTCTTTGCCAAGCGCGGCCGCGAGGGCAACGCGCGCAAGATCGTGGCGCCGCTGCTCGACGGCAAGCACCACGACCTGCGGCTCGAATATCCCCTGACCGACGAGATCCCGACGCGCGATCCGGAATACGCGCGCGCCATCACCGACTTCTACCGCGATGCGTCCGAGGCTTTGGCCGTCGAGCTGCGGGCGGGCCGCTCGGTCGGACTGCTGGCCGAAGGCGATCCCTTCTTCTACGGATCATTCATGCACATGTGGCGGCGCCTCGACGGCGTCGTTCCCATCGAGGTCGTGCCCGGCGTCACCGGCATGTCGGGCTGCTGGACGCGCGCCAACGCGCCGATCACCTGGGGCGATGACGTGCTCAACGTCATGCCCGGCACGCTGGAGGAGACAGCCATGGTCGAGCGGCTGTCGCGCGCCGATGCCAGCGTCATCATGAAGGTCGGTCGCAACCTCGCCAAGGTACGCCGCGCCGTCGAGGCCGCCGGGCTTCTCGATCGCGCCATCTACGTCGAACGCGGCACCATGAGCGAGGAGCGCATCACGCCGCTGGGCGAGCGCACCGAGACTTCCGGGCCCTACTTTGCCATGGTGCTCATTCCCGGTCAGGGACGGCGGCTATGAGCGGACGCCTGACCATTGTCGGTCTTGGCCCCGGTGCGCCGGAGCTTACGACCCCCGCCGTGCTGCAAGCCCTCAAGGAGGCGACCGACCTCGTCGGCTACGACACCTATTTGGCGCGCGTCCCTGAGCTTGCGCCCGGCCAGCGCCGACACGCTTCGGACAATCGCGTCGAACTCGACCGCGCGCGTCACGCCCTGCGCCTCGCCGCCGAGGGCCGACGGGTGGCCGTCGTGTCGAGCGGCGATCCCGGTGTGTTCGCCATGGCGGCCGCGGTGTTCGAGGCGGTCGACGCGGGCGACCCGGCGTGGCGTGCGCTGGACATTCGCGTCGAACCCGGCGTGACGGCCATGCTGGCCGCGGCAGCGCTAGCCGGCGCGCCGCTCGGAGCCGACTTCTGCGCCATTTCGATCTCGGACAACCTGAAGTCCTGGAGCACCATCGAGCGCCGGCTGGAGGCTGCCGCACGCGGCGACTTCGTCATCGCGCTTTACAATCCGGCGTCGCGCGCGCGCCCCGAGGGCTTGCAGCGTGCGCTGGCGCATTTACGGCAGTGGAAGGCCGACGACACCATCGTCCTCTTCGTGCGTGCCGCCGGAACGCCGGGCGCAACAGTCAACGTGAGCAATCTCGGCGACGCGGCATCGGTTGCCGCCGATATGCGCACGCTCGTGCTGGTCGGATCGAGCAGCACGCGCCTGATCGAGCGCGAGGGTCTGACACCCTGGGCCTACACGCCCCGCTCGGAGGCAGGGCTGCCATGACGTGCTGCCAGGACCAGACCAAGCCAGCGCACGGCCTCGTCGACGCTGGCCACCGTGTCTCCCTCGGGCAGCGGCCGACGCTCCACCATCACCACACGCAAGCCGAGCTGGCGCGCCGCCGCGATCTTGGCGTAGGCCGCGCCGCCGCCGGCGTTCTTGCTCACCACGACATCGATGCCGCGGGCGCCAAGCAGCTCGCGCTCGGCGGCAAGCTCGAACGGTCCGCGCTGGAGGAGCACTTCGCTCTGCGGCGGCAGGCTATCCGCGGCAGGTGGCTCAATGGCGCGTACGAGATACACGTGCTGCGGCGCTGCCTTGAACGCCGCCACCTCCTGTCGGCCGATACCCAGAAACACCCTCGCCGGCTGCTCGCCAAGCGCCGTTGCCGCCTGCCCCATATCGCCGACGCGCGTCCAGTTGTCGCCATCCTCCTGGCCCCAGGGCGGTCGCTGCAAGAACAGCAGCGGCAATCCGAGCTGGGATGCGGCGGCGGCAGCGTTGGCAGAGATGCGCGCGGCAAACGGGTGCGTAGCGTCCACGATGGCATGGATGCTTTCGGCGCGGAGCCAATTGGCAAGACCCTGGGCGCCGCCGAAGCCGCCGATCCGATGGGCGACCGGCGGCAGCATCGGCTTTGCCGTACGGCCGGCGAGCGAGAAAATGGGCGCAAACCGTGCGTCATTGGACAGGCGCACCGCCAGCTCGAATGCCTCTATAGTGCCTCCAAGTATGAGAATCCGCATGGCACTCGCTAGTCCGGCATCGGCCGCCATAGACATCACACCGCGACCTTGGCTGTCCATCATCGGCATCGGCGAGGATGGTGTCGAAGGGCTGGCGCCGATCGCGCGACTCCTCGTCGAGGCGGCCGCGGTCGTTTTCGGCGGCGCGCGCCACTTGGCGCTGGCGGGGTCGCTTGTCAACGGCGAGCGCGTCGTCTGGCCAAGCCCCATCGAAACGGCGTTCCCGCGTATCTTGGCCCTTCGCGGCAGCCCTGTCGTCATTCTCGCGTCCGGGGATCCGTTTCACTTCGGCATCGGCAAGCAACTGGCGGCGATCATCCCCCCAGAAGAGTTCGTTTGCATGCCGCAGCCCTCGGCGTTCAGCCTCGCCGCAGCGCAATTGGGCTGGGCGCTGCAAGATGTCCACACCGTATCGCTGCACGGCCGCGCGCTGGCATCGGTCGTCCGTCACCTGCAGCCGGGCGCGCGCGTATTGGCGCTGTCCTGGGGCGGATCGACGCCAGGCATGGTGGCGCAGCTTCTGCGCGATCGCGGTCTCGGCGACACGCGGATGACAATTCTCGAGAACATGGGTGGACCCGGCCAGCGCGTGCAGCACACGACGGCCAAGGCGGGGGTCGCCGGCGACGTCGCTGCGCTCAACACCATAGCGCTCGAGGTCGTCGCGGGTGCCGGCAGCCGCATCTCGACGCTGGCGCCGGGCCGCAGCGACGCATCGTTCGAGAACGACGGCCAGCTCACCAAGCGCGAGGTGCGCGCCATCACCATCGCCGCGCTGGAGCCGCGCCACGGCGAGTTGCTGTGGGACATCGGCCTCGGCGCCGGCTCGATCGCCATCGAATGGCTGCTGTGCGATCCGTCGCTGCGCGCCATCGGCATCGAGGAGAACGCTGCGCGCGCCGACATAGCTGCGCGCAACGCCGCCACCCTCGGAACGCCGGAGTTGCAGATCGTGCACGGCCGCGCGCCCGAAGTGCTGCAGAGCCTGCCCACACCCGACGCGGTATTCATCGGCGGCGGGCTGGGAGACGGCGTGCTCGATCCCGCATGGGCGAAACTGAAGCCCGGCGGGCGCATTGTCGCCAATGCCGTGACGCTGGAAGCTGAGAACACGCTCCTGCTCGCCTTCCGGCAGCTTGGCGGCGAGCTGTCGCGCATCGACGTGGCACGCGCCGACAGCATCGGCGGGCTGCACGGCTGGCGACCTGCGTTCCCCATCACCCAGTGGCGCGCGGTGAAGCCATGATGGTCGCGGGGATAGGGTGCCGGACGGGGGCGACGACCGAAGCGGTCATGGCCGCCATCGCCGCGGCACTCGCGCGCTGCAGCGTTGCTGGCTCGCAAATCGATGCGCTGGCTACCGCCATCGACAAGAGTTCGGAAGCCGGCATTGCCGGCGCGGCGAAGACACTCGATTTGCGCGTCATCTTCGTCTCCCCGGCTGATATGCGCGCCACGACCGGTGCCACGCTCACCTCCTCTCCGCGTGTCGAAAGCCTCAAAGGCGTTCCCTCGGTCGCCGAGACTGCGGCGTTGGCCGCCGCAGGTCACGGCGCCCGTCTGCTCGCCCCGCGCATCGCGACCGCCACCGTCACCTGCGCCATTGCCGTGGGGGCAGCGCCATGACGGTGCACTTCATCGGTGCCGGCCCGGGGGCCCCCGACCTCATCACGGTGCGCGGTCGCGATCTGATCGCTCGTTGTCCCGTGTGCCTTTACGCGGGATCGCTGGTGCCGACGGAGTTGCTGCAGCATTGCCCGCCGAACGCGCGCATCGTTGATACCGCGCCGCTAGCACTGGACGCGATTATCGACGAGATGCGCGCCGCAGATGCCGCGGGGCGGGATGTTGCCCGCCTGCATTCTGGCGACCTCTCGATCTGGAGCGCGCTCGGCGAGCAACTGCGGCGTCTGGACGAGCTGGGCATCGCCTACACCATCACCCCGGGCGTTCCGGCGTTCGCCGCGGCAGCAGCGGCCCTCGGCCGCGAGCTGACCCTGCCGGAGGTGGCGCAATCCGTCGTGCTGACGCGTACGCCGGGGCGCGCTTCGGCCATGCCGCCGAAGGAAACGCTGGCGAGCTTCGCGGCAACGGGCGCGACCCTCGCCATCCACCTTTCGATCCATGTGCTGCAAAAGGTCATCGACGAGGTGACGCCATTCTACGGCAGCCGCTGTCCGGCAGCGGTAGTCTATCGCGCCAGCTGGCCGGAGGAGCGGATCATTCGCGGCGAGCTGGGCACGTTGGCGGCGTTGGTCGTCGATGCGGGCGGCCTTGAACGCAGCGCGCTCATCCTCGTCGGCCCGGCGCTCGCCGCGCAAGACTTTCGCGACAGCGCCCTCTACGCCGCCGACTACGACCGGCGCTTCCGGGGGACGGCGCGATGAACGCCCACGAGCGGCCGATATATCCGGAATTTCCGGCGTTCAATCCGGGCGAGGTCTGGCTCGTCGGCGCCGGGCCGGGCGATCCGCGCCTGCTGACGCTCATGGCCGTGCACGCCCTGCGGAGCTGCGACGTCGTCGTCCACGACGAGTTGATCGACCCGCGCGTGCTCGGTTACCTGCGACCGGGCGCGGACATCGAGGCTGCCGGCAAACGCGGCGGCAAACCTTCCCCGCATCAGAGCGACATCAACGAGCGATTGATCGCGCTTGCGGGCGAAAGAAAGCGGGTGCTCCGCCTCAAAGGCGGCGATCCGTTCGTCTTCGGACGCGGCGGCGAAGAGGCTCTCTCTCTGGCCCGCGCGGGCGTCCGCTTCCGCATCGTGCCCGGCCTCACCTCGGGCCTAGCCGGTGCAGCGCTGGCCGGCATCCCGGCAACGACGCGGGAGACCAACCACGCCGTCATCCTCGCCACCGGGCACCGCGCCGTCGACGAGCATTCGGCGCGCGAATGGGAAGCGATAGCGCGCACCGGCCAACCCGTCATCCTCTACATGGCCATGGCGCACCTCGGAGACATCGCCGGCGCCTTCATGCGCGGGGGCATGGCTCCCGACACGCCGGTCGCCATCATCGGCTCGGCGTCCTTCCCCGCGCAGCGCGTGTTGGAGACGGAGCTTCACCGGGCTGCTGACGATGCCAAGGCTAGCAAAATGGGCGCGCCGGCCGTCGTCGTCGTCGGATGGATCGCAGCCTTGCGAACCGAGTTGCTCGCCAATCTTGCGGGGGCGACAACGTGAGCGGGCGGCGGCCGAGGGGCGTCATCGTAGCCGCCGCACGCTCCGGCGCCGGCAAGACGACGCTGACGCTCGGCCTGCTGCGCGCGCTGCGCAACCAGGGCGTCGCCGTCCAGCCGTTCAAGTGCGGACCCGACTATATCGACCCGGCCTTCCATACGGCGGCCGCCGGACGTCAAAGCGTCAACCTCGATACGTGGGCGATGCGCCCGCAGCTCATCGACACGCTTATCGCCTCGCACGCTGCCGACGCGGATTTCTGCGTGGTCGAAGGCGTCATGGGCCTGTTCGACGGCGCGCCGGCCCGCGGCCAGTGCGCACGCGGCTCCACCGCGGACCTCGCCGCGTTGACCGGCTGGCCGATCGTCCTGGTGCTCGACGTCGCGACGCAGGCGGAGACGGCCGCAGCTATCGTGCTCGGCTGCAAGATGTACCGGGACGATCTGACGATCGGCGGCGTCATCCTCAACATGAGTTCGAGCGCGCGCCACGAGATGGCGATCGCGCCGGCCATAGAAGCGCTCGGAACTGGCGTCCTCGGCGCCATACGCCGCAGCCAGAGCCTGTCGCTGCCGGACCGCCATCTGGGGCTCGTGCAGGCGGTCGAGACGACGGACCTCGACCATTACCTCGAGCGTGCCGCCGCAAACGTCGCCGCCGCCGTCGACCTGGCACGTCTGTCCGCGCTCGCACAACCGCTACGACAACCGGAAGCTCCCACATCAGGGGCAGGCGACGGCATGCGGCCGCCCGGGCAACGGATTGCCGTCGCGAGCGATGCGGCGTTCTCTTTCCTCTATCCGCATCTGCTCGAAAGCTGGCGGCGCGGCGGAGCGGAAATATCGACGTTCTCGCCGCTGGCCGACGCAGCGCCGGCGACCGACAGCGATGCCGTTTGGCTGCCCGGCGGCTATCCGGAGCTGCATGCAGGCGCCTTGGCGTCAGCCGAACGCTTCAAGCACGGCATGCGCGAGCTCGCGGCCCGTGACATCCCTATGCATGGCGAGTGCGGCGGCTACATGGTGCTTGGCGCCGGGCTCGAAACCGCCGATGGGCGGCGCCACGAGATGCTCGGCCTGCTCGGCCTCGAGACGTCATTCCGCCAGCGCCGGCTTCATCTCGGATATCGCCGGGCGCGGCTGCTTCCCAACAGCGCTGCGGCGCTCTCAGCGAGCGAGCTGTGGGGCCACGAATTCCACTACAGCACCGTCCTCGCCAATCCGGACCTGCCGCTGGCAGACATCTTCGACGCGATGGGCGATACCGTCGCCGATCGCGGCTCGCGACGCGGGACGGTGACGGGCACCTTCTTCCACCTCATCGACGCCACTTAGAAAAGCGCCGTGACCCGTCGATGGCGCGATGGGTCACGGCGCCGGTCTCACGTCTCAGTACTTGACGCGGTAGACCACCTCCCCGGTGCGCGGCGGCGCCAGCTGCCACTGCGTCGTGCCGCGTGAGGTCGCGTATACCTCGTCAAAGACATTGTAGACGCGCAGGGCGATCTCGCTCTTCTCCGTCACATCGTAGTCGAGGCCAAGGTTCACCACCGTGAACGCCGGCCGCTTGTAGGTGTTGGAGTCGTTGCCATACATGTCGCCGACCCAGCGCACGCCGACATGACCCTCCCACTGCGGCAGGAAGGCCCACGACAGCCAGTTGTTGACGACCTGCTGCGGCACGTTGTTCGGCCGGTTGCCGGAGAAGTCTTCGCCATCGCTGATGAATTGGTCGTAACGCGCCTGGAGAACCGCAACGTTACCCTCGTAACGTAGCGTATCCGTCAGCTGCAGTGCGACCGCGGCTTCAACACCACGCGACGACTGCTGGCCAACCTGCCGCACGATTAGCGGTTGGTTGGGGTCGGCCGACTTCACGTTCTGCTTTTCGATGTCGTAGCCGGCAAGCGTCCACTCGCCGCGTCCGCTCCAGAACGACTGTTTGGCGCCGATCTCGATCTGCCGGCCAGTCGTTAGCACAAGCTGCGAACCGGCGTTATTGAGGCTCAGCAGGCTGTCGTCTCCGGAGGCCGGATCCGCACCCGTCGCGTACTGACCATAGAACGCGAGATCCCGGATAGGCGAATAGACGGCGCCCACCCGCCACGTTGTGGCAGAGAAGCTCGTTTCATACGGCCGCTGATTAGCGTTCGCCACATTGTTGCTGAGCCGCTCACGCTCGCAGCTCGGGTGGTCGAAGCGGATGCCGGCGACCAGGGTGAGCTCAGGCGTCAGGGTCAACCGATCCTCGGCGAACAGCGCGTACTGATTGGTTGTCGTCTCGAAGGATGGAGATGTGCCTATGGTGTTGATGAATGACACCGGCACGAAGTTGAACGGATCCACACTGGCGAGATCGTCAAACTGCACGCCGCCACCCACGCCATTGTAGTTGTTGGCGTGCTTGAACGTGATGCGGTTCACGTCGAAGCCGGCGACCAACTCGTTCTTGACGCCGCCGCCAAGGTTGGCGCGCAGCGTTGCGTCGAAGCGGCTCCCGATCTGCTCCTGGTCGTGATAGATCTCAAGGAAATCACCCAGGTCGACCATACCGGTCACGCCGTTGTACGTGTACCGCTCGGCTTCCTTCCAATGCCGCTTACTGGTCAGGCGGTAGGCAACGTTGCGCACGCTGAACCAGTCGCTCGGCGCCCATTCTGTCTTGAGCTGGGTCCAGTTATCCCGGAAGTCGAGCTCGCTGTCGCGGACGTTGAAGTTCGTGAAGCGGATCGCATCCGGAATGCTGCCATTGATTAGCGGCGTGCCGAGGTAGCGCATCGGCGACTGGTCGCCGAAGTCGTTGGACAGCGTGAACTTCAAGTCACTGGTCGGCTTGTAGGTCACAGCGCCGGAGATGGCGAGCTTGCTGAAGTCGCCTTCTTGGTCGAGCCAGCCGTCCGATTGTAGCCCACTGATATCGATGCGATATCCGAGCTGGTCGGTCGCGGGACCACCCGCACCGACGCCGAAGCGTCGGGTGTTGTCGGTGCCGTAGGCGACCTCGCCCTCGGCCGTGAAGTAGTCGGTCGGCCCCTTCGGAACGACGTTGATCACGCCGCCGATGGCGCCTTCGCCATAGAGTACAGAGGCCGGGCCATGCAGCACCTCGATGCGCTCTACCGACCAAGTGTCGAACGGGAAGGTGACGGTTCCCGAGCCGACGTAGAGGCGCGTGCCGTCGTAGAGCTGCATCACCGAGTTGTTGCCGCCGAAACCGCGCGTGCTGAATTGCGACCAGCCATTGCCAGGCGAGGACGTCGAGGTGAAGCCGACGGCGTTCTGCGTCACCGCGTCGACGACATTGTTTTGCCCGCGCTCCTGGATGGTCACACCGGGGATGATCTCGATGCTCGCCGGCGTCTCCAGCGGCGTCAGCCCGAGGCGGCTGCCCGTTGTGCTGGGAATTTCAAGATTGAGGCCGGGCTTCGTCGCCCCCTCACCAGCGCCTCCGGCACTGTCCGCGCCGGTTACGACCGGCGGTGAAGCGCCAGCCTGAACAACAGGCGCCGGCGCCTTGGACTTTGACTTGGCTTTTGCCGTCTTTTTTTTCGGCTGGCCCGTCGTCACTTCGAGCGGCGGCAACGGCTCCGCGGCCGGCGTCGGTGAAGCGGTTGATTGGGCAACAGCCTGCTGAGTAAACCCAGCGAGAACTACTGATAGGACAGCGAGAAACGCCGATGGCGGCAAACGCAAATACATCGAACCCTCCGATACGCAAAAACGCTACGCGGAGGAACCTCGCCCGAACGCACTCTACTGCAGGCGCACACACACGCGTTCGCGGTGCTGGCACCGCAACGAATGCGAACCTGCTCCAATGACGGTTAGTGTCGGGAAATGACACCGTAGAATGACATGCCTGACGTAGCTCCCCTTCGGTTGCACATCAGCCGCCACTACGGGCTATCCGTTCCCCCGAGCGTCCCGCACGGAGAATGGGCGACTTGTGACGGCAGGTCTCCTGGCTCGCGGCTCGAGCGTTTCTTTCCGACCTTCCCGGCGCTCCAAAGCGAAGCACCAGTGGCATATGCGGGAGAAACTTGCCGCTTACAGTTGCGGGAGCAGCCTCGGCTTCGACATTGCGTCTCACCGTGTTCCCATTTTCATCGACTACACACATGACGTGCGCAGGCGAAACCGTCACGGCACTAAACGGTCGCAGTAAGAGGCGCGTGTCAATATGAAAGGCGCTGCGCTCTGCGCGCAGCCGGCAATCGATACTGTTCAGCAACACTCGGCATCTCGACGCTGAATCCCGTCAGCGGAAGATGAATCTATCATTGCTCCGCGTTCAGACGCGCCGGACCGCTGACCCAGCGATTGTCGCGCACGAAATACCGCCACCGCATGCCGGCATTGCGTGTGATGCCGATGCGCACCGAGCTGCCGATCTTCGGCAATGGGGCGCCGTCGTCGGCAAGCCACAGCGCGTTGCCGGCGGCATAGGCGGTGCCGTCCAGTGATAAGTCGATGCCGAACGCTTGCGCCAGACAACCGGGGCCGCGCGTCAGCCGATAGACGTCGTCGATGCCGCGTCGCCGGCGCATGATGTCGATGCCGGCGATCGGTTCCACCGCGCGGATGAGCACGCCGGCGCCGACGCCTTCGACCTCGCTCGAGATGTTGAGCATCATGCTGATGCCATAGGCGCGATAGACGTAGACGTGCCCCGTGTGCAGGAACAGCGAAGAGTTGCGCCGCGTGCGGCCGCTGCGCGCGTGGCAAGCGTCATCGCCCGGCGGGTAGGCCTCGGCCTCGACGATCCGGCCGGAGACGCGACCTTCGCCGCCATCGCGCACGAGAACCTTGCCGATGAGAAACTTGGCGAGCGCCACCGTCGACGTCGGCAGCTCACCCCCTTCGAGCGCGCGCAGCCCGCCTTCGGCCGCGCGCCTTGTCTGTGCCGATCCCACTGCCATGCAGGCCATCAATACAGCAGTCTCGCGGCAATGAAACGGCGCCGCGCCTGTATCGGCTCGAGTTCGATAGGAACGTTGAGCCGCGTGCTCCAGCCGCTAGGCGCGGCGCGCGCCGGCAGCGCGCTTGGCGGCATGCTTCTTGCCGGGCTTCTTGCTCGGCGCCTTGCGCTTGGCCGCCGCTTTCTTGGCGGCCGGCGGCGTCGCGGTCTTTTCGCTCCTGTTGGAGTGCCACACGGCATCGGGTTTGGCGCCGCCGTGCTTGGCCGACAGCATGAACGGCGTCGGCGCCTTGCCTTTGCCTTCGGCGATCTGCTGCATCGTGCGGCCGGAGGCGACGGATTTATCCTTGCGGATCGCCGCCTCGCCATCGCTGGTCGACCACTCGTCCTTGTGCTTGATCAACAGCCAGTTGTTGCGCTTACCGCTGCCGTCGCGGTCGTTCTTCAGGCGCACGAGCACCCATCCCCCCTGCAGTTTGTCGCCGGCAAGGACGAACTTGAGCTCCCCCTTGCGCAGCGCCGCGTCGATATCGTCGGTCCCTTCGGGAAGCCAGAAGCCGCGGTCCCACAGCATCACTGTGCCGCCGCCATACTCTCCCTTGGGGATCGTGCCCTCGAAGTCGCCGTAGTCGAGCGGATGGTCCTCGACCTCGACTGCGAGGCGCTTGTCCTTCGGGTTGAGCGAGGGCCCCTTGGTGACCGCCCACGACTTGAAGACGCCGTCGTGCTCGAGGCGCAAGTCGTAGTGCAGACGCGAAGCATCGTGCTTCTGGATGACGAAGCGCGGATATTCGGCCTTGCGCACGGCAGTCGCGCCGCTCGGCTCCTGTGTCTTCTCGAAATCGCGCTTCGAGCGATATTTGGCGAGCTTATTTGCCATCGGGCACAACGCCGTTGTTGCGCCGCCAGCCTAGCGCACCGCGGCGAACCCGGCACGCATATCGCGCGGGGTGGTGAAATCTTTTGCACCGCCGCGTGCGGCCGCGACGCCATGCGGATAACCACTTCGGTTGCCGAAATTGCGTGGTCTGCCGGTGCGGCGCTGTTCGGCCGATACGGAACGCGCCGCGATCACGTCGAGAAGCGCGATGCCGACCGTCGCCGCCAATGCAAGCTGCGCGTTCCGACGCTGCTGAGGATGCGGCGCGCCGAGAGCAGTTGCCGCCAGCATTGCGTTCATGACGTCACCGCCGACGCGGCCCCAAAGGCCGAAGCGCCGGTCGGGCGACAACGTCATCATGGCCGCGCCGATGTCACGAGCGCCGGAAAGGCGAAGGAGCCCAAGCTTCCCATCAAGCCCCATGGCGTCGGCGATGCGGCGCCCCGCGAACAGCTGCGCAGCACCAAGCGCCAGCCCTAGCCAACCAAGCCCCTTGCCGAGTTTGTCCGCGGACGTTAGCGAGCTCGGGCCGGTTTTGACGATCTCGGGATCGTTCTCAGCGCGGAGATACTTGATGATGGCGTTCATGTTGTCTCCTGCGCTCAGGGTTTGAGGACGACCTTCACGCAACTGTCCTGCTTGTCGCGGAACACCTTGTACATCTCCGGCCCCTTCTCGAGAGGCACGGTGTGCGTGATGACGAACGACGGATCGATCTGACCTTCCTCGATGCGGTGGAGAAGGTCGTCGGTCCACCGGTTGACATGCGTCTGCCCCATGCGGAACGTCAGTCCCTTGTTCATGGCGATGCCCATGGGGATCTTGTCGACCAGGCCGCTATAGACGCCAGGAATGGAGATGGTGCCGGCCGGACGACACACATAGATCATCTCGCGCAATACGTGCGGCCGATCGCTTTCCAGCATCATCATCTGTTTGGCGCGATCGTAGATCGTGTCGGGCTGCGCAAACGATACGTGCGACTCCAGGCCGACTGCGTCGATGCACTTTTCCGGTCCCTTATTGTCGGTCAACTCATTGAGCCGATCGACGACGCTCTCGGTTTCGAAGTTGATCGGGATGGCGCCGCCAGCTTCCGCCATGCTCAGCCGCTCCGGCAGGCGGTCGATGGCGACGACTTGCTTTGCACCCAGCAGCACGGCACTGCGGATGGCCATCTGGCCCACCGGTCCACATCCCCAGATGGCGACGGTATCGGTAGGCTGGATGTCACACTGAACCGCGCCCTGCCAACCCGTCGGCAGGATGTCGCCAAGGAACAGAACCTGCTCGTCTGAAAGACTGTCGGGAACCTTCACGTGCGTGGTGTCGGCAAATGGTACGCGCAGGTATTCGGCCTGCCCGCCGGGATAGCCGCCGGTCAGGTGTGTGTAGCCGAACAGGCCCGCGGTGCCGTGGCCGAATACCTTGTCGGCCAAGTCGCGCTTGCGATTGGTCGTCTCGCAGACGGAATAGTTGCCGCGCTTGCACTGCTCGCAATCGCCGCACCAGATGGTGAAGGGTACGACGATGCGATCGCCTTTCTTGAGATGTCCGTTGACGCCTTTGCCGACTTCAACCACTTCGCCCATCATCTCATGGCCCATGATGTCGCCGGGTAGCATGGCGGGGATGAAGTTGTGGAACAGGTGGAGATCCGAGCCGCAGATGGCGCAACTCGTGACCTTGATGACGGCGTCGCGGTCGTCCTCGATCTCGGGATCGGAAACCGTATCGTACCGAATGTCTTCCTTACCGTGCCAGACGAGGGCCTTCATGCGAGCTGCTCCGGGCGTGATCCACTCTCAGCGTGCAATGTGACAGAGCGCCCGATTGTTCCTTTCGACTGTCGACGAAAAGTCCAGCGCAACGCCCGATTGTCGCTACTTCTTCCTGGCGACCTTCTTGCCCTTCTTGCGCGCCTCGCTCAGACCGATGGCGACGGCCTGCTTGCGGCTCGTCACCTTCCGGCCGCTGCCGCTCTTGAGGGTGCCGCGCTTGCGCTTGCTCATTGCGCGCTTCACGTCCTTCGACGCCGAGCGTGATGTCTTCCTGGCTGCCATGACGTCGCTCCTTAGTCAGGCGAGACTTGTGTGCGCTTCTTGTCGATCTTGTTCTTGAGATCGGGAGTCGCCTTGCCGCGCGGGTCGTCAGTAGGCGCCGGACCAACCTGTGTTTTCGGCTTTTCGTCGCGCCGCTCGGGGTTGAAACCACCCACTTCATGCTCGAAGTCGATCTTCTTGTCGGCCATGGGGATCCTCCTGACGTTTGCGAGTACAACGGTGGCATTGATCTCGCCGTTCCATGCACGGCCGCTGGCAACATCCACGGAAAGACGTTTCGGCCTGTTTGTGAACAAAACGAGAATCAGCTTCACTGCGCCGATGGCCCTCGCTCATCTCGAAAAGCTCAATCCGCAGCAGCGGCGCGCCGTCGAGCATGGCATCGGCGAGCGCGATACGCGTCCCGCCGCGCCTCTGCTCGTCATCGCCGGCGCCGGCTCGGGCAAGACCAACACGCTCGCCCACCGCGTCGCGCATCTGATCGTCAACGGCGCCGATCCGCGCCGCATCCTGCTCATGACCTTCTCGCGCCGCGCCTCCGTGGAGATGGCGCGGCGCGTCGAGCGCATCACCCGCAACGTGCTCGGCGGCAGCGGCGCCACGACCGACGCGCTCGCCTGGGCCGGCACCTTCCACGGCATCGGCGCGCGGCTGCTGCGCGACTACGCCGAGCAGATCGGCCTCGACCCGGCCTTCACCATCCACGACCGCGAAGACAGCGCCGACCTGATGAACCTCGTGCGGCACGCGCTCGGCTTCTCGAAGACCGAGAGCCGCTTCCCCACCAAGGGCACGTGCCTCGCCATCTACTCGCGCTGCGTCAACGCCGAGCTGCCGCATCGACGACGTGCTGCACGCGTCGTTCAAGTGGTGCACGGCGTGGTCGAAGGAATTGAAGGAGCTGTTCGCCGCCTACGTCGAAGCCAAGCAGCGCCAGAACGTGCTCGATTACGACGACCTGCTGCTCTACTGGGCGCAGATGGTGGCCGACCCGGCCATCGCCGAGGACATCGGCGGCCGCTTCGATCACGTGCTGGTCGACGAATACCAGGACACCAACCGGCTGCAGGCCTCGATCCTGCTGGCGCTGAAGCGCGACGGGCGCGGCCTCACCGTCGTCGGCGACGACGCGCAGTCGATCTATTCGTTCCGCGCCGCCACCGTGCGCAACATCCTCGACTTCCCGGCGCACTTCGATCCGCCGGCCGAGATCGTCACGCTCGACCGCAACTACCGCTCGACGCAACCGATCCTCGCCGCCGCCAACGGCGTCATCGATCTCGCCGCCGAGCGCTTCACCAAGAACCTGTGGACCGATCGCGAGGCCGCCGAGCGCCCGCGCCTCGTCGCCGTGCGCGATGAGGCCGACCAGGCGCGCTACATCGTCGAGCGCGTGCTGGAGAACCGCGAGGCCGGTGCCCTGCTGAAGCACCAGGCCGTGCTGTTCCGCGCCTCGCATCATTCGGGCCCGCTCGAGGTCGAGCTCGCCCAGCGCAACATTCCCTTCGTGAAGTTCGGCGGCCTGAAGTTCCTCGACGCCGCGCACGTCAAGGATTTGCTGGCGCTGCTGCGCTTTGCCGAAAACCCGCGCGACCGCGTCGCCGGCTTCCGCCTCCTGCAGCTCATGCCGGGCGTCGGTCCGACGACGGCGCAGCGCGTGCTCGACCGCATGCAGGAAGCTTCGCATCCCGATCACCGCTCTGCAGCGAGATGCCGACGCCGCCGCGCGTCGCTCGAGGCGGAGTGGGCCGGCTTCGTCGAGACAATGCTCGCGCTGCACGTCGGCGGCGCCGGCTGGCCGGCCGAGATCGCCAACGCCCGCCACTGGTACGACCCGCACCTCGAACGCATGCACGAGGACGCCGCACCGCGCCGCGCCGACCTGGTGCAGCTCGAGCAGATCGCCGCGGGCTATCCCTCGCGCGAGCGCTTCCTCACCGAGCTGACGCTCGATCCGCCGGACGCCACCAGCGACGAAGCCGGCCCGCCGCTGCAGGACGAGGACTATCTGATCCTGTCGACCATCCATTCGGCCAAGGGACAGGAGTGGAAATCGGTGTTCGTCCTCAATGTCGTCGACGGCTGCATCCCCTCCGACCTCGGCACCGGCACGACCGCCGAGATCGAGGAGGAGCGGCGGCTGCTCTACGTCGCCATGACGCGCGCCAAGGACGACCTGCACCTCGTCGTGCCGCAGCGCTTCTTCACGCACGGCCAGAACGCGCACGGCGACCGGCACGTCTATGCCTCGCGCACGCGCTTCATTCCCAACGCTCTGCTGAAGCACTTCGAAGCCGCGAGCTGGCCGCTTGTCGCGGCCGGGCCCCGGCGCGCGCTGCACCCGCACAAGGCGTGCGCATCAACGTCGGCGCCAAGATGCGCGAGATGTGGCGCTAGGCGTCGCACGGCATCAGCGGCTAAAGTGCGCCGATGAGCATCACCATCTACCACAACCCGGCGTGCGGCACCTCGCGCAACACGCTCGAGCTGATCCGCGCCAGCGGCACCGAGCCGACCGTCATCGAATACCTCAAGAAGCCGCCGACCCGCGCCGAGCTGCTCGGCGCTGGCGGAAGCGATGGGGACGACGCCGCGCGGCCTTCTGCGGAGCAAGGAGCCGATGTATTCCGAGCTCGGCCTCGACGACCCGGTGTGGACCGACGCTCAGCTCCTCGACGCCATGCTGCAGCATCCCAAGCTGATCGAGCGGCCGATCGTCGTCACGCCGCGCGGCACGCGCATCTGCCGCCCGGCCAGCACGCGTGCTGGCGCTGCTTCCCGCTCAGCTCAGCCCCCAGCCGGTGACGTCGACGATCTGTCCCGTCACGCCCAGCGACTCCGGCGAAGCCAGGAACACCACGACGTCGGCGATCTCATCGCGCTTGGCCCACTTCGAGGTGTCCTTCGGCTTCATCATAGCGACGTTGGAAGCCGTATCGACGAGGCCCGGCGCCACTGCATTGACGCGGATGTGCGCATCCTTGCCTTCCAGCGCGAAGGTGCGGGTGAGAGCAACGACGCCCGCCTTGGCGACGTTGTAGGCGAGCATGTTGGCCTGGGCATTGCCGGCGCGCGCGAAGTTGATGATCGAGCCGCCGCCCGTCTTGGCCATGTGCGGGAAGGCTTCGCGCGTCACGAGGAAGGCGCTGAGCACGTTGTTGTTCACTTCGCGCGTCCACTCCTCGACCGTCGCCTCGGCCGATGGCTTGTAGACGGTCAAGCCGCCGGCGAGGTTGACGACGATGTCGATGCGGCCGAGGGCCGAGACGGTTTCACTGACGAGGCGTTTCACGTCCGCCTCTTCGGTCAGGGAGGCGACGACGGGAATGACGTTGGCCCCTTCCGCCTTCAGTTCGGCGGCGCGCGCCACCACGTTGTCCTTGGTGCGCGCGCAGATAGCGAGCGAAGCGCCTTGCGCGGCCAGCGCCTTGGCGACCGCCTGTCCCACCTGCCCGTCATGGCTGACACCCGTGACGATGGCGACCTTGCCTTCGAGATTGCGCGGCATTTCACTCTCCTTCAGGTCTGCGAGATTGTGCAGCACCTATACAGTAGGGGCGGGTTAGGAGCGTGAAAAGATGAGCTGGACCCCCACCGAAGATCCGCAGCCCGGCGACCACCGCGCCTGCGACGCCATCGAGCAAGTTATCGTGCCGCGCGCCCGCGACCTCGGCGGCTTTTCCGTGCGCCGCGCGCTGCCGGCGGCGGGGCGGCAGATGGTCGGTCCCTTCATCTTCTTCGACCAGATGGGGCCGGCCGAGTTCCTCATCGGCACCGGCATCGACGTGCGCCCGCACCCCCACATCGGGCTCGCCACCGTCACCTACCTATTCGACGGCGAGATCATGCACCGCGACAGCCTCGGCAGCGCCGTGGCCATCAAGCCGGGCGAGCTGAATTTGATGTCGGCGGGCGCCGGCATCGTGCATTCGGAGCGCACCTCGGCGGAGCAGCGCGCCATGGGTCCGCGGCTGTTCGGCATCCAGGCGTGGGCGGCGCTGCCCAAGTCGCACGAGGAGCGCGCGCCGACGTTCACGCACTACGACGCCGCGCGCCTGCCGCGCATCAGCGGCGACGGCAAGACCGTGCGGATCGTCATGGGCCAGATGTACGGGCAGACCTCGCCGGCAGATTTTCCGCACCCCAGCTTCTATGCCGAAGCCGTGCTGGCGCCAGGCGCGGTCTTGCCGCTCGACCCGGACTACGACGAGCGGGCGATCTTTATCGTCTCCGGCGAGATCGACATCGCCGGCGAAGTCTTCGGCAGCGGCCGGCTGCTCGTGTTCAAGCCGGGCGACCGCATCTCGGTGCTGGCGACATCGCAGGCGCGCCTCATCCTGCTCGGCGGCGAACCGATGGACGGTCCGCGTCACATCTGGTGGAATTTCGTCTCGTCCTCGAAGGACAGGATCGACGCCGCCAAGGCCGACTGGAAAGCCAAGCGCTTCGGCAGCGTCCCCGGCGACGGCGAAGAGTTCATCCCCCTCCCCGACGACCGGCCGGCGTGAAATGCAAAGCGCCCCGGCGGTGAGGCCGGGGCGCTAGGTAGTGCAGAGATGGCGCGAGCCGTCAGCCCAACTTTTCCTTGGCCTTGTCCTGCGCCTTCTGGAACCAGCCGCTCGCCTTATCGACGAGCGAGCTCACCGACGATCCCGCGTCGACCCGGCCGAGGGCGTCTACGAGACGCTCGAAGGCCGGCGTGATGCTTGCGGTACCCGAGTGCGCGGCGCGCGAGACCGAACGCGAAATGTTGTCGGCGAAGTCGTGCAGATCGGCGCGGGTAACGTTCGGCGTCCAACTATCCCAGCGCGACGCCGGTGCAGACCGGCTGCCGAAACGTGGGACGACCAGCAGCGCCAGCACAGCGCCGGCGGCCGCGGCAACCGCCATGGCCACGACCGGCTGACGGCGGATCGTACGACGAAGCTCCGACGCGCCCGCCTCGGCCGTATCCGCGGCGGCGTGCCGTGCCGCGCGCGTGCGTCGCTCGGCGACATCGGCAACTTCCTTAGCGAGAGTCGCGACCTTGTCGCGTAGCTCGGCGATCGTGGATTCGGCGGTGTCCTGCGCTGCGCGCGCGGCCGAGCTGAATTCCTTCACGGGACTGACCATTGCCCTCGTCTCCTCTGGAAAGTTGGTGGCTGGCGGTGTCTTCCGGCCGCCCACCACGGGCGCCATCTGTGTGCATTTGAACGTTCTGATTGAATGATCGGTTCCCCTTCCAGCGCCAACGAAAACACACGTCCGAGGCAGGGAACTGAGCTGCCAAGGCACGCGTTGTGCGCATGTCATTGATTTCCAGTTTGACGTCTTGGGCCAGCGGGGCCGTGCCCGCCAAGAGGAGGACCGCCAATGCAATTCTCGTCTACCACCCGCGCTTCTGATCAGGGTACGCCGAGCGCCCGCTCCGCCGCCGCGGCCGATGTCGGCGACAACGTTCAGGCGCTGCGCGAAGACATCTCCAACCTCGCCGAGTCCGTGAAGCGGCTTGCGACCGAGCAGCTCGGCTCGAGCGTCGGCGACGTGCAGGACATGGCCAAGGAAAAGGTCAGCGACATCGAAGCCAGCATCCGTCGCAACCCGAGCCAAGCGGCGCTCATCGCTGCCGGCGTCGGCTTCGTCTTCGGTCTCATACTTTCGCGCTAACCCATAACAGGAGGGATCGCCATGAGCTCCCAGTACACCAACAACCCCGGCCGCAGCACCGCATCCAGCGCATCACGCCAGGTGAATGATCTCGCCAACACCGCGCAGGACAAGTTCAACGAGACCGTCGAGCAGGCGCAGGCGCTTGCCCAGGAGCAGTACGACAAGATGGCCGCCAGCATTCGCCGCAACCCGCTGCAGGCGGCTGGCATCGCTGCCGGCATCGGCTTCGTATTAGCGCTGTTGGCGCGACGCTAAGCGCCGGAGGGCACGGTTATGATCGGGGATGCCGTACTTTACGCCGCCAGCCGCGCCACGCACAGCGCCCTCGACAATGTCTCGAGGCGCGTGACTTGGCTGGCAATTGCCGGCGTATTCCTAGTCGCCGCGATGGTGCTCGCCATCATCGCGGCGTACATGCTCGCCGAGCCGCGCTTTGGCTCCTTGCAGGCAATCGGGATGATTGCTGGCGTTTGCGTGCTGGTGGCTCTCATCAGCATGTCGGTGCCGGCGATGATCGAGAAGGCAGAAGCGCGAAAGCGTAATAAGGGGTCGCCCGTAGCGACTGCCGCTGCCGCCGTCGATGCCGAGGCCAAGCAGGCTGTCGATTATTTCGGCGCCATGCAGGTCGTCGGCACAGCCTTCCTATTCGGACTTGGTGCGGCGCGCCGCCTGAAGCGCTAGCGGACGCGCGTCGCATCGTCGTCGTCACTGCATCAGGCGGGCTTCAGGATGTATATAGCAAACAATAATCGCATGAATCCTACAGCCGCCGCCGAGGGCATCATCCCGGCGACCGGGGCGCCGCCGACCGCGGCCGAGATGGCCATCGTTGGCTTCATCATCGTCGTCACTTTGTACTTCGGCCAGGTGGTGTTCGTGCCGCTGGCGCTGGCCGTCATCTTGTCGTTCGTGCTGGCGCCCGGCATTCGCCTGCTGAAACGCGCGGGCTTGCCGAACGCTCCGTCGGTCATTCTCGTCGTGTTCGTCGCCTTCTCCATCATCTTCGGCGTCGGTGCGCTCATCACGCAGCAGGTGGGCACCCTCGCCAAGGAGCTTCCCCGCTATCAGATCACGCTGAAGGAGAAGATCGTCTCGCTGCGCGAGGCAACAGCGGGAAGCGGCGGCGCCTTCCAGCAGGCCAGCGATACTCTCAGGGATCTGCAGAAGCAGCTCGAAACGCCCAGCGTCGGAGCGGGCTCGCCGCCCGTCTCTGTCACCGTGACGCCGCTGCCCGGACCGCTCGGCGGCAATGCCGCCAGTAGCGGCAAGCCCATCCCGGTCGAGCTGCACACGCCCGCCCCCACGCCGCTCGATCAGCTGCAGACGATCATCGGCATCGTGCTGGAGCCTCTGGCCACCTTCGGCGCGGTGCTGCTGTTCGTGCTCTTCTTGCTCCTGCAGCGCGAGGATGTGCGCGACCGCGCCATCCGCCTGATGGGCTCGCACGACCTCGAGAAGTCGACGACGGCGATGGACGACGCCGGCGACCGGCTTAGCAAGTACTTCCTCGGCATGACCGCCATCAACGCCGGGTTCGGCGTTATTATCGGCGTCGGCCTGTGGATTATCGGCGTGCCGAGCCCCGTGCTCTGGGGCGTGCTCGCCATGCTGATGCGCTTCGTGCCGTTCATCGGCTCGTTCATCGCCGCCGCCTGTCCGCTGATGCTGGCGGCGGCCGTCGATCCGGGGTGGAGCATGTTCCTGTGGACGCTCGCCCTCTACGCGATCTCCGAGCCGATCATGGGCAGCGTCATCGAGCCGCTGGTGCAGAGCCACCGCACCGGCCTGTCGCCGCTCGCCATCGTCCTCGCCGCCGCGTTCTGGACGTTGCTGTGGGGACCGATCGGCCTGCTGCTCGCCATTCCGCTGACGGTGGTGCTCGTCGTCCTCGGCCGCCATGTCGAACGTCTCGAGTTTCTGAACGTGGTGCTCGGCGACACGCCGCCCCTGTCACCGCCCGAGCGATTCTATCAGCGCATGCTGGCGGGTGATCCCGCCGAAGCGGTGGAGCAGGCGGAGAAGTACATCAAAGAGTGCCCGCTGATCGACTACTACGACGAGGTCGTGATCGAAGGGCTGCGCCTGGCGCAAGCCGATGCCGACCGCGGGACACTCGACCCGTCGCGACTGGCCGATATTCGCGATACCGCCGATATCGTCATCGACTCGCTTGCCGACCAGGACGTGGTCCCGACCCGCAAGCCGGCAAAGGTCGCCGACGAAATCCCCGAGGGCGGCGAGGCGCCGACGGCCGAAGAGCTCGAAGAGGAAGAAGACAACCGCGAGATCGACGAACCGACGCAGATCACGCTGTCCGCGGATTGGAAGGCCCCCAACGCCTTGTTGTGCGTTGCCAGCCGCACCGCGCTCGATGAAACGGCAGCCTTGGCCTTATCGCGACTGCTTGAAAAATTCGGCATCGGCGCCACCGTCGTCGATCCGCAAACGCTCAAGCACGGAAATCTGAGCGGTGACAACCTCGAAGCCGTCCGGCTCGTCTGCGTATCGGCGCTCGACGTTCGCGAAAGAAGCGCCCACGCCCGCTTTCTGGTGCGCCGGTTGAAGCGGAGCCTCCCCGATGCACTCGTCCTCGGCGGATTCTGGAAACTCGACACGGAGTCGAGCAGCGATGCGGCGATCATCAAGAGCATCCCGGTCGACGCCACGGCGACGACGCTGCGCGAGGCGCTGCGCTTCTGCCTCGACAGTGCACGGGCCGACAGCGAGGAAACCGCCGCGGCGCAGGTCGAGGCCATGCGCGCTGAGACGGTGGAAGCGGGCATTGAAACCCGCGCGGCCTCCTAGTAGCCCCGCCGGCAGCCCTTAGCGACGCAGCAGTTTGGCCGGGGTCACCGACTTGGCAGCCGACCACGCCGCATTGCCGGTCTGGCCCAGCAAGCGGCGGACGCTCCAGCGCGGCGCCGCGTCCTCCATCAAGCGCAACAATTGCGCCTGCCGTGCCTCTGGCACCCGCGCGGCAATGCGGCCCGAGAGCTGCTCGATATTGTAAGGCGCGAGATCGGGTGCGAGGCTCACCGGCACGACGTCGTTCTTCGGCACGCCGAGCCCTTCGGCGACGACGCGCACCATCTCCACGACGGCGGGATCGCTGGCGTCGATGGCGCTGTGCGGTCCCGGCATGCGCTGCATCAGCTTGTCGATATGCGTCAGCGCCACGAGGATCGGCGGCTGGCGCCGGTGCGGGCGTCCCGCGTAGTGCTTGCGCACGCCCGAGATGGCCGCCAGATCGCAGCGTCCGTCCATCTTGTCGGCGGCGATCGCCCACACGATGAGATCGGCATCGTTCGCCTTCGTGGCAAAGGCCTTCTGCTCCTTTGTCGTGGCGCCGACGCGCGGACTGTCGATCACCATGGAGCCGCTGAGACCTTCGAGCTCTACTTCATAGGCCTGGAAGTCGCGCGTGCCGCCCGGCGCGTCGACGACGGCGCGCACCTCGCGCGACAGGGCATTGACGAGGCTCGACTTGCCGGCGCCCGCCTGGCCGGCGATGAGAATGCGCAGCGGCTCGGCACGCCCGCTCGCCTGCCCGCGGTCGCGCAGCGTCGAGGCGCTAACGTGTCCGGCGATTTGTGCCTGGGTGACGCGCAGACGGCCGCCGTAGAGATCGATCGCCGCACGCCCGACCTCGCGCACGTAGGCGCCGGCAAGCTGCCGCGCCATCTGGTCGCGCACGTTGGCATAAAGATGCTTGGTGATCTGCTCGCGCGCTTCCTGCGCCGCGGCGGTGACCGGGTTGACGAGGCGGATGAGGCGCCAGATGTCATAGGCACGCTCCGCCATGCCGATGGCCGAGCGCCAGCCGTAGATCTTCAGAACCTGCCCCACGGTGAGCTGATCACCGAGCGGGATGTTGTCGATGACGAACGGGCGCAGGTCGGCGCTGACCCGCTCGACGAGCGCCAGCGCTTCCGGGATGGTGAATTTCCACAGCGGGTTGCGATCCTGCGGATGGATCTGCCGCGCCACCGCCTCGATGGTGCGCATGCCGAGGTTGAGAACCTGATCGCGGTCGGTGAGCTCGGACGGGCGGACGTTCGAGGCGATCGCCTCCACCGCCGTCCACGCCGCCTGCTCGCGCGCCGTCCACGTTGGATCGGCGGCCACCGACGCCTCGATCTCTGGCGATGCCGGCGCCGGCGTCTCTTTCAACGACTTGCGCAGCGCCATCGCCTGTACCGCATAGCCGATGACGCTCAAGGTGAACGCCGCGCCGAGCCAGTAGAGAGCCCAGCCGCGTTCCCACAGCCATAGCCAGCCTAACGGCAGTAGCGAAATCATGGGCAGCAGCAGCGCCAGGAAGATCATGGCCCCGCGCAGATAGAGGAAGGCTTTACGCTTGATCACGTGATCCCCTTGTGTCGGCCGCCGCGAGCGTCGGTCGCGCGCATCCTGCTTTATGCTGAAATGGTTGCAACCGAAACGTCCGCCAATAAGGGCGGTTCCGATAGCCTCGGGGCGAGGACTCCCAGATCGCCAGCCGCGAGCATCATCACCTTGAGCCGGAACGATTTTGTAGTGGGCGCCGTTGGCATACCGGATGCGGATGCATACGGAGTGCCCAATGCCAGCAGCTGATGGTCTGGCCGAGTTGCAGGGCTGCAAAGTGATGGTCGTCGAGGACGAGCCGCTCGAGGCCCTCGACTATTGCGATCGACTGGCGGAAGCAGGCGCGGAGATCGTCGGCCCGTTCGGCTCGGTCTCGGAAGCGCTGAACGTCGTCGACACTCAACCTGTCGACGTGGCCCTGCTCGACTACGCGCTCGCCGATCGCAACAGCGAGGAGTTGCAGGCGGCGCTCGAGACGCGCGACATACCGTTTGTCGTGCTGACGGGTTATCCGCGCGTGCTGGTCCGCCGGGACGACCACCAGGTGGTGCTGTCGAAGCCCATCTCGGACGACCTTCTCTATATGACCATCAAAGCGGCTGCGAAAACGGCAGCACGCTGACGCGCCCAGCGCCTGATCCCGTATTTGCAGGGTTTTCACCACCGCGGGCGCCCGGTCATGACGCGCTAAGCCCATGCCTTTATACTCACCGTTCGACTTGGTTCTGCACCGCGTGGTGCGGCGTACGGTGATCGCATGAAGCCTGAGACTGCCCGGCCGGTTCATCTCAAGGACTATCGGCCCCCCGCCTATTTGATCGACCGGGTGAACCTCGACGTTTCGCTCGAGCCGACGCGCACGCGCGTGCGCTCGAAGCTGGCCATCCGGCCCAATCCGAACGCCAGCGGCCGGCGCGAGCCATTGAAGCTCGACGGCGCCCAGCTCGAACTCGTCGACATCGCGCTGGATGGAAAGCCGCTGGGCAAGAAGGACTTCAAGCTCACCGACGTGTCGCTGACGCTGACCAAGACCCCGAGCGTCCCCTTCACGTTGGAGATCACCACCTTCGTCAATCCGGAGACCAACAAGGCGCTGCAAGGCATCTACCGCAGCAACAACGTCTACACGAGCCAGTGCGAGGCGCAGGGCTTCCGCCGCATCACCTATTTCCTCGACCGGCCCGACGTGCTCGCCGTCTACACCGTGCGCATCGATGCCGATCCGCATGCGGCGCCCGTCCTGCTCTCCAACGGCAACCTGCTGGAGCGCGGCACGCTCGACGGCGGCAAGCGGCACTACGCCGTGTGGCACGACCCGCACCCCAAGCCCTGCTACCTGTTCGCGCTCGTCGGCGGCGACCTGGCGCCGATCAGCTCGACCTTCCGCACCATGTCGGGACGCGAGGTTCACCTCGCCATCTTTGTCGAGCACGGCAAGGAAGCACGCGCCGCCTGGGCCATGGACTCGCTCAAGCGCTCGATGCGGTGGGACGAGCAGCGCTTCGGGCGCGAGTACGACCTCGACGTGTTCAACATCGTCGCCGTCTCCGACTTCAACATGGGGGCGATGGAGAACAAGGGTCTCAACATCTTCAACGACCGCCTCATCCTCGCCTCGCCCGAGACGGCGACGGATACCATCTTCGAGGCGATCGAGAGCGTCGTCGCGCACGAGTACTTCCACAACTGGACGGGCAACCGCATCACCTGCCGCGACTGGTTCCAGCTCTGCCTGAAGGAAGGCTTGACGGTCTACCGCGACGAGGAATTCACCGCTGACGAGCGTTCGGCGACCGTGCAGCGCATCATCGACGTGCGCGCCTTGAAGACGCATCAGTTCGCCGAGGACGCGGGGCCGTTGGCGCATCCCGTGCGCCCCGAGAGCTACATCGAGATCAACAACTTCTACACTTCGACGGTCTACGAGAAGGGCGCCGAGGTCGTGCGCATGATCGCCACCATTCTCGGCCGCGACGCTTTCCGCAAAGGCATGGACCTCTACTTCGAACGCCACGACGGGCAAGCGGCGACGGTCGAGGAGTTTGTCACGTGCTTCGAAGACGCGAGCGGTGTCGATCTGGCGCAGTTCAGATTGTGGTATTCGCAGGCCGGCACGCCGGAGATCGTCGCCAAGCTGCGCTACGACAAGGACAAGAAGTCGGCGCAGCTCGATGTCGAGCAGATCCTGCCGCCGACACCCGGCCAGGCGACCAAAAAGCCGATGCACGTCCCGATCCGGCTCGGCCTGCTCGGTGCCAACGGCCATGACATCGCCCTGAAGCTCGACAGCGGCGAAGAGCCGGTCGACGGCGTCGTCTCGCTCACCAAGCGGCGGCAGAGCTTCCGCTTCGTCGATGTTCCCTCGCGCCCGGTGCCCTCGCTGCTACGAGGTTTCTCCGCGCCGGTGAACGTGACGCTCGACCTCCCCGACGAGGACGCCGAGCTGCTGATGGCAAGCGACAGCGACCTGTTCAACCGCTGGCAGGCGGCCAACAGCTATGCGGCGCGCACGCTGGTCGAAGCAGTCGCGCACCTCGCCTCCGGCAAAAAGTCGAACCGGCCTCTGCGCTACGCGCGCGCCCTCGGCTCGGCACTGCAGGGCGACGGGCTCGAGCCGGCCTACTGCGCCGAGCTGCTCAAGTTGCCGACCCAAGCCGACGTCGCCCGCATCATCGGCAAGAACGTCGACCCGGCCCTCGTGCATCGCGCCCACCGCGGACTGATGAAGCTGATCGGCAAGACGCTCGGGCGGCAGCTCGAAGTCCTCTACGCCGAGATGGACGCGACCGGTCCCTTCTCGCCGGACGCGGAAAGCGCCGGCCGCCGCGCTCTGCGTAACGCCGCGCTGACGCTGCTGACCGCCCGCGGCAGCCCTGCCGACATCGCCCGCCTTGCCAAGCACTACGCCACGGCCACCAACATGACGGACCGCGCGCATGCGCTCTTCCAGCTCGCCTACCGTGGCGGCGCCGAAGGCAAGCAGGCGCTGGCCGACTTCTACGAGAGCTGGCATACGGACAACGTGGTCATCGACACCTGGTTTGCCGCGCAGGCGCAGTCGCCCCTCGCCGGCACGCTCACCCGCGTCAAAGCGCTGACCAAACACCCGCTGTTCCAGCTTACGGCGCCCAACAAGGTGCGCGCCCTCGTCGGCACCTTCGCCTCCACCAATCCCGTGCAGTTCAATCGACCGGACGGGGGAGGCTACGCCTTCCTCGCCGATCAGGTGCTGGCGCTCGACCGCATAAATCCGCAGATCGCCGCCCGCATGCTCGGCGCCATGCGCTCCTGGCGCTCGCTCGAAAGCGGCCGGCGCGCCAAAGCCCGCAAGGCCTTGCAGCGCGTTGCACGTACCAAGCCGCTGTCGCCGGACGTGCAGGAAATCGCCTCCCGCGTGCTCGAAGGGTAACCTCGAATAATTTATGGCGCCGAAGGGCTTATTCGGTCTCGACAGCCGATTCGCTATGGTGTGAACTGATACTTGTGATTTGGGTTAGCGGATTCGCGGGGATCCGCAAGTCATTCAAGAACATTTCGGGGGAAATGGATGGCGTGGACAACGTCCGCCGGCGCACGCGCGCGGCCGACCATTGCGGAAGTCGTCGACGCTCGGCTTAAACGGGCGAAATTCCGCTATGCCACGCTGCGTCGCTCCGTGTTGCGCGCACACCCCGCCGCCTTCCTCGCCGTCTCCGCCGTCACCCTCGGCGTCCTCGCCCTTCTCCTCCCCACCGGCTTCATCGCCGCCACCCTCGTCCTCTCCGGTGTCACGGTCGCCGTCTACGCCGCGGGCGCCAATCTCGCCGACGCCGTCTCCATGGCCCGCACCGAGCAGGTCGCGGTGGCGGAGCCGGCCGCGGCGCACGCCGACATCGCTGTCTATCGGTCCGCGCCCGATCGCGAGACTATGCCCGTCGTCAAGGCAGCCCGGCCCGCCCGCACCCCCCCTATGCTCGCCGCGCACCACGACTGGGCCGACTTGATGTCGAGGGTCAATCACGACCTGCGTACCCCGCTCAACGCCGTCATCGGATTTTCGGAAGTGATGGCGCTGGAGATGTTCGGGCCCCTCGGCAGCGAACGCTACAAGGAGTACGTGCGCTACATCCGTGAGAGCGCCAGCGACCTTCTGAAGTCGGCCGAGGACACGCTCGCCCTGACGGCGCTGCTAACCAATGCGCGACCCGCCGAGACGGCCGTCGCCTGCACGCTCGAGCACGCCATCGCCGATGCTTGGACGTTCGTCGAGCGCAAGGCCGCCGGCCGCGATGTGCGGCTCGACCTCATGCTTCCCGAGGGCGTCGAGGTTTTGGCCGAGCCGCGCACGCTGCGCCAGATCCTCGTCAACATGCTGTCCGAGGCCGTCGCGCGCGCCGCTCCAGGTGGCTGCGTCTCGGTCCTCGCCGTCGCCGACGGCGAACTTATCGAGATCGTTCTTTCGGTCGGCGGCAGGCAGCCGGATACGGCGCCGCGGGCCGGCTCGCTAGCCATCTGCCTTGCCCGCACGCTGCTGGAGATGCAGGGGACTTCGCTGCTCGAGATCGAAACGGCGGCCGGCGGCTGGCGTGCCGTCACCGTGCTCGACCGCGCGGCGCAAACCGACTTTTTCGCTGAAGACACCCGGTCGCAAGCCCGCGAGCTTACGGCCGTCGTCTAAGCGCTCGCGATCTAGCGGAGCGGGCGGCGCTTCTCCAGCCAGTCTTGGAGCTGGCGGCGCTCTTCGGGCGTCAGCTGCCCGACAGTCTCCCCGAACAACGTCACCCTTGCGCGCTGCTCTTTGGTTTTGGCATCGACGATGCCATCGAGAGCGGCACTGAACTTCGCTTGATCGAAGGGCTCTGCAATCAGCGCCGCGCGCACGCCGGCGCGGGCATCGAGGATGCTCTTGCGGATGGTCTCCATGTTCGGCCGCGAGTCGGCGAACTTCTGGCGAATCATGTCGGAGCGTTCACGCGGCAAGGTGTGGGCGAAGCCCATCAGCACGCCGCCCCCTGGGGCCGTCCGCATGCGGCGGACGCTTGAAGCACAGCGTTCCCGCCACCGCACCGATGATCAGAACGTTGAGGGCCAGAGACCCCATCAGGGCGTAGCGGAGCTTGCGGTAGGTGCCGGGCGACGGAACAGTCTCGGTCGTCATAGCAGATCCTCGTCGGACTGCCCGTCAACATCCTCGCCGAGCGCAAGCTGAGAACTGTCGGTATTGACGTTGCTGGTGGTGGCGTTGAGGCCGGCCGACCTCGGCCATTTCCTGCATGGTCGTATCCAATGTGCCCGTCCAGCCGAGCATGACCCCGAGCACCAGCGAGGCGGCCAGCATGCCTGCCGCCGGCCACTGGCTGCGGGTGAACCTCGGATTGAACGGTGCCCGTCGGCCGGCGAGGGGGACGGCCTTGGCCGAACCCGGCTTGCCCGAAGCAACGACGGCAAGCTGCGGCGCCTGCGCCCGCAACGCCGCCGCCATGATGCGCTCCTTCAATGCGTCGACATCGGCGGAACTGGCGCGCGGCGCCTGCTCCAGCAACTGGTCGAGCGCGTCGGCCTCCGCCAGCATGCGGGCGGCCAGCTTGTCCTCGCTGACCACACCGGCAAACCGCAGCCGCTCCCGCGCCGGCCAGCGCGTGCGGTCGGCGCCATAGATATCGAGCAGGCGCTCCAACGCCTCCCGATCCTCTGCCCGCTTGTCCATCTTCGTCATCGCTTTCGTCTCGTCTCTAAATTACCGTCTATCGGTTCACTCGTGCTGCTCGTCGGCGAGCAATTCGTTCAGCTCGTTGCGCAGCGCCGTCTTCAATGTTCTGCGGGCGCGGGCGAGCAGCGATTCCACCGCTTCGTCCGAGATACTCATCACCTTGCCCACCTCGACCTGGCTCATCCCCTCGTAGTGGAAGAGGGTCAGCGCCATCCGTTGCCGGTCGGGCAGTGCCTTCAATGCCGCGTCGACGCGCTGGCTCGCATCCTGCGCCTCGAGCTGTGAGTGTTGCGTTGCCGGCTCGATCTGCTCCGGCACCTCGTCAGTCACCGTCAACCTCTTACCCGACCGCATGCGGTCGACGCACAGATTGGACACCACGCGCCGCAGCCACGGACGCAAACCTATCGCGCCGACTTCCAAGCCTTCCGCCGAGCGCCATAGACGCAGCATGGCTTCCTGCGCCACGTCTTCAGCCTCGGCGTCGTCGCGCAGCATGCGGCGGGCGATAATCAGCACGCCCGACAGATGCCGGTCGACCAGGGTGCGGAAGGCCGCGGCGTCGCCACGGGCGGCAGCCGCCACGAGCGTGGCGTCCTCCCCCGCGTCGGGGCCGCTTCCGCGTCCCCCCTGCGGACCCGGCTCGATCCTTTTTGCCGCCACCGCCAGCCTCGACATGGCTATTGAGTTCCGCTCCCAGTTTAGCGCCGGAGGAGGCGGTTCTGCGACCCTTCCGGCGGGCCGCCAGGCCCATTTGGCGCCCTTTGGTGGGAAGAACGGCAGGATTGAGCAAATTCCGTCGCCGCCGGCTGCGGAAACCCGATCAGACGATAATCTCGCCAAACAGACGGCTGACCGCGGCGAGGTTTTCCCGTAGGCGACCTTCCAGCTCGGCAAAGCTCGGCGCATCGCCGGCCCGGGCCAGGAGGTCCTTCAGACCATTGGGCGCCGTCGCAGGATCGAAACGCCCCTCGATGCAAAGGCGCAGGATTTGCGTCAGGTCGTGCAGCAGCCGGGTCGCCGGGATCAGGACGTCGGCATGCGGCGGGCGCCAGCAGTCCGGCATCGCGCAGCTTGCGGAAGGCGCCGACCGTGTTGGTGTCGAGCACGTCCGGGTGCGCCTCGGCATGCATGAGTTGCAGGTACTGGGCGATGAACTCGACGTCGACGAGCCCGCCACGTACCTGCTTCAGGTCCCAGACGTCGTCGGTCCCTTTCTCCTTGGCGATGCGCGCGCGCATGTCGATGACATCGGCGCCGATCTTTGCCTTGTCGCGCGGCCACAGCAGCGAGGTGCGCACCGCCTCATCGACGCGCGCGCGCAATTCGGGCGGTCCGCAGATGGCGCGGGCGCGCGTCAGCGCCATGCGCTCCCACGTCCAGGCCGTACCTGTCTGATATTCGACGAACGACTTAAGTTGCGTCGCCACCGGGCCCTGCTGCCCGGATGGCCGCAGCCGCATGTCGACCTCGTACAGCGCGCCCTCGGCAGTCGCCGCCGATAGGGCCGTGATCAGCCGTTGCGTCAGGCGCGCATAGAACTGCTGCGGGGCCAGCGGGCGCGTGCCATTCGACTGCGTCGCCGCCTCGTCGAAGTCGTAGATGAGGATGATGTCGATGTCGGATGAGGCGGTCAGCTCGCGCCCACCAAGCTTGCCCATGGCGAGAACCGCGGCACCGCCGCCGGGCACCTGCCCATGCGCGCGCACGAGCTCGCGCTCGACGGCCCCCTTCAGCGCGTTGATCAGGCGCTCGGCGAGCAACGCATAGGCGCCGCCCGCCTGGTTCGCCTTGATGGCCCCCGACAGCACGCGCACGCCGATGAGGAACTGCTGCTCGCTGCCGACGACGCGCGCGCGGTCGAGGATGTACTGGATGTCGTGCTCGCCCTCGCCGATCTCGGTGGCGATGATGCGGTCGAGTTCCTCCGCCGTCGGCAGCATGCCGAGCGTGCGCGGGTCGAGCACCGCATCGAGCAGCCGGCGGCGGCGCGACAGGATGCGCGACAGCCGCGGGGCGGTGCCCATGATATCGGCGAGCAACCGCAACAGCCCCGGGTTGGCCCGCAACAGCGAGAACAACTGCACACCGGCCGGCAGCTCGGCGATGAAGCGGTCGAAGCTCGCCAATGCCCGGTCGGGATCGGCGGTGTCGGCGAGCGCGGCGACCAGCAGCGGCTGCACTTCGGTCAGCCGCTCGCGTGCGCGGGGGGAGCGTACGGCCGGATAGCGCCCGTGGTGCCAGCCGCGGATGATTGCCAGCACCTCCGACGGCTGCGAGAAGCCCATCGCCTGCAGGGCGGCGACGGTTCCCGGATCGTCCTTCTCACCAGCGAACACCATGTTGACGCTTCCCGGGGTCAGCTCGGGCGCATCCTCGAACAGCGCCGCGTAATGCTTCTGCACCGTCTCGAGCCGCGCCGTCAGCGCGCGCGCGAAAGCTTCCGTGCCGGGATAACCGCAAAACCGGGCGAAGGTTTCGAGCGCCGCCGGATCGTCCGGCACCTCGTGCGTCTGCTCGTCGGCGACCATTTGCAGGCGATGCTCGATGCATCGCAGATAGAGATAGGCTTCGCTCAGCTCGGTGACGACGGCCGCCTTGATCCATCCGCGCTCGGCGAGCTTCGTCAAGGCGTCGAGCGTGCGCCGCGAGCGCAGCTCCACCTGCCGGCCGCCGGCGATGAGCTGCTGCGTCTGCACGAAGAACTCGATCTCGCGGATGCCGCCGCGCCCGAGCTTGATGTTGTGGCCGGCGACGGCGATGCGTCCGAAGCCGCGATGGGCGAAAATCTGCCGCTTCATCGCGTGCACGTCGGCGATGGCCGCATAGTCGAGATACTTGCGCCAGATGAACGGCGCCAGCTCGTCCAGCAGCGCCTCGCCCGCGGCGATGTCGCCGGCGCAGGCACGCGCCTTGATGAGCGCCGCGCGTTCCCAGTTCTGCCCGAAGCTCTCGTAGTAGATGAGCGCCGCCGTGGTCGACAACGCGATTTGCGTGGCGCCGGCGTCCGGGCGCAGCCGCAGGTCGGTACGGAAGACGTAGCCGTCGCCGGTGCGTTCCGACATCATCTGCACGAGGTCGCGCGTCAGGCGCACGAAGAAGCCCTGCGGCTCGATCCCTGGAGCGGGGCGGATCAGCTCGCGCTCGTAAAAGACGATGAGGTCGATGTCGCTCGAATAGTTGAGCTCGCCCGAGCCGTACTTGCCCATGGCGAGAACGATGTAGCCTCGGGGCGCGACGCTGCCGTCGGCTGCGGGCATCCACTGGCCGCGCGCCACCGCCTCGCGGAACAGGAAGTCGACGGCGGCATTGAGCGCCGCGTCGGCGCACTCGGTCAACGCGGCGGTCACCGTGAGCACCGGCCACACGCCGGCGAGATCGGCGAGCGCCGTCAGCAGCGCCACCTCGCTCTTGAATTGGCGTAACGCGCGCATGACGTCAGCGCGCGCCCCGGCAAGGGCGAGCGTGTCCGTCAGCTCCTCCTTCAGCTCCCGCAGGCGCGCTTCCGGCGCCGTCGTCAGGATGCGCTGCAAACGTACGGGATCGCGCTCGATCAGGCCGGTAAGGAACGTTGAGCCGGCGAAGATGCCGGCCAGCAGCGCCGCAGCGCGGGGATGCTCCAAGGCCGCACTGAGCGGCGCAAGATTGGAGTCGGATTTGGCGCGCTCCTGCAGCGCCGACACTGCCTCCCCCGCCCGCGCGTCATCGCCAGCAATAGGCGCCTCGCCCATGCGCTCGATCAACGGTCGCAGTCCAGATGTCTCCTTGTTCGCCATGCTCCCGATCGCCCCTATCGTCGCGCCAACCGAGGTTGTCTTAGAGCCTCGCCAGCTGACGCGAAACTCGCGCGGCTCCCTCCCCCCTTGTGGGGGAGGGTTGGGGAGGGGGGTGTCCACAACATCTAAGGTAGTGCACCACCCCCACCCCGCCCCTCCCCCGTCAAGGGGGAGGGAGAAGCAGGCTGGTTCTGCAAGATGCGCGAGGCTTACCGGTCATCTTCACGCTTCGGAAGCGTCAGCACCACGCGCAGGCCCGGCCGATTGTCCTCCAGCCGAACCGAGCCGCCGTGCAGACGCGCCACCGCTTGCACCAGGCTAAGGCCGAGGCCTGTCCCGGGTTCGGTTCGGCTCTTTTCGAGGCGCACGAAGCGCTTCAAGACGCGCGCGCGGTCTTCCGGCGCGATGCCCGGCCCGTTGTCGGCGACGGCGATCTCGATGGCATCGGGCAACTCGGCGAGGTCGATGGATATCGCCGCGCCGCTGCCGGCATCGCTCGGCTTGCCGGAATACTTGATGGCGTTCTCGATGAGGTTGGCGACCGCCTGGACGACGAGCTGCTGGTTGCCGGTGAGCTGCGGGCCCGACTTCACGTTGACCGCGAGCCCCATGCCGCGCTCCTCGGCGACGGGCTCGTACAGCTCGGCGACGTCGCGCACCGCGCGCCCGACGTCGAAACGCTCGGCGTTCTCCTCCAGCGCGCCGGCTTCCAGGCGAGCGACGAGCAAAAGACTGTTGAACGTCTTGATCAGCTCGTCGGCCTTCTCGATCGTGTGCTCCAGGCCCTCGCGGTAGGCGTCCGCCCCCGTCTCGCGCAGTGCCGCCTCGGCCGAGTTGCGCAGGCGCGACAATGGCGTCTTCAGATCGTGGGCGATGTTATCGGAAACTTCGCGCAGGCCGCTCATCAGCGCCTCGATGCGCTCGAGCATGGCGTTGAGGTTGGTCGCCAGCACATCGAACTCGTCGCCGGCGCCGGTTACGGCAATGCGGCGCGTCATGTCGCCGGCCATGATCGAGCGCGCGGCGACGTTGACGGTCTCGATGCGCTTCAAGGCGACGCGGCTGACGGCGAAACCGGCGATGAGGCCGCCGAGCGTCAAGACGACGAGGGCGAGGAAGTAGACCGTGCCCATCTCGCTGGCGAACCGGCGCTGCTCGTCGACGTCACGGCCGACGATAAGCTGCTCGCCATCGGGCAGGGCAACCGGAATGGCAGCGGCTAGCCGCTCGCCGCCGCCGCGAGCATCCGGCGCATAGCGAAATACGCCACCGCCGGCACTCCCGAGAATCTCGGGCGGCAGCCGGCTTAGGTTGCCGGCCAACTTCGTGCCCGAGGCATCGCCGAGATAATAGAGGCCAGGTCCACCCGGACGGCTGCGCGCCTCGACAGCCCGCACCAGCGCCGCCTTGTCGCCCGCCTGCGCTTCCGCCTTCAGCACCTCGGCTTCGGCGTGCAGCGTCGCCAGCACCTCGTTCGTCAAGACGCGGTTGGTTTGCCACAGCAACAGCCCGACGGCGATCCCGGCGAACGCCAGATACGCGGCCGCCGTGACCGCGGCCATGCGGAAGGCGGTGGTCGAAACCGCGCGGGCGAGGCGATCAGGCAGGGCCATCGCGGATCGTATATCCAGCCCCACGCACGGTATGCAGCAAGGGCTTGTCGAAGTTCTTGTCTATCTTGGCGCGCAGCCGCGACACGTGCACGTCGATGACGTTGGTCTGCGGATCGAAGTGATAGTCCCAGACGTGCTCGAGCAGCATGGTGCGCGTCACCACCTGCCCGGCATGCTTCATGAGATACTCGAGCAGCCGGTATTCGCGCGGCTGCAACTGAATGGCTTCGCCGTCGCGCGTGACGCGGTGCGACAGGCGGTCGAGCACCAGGCCGTCGACGACGTAGCGCGTCTCCTGCTCCTCGGGCACCGCGCGGCGGGCCAGCGCTTCGACACGCGCGAGCAGCTCCGAATAGGCGTAGGGCTTCGTCAGATAGTCGTCGCCGCCGGCGCGCAGGCCTTTCACCCGGTCGTCGACCTCGCCCAGCGCGGAAAGAATGAGCACCGGCGTGCGCACACCCCTGTTGCGCAATTCGCGGATCATCGACAGCCCGTCGAGGCGCGGCAGCATGCGGTCGACGATGAGCACGTCGTAGACACCCTGTTCGGCCAGCGACTGGCCCGTCTCGCCGTCCTCGGCAAGATCGGCGCCATGGCCGCTTTCCTTCAGCGCCTTCTGCAGGAAGTGGGCGGTTTCCCGGTCGTCCTCGACCACCAGCACGTGCATTTCTTCACCGCTCTAGTCGTTCTCGAAGCTCTAGTGCCCCGATTCCGAAGTTCGCCGGAGTTCGCTACTTGGACCTGGAGCGAACTTCGGAATCATGAGGGGCACTAGAAGCATAAACTTGCTAGTGTGATTCAGATCGAGAAATTCGCTTGGTATCTCGCCGCTGATGACGGCGAATTTCTCGATCATCACACTAGCCCCGATTCGCATTGTGCCCCGCGCTAGTCCGAACGTCGAGGCGGCCCGCACTCTCGAAAGGAGGGTGCGAGCCGCCATGACTTCAGACCTCGTGATCCCGGCTCAGCTCTTGTTGAGCGGGATGGCCACCAGCACCGTCTGGTCGCCGCTGCGCTTGATGTGGAACATGACGGCGGGCGCGCCCTCGTCCTGCGCCTTCTTCACGGCCTTGGCGACATCCTGCGGCGAGGAAACGGTCTCGTTGCCCGCCTTGAGGACGATGTCGCCCTCCTTGATGCCCTTCATGGCTGCGTCCGAGTTCGGATCGACGTCGGAGATGACGACGCCGTCCTTGCCGGGGCCCTGCTTGACGCTGAGGCCGAGCTGCTTCAGGTCGACGTTGCCGCCCAGATCCTTCGGCTCCTCGGGCTCAGTGGCGCCTTCGGACGCCTCCGCGGTGTTCGGGTACGTACCGAGCTTCACCTTGACCGTCTGCTCGGCCTTGTTGCGCCACACCTTCACGTCGACCGTCGACTGGGCCGGCAGGTCGGCGATGGTGCGGGCGAGATCGCGGCTGTCCTCGATCGGCTTGCTATCGATCGACAGGATCGCGTCCTCGACCTTGAGGCCCGAACCGGCCGCCGGGCCATTGGCCATCACTTCGCTGATGATGGCGCCCTTCGGCTCCTTCAGGCCGAGGCTGCCGGCAAGATCCTTGTCGATGTTCTGGATCTTGACGCCCAGCCAGCCGCGGCTGACCGTGCCGCCCTTCTCGAGCTGCTCGACGACGCGCTTGACGGTGTCGGAAGGCACCGCGAAGGCGATGCCGACGTTGCCGCCGGTGGGGCTGTAGATCGCCGTGTTGACGCCGACGACGTCGCCTTCGAGGTTGAAGGTCGGGCCGCCGGAGTTGCCGTGGTTCACGGCAGCGTCGATCTGCATGTAGTCGTACGGGCCGCCGATGTTACGGGCGAGCGCCGACACGATGCCGGCGGTGACCGTGCCGCCGAGGCCGAACGGATTGCCGACCGCCAGCACCCATTCGCCGACGCGCGGGTTCTTCTGCGCGAACTTGAGGACGGTCAGCGGCTTCTTCGGCTCGATCTTCAGCAGTGCCAGATCGGTGCGCGAGTCGGTGCCGACGATCTTGGCGTCGATCTCTTCCTGATCGTCGAAGCTCACCTTCACCTTGGTGGCGCCGTCGACGACGTGATTGTTGGTGACGATGTAGCCGTCAGCCGAAACGACGAAGCCGGAGCCGGCCGCCTGACGCGGACGCTGCTGCATCGGGTTGCCGCCACCGCCGCCGGGACCGCCCGGCATGTTCTTGAAGAACTCGTTCAGCGGATGGTCGTCGGGCAGGCCGGGAATGCCCTCGAACGGGCGTCCACCCGGGCCGGCTCCAGGGGCGCCGGGGCCAGCACCAGGACTGCGGTTGCCGCGGTCGGCGACCTTCACCTCGTTGGTCGTCGAGATCGATACGACGGCGGGTTTCACGCGGTCGACGATGTCGGCGAACGACAGCGTCTCGGCGGGGGTGCCCGGCTTGAACTGGGCAACGGCCGGCGCCGAGTAGTCGGCAAGGCCGATGCCCACCAATCCGGCTCCGACCACGGCTGCGGCAGCGAGGCGCCGCAAATCGCGGGCGGTTGATTTCTTTGGCCCGCTCTTTGCTACGACCTCGGGCGAGCTGGGTTGGGTGGGCATGCGCACGAACCTCCATTGCGAAGTAGGGAAATCTCTTCGCTACGAGGCCTAGCGAGATCGGGATTACGGCAGCCTTTCGATTGCCTTAACAGTTGGTAATAAAGGGGGCGTTCACCATGCCCGGATCGAGGCAGTAGCGTATGAAGCGCGTAGCACGACCCCTCGTTAAAGCCCTGAAAGCAGTACCGGCCCCGCCTATTTTGGGGCTTTTGGTCTGCCTCGGGACAGCCCCGGCCCTAGCGTCCGTTTTCGGGACCGACCAACGGGTGCCGCTGCCCCAGAGCATGGGCCAGGCCGGCACCAAGCTGGGGGTATTCTACGATTCCCGCTCACATTCGGTGTGCACGGCGTTTTGCCTTGCTCCCGACACAGTCGCGACCGCTTCCCACTGCCTCTACCGCACCAAGGGCGAGAAGCCGCTGCGCCTGTCGGAGCTGTCGTTCAAGTTGCATGGCACCACCGAGGGCGTGCCGATCGCCGGCGCCGCCGAAGGCGCTCCCGAGCCGAACGTCATCTCCGGATCGACTCGCCTCAACGTCCACCCGCCGATCGACGCGACACGCGATTGGGCCATCGTCCGCTTGGCAAAGCCCGTCTGCAGCGCCGGTGTGTTCAAGGTCAGCCCAAAGCCAGTAGCCGAAGTCATCAAGCTTTCGGCGCAAGGGCAGGTCTACAATCTCGCCTACCATCGCGACCTGCCGAAGTGGCAGCCCATGCTCAGCACCGGCTGCGGCGTGCGGCGCGATTTCGACGATGCCGATTGGTCGACGATCCGCCGCGATTTCGCCGATCCCGACCAGCTGCTGCTGCACACCTGCGACACGGGCGCCGCCTCCTCGGGCTCGCCGCTGCTCGTCGATGGGCCGCATGGCCCTGAGGTCGTCGGCATCAACGTCGGCACCTACGTGCAGTCGAAGGTGATCATGCTCAACGGCGAAGTCCTGCACCGCTTCAAGTCGGATGACGTCGCCAATACCGGCGTCAACGCCCTCGCCTTCGCCCCCGCGCTCGAGGCGTTCCTCAAGGCCGAGACACTGATGAGCCGTAAGGACGTTCGCCGCTTGCAGGACGCGCTGGCGGCGCGCGGCCTCTACGCCGGCCCGCGCGACGGACGCTACGGCCCCGGCTTGAAGGTCGCCATCGAAGGCTTCGAGCGCGCCTCGCGCATGCCCGCATCGGGGCTGGCGACGCGCCTGCTGCTGGAGACGCTGACCGGCGAAAGCCAGATCGTGACCGGCAAGATCGAGGCGCGCGGCGTTCCGACCTCGGCATCCAGGCGCTAGTCGTTGCGCGCTAGTCGCGCACCGGCGGCTCGCCCTCGTTCTCGGCGAGGATGGCGCGCAGCCTGTCCTCCTCGTCGGCCGAGAGCGGCGTGACGCCGGCGCCCGTTGCCAGCGGCTGCCGCCGCCGCCAGGCGCGTGCGGTCGTCCAGATTGCAGCAAGCAGCGCCACGAGAGGAGCCAGCCACAAGAGGAGGGTGCGCCACGAGAGCGGCGGGTTGAGGAGCACGAACTCGCCGTAGCGATCCTCGACGAAGCGCATCACCTGCGCGTCGCTGTCGCCGGCCTTCAGCCGCTCGCGCACCAGAAGGCGCAGATCGCGTGCCAGCGGCGCGTTGCTGTCGTCGATGGATTGGTTCTGGCAGACGAGGCAGCGCAAACCCGCCGAGATGGAGCGCGCCCGCGCTTCCAGCGCCGGGTCGGGAAGGATCTCGTCCGGTTCCACCGCCAGCGCCGCCGCACTCAAGACCAGCGCGAGACACGCAGCGATGGTGGCGATACGGATCATTCGGCGGGAGCCGCGGCGATGCGGCGGGCGCGTCCCGGAGCGCCGACGCGCAGGCGGCGATCCGACAGCGACACCGCGCCGGCCAGGAACATGACGACGGCGCCGAGCCAGATGAACCGCACCAGGGGATTGAAGTAGACGCGTACCGCGTAGCCGCCGGCGGTCTGCTTGTCGCCCAGCACCACGTAGAGATCGCCGCGCCAGGCGACATGGATGCCGGCCTCGGTGGTCGGCTCCGGCGGCATGTCGTAGATGCGCCGCGACGGCTCGAGACGCGCAATCGGCGCGCCGCCGCGCGCCACGTCGAACACGGCGACCTCCTCGCGATAGTTGGGGCCAGTCGCCGGAGCCACGCCTTTGAAGGTGAGGTCATAGCCGGCAAGCGCGAGCTGTTCGCCCGGCTTCATGATGACGATGCGTTCTTCGCGGTAGGCGCTGGTGGCGACGACGCCGACGACCAGCATGCCGATACCGAAGTGCGCCAGCGGCGAGCCGATGGCCGAACGCGGCAGATTGACGAAGCGGCGCCAGGCTTCCGCCAGCGGCACGCTGCCGAGGCGTATGCGCCAGGCGAGATCCGACACGGCGCCGGCCATGACGAAAACGCCGAGCGCGAGGCCGAACGGCGCCAGCCAGGGACCGCGGTGATAGACGGCCAGCGCCAGCACCATGACGACGACGGCCAGCATGGCGGCGAACATCAGCCGCTGCGCGGCGCCCAGCACGTCGCCGCGCTTCCAGGCGAGGAACGGCCCGAACGGCAGCGCCAGCAGCAGCGGCACCATCAGCGGTCCGAACGTCCAATCGAAGTACGGCGGACCGACGGAGATCTTGTCGCCGGTGAGCGATTCGAGCAGCAGCGGATAGAGGGTGCCGACCAGCACGGTGGCGCACGCCGTCGTCAGCAGGATGTTGTTGAGAACGAGGGCGCCCTCGCGGCTGATCGGCGCGAAGATGCCGCCCTGGCGCAGATCGCGCGCGCGCCAGGCAAACAGCGCAAGGCCGCCGCCGGTGAAGATCGTCATGATGGCGAGGATGAAAATGCCGCGCTGCGGATCGACGGCGAACGCGTGCACCGAGGTGAGCACGCCCGAGCGCACGAGGAAGGTGCCCATCAGCGACAGCGAGAAGGTGAGGATGGCGAGCAGCACCGTCCACACCTTCAGCGCGTCGCGCTTCTCCATGACGAGTGCCGAATGCAGCAGCGCCGTGCCGGCCAGCCAGGGCATGAACGAGGCGTTCTCGACCGGATCCCAGAACCACCAGCCGCCCCAGCCGAGCTCGTAGTAGGCCCACCACGAGCCCATGGCGATGCCGATGGTGAGGCACATCCAGGCGGCGAGCGTCCATGGCCGCACCCAGCGCGCCCAGGCGGCGTCGATGCGTCCTTCGATCAGCGCGGCGATGGCGAACGAGAAGGCGATCGAGAAGCCGACGTAGCCCGTGTAGAGAAACGGCGGATGGAAGGCGAGCGCCGGATCCTGCAGGATCGGATTGAGGCCGCTGCCGTCGGCGGGCGACGGGTTCATGCGCAGGAATGGATTAGACGTCAGCAGAATGAACAGCAGGAAGGCCACGGCAATCGACGATTGCACGGCGAGCACGTTGGCCTTGAGGGTGAGCGGCAGGTTGCGGCCGAAAGCGGCGACCGCGGCGCCGAACAGCGCCAGGATCATCACCCACAGCACCATCGAGCCTTCGTGGTTCCCCCACACGCCGGAGATGCGATAGAGCAGCGGCTTGGTCGAATGCGAGTTGGAGACGACGTTGGCGACGGTGAAGTCGGACGTCACGTACGCGTGCGTCAGCGCCAGGAAGGATAGTCCGATGAGGCCGAACTGACAGAGGGCGGCGGGATCGGCCACGGCCATCATGCGCGCGTCGCGTATCCGGCGCCCCACGCCGGCACCACCATCTGGAAGACGGCGACGAGAGCGCCAGATCAGCGCGAAATGCCCAAGCGCAACGGCACTGACCGCTCTGCGACAGACGGCGATCCCGCGAGGAGCGCCAGGATCAGCGCGAAGATGTCACCACCAGCTCAACCTCATCGAGGGCGTGGCACTCCGTCCGACGCGGAATTCGTCATTGCGTCGCCTGCGGGATGCGGCGCGCCTTTGCCGAGCTTCACGCCTTTCGCCTCGAGCGCCTTGGCCACTTCCGGCGGCATGTAATTCTCATCGTGCTTGGCGAGCACGCTGTCGGCGATGAAGGTGCCCTCGGGCGTGAGCTTCCCCTCGGCGATGACGCCCTGCCCTTCCTTGAAGAGGTCGGGCAGCACGCCCTCGTAGGAAACCGGCACCGCCTTCAGCGTATCGGTGACGGTGAACTCGACCTTGGTGCCGCCGCCGCGCTTCACCGAGCCTTCGGCGACGAGGCCGCCGAGACGGAAGCGCTGGCCGCTGGCGATCGGCTTTTCGGAAAGATCGCTGGGCGTGTGGAAGAAGACGATCGAATTCGCGCAGGGCGAAGAGCACGAGGCCGACGGCCAGCGTGAGCACCGCCACGCCAACGCCGATCAGAACGCCACGCCTCTGCTTTCGCGTCATGCCGCTTCCTTTGCGCGCCGCCTCATGAGCCCAGCCCCAAGCTTTCCGCCAGAACGTTCAGCTCGGCCAGCGATTTTTCGTCGCCCGTGAATTGACCGCGCGCGCTGGAAAGCGCGGCAACGGCCTCGTCGCGGCGGCCGAGCACCATGTAAGAGCGCAACAGCCGCATCCAGCCCTCGAGATCCTTGCCGTTCTCCTTGAGGCGCGCAGCGAGCCCCTCGACCATCTGGTTGATGAACTTGTCGCGATCGGCCGGGGACATTTGCGCCGGATCGCCTGCGGCGGCAGCGGCGGCGGGAGCATCCTTCGGCGCGTTTTGCAGCGGTGCGGCAGGTCCGCCGAGCCGCTCCGTCACCGCCTGCAATCGCACTTCGAGCAATCCCTTCCACGGCTCTTGGGCGCCGACCAGCAGCGTGCGGTACTCCGATTGCGCGCCCTTGAGGTCGCCGTCCTGCTCGCGCGCGATCGCAAGCCACACCTTGGGCTCGAGCGATTGCGGCTCGAGGCTCAGCAGGCGGCTGTAAGCTTGCCGCGCCGGCTCGTTGACGACACCGTTCTGCAGCATGATCAGCGCGCGCGCGTAGCCGCCGAGACGCCGCGGAGATTCGCCGAGCAGCCGCGCCGCCTTCTGGAAGGCGTCGGCCGCCTGCGTGTAGTCGCCCATCCGCAAATAGACCGGCGCCAGAACGTCCCAGCCGCGACCGTCCTCGGGATTGGCACGCAGGTGCGCCTCGACTCGCGCCACGAGATCGGCGGCGGTCGCCTGGTCGGTCGGCGTATCGAGGCGGGTGGCGTAGGGGCGGGAAGCGAGTTGCGGCGAGCCGACCGCGAGATACAGCGCTATGCCAATGACCGGCAGCGCCGCGGCGGCATACATGGCGGCCTGGCGTGCGCGCGCGACGCCGGAGCGGGCGGCCCCATCGCTGCGCTGCTTTACTTGCGTGCGATGAATGAGACGGCGGGCGAGCTCGACCCGGGCACCTTCGGCTTCGTTACCACCGAGCAGGCCCTGCGCGCGCTCGGTCTCGATCTCGGCGAGCTGATCGCGATAGACGGCGAGCTCGGAATCGTTGGCCGCAGCCGCGCCGCTATCGTTCGCCAGCAATGGGCGCGTCACCGCCCACACGACGGCCGCCGCCAGCACTGCAAAACCGATCCACAGGAGCATGCCGTTATCCAAGCCTCACCGAGCGGCTGGAATAGGGCTCGCATGCGCGGCTGACAAGCCTCGCCGCCCGCGGCAAGGTTTCTGCCGCAGTGCAAGGTGGGTGCGGGGTTAATTGAGCAACGGCTGCCTCGCTGTCATCCTCGGGCTTGTCCCGAGGACCCAGGGTCCGGCAATCTCCGGCGTGGATGTGTATCCAGCAGGCGTGGGAGCCAGCGGAGAGTTGGGTCCTCGGCATAAAGCCGAGGATGACGCTTGTGGCAGCGTCCTGCCCCGGTCAGGCGAGGATGCGCCGTCGCCTCAGGCGACGTTGCGCCAAGTCCCGTCGGGGTTGCGGCAGGCGGTGCCACGCATCGTCCGCGGACGCCCATCTATATAGACGGTGTGCGTGTAGTCGCGGCAATCGACGTTGCTGCGCTTGTACGGCCGGCCCGGGACGACATCCCCGTAGCGGCCGTTATCCGGGTTGCGCCAGCGGCGCGGGCGATCGGTTTCGCCTTCCTCGAGCGCGGCGAACTCGGCCCGCTCGGCATAGCGGCGGTCCTGCTCGTCCATGGAGCGGCCGATCTCACTGCCGACGATGCCGCCGACCACGGCGCCGGCCACAGTCGCCAGCACGTTGCCGGAGCCTTTACCCACTTGGTTGCCGAGGATGCCGCCGGCGACGCCGCCGACGATAAGGCCGGTGTCCTGGTTGGCGGTATCACCGCTGCAAGCAGGCAACAGCGCCGGAATGAGCGCGATGGCCAGGATACATGCCTTGCGCATGGCGAGTGTCTCCCCGAAGACGGTCGCATGGCGGAGCCATGCTACGCATGGACGCCGACCGCGCGCCCATGTGATTTCGAACACAGTGTAACCGACTAGGCAACGAATGTGCGCCGGCCGTGACCGAATACCGGCCGCTTTACGGCGAATCGCGCCGGACAGATGTTAGCCCGCCGGCAGGTTCAAATGAACTGCCAGACCCCCCTCTTTGGCGTGCGCTAGTTCCCAGGTGCCGCCGTAGGATTGCACCAGCTCCAAAACAATTGACAGGCCGAGGCCGGAGCCGGGCTTAGTCTCGTCGAGACGCAACCCTCGCTTGCCGATGCGGGCGCGTTGCTCGTCGTTCAATCCCGGACCGTCGTCGGCGACCGTGACGGACAGGCGGCGGTTGCGCGCGCGGCTGGTCGACGGCGGCACCTCGACGGTGAGCGTCACCTCGCGTAGCGCCCACTTGCAGGCGTTGTCGAGTAGGTTGCCAAGGATCTCTTCCAGATCCTGCTTCTCGCCGGAGAAGCGCGCATCTGCCGGGCACTCGACGGTGATGACAACGCCCTTATCCTGATGGATGCGCTGCAGCGTGCGCACCAACGGCTCGATGACGGGAGCGACCGGCGTCACCCGGCCGATGACACCGACGCGCGCCGCCATGCGCGCGCGATCGAGATAGCGCGACATCGACTGGCGCATGATCTCGGCCTGCTCGATCACCTTGTCGCCAAGACCGCTCTTGTCGCCGCGCGCCTCGTTGCTGATGACGGCGAGCGGCGTCTTCAAGGCGTGCGCCAGATTGCCGACCTGCGTGCGCGCGCGGTCAACGATCGCCTGGTTGGAGCGGATCAGCGCGTTGAGCTCGGATTGCAGCGGCTCGATCTCGGCCGGGAGATCGCCTTCCAGGGTGGTCGACGTGCCCGAGCGGATGCCGGCAAGGCCACGCTCGATCTGCCGCAACGGCAACAGACCGAAGCGCACCTGGAACAGCGTCACGGCGACGAGGCCGAGGCCCGCCAGGGCCAGGGCGGTGGTCAGCCGATAGCGGAAGTTGGCCACGAGGTGGTCGAGCCAGTCCTGCGGGCCGGCGACGACCACCGAATAGCTCGGCTTGCCCGGCTCGTGCCCGAGGGTGTCGATCACCTCGACGATGCGCAGCGGCTCGTCCTTGGGCCCCTTCACGTTCAGCCAGCGCGCGCCGCTTTCATCGGGCTCCACCTTCTTCGCGGCGGGGGACGGCAGGGAGCCGGTGGCGAGCGACGGCGACACCAGCTTGCGCCCGTTGGCCGGTGCCAGCGGCGTGATCTGCCAGTACCAGCCCGAGTGCGTCACCTCGAACAGCGGCTCGTAGAGGTTGCTGGGCGCCAGCGGCTGCGCATCGCCCGACGAGCCCATGCTATCGACAGTGATGGCGTTGACGAGCTTCAGGAGCTGGCCATCGAAGCTCGCCTGCACGTCGTCACGATAGAGCCCGTAGATGATGAAGCCGGCGATGGGCAACACCAGCAGCGTCCACGCCGCGGCGGTGGCGAACAGGCGGAAGGCGAGCGAGTTGAACCGCATGTTAGGCCTGGGTCGGCGTTTCGCTCAGGCGATAGCCGAGGCCGCGCACGGTCTCGATGACGTCGACGGGGATCTTCTTGCGCAGGCGGCCGATGAACACCTCGATGGTGTTCGAATCGCGATCGAAGTCCTGCTCGTAGAGATGCTCGACCAGCTCGGTGCGCGACACGACGCGACCGTTGTGGTGCATCATGTAGGCGAGCAGCCGGTACTCGTGCGAGGTGAGCTTGATCTGCTGGCCATTGCAGGTGACGCGCGCCGTCTTGGTGTCGAGCCGCAGCGGCCCGCACTCGATCTCGCTCTTGGCGTGGCCGGAGGCGCGCCGCACCTGCGCGCGCACGCGGGCGAGCAGCTCCTCCATATGGAAGGGCTTGGCGAGATAGTCGTCGGCGCCCGCATCCATGCCGGAGACCTTGTCGCTCCAGCGGTCGCGGGCCGTGAGGATGATGACCGGCATCTTGCGGTCGGCGCGGCGCCACTGCTCGAGGATGGAGATGCCGTCCATTTTCGGGAGGCCGATATCGAGGATGACGAGGTCGTACGGCTCGGTCTCGCCGAGGAAGAAGCCTTCCTCGCCGTCCATCGCGGTATCGACCGCATAGCCGGCATCGCCCAGCGCCGTCACCAGCTGCCGGTTCAGATCCTTGTCATCCTCGACCACCAGGACGCGCACGGCCTCGGTCCCTCACCTGCATCGTTGACTTGCGAGGGACTATAGCGATGCAGGTGCCGCGATCCTAGCACCCCGATCAGGCGTTGAGTTCGACCAGCGTCTCAAAGCCGCCGTAGATCATGCGCTTGCCGTCGAAGGGCATTTCCTTGCCCTGCATCATCGCCTTTAGCCGCGGGTCCTCCATGACCTTTTTGTTGACCTTGTCGCGCGTGGCGCGGTTCTTGTAGACGATGTAGGAGAAAACGACGACCTCGCCTGGCTTCAGCTTCACGGCCTGTGGAAACGAGGTCAGCTTGCCGACCTTGACGTCGTCGGCGACGCATTCCCTGAACTCCAGGGCGCCATGCTCCATCCAGACCTTGCCGGCCAGTTGCGCGATCTTCTTGTAGGCGGCGAGGTTCTTCTTCGGCACGGCTATCACGAACCCATCGACGTATGCCATTGCGCTCCTCCGTTGGTTGCGCCCTCGAAACGGGGCTTGACGCAACCTTAGGACATGCGAGCCGCATTGCGAACCCGCGTGGCAAACATTGTCAGCGGCCGAACGGCGCACGCGCGTCGACCGTGCGCGCTGTCAGTTTGCCGCCGGCTTGGCGCACGAGGATGCGATAGACGAACGCGCCGTTTTCCTCGCACAGCGTCGTCTTGACGATGATGCCGGGAAGCTCCGTGGCGGCGATGCGCGACAACGCCTCCACCGTCGTCAGCCCCTGCGCATGCACGATGGGCGCGGCGATCGACCAATCGGCGATGCAGGTATCCGTCGCGCCGACGGGAGTGAGCGCGACGGAAGCTGCAACGAGCGAAACGATGATGAGACGCATGGGCGGGGAGGACAGAAGCATTCCCGCTCTCTTAAGTTGCGCCGCCTGAACTCGCCATGAATGCGCACGATGCCCGTGCGCGCGTCACACCTTCAGTTGCATGTAGCGTTGCTCGAGCGGTCGCGTTGCGCGCATGCGTCCGTAGATGGTCATGATCGTGCCGAGGAGACCGCCAACCGCCTGCACCGTCTGCACGATCCCCGCGCCGGCTTCGCGCACCAGGTCGCCGGTGATGTCAATGCCGAAGGCCGGGCCGAGCGCCGGCAGCACCGTCGACAGGCCGGTGATGATGGCGCCCCAGATGGTGATCGACTGTCCCCACCACTTTGCGGTTGCCTGCTGGTCGGAGGTGGAATTCTGTCATGGGCGTTGGTCCTTTCTGTTCGTCGCCTGGATGTTGAGTTGTGCCGGCATCGCTGCGCGCGATCTCCACCGCACGGGCCAGCGTCTTGTCGACGCGCGCCAGCCATCCGCGCCCGAAGCGCCAGAAGTGGTGCAGCTCGCGATAGCGCGCGCGTCGCGTCTCGGCGTAGCGCCGCAACGTCTCGTCGACTGGCAGCCGTGCGATGGCGGCGCGCGTGTTGGGGCCGATCTCGCCATCGGCGTCGGTGTCGATGGCGCGCTGGAGCAAGCGCATGGCGCCGGTGACGCCGTGATTGACCGCCGCGTCGAAGTGGAAGAAGGCGAGCGCCGCCGCCAGCTCGGCGCAATGTGCCGGCGCCCAGTAGCGCGCGAAGTAGATGTCACGCACCGCCGTTTCGGGAATACGGCGCAGCTCCGCCTTCAGCGCTGCGCGATTGGCCTCGTTGAGCGGCACGCCTTTCCAGTCGGCGAACACCTTCAGCGTGATGCCGCGATTGGTCGGGCCGCCGGGATCGTACGGATCGTCTGTGAAGCCACCTTCCATTTCCAGGACATGCGCAAGCGCTTGGCCGAACAGCGCTTCATTTCGTCGAGCGGCGATTACGGCCAGGCGGTGGCCGAGGCGCGACGCATCACCGGCGCCAGTGGCCGCGTCAGCCAGGCGGACCTGCCGCTGGTGCTCGACGGCTCGCAGGCCAAATCGATCGCCGAGACCTGGCTGTTCGAAGCCTGGGCGGCGCGCGAGCGGGCGAGCTTTGCGCTGCCGCCCAGCCTGTTGGCGCTCGAGCCCGCCGATATGGTGCGCATCGATGGGAATGCGGAGGAGGATGTCCGCCTGTTCCGCGTCACCGAGATCAGCAAGCATGGCGCGCGTGACATCGAAGCGCGCAGCGTCGACCCGGAGAAACGACGGGGTACGCGCTGAAAGCGCTGGCCACGGCGCCGGCGAAAATGGGCGTGACGCTCGAAGCGCTACCGGCCGGCCCCGAAGGGCGGCTCGATCATGGCGACGCCGGGCCGACGGTGAAGGTCGAAGGCGAGGAACTGTCGTCGTGCACGCTGGTGCAGCTCCTGGCCGGGCGTAACGTGGCGGTTCTGCGTAACGCCGATCGCGTCACTCTTTGGCGCCGGAAGCGAAGGGTCGAACTGCGAAGCTGGCTCCGCCTGCGGCCAGCGAAAGCCGAGCAGCCGCGTCTTGGGGAAAGCCGCGACGCTCACCGCGTCGCCCTGGTTGCCGCCGAGCAGCACGACATGGCCGTCGGTCTCCCCGAGCAGAAACCCAACGTGCCCGGCCGAGGGATCGCTGCCGCAACTCAAGACCGCGACGGCGCCGAAGCGGCCCTCATCAAGGGCGGCACCCCAGCGCAAATACGACCGCGCCATCAGCGAGCGCGTCGAGGCGTAGCTTGCGCGTTCCAGACAGGCGCCGACAAACGCCGCGCACCACGCCACCTCGTCGTGCAGGCGCGCCGGCTGCCCGACATCGCGGAAGAAGGCGCGGATGCGCGCGTTGTCGGCGCTACCGGAAACTTCGCGCTGGCCAAGCTCCGCCCACGCCTCGGCAAGCCACCGCGGCTGATCCATCGTGTGCCTCAGTCAAACGACTAGAATTCGCGCGCGACGCACCACACGGATGTCATCCTCGGGCTTGTCCCGAGGACCCAGCGTGCCGCACACTCCGACGCATGGTGAGCACGCTCCATCGCTACTGGGTCTACATCCTCGCCAGCCGACCGCGCGGCACGCTGTATATCGGCGTCACCAACAACATCCTAGGACGCGCCGAGCTGCATCGCGCAGGCAAGGGTTCTGGCTTCACGTCGAAGTACGCTGTGACGATGTTGGTGTGGTTCGAGGAGTTCGAGAGTATCGAGGAAGCAATTCAGCGTGAGAAGTCGCTGAAGCGCTATCTGCGTTCCTGGAAGATAAACTTGATCGAAGAGTCCAACCCGCAATGGGTCAAATCTTATCCTGGCTTGGCGTCGCGCAATGACTT
>CAWEWG010000004.1:0-117200 GCA_963812795.1 uncultured Alphaproteobacteria bacterium | reverse complement strand
TACGATGCGAACCGACGCGCGCTGCTCGAGCTGATCCGTGGAAGACGGGCTGGGGGCCGTGAAGGCGCTCATGCAGACGCGCGACCTGCTCGGCTTCCGCCCGCGCGGCTTCGGCGGAATTGAGAGTGAGGAAGTGAGCATCGAGCATTCGGGAACGGCCCGAATTCTCAATTCTCAATTCTCACTTTCGTACCCCGGGTAGGTCGCAAATCTGGCTGCCACTCCTGCCCGCCAGCCAGATGCAGCTCCCCGGTCCGATCAGAGGTCGAAGGCATCGCCGACCCCGAGGCCCAGTGGCGCGAAATTTGAACGAGGCAGGAATGTGACGAACCGTGATCCGGATGATAATGCGGCTCGTAGGCGTTGTCAGCGAACGGTAATCGTTGCCGAGGCGGCGCGGCCGGCGCTTGAGGTTGCGCGCGAAGTCGAGGCTCGGCGGCGATGTAACTGGACCAATCCGCGGCGGCGGAGATGGCGGAGGCGGGATGATGAAAACGCTGCTCTCACCCCAGTGGCGCATCTTCTACTTGACGCTGCTGATCGGCCTGATCAGCGGGACGATCACCTCGGTGGGCGCCGCCGTGATGTTCGGCGACCCGCTGATCCAGCCGGGCCGCCTTCTGGGTGTTCGTCGGGCTCGCCAGCGTGCTGATCATCGGGCCTGCCCCACTACATCCTGCTTCAAGTCGTTCCTCCGGCGACAGCTCAACCGCTTCTTGAAGCTGTTCTACGAGGCGGTGGAGCGTCCGGTGCCGAAGCTCGAGCACTGGTCCCGTTCGCGCGAGCTGGACGACCTCGACGCGCTCTTCGCCCAGCTCCTGGCCGAGCTACGCCAGTACATCGACCGCGCGGTCAGCCGCGGCGTCGAGCTCGAGCGCCTCCAACGGTACTTCAGCCCGTCCGTCGTCCAGCATCTGTTCGAGGAGGGCGGCGGCACCCTCCAGAGCGTCTCGAAGATGCGGGTGACGGTCTCGCTCTCGGACATCCGCGCTTCACCCCGATGTCGGCCGACTCAGCCCAACCGAGGTGGTCGAGTTCCTGAACGAGTACTTCTCAGTCATGATCGAGGCCGTCCAGCGCGAGCGCGGCACGGTCCTGAAGTTGATCGGCGACGCGGTGATGGCGGTCTTCGGGCGCCGGGAATGGGCCGGACGACACCGAGCGGGCGCTCCGGGTCGGCTGCGCGATGCAGGCCGAGTTCGAGCGGCTCGAGCAGGTCTGGCGGTCGAAGGGCAAGGAGCCGCCGGTCGGCATGGGCGTCGAGATCAACCGCGGGGAGGTGGTCGTCGGCAACATCGGCTCGCCCCAGCACCTGGACTACACGGTGATCGGCGACACCTTCAACGTGGCCAGCCGCCTCTGCGGCGTCGCCCGGGGCCAGGTCCTGGTGGGCGCCGAAACCATCGCCGACCTCGAATCGGTCACCGGCATCGAGCTCCGCCCGGTCGGCGAGGTCTGGCTGAAAGGCAAGGACGCCCCCGTGGCGGTCCTCGAAGCCCGCCTCCACGCCCCCGTGGCCAGCGCCCCATCGTAGCGACGCGTCTGCGCGGCGGGCGCAGGTCGAGGCAAGTCTATCAGGCCGGAATTCAGGACGACGCCGCGCGTAGGATGGACTCAGCCCATGAGCGGGTCCTGCGCACGCAGTCGAGCGCCCAGGCGCGATCAGATCGCTCTCGGGCTCTTCGGGCAGATCGTCATAGCGGAACGCCGTGGCAAATGGCGTCAGATGGCGGACCTCATCGAGCTGCCGGGGGATCGAGCGGCCATGATCGCGCAGGAGGTCCGAGCAGTTCAACGAGATCATGCGTGCGGCGATATGAATCGACGCGTGGATCAGCACCGCCTTCACAGCTTCTCCACCGCCTGCTGAGCGTGAACGCCAATCACCTCGTCAGGCGGGCTGGGTCCGGGACAAGCTTCTCGATGGTGAACTCGAGATATTGTCAAGAGTTGTGGAACGGGCCATGATCAGGCAGCCGTCTGAATCGCCTCGGTGGTGGTGCTCGCGCTCGACCTGAGGCCGTCGCGGAAGCGGACGCCGGCCCGGACCTGGGCGACGAGGTGCGGCGCGTTCAGCCGTCGCCAGCGCTGCTCGGCCATCGTCAGCAGCTTGAACGCCATGGTCAGGCCGGCCGTCCGCGAGCCGGCGCCCTTGGTCACCCGCTGGCGGAGCTTGACGGTCGCGAACGTCGACTCGATCGGGTTGGTCGTCCGCAGATGCCCCCAGTGCTCGGCCGGGAAGGCGAAGTGGGTCAGCAGGCGCTCCTGGTCGGTCGTGAGCGACTCGACCGCCTTGGGGTACTTGGCGGCGTACTCGGCCGCGAAGGCGGCCGATCTCGGCCAGGCAGGCGGCCCGGCTCTCGGCGTACATCATGGCGTGCAGCGCCCGCTTGGCCTTCGGCTGGAGCCGCTTGGGGCAGCTTGTCCAGCACGTTGGCGATCCGATGCACCCAGCAGGTCTCGCCCCGCGTCTCGGGCCAGACGTCCCGGGCCGCCGCCCAGAACCCGAGCGCGCGGTCCGCCGACCGCCAGGACCGGGGCGCGCATCCCCCGCCGCTTCAGGTCGCGCAGCAGCGTCAGCCAGCTCTCGGTGCTCTCCCGATACCCATCCTCGACCGCGATCACCTCCTTCGTCCCGTCCGGCCGCGCCCCGATCACGACCAGCGTGCAGAGCCGGTCGTCTTCGAGGCGGATGTTGAAGTGGACCCCGTCCGCCCAGACGTAGACGTAGTCCCGGTCCGCCAGGTCCCGCCGCCGGAACGCCGCGTACTCGGCCTCCCAGACCTTGACCAGCCGCGCGATCGCCGTCGGCGACAGCCCGGCCGCGTCCTCGCCGAGCAGCGCCGCCGAGCGCCGTCTCGGAAGTCGCCGGTCGACAGCCCGTGCAGGTACAGCAGCGGCAGCACCTCGGCCACCTTCGGCGACCGCCGCACGTACGGCGGCAGGATCCGACTGCGTGAACGTCTGCTGCTCGCCCGTCGACCACCCGCCGATCGTCCACCCGCGGCGCCCGCACCTCGATGGTGCCGGCCCCGAGCGTCACCTTCCGCGGCTCGGCCATGGCCGTTCCGCACCACCTCGGCGTGCCCGCGCTCGTCGCGCGCCTCCGCGTGCCGCGCCGATGTACTCGGCCACCTCGACCTCGAGCGCCGCCACGCAGCATCCGCCGCGCCCCCTCCCGCGCCAGCTCGTCCAGGCTCAGCGCGACGACGGCCGCGGCCGTCCGTCGCCATCGCGGTGCCCTCGGGTATCCTCTCCATGGGTAGCGTGTCCTTCCTGGCCCCTCCGGGCCGGTCCAGGTCTCTCAACCTGAAGGATACGCTGCCTTCTTCATGCCCGCCGTTCCACAACTTACGGGTATACCTCCAGTCTGACAATATTAGCCTGAAACAGATGGTGGACGGGATCAAGACCAAGGACGGTCGAGTGCTCGATGGGGGGCCTCTCCAAGGCTGCGGCAGCCCGAGCTCTTCAGGGCTTGAAGGAGAAGGGGATCCTTGAGGCCCACCGCAATTACGATCCCCAGCGTGGAGATCTTCCCACCACCTACAGGCTGCACTTCCAGGAGCATGGCATCGCTGCCGATGAAGGCTCAGAGCCTGCGAGGAGGGTGTCTCCCAGGGAGACACGGGGTGTCTCGCTAGAGAGACAGGGGAGTGTCTCCCTGGGAGACACACAAGTAACAGTATTACAAGAGACAGTAAGACAACATACAGAAACTTCGAACCATCTCGAACCTGCGACTTTACATAACGCCACCTTGCAACCTTTTTCGAAGAAAAGGTTCGAAAATTTCAAAAATGAAGGTGACAAGGCGGAACCACAAACTGAAACAGAACAACCGAGAATTGATTTACCTCAACCTCTGTCACCTTCTAAGAATGGTCCAGCCTCAGTGGGTGACATTCTCGCAACCCGCCGAAAAACTACCCCTAGAAGGCCCAAAACAGGCTCAGAGACAGCCTCAACCGCGGGAGCTGCAATCAGAGACCACAGGAGGAGGGGAAGGTCTCCTAAAGCCCCTAAGCAGATTGCCTGGCTTATTACTGACTTCTCACGAGAATTCTACGATGAGGATGCGGTTGATTCCAACCGTGGGCAAGCAGCCAGGCTCTACCAGGCTTCAGGACAGTCTGAGACTGCCTTTGTTCAGCTGATGTACGAGGCCAAGGCCATCACCAAGGATTACAGGATAGACAAGCCAGCCAAGGGTGAAGCAGGCCAGTTAGGACTCAAAAATAGAATGCCCTATTTTTCAAGTGCTGAGAGATCTTTTGGGGATGAAAGAGCAGGGGAGTACAGACGCCCCAAATGCGGAAGATCGAACAGAGCAGGTGAACGAACAAGACTCGATACCAACCGCCGCCAGACTATAAGGCTTCCCTCGCACGGCTCAAGGCTGAAGCGAGGAAGCTTGCTACTCGAACACCAAACTGACTCAGTGCCAGGTGGTAGCTGTAGGAGCTGGTGTAGGAGTTCCAGCTCCCACGGTTAGGAGCTTTCAGATTGAGGCAAGGAGGGTAGACGCCTTCGGCGCATGTTGAAGCTGAGTTGGGAGCAACCGAACGGTGCTTCGCACCTCGCTTCGCGTCGGTTGCTCCCCAACTCTAGAACAATCATCCATAAAGCTGCAGCATGCCAAAAAAAGTACTCAAACACACTTTATACCCACTCAAGCCGCAGGTGATGGCTAAAGAGGGATGAGTGTTTTAGGAACCCCTTTCAGGGGTTTATAAAGCTTGCGCCATTGACATTCTCTCCTTGAACCTTCCTTGTCAATGGCGCTTAGGAGCCAAACTTAGGAGCTTTGGCCTTTGGCCTAGGAACCGTCCCAGCTGGCTTTATATCCTTGCCTCTCTGGAGTGAAAGGAGCTTCAGTCATGCAGCAGTGGGAATACATTTGTATCTATTTCACTTCTGGCCCAATCCGCAAGACAGACAATGATAAGATCGCGGGAATTCTCGTCCCCCGCTACTCAACCTTTGAGATGGTAATCAATGGACTAGGGTCAGAAGGCTGGGAGCTGATAGCCGCTGAGAATCAGACATACACCTTCAAGCGCCCCAAGGAGTGGAGCCATGCAGCAGTGGGAGTATAAGACCTTGATTTCCGAGTGGAACGATGCCAATCCTAGGGTGATCAACGTGGACGGTAGGTCGCTAGCGTCAGGCGAACAGCAGTACTTGGAGGCTGCTCTTGCTGAAGCTGGGCTAGAAGGGTGGGAGCTAACGGGAATCGAGGCAGGACGGTTCTCTAGCCTCTACGTCTTCAAGCGCCCCAAGCCCTAGGAGGGAACCATGCAGAAGTGGGAATACCTAGAATTGCATGCCCGTCTCGTTGAGCCCAACTGGTCGGGATGGGTCGATTCCTCTGGTAGCAGAGGTGAATTAGGTCCTGCTCTCAAGGGGATAGGGCTGAATCAGAATGGGATTGGAGGAACGGTCGAGACCTCGCCACAGGAGTGGCTACACATACTGGCAGTGAACGTGGCTGAAAACGTACCCTGTGGCTCCGAGGTGCTCGGGATCACGGTCTCAGATCGTTTGGGCCAGCCATGCCGAGATTCAAGCGCTCACGCAGTGAGCCAACCGAGGATTGGACCCAGCTCCAGCTGTATCTGGCCTGGCCAGAGCAGACCAGCTATGAACTGATCCGCCCCGTGGTGCTCTTCGGCCGCTCGCCACCTACCCCGTCGCCCACGGCCGGCGCCTCGGGCCAAGCTCGTGGTCGATGGCCGCCCCACCGCCCAGCATCCCTGGCGCCATCTCTTCCTGGCTGGTCGGCAGGCCCAAACCGCGTCCTGATGCAGAACTTTGAACCGCACCCCTCGTTCCTGTGGCGGATACCGGACCGCCCGGGTGATGCTATGCTGAAATTGTCCGATTGGAGGCTGGCATGGCGATAGCACCTGCCGCTCCCAACCGACCCGGTTGAGCACGGTATGACGATGACGCTGCGGGTCAACGGCGTCGACCGCACGCGCTGCAGATCGATCCCCGCGCCACGCTGCTCGACGCGCTCCGCGAGTACCTCGGCCTCTTCGGCACCAAGAAGGGCTGCGACCGCGGCGAGTGCGGCGCCTGCACCGTCCTGGTGGACGGGCGGCGGATCAACGCCTGCCTCACGTTCGCGGTCATGCAGCAGGGCCACGAGATCACCACGATCGAGGGGCTGGCCGCAGGGCGATCAGCTCCACCCGGTCCAGGCCGCGTTCATCGAGCAGGACGCCTTCCAGTGCGGCTACTGCACGCCCGGGCCAGATCATCTCGGCCGTCGCGCTGCTCGAGCGAGGGCCACACCGGCTCCGAGGCCGAGATCCGCGAGTGGATGAGCGGCAACATCTGCCGCTGCGGCGCCTACCCGAACATCGTCGCGGCGATCCAGCAGGTCGCCGGAGGGCAAGCCGGCATGAACCCGTTCACCTACACCCGCGCCAGCGACGTCGGCGCCGCCGTCGCCCAGGTCGCCGCCGAGCCCGGCGCCACGTTCGTGGCCGGCGCCACCGAGCTGGCCAACTGGATGAAGATCGGCATCCAGGCGCCGACCCGCCTCGTCGACATCAACGCCCTGCCGCTCGCCGAGATCGACGTCCGGCCCGACGGGCTGCGGCTGGGCGGGCTGGCCCGGATGAGCGACGTCGCCGCGACCCCCGCGATCCGCCGAGGCGTACCCGGTCCTGTCCGAGGCGCTGGAGCGCGGGGCCTCGGCGCAGATCCGCAACATGGGCACGATGGGCGGCAACCTGCTCCAGCGGACCCGCTGCCCGTACTTCCGCGAGACCTCGTACCCCTGCAACAAGCGCGTGCCCGGGCGCCGGGCTGCGCCGCCCTGAGCGGCCCGCACCGCCTGCACGCCATCTTCGGCGCCAGCGACGCCTGCATCGCCGTCCACCCCTCCGACCTGGCCGTCGCGCTGGTCGCGCTCGACGCGGTCGTCCACACCCGCGCGCCCGAGCGGCGAGCGGGCGATCCCGATCGGCGAGCTGTACCTGCCGCCGGGCGACACGCCCGACCGCGAGACCGTCCTCGAGCACGGCGAGCTGATCGTCGCGCGTCGAGGTCCCGGCCGCGCCGTTCGCCGCCCGCTCGCACTACCTCAAGGTGCGCGACCGCGAGTCGTACGAGTTCGCGCTGGTCTCGGTCGCCGCCTGCCTCGAGCTCGACGGCCCCGACGAGATCGTCCGCTCGGCGCGGGTGGCGCTCGGCGGCGTCGCCTACAAGCCGGCGTGCTCGACATGCTGTCGATCCCGGGCCTGCGGCCGGAGAAGGTGATCAAGATCTACAAGGAGCTCGGCATCTCGACGCTGGATGAGCTTGAGGCGGCGGCGAAAGAAGACCGGATCAAGGACGTCAAAGGCCTGGGCGCAGCGCTGCAGCGCAAGATACTTCAGGGGCTCGCGATCAGGCGCGACACGCAAGGCGCGCGGCACGTGCACCGCGCGGAAGAGCTGATCGCGAATGCCACCGGCAGCCTGAAGCGCTCAGGCCTTGCGATTACCAAAATCGTACCGGCAGGGGATTTTCGCCGGGGGAGCGAGCTGGTCGTCAACCTCGCGCTGGTCGCGCAGGCGGCTTCGCTGGAAGACGGACCGAAGCGGCTCGCGACGCGGCGAGTTCACGATCTTCCTCACCGACGCGAAGCGGTTTGGCATCAGCCTGCTGCTTGCCACCGGCTCCGAGGAGCATCTTCGCGAACTGGAAGAGGTCGCGAAGGCGAAGGGTCTGGAGCTGACGGAAGACGGGCTCCTGAAAGGCGGCAAGATCGTCGCCTCGAAAACCGAGGAGGAGATTTACAAGGCGCTCGGCCTTCAGTTCATCCCGCCCGAGCTGCGCGAAGGGCGCGGGGAAATCGAGCGCGCGCGCGCGAAAAAGCTGCCGAAGCTCGTCGAGGCGAAGGACCTTCACGGCATCCTGCATGCGCATACCGATGCCTCGGACGGCGTCGCCACGCTGCAGGACATGGCGGATGCCGTGCGCAAGCGCGGCTACCAGTATTTCGGCGTCACCGACCATTCCAAGACGGCGCATTACGCGGGCGGGCTCAGCGTTGAGGAAATAGACGGGCAGCACGCAGAGATCGACCGGCTCAACAAGGGCTACGGCGGCAAGTTTCGCATCTTCAAGGGCATCGAGTCCGACATCCTGCCGGACGGCTCACTCGATTATCCCGACGAAGTCCTGCGCCGCTTCGACTTCATCGTCGCAAGCGTGCACGGGCAGTTCCGCATGGACCGCGCGAAGCAGACCGAGCGCATTCTGCGGGCGGTCAGCAATCCGTTCGTCACGATCCTGGGGCATATGACCGGGCGTCAGCTGCTGCGGCGGCCGGGCTATGAGGTCGATATCGAGAAAATCCTGAAGGCCTGCGCGAAGCACGGCGTCGCGGTCGAGATCAATTCGAACCCGTGGCGGCTTGATCTTGACTGGCGATGGTATCAGCGCGCTATCGAGCTTGGCTGCATGTTCAGCATCGATCCCGATGCGCACTCGACTTCCGAGATCGATCTGGTGCGGTGGGGTGTTTCCCTTGCGCGAAAGGGAGGCGTTGCGCCCGGCCTGATCCTCAATTGTCTCGGCTTGAAAGACTTCGCGGCCTATCTCCATGACCGGAAGCGGCGATCAGCTCCTGCCCAGAGAGCCGGTCGCTCGATCCTCGCGCTCTGAGGCGCGCACCTGATTGCACATCTTGGTTTCGGCTTGCGCGGTTTTTCCGTACCTTGTCGGCGATAGCGTGACGTGGCATCCGTGTCGCCGATCAAAGTCGAGCGTTCGACGTTTCCGCTTTCGAAGGAACCGGACATCGAGGTCACGGCGAGGGATGAAGGTGCCACGAGGTCGGCTTCTGTATACGAACCCCGATCCCGCAAACTTGCATGCGCTAAATCTCAACGTCCGCTAGCGGTTCGCGACCGGAAGCGAGTGGCAAGTACGCGTTGGTGGTGCCGACGCGCCATCCCGAGACGCCGATGCGTCCACCGGCGTCCTGCGGTGACCGCCTTTAGACGCTCTGACATGTAGAGAGCAGACAACTCCTGGAAGCGCCCGCCAGAGCGCCTACGGGCGCCACGGGATCCGCTAGGCACCATTGGGGGGCAGCCCGGGGCTTTGTGGACGGTTCCCGCCAACAAGCCCGGTCAAGTCGGGAAGTGACCCAGTGAGAACACCGACGAGGCCAGATGACAGGGTGCTTCCTCGCCTGGGCGTCTGCAACAGAGGGCGCCTCTCAAAAGCCGGGGCGCCCTTTCAACTCCACTCAGCGACTTGAGCCGCAGCACCCCGAGCGTCGCCAGCGACGCACGATGCCGGGCTGATCGGGGGCGCCGCCGCGATCATGTGCCGTGCCAGCCCGGCGCATCCGACCGCAGCCCCCCGGTATGGGTAAGCGAGATGGGTAAGCGGGTAATTCGCTCGGAAAAAACACCAGTGATTTGAATGAGTTATTTGGCTGGGGGACTAGGATTCGAACCTAGACAGGCAGAGTCAGAGTTTGCAGTCCTACCATTAGACGATCCCCCAATGCCGGGATCCGCGGGGGCCAGAGGCCACCGGAGCGGCGCATATAACAGGTGGCCGGAGGGGCCGCAACCCGCCTTCACCGTCGCTCGCCGCCGCCGCGCACGCCCAAGAGCTCCGGCCGGTATTCGAAGTGCATGGTGTCGTAGTGATACCAGCGGCCGCCCCAGATGAACCCGTGCTTCTCGAAAATGCGCACGATCTCCATGGGGATCTCATTCTTATAGGCGATGGCGCCGTCCTTGCTCGCCGACGCGTTGCGCCAGTAGTGCGAGCGCTTCAGCGCGATGTCGATGGCGATGGCGTGGCCGTGTGCCGACACGCGATCGGTGCCGGCGATGACGCGGCAATTATAGGTGCCGGCCGATGGAAAGAGGAAGACATCGAACGAGGCGGGCAATGCGTCCAGTTCGGCGCTCACCGCGGCGAGCGCGCGCGCTGCCCCATTGACCTTGTTGAACGGCAGGCGCTGCTTCGTTCGCTTCGGCAGCCAGGCCACGGTCTCCAGGTTCTTCTCCACCTCGCCGGCGCGGCAGTTGCCGTAGACCTTGTCGAAGAACGCCGCGTTGCGCGCGCGGCCCGGGTCGACGTTCACGGCCGGCGCCGCCGCTTCCGCTCCTGCCGGATAGGGCACCGCTAGCATGTCGGCGACATCGGGATGCGCCAGCCACTCTTCGAATGCCTTTTCGCCCTTCCCGTCGTCGAGCGGCATGCGCGTGCCATCGCGCCAGACGAGTTCGCCGCCGTCGATGCGCTCGAGCTGTTCGGGGTAGGCTGCCAACAGCCGCGACCGCTGCTGCTCCGGCAACTCGGCGGCGGAAGCCGCACGACTTCCCTCCGGCCCGCAGAGCGCCGCAGCAACGAGAATGAGCAGAAAAGCGAGGCGGCGCATCGATTAAGTCTAATTCAGCTCCGCGCCGACGGGGACAATTCTTTGCCTCCAAGTGCGCTTTACCGGGCGCCGTTTGCTGCTAAACTGGCGGTAAGTGTCATCCAGAAGACGCCTGATGACGCGGCCGGACGCGGACATTCCGTAAAACGGCCAGATGCCAGGCGCTGGAGCTAGAACTGTGCAGGGCTATCCCGACAAGGGCGGCGCCACCGGAGCGCCCGAGGCCGGAGCCAGCGGCGGCGACTTTCCCGCCATCAACACCCGTTTTTCTCCTATCGGACAACACAACGGCAGCGCCGACGGCGTCGCGGCGACCTCGCGTGAGGGGCGCGACGCCCGTTTCGACGGCGTCTACGGCGCGCTCGACCTCGGCACCAACAACTGCCGCCTGCTGCTCGCTCGCCCGTCGCGCCGCGGCTTCCGTGTCGTCGACGCCTTCTCGCGCATTATCCGCCTTGGCGAGGGCGTTAGCCAAACGGGGCGTCTCTCGGAACCCGCCATGGCGCGCACGCTCGATGCGCTCAAAGTCTGCGCCGCCAAGCTCGGCCGCGCCAAGGTGCGCCGCTCGCGGCTCGTCGCCACGGAGGCCTGCCGTGTCGCTGAGAACGGCGGGGAATTCCTCGCGCGCGTGCGTGACAGGCTGGGCCTTGAGATCGAAATCCTGACACCTGAGGTGGAGGCGCGGCTGGCGGTATCGGGCTCAGCGGCGCTTATCGATGCAAGCTGCGACTTCGTTCTCGTGTTCGACATCGGCGGCGGCTCCTCGGAGCTCATCCTCTTGGACCTCGCGCGGCGCAACCGCCAGCGCGACCGCCGCTTTGCCGGCCGGCTCGACGCGCAGCACTGCATGGTCGCCTGGACCTCGCTGCCCATCGGTGTCGTGACGCTTGCCGAGCGCTTTGGCGGTCGTCACGTGGCGCCGGCCGATTTCGAGGCGATGGTCGTGGAGACGCAGCAGCGGCTGCAGGCCTTCGAGGCGCAGAACAAAGTGTCCGAACGCCTCGCCGGCCGCCGCATGCATATGCTCGGCACTTCCGGCACCGTGACCACCGTCGCCGGCATTCAGCTTGGCTTGACGCGCTATGACCGCAACCGCGTCGACGGCTGCTGGCTCAGCGTCGGCGAGGTACGCAACGTCACCGACGATCTGCTCGGCCGCACCTACGAGCAGCGCATTGCCGAGCCGTGCATCGGCCGCGACCGCGCCGACCTGGTGCTGGCCGGGTGCGCCATTCTCGAGGCTATCCTGCGCATGTGGCCATGCGAGCGGTTGCGCGTCGCCGACCGCGGTTTGCGCGAGGGCATCCTGACGACGCTGATGGTGGAGGACGGCGTGCTGGCGCCCGCGCGCCGCCGTCGTCGTCCCGATCCGAGCATAGTGAAATGACGCAGAAGCGCGGCGGGCCTCCGCAAAAGGGCCCCGGCGGCGGCCAACGCCAGATGCACGTGCGTCTGAAGACGGCGCGTAAGCACCGTCCCTCGTCGCAGCGCTGGCTCGAGCGCCAGCTCAACGATCCCTACGTCGCCGCCTCCAAGCGCGATGGCATGCGCTCGCGCGCCGCCTACAAGCTGAGCGAGATCGACGACAAGTATCACTTCCTCAAGCCCGGGGCGCTTGTCGTCGACCTAGGTGCCGCCCCGGGAGGCTGGTGCCAGGTTGCCGCCGAGCGCGTGCAGTCGATCGGCGGCAAGGGGCAGGTGGTGGCCATCGACATCCTGCCGATGGAGCCGCTGGCCGGTGTCGAATTCATGCAACTCGACTTCACCGAGGAAGGCGCCGAGGCGAAGCTGAAGGCACTGATGCGCGACAGCCATGCCGACATCGTGCTGTCCGACATGGCGGCGCCGACCACCGGCCACACGCGCACCGACCATTTGCGCATCATGGGGCTCGCCGAGGCTGCGGGCTACTTCGCCTGCGACGTGCTGCGCCCCGGGGGCACGTTCATCGCCAAGGTGCTGCAGGGCGGCACCGAGCGCGAGCTGCTCGACCTGTTGAAGCAGCGCTTCGCCACCGTACGCCACGTCAAGCCGCCGGCGAGCCGCTCCGACAGCGCCGAGCTCTACGTCGTCGCCACCGGTTTCCGCCCGGAGAGCGCTTAACCTCACCGCTTTGGGTAGGCCGTGAAGACGTAGTCCTTCGCCTGCACGATTGTATGGCACGCGAACCCGCACGCGGCGTCATTGCCCTCCGGCTTGAACGCGTCGGAGGCGGTGTCGTAGTTGAACTGGGCGTAGCCCCAGTTGCCGCTGTCGGCGAAGCGCTTCGAGTCACGCACCATGAAGTCGACGTCGTGCAACGCACCCGCCACCTTCGTCGGCGCCGGCGCCTCGGCGCTCGTCTCCGGCTTCCAATGGATCTTCGCCATCTTGGAGCCGTCGGGGAAGGGCTTGCCGTTGCCGGGAGCACCGGCGCGGTAGGCGTCGATCATGATGGAATTGGCGAGGATCAGGGCGAACGCCTCGTCGGTCATGCTGACGGAGACCGTCTGCCAATCCTCATACCCTTTGAACTCGGAGAACGCGAGGCCGTTGGGCACCTGCAGCGTGTACTTGTCCTGCCCGGAAATGGCGTGGCCGGCCAACGCGGCGAGCGCGGCCGGAATGATCAACATGAGCCACGCGCGAACTCTGGTCATGACACCCCTCCGCAAATGAACTGGCGCTCAAAAAGCCGGGCCACAGTATCACTTTCAAGTTGTCGCGGGCCGCATATCGCCGCAACGAGGATATCGAGCGCATTACGCCCGCCGGTATGCCGGCGCCGCGGTCCGCCACGATGCACAGGCCGCCCAGCAGGGATGATGAAGGAAACGTGACGTCGCCCATCGCTGCACCTCCGGCGCGCCGCATCGTAGCCGTGTTCCGCGGGGAACAGCTATGCGCGGCGCTCGGCCGCTATGCCGGAACTGGCTCGCCGCCACTAGCTTTACCGAGGGCGGGGCGCGGCCGGTGCGCATAAATCTTTCGAGAATTTCATCAGTGCACAAGCCGTAGGTTGAAGGACTTTCGCAAGGAGATCGGTTACGATGCTGTGCGCTCTAGAGAGGCTATCGGTCATGGCACGCCCGTCTCTCGTCTCCCTGTGTATTGCAAGTTTCGCATTTGCTTGCGCGCTCCCGGTCATCGCGCATGCGGATGACATGTTCTCCGTCACCCCGAGCCAGGTGGTGACGTTGGGCAACGGCGAGGGCGATGCGTTTGCTGTCGAGCAGATCTCCCGCAACGACAACACGGTCACCGTGCTCCTGCGTCCGAAGGGCGAGAGCTGCACGTTCCGCTTCGCGGTCGGCGTCGGCCGCAGCGTGCAATTGCGCTCCGATTCCGGCACCGGCCAGTCGATGTTGTGCAAGGCGACGCTGCAGCCTCTGACCCAGGACGATGCGGCCGAGTTCGGCGCCGAGTGCAGCGAGGCGCCGGTTTCGTCAAGCGGGCCGAAGTGCCCGCCCGACGGCGACACCGCCGCCATCGATTACCCGCAGCAATAGAACCGGGCGACGCAGCGGCCTTCAGTGCCCCGCCTTGGTCTTGCGGAATGGCGCTCCAACGACAGCGACGACGGCCGCAGTCAGCGCCCCGGCAACGAGCCCGACGATCGCCGCGCCCGTCGCCGACACCAGCCACGCAAGCACATCGCCGGCCACCGGCACCGCCGCGCGAACCGCCTCGGCAACATCGTGGATAAGATGCTCGGGCGCCGTTACGCCGAACGTGGCGAGGCCGTGCACGAGGATGCCGCCGCCGACCCACAGCATAGCCACCGTGCCGATGAGACTGAGCGTCTCGAGGAACGGCGGCATGCCGTAAACGAGCGCGCGCCCGAGGGGGCCGGAAAGGAAGCCGTTGCGCTGGACGAGGCGCACGCCCAGGTCGTCGGCCTTCACGATCAGCGCTACCACGCCGTACACCGCGACGGTGATGACGATGGCGACGAGGGCCAGCACGATCGCCTGCGTCACCAGATCGGGCGCCGTTATGGCGGCCAGGGCAATCGCCATGATCTCGGCCGAGAGAATGAAATCGGTACGGATGGCGCCCGATACCTTCTCGTCCTCGAGCGCCTTGTCCCCCTCGGCCAATCGGGCGACCACCTTGACGCTTTGGGCCGTCTGGCTCGGCGCCGTCAGCATGTGGTGCACCTTCTCGTAGCCCTCGAAGGCGAGGTAGAGGCCGCCCAGCATCAATAGCGGCGTGATCGCCTGCGGCAGGAAGGCGCTCAGCAGCAGGGCGGCGGGCAACAGGAACAGCAGCTTGTTCTTCAGCGAGCCGTAGGCAATGCGGCCGACGATGGGGAGTTCGCGCTGCGCGGCAAGTCCGGTGACGTAGCGGGGCGTCACCGCCGCATCGTCGATGACGACGCCGGCCGCTTTGGCGCTGGCCTTCACGGCTTGCGACGTGGCGTCATCCAGCGTCGCCGCCGCAAGCTTGGTCAGCGCCACGACGTCGTCCAATAGCGCCAGCAGCCCGCCGCTCATGGTTTAGTATTCCTCGTGTCCGTGCGCCGATGACGCAAAAAGTCTGGCGGATCTCGCAACCACATTGATATTACGTAGCCTTCTACAAAGACGGCGAGTGATTGCAAGCCGCCCCTGATAGTTGCAGTGGGATGCCGCGTGTGGGGCGGTCGCGTACCCCGCGCCTCCACTGGCATGGCAGGGCAAACTAATCCCCGCCTCGCTCGCCTCATCTTGCTCGCGCCATCCCGCCCCACTGAAGGGGTCGAACTCGAGACGTTCCTGTTCGAGGGCGGGCTGCAGGTCGGGTACTGGCGGCTCAACGTAAGACGCTACTACCTGAGGCTCGCCGCGCCCGCCGGGTGAGAGTCCCGGATGGGGGAAACCCCTTAAACGCCGCGGGTATGCCCATAATCCTGCGCGGGGCGGCAACCGCCGCTCAAAAACAAAATAGCTTCGCGGTGTTTCCCGCCCCGCAGCCCCTCGCTTTTTGACATCCCTCGGGGCCGCCCGGCCCGCGAGAACGCCATCGTGCGACCGCGTTCACCGTGCAGCAAGAAGAAGCCGCCGCGGGGAGGAACGTATCGGCCCTCCGCGGCCTTTGCCTGCCCGGGCTACGTCGAGAGGCCACCATGAAAGAGTACGTCAAAGCCGTCCGTCACGACACGTTGCGCGCCATCGAGAATGCCGAGCACCTCGTCGCTTCCCTGGGCGATGCCGAGGGCGAGGGCACGCACAAGCTGCGCAGGGCAACCAAGCGCTTCGCCAAGCATCTCAAGGAGGAGCTGGCGGCCTGGGACGACACGTATAAGAAAGCCCGCGCCGGGGTCTGACAAGGGAGGTCGCGCAGGCCGCCTACCGGGCTAAATGGGCTCTGCGGCAGCGTGCTGCACCAACTTGAGACATCACTTTAACGATTGAGGGAACCGGCAGGCGTCGGGGCGAGTTTATTGCGCAGAGACAATCTGTTCTGCACACCCCCTGAGAGATAGAGATGCAGCCATGCGCCTCGTGATGCTTTCCCTCGCCGCCATGACCGCATCGACGGCATGCCTCGCCTTGCTGTTTCTCTACGCCCTGTTCGTGCCGACGCTGCCGGCACCAACGGCATCGGTGACCGGGGTGCACGTTGCCAAGTTCAATGCCCCCGTCCCGCAAATGATGATGACCGCCGCAGCCGACGTTCACTAGCCGGCAGCGATACTTATGTGACGGCGCTGGGGCGATCCGGCGCCGTTTGCATTTGCGGGCAGACGAGACGCGAGGGCAGCCGTCGTTCCGGTAATCCCCGGCTCTCGTGCCGGCGCTAGTCTGCCGCGGCACCCCCTCGCTTCCCTCCCCACAACTCAGGTGGTATAGCCGTGCCGACATCGTTCCCGCGCTGGGCCCAGGAACCTTGTCGCCCAGCCCTCAGGAGACCGCAAACGCATGGCCGCACGGTCCCATGGCCCGCTCACTATCGATTCCGCCGTCGCGCTGACTTTCGACGATGTCCTGCTCGTGCCCGCCGCCTCCGAGATCATGCCCAGCCAGGCGGACGTCTCAACGCAGATCACCCGCTCCATCCGCCTCAACATCCCGGTCATCTCGTCCGCCATGGACACGGTGACCGAGGCGCGCCTCGCCATCGCCATGGCGCAGGAAGGCGGGGTGGGCGTCATTCACCGCAACCTGGCGCCCGAGGAGCAGGCGCGCCAGGTGGCGATGGTGAAGAAGTACGAATCGGGCATCGTCCTCAACCCCGTCACCATCAACCCGGAGGCCTCGCTGCGATCGGCCCTGGCGCTGATGGCCGAGCACTCGATCTCCGGCGTGCCGGTCGTCGAAGCATCGAAAAAGGGCGGCAAGGGTCGCTTGGTCGGCATCCTGACCAACCGCGACACGCGTTTTGCCACCAACCTCGACCAGCCGGTGTCCGAACTGATGACCAAGGACAGGCTGGTCACCGTCGATCGGTCGGTGTCGCAGGAAGAGGCCAAGCGCCTGCTGCACACCAACCGCATCGAGAAGCTGATGGTGGTCGATGACGACTACCAGTGCATCGGCCTTATCACCGTCAAAGATATCGAGAAGGCGCAGAAGCACCCGCACGCGTCCAAGGACGCCGAGGGCCGCCTGCGCGTCGCCGCCGCCACGACGGTCGGCGAGGAGGGCTTCCACCGCACCGAGCTGCTGATGGCGGCCGGCTGCGATCTCATCGTCGTCGATACGGCACACGGTCACTCGAGCCGCGTGCTCGAAGCCGTGCGGCGCATCAAGAAGCTGTCGAACAGCGTGCAGGTCATCGCCGGCAACGTGGCGACGGCCGAGGCGACCAAGGCGCTCATCGATGCCGGCGCGGATTCGATCAAGGTCGGCATCGGCCCCGGCTCCATCTGCACGACCCGCGTCGTCGCCGGCGTCGGCGTGCCGCAGCTCACCGCGGTCATGGACTGCGCCGAGGAAGCCTCCAAGCACGGTGTGCCCATCATCGCCGACGGCGGCATCAAGTATTCGGGCGACGCCGTGAAGGCGCTGGCCGCCGGGGCGTCCTGCGTGATGATCGGTTCCCTGCTCGCCGGCACCGACGAGGCGCCCGGCGAGACCTACTTCTACCAGGGCCGCACCTACAAGGCGTACCGCGGCATGGGCTCCATCGGCGCCATGGCGCGCGGCTCGGCCGACCGCTACTTCCAGCAGGAGGTGAAGGACACGCTGAAGCTCGTGCCCGAAGGCATCGAGGGTCAGGTGGCCTACAAGGGGCCGGCCGAGAACGTGCTGCATCAGCTCGTTGGCGGCCTGCGCGCCGGCATGGGCTATCTCGGTGCCCGCACGCTCGCCGACCTGCGGGCGACGGCCAAGTTCATCCGCGTGTCGCCGGCCGCGATCCACGAAAGCCACCCGCACGGCGTCCTCATCACGCGCGAAAGCCCCAACTACCCCGGCGGCAGCGTCTAGTCGCCACGTGTCATCCTCGGGCTTGTCCCGAGGACCCAGTCCTCGGCTGGTGCCGACGTGGCAGTATCAGTCGGGCGCTGGCCGCAATCTGGCCGGCTTAAGCGTGGATCCTCGGGACAAGCCCGAGGATGACAACAGGATGAGCGCGATGACCGTTACGGATCTGCTGCTGCCGGTGTTCGTCCAGGTCGGGCTCACATTCTTCATCATGTTCTACATGGGCGTGTTGCGGCGTCGGGCGCTAGACTCCGGCGCGGTGCAGCCGAGCGACATCGCCTTGCGCGAGCCCAAGTGGCCGACGCGTGCCACGCAGGTTGCCAACAACTTCCAGAATCAGCTCGAGCTACCGATGCTGTTCTACGTGCTGGTCGCCTTCATCCTCATCACCTCGACCAACAGCCTCATCTTCGTTGTCCTGGCCTGGATTTTCGTGCTGGCGCGGCTCGTGCACGCCTACATCCACACGGGCGGCAACGACGTGTGGGCGCGCTCCATAGCGATCAGCGTCAGCGCCATAGCGCTCGTCGCCATGTGGGTGATCTTCGCCATCCGCATCCTTGTCGTCGGGGCGTAACCAATGCGCTCCGGAGCTCGGATCGCGGCGGCGGCGGAAGTCCTCGACGACATCCTCAACAGACACAGACCGGCGGCCTCGGCGCTCGCCGACTGGGGCAAGGCGCATCGCTTCGCCGGCTCGGGCGACCGCGCCGCCATCGGCACGCTGGTGTTCGACGCGCTGCGTCGGCGCTCGTCCATTGCCGCGCGCATGGGCAGCGACACCCCGCGCGCGCTGGCGCTGGGAGCGGCTCCGCGCGCGCTTGGGTCTGTCGCCCGAAGAGGTAGCTCTCGCCGCCGGTGGCTCCGAGCACGCCGTCGCGCCGCTCAGCCCGCAGGAGACCGCCGCCCTCGCCGGCGAGCTTCCGGCCGGGTCGCCGCTGCATGTCGCCGGCGACATCCCCGAATGGCTGATGCCCTCGTTCGAGCGCGCCTTCGGCATCCATGCCGTTCAGGAGGGTGCGGCACTCGCCGCCCGCGCGCCCGTCGATCTGCGCGTAAACACGCTGAAGGCGACGCGGGACAAGGTCGTGAAGGCGCTCGATCGCTACGGCGCCGTGGCGACCGCAGCGTGCGCCGGCCGGCGTGCGCGTCCCCGCGCCCGAAGGGGCCGGCAAATCCCCGCACCTCGAGGCGGAGGCGGCGCACGGCAAGGGCTGGTTCGAGGTGCAGGACGAGGGCTCCCAGATCGCCGCACTGCTCGCCGGAGCCGGCCCGCGCATGCAGGTGCTGGATTTGTGCGCCGGTGCCGGCGGCAAGACGCTGGCGCTGGCCGCGGCGATGCAGAACACCGGCCAGATCTACGCCTACGATGCCGACAAGAAGCAGCTGAGGCCCATCTTCGAGCGGCTGAAGCGCGCCGGGGTGCGCAACGTGCAGGTGATGGACGCGGGAGACGAAGCAGCACTGACGGCGCTGGGGCCACGTTTCGACCTCGTGCTCGTCGATGCCCCGTGCACCGGCTCGGGCACCTGGCGGCGCAAGCCCGACGCGAAATGGCGCGTGAAGCCGGGCAATATTCCTGAGCGCCAAGCCGAACAGGTGCGGGTGCTCGATCTCGCCGCCGGCCTGACCAAACCCGGGGGTACGCTGGTGTACGTGACGTGCTCGGTCCTGCCGGAAGAGAACCGCGACCAGGTCGAGGCGTTTCTGGAGCGCCACGGCGACTTCGCCGTCGAGCCGTTTGGGGCGGTCTGGGCCGATCGAATCGGTGGGGAGGCGCCGCGCTCAGCCGATGGGCGCGAGGACACACTGCAATTGACCCCGGCCCAGCACGCGACCGACGGCTTCTTCATCGCTTTAATGCGCCGACATCAACCTTGATCGCGGCCAGCGTCGCGACCGCGGAAAATTGCAAGTTGCCTCTTGCAAAGTCGCAATTGGCCAATAAGTTCGCGAACCATCGGGGCCACAGGGGCCTGTTATTTTGTTCGGCCGATCACCGGCTGACGGGGGCAGTTGAGCCTCGCGCCGCGGGCGGCCTTTTGAGGACAAACGTCTATCATGGCATCCGTTGCCAAGGCGAAGCGCCCTAGGCGCCCGGCGCCACGCTCGTGTCTCGGTCCGGTTGCGGACCTCGAGGCGCATCTTCCCGCCGAGTGGTGGCGCAAACTTTTCAACGCGCTCTACGTCAAGACCGACGGCGACGTCGTCGAGAACGTGGAGAACACGCGCCGCGACGTCGATTTCATTCTCGCCGCGGCGCCAGTGACAGCCCACAGCCAGATCCTCGACTTGTGCTGCGGCCAGGGCCGGCATTGTCTCGATCTCGCGCGCCGCGGCTTCAAGAACGTCACCGGCGTCGACCGCTCGCGCTATCTCGTGCGCCTCGCCAAGAAGCGGGCGCAGAACGAGCGGCTGCAGGTCGTGTTCAAGGAAGGCGACGCGCGCAACCCGCGCTTGCCGGAGACGAGCTTCGACTGCGTCGCCATCATGGGCAACTCGTTCGGCTACTTCTCCAACAAGCAGGATGACGAGAAGGTTCTCGCCGCCGTCGGCAAGATCCTGCGTCCCTCCGGCCAGCTGGTGCTCGACATCACCGACGGCGCCTATATGGCCGATCACTTCGAGCGCCGCTCGTGGGAATGGATCGACGAGCATCACTTCGTCTGCCGCGAGCGCTCGCTGTCCAGCGACCGCGACCGCCTGATCTCGCGCGAGGTCATCGTCCACGACGAGCTGGGCGTCATCGCCGATCAATTCTACGCCGAGCGCCTCTACACGCGCGAGACCATCGGCAAGCTGATGGAGAAGACCGGATTCCGCAACGTGCGCCATCACGGCAATGCCGAGGCGCTGTCGGATCGCGACCAGGATCTGGGCATGATGGCGCGACGTATCCTCCTGTCGGCCGACGCCCCGCAGCTTCCTGTCCGCAAGCGCGGCAAGGTGCAAATGATCGACGTGACGGTGGTCATGGGCGATCCGCGGCTTCCCGACGCCGTGAAGCGGGGCGGCGCTTTCAACGCCGAGGATCACGACACCATCCGCCGCCTCAAGGACGCGCTGTCGGAGCTGCCGGCCTACAAGTTCCGTTACCTCGACAACCACGCAACGCTCGACCGCGACCTGTCGGAGCTGCGCACCGATCTCGTGTTCAATCTGTGCGACGAAGGCTTCAACAACGACCCGTTCAAGGAACTGCATGTCCCCGCGATGCTCGAGGCGCTCGACCTGCCGTACACCGGTGCCGGTCCGCCGGCGCTCGCCGCCTGCTACGACAAGGGCCTCGTGCGCGCCGTGGCGCTGACGCTCGACGTTCCGGTGCCGCTGGAGACGCACGTGCGGCCGGGCGATCAGGGCGCCACGCTGCCGTCCGTCTTCCCCGCGCTGTTGAAGCCGAACTACGGCGACAGCTCGCAGGGCATCACCAAGGACGCCGTCGTTCGCAATGAGAAGGGGCTGCTCGACTACCTCGAGCGGCTGCGCGTCGCTTTCCCCAAGCGCCCCGTGCTTGTGCAGGAGTACCTAACGGGCGCCGAGTATTCGCTCACGCTGGTCGGCAACCCCGACCAGGGCTTGCGCGCGCTGCCGATCCTGGAGGTTGATTTCTCCAAGCTCGATTCCAAGCTGCCGAAGATCCTCGGCTATGAATTGAAATGGGAGCCGGACAGCCCTTACTGGACTCAGGTCTCGTATCACGAGGCGGAGCTGACGGAAGTGCAGCAGCAGCAGATGATCGAGCATTCGGCGCGCCTGTTCGAGCGGCTGGGGTGCCGCGATTACGCCCGTTTCGACTTCCGCGCCGACGCCAGAGGCGAGATCAAGCTGCTCGAGGTGAACCCCAACCCCGGCTGGTGCTGGGACGGCAAGGTCAACTTGATGGCGGGTTATTCCGGTATGCGATACTCGGAACTGCTGGGGCAGATCCTCGCGGCGGCGGTGGAGCGCCTTACGATCGTCGGCAAGCCGGCGGCGGCTCCGCAGGTCGAGGCGGCCCAGTAAAGCAACCGACGGGTGCATAGCGTGACGAAGTACGCCGAGCTATTGGTATTCCTGTTGCTCGTCGCCGGTGCGGCGTATTTCGGCATGACGTACGAGCCCGGTCCGTTCTACGCCGCGCTGCAGAAGCCGACGTGGACACCGCCTAACAACATATTCGCCCCCGTGTGGACGATCCTCTACGTGATGATCGCCATCGCCGGCTGGATCGTATGGCGCGCCCAGGGGTTTGGGCCGCTGTTGTGGCTGTGGCTCTTGCAGCTCGGTCTCAACGCCGCGTGGTCGTACCTGATGTTTGGTGAAAAGCAGATCACCTCGGCGCTGATCGACATGAGCGCGCTGTGGCTCGCTATCCTCGCCTTCATCGTCGCCGCTTGGCCTGTGCGCCGCTCCGCCGCGCTGCTGTTCGTGCCGTATTTCCTGTGGGTTACTTTCGCCGCGGCGCTCAATTTCGAGATCTGGCGTCTCAACGGCTGAGCCCCTCGCGCTGTCGGCAGCCTAGCCGCGCTGCTAGTATTCCCCGGGGGTGCTGGGGGGCGATTATGATTCTGCAAATGCGAAGCTCGACGCCGGCGACGGCGGGCATATGTGCCGATTGCGGCGCCACCGCGCATGGAAATTTCTGCTCATCGTGCGGCGCCGATTTGCGGCAAAGCTCGCTCAGGTTTCTCGGCCCGGCGGCAGCGCCGGTGCGCCGCAGCTTTCCCGCCGTCTATTTGAAGATCCTGCGGGCGCCGATCCGCCAGACCGTCGCTTTCGCCGAGGATCCGAGCTACCGCGGATACGTCTCCTTCGCGCTGGCCGGCATCGCCATCTATCTCTTGTTCATCGTCCCCATCGTGGTGGGCACCGTGGCCCCGCCCGGGACAAACGTCAGCGAAAGCATGCTGACGCTGATGAAGGTGCTGTCGCAGGTCGGCGTCTACGTCGGTATGGCGATCACGTTTCTGCTGTCGTTCGCCGTCTTCCGCTATTTCGCCTCGGTGAAGCGGCCGTTCCACGCGTACTTCAAGCTGTACTGCCTGGCGCTCGGTTTCGTGGCGCCCATCTACGGCATCTACGAATACGTCGTACGCAGTTTGCTCGGCGGAATCTCGATGTCGTCGTTCAGCCCGGCGATGGCGCCCGCCGACTGGCTCAATCCGTCCGCCATGGGCTCGTTGGCGCTGATCGTTGCCGTGCTCGTCTACTTCATCGGCATTCACCGGCGCTTCTGGGCGATGCCGGTGTGGAAGGCGACGGCGCTCTACCTGCCGGTGTCATACGTCTCCGGCACCATCGGCTACTATCTGATGTGGTACGTCGGCTTCTATTCGGCGTACCTGCTGCACGCCGCCGGAATTGTGAAGTTTTGAGAGAATATCGTGCGACCCGTTCAGGCGGCGATGGTCGCCAGATCGTCTTCTACCTTCCACGACCCGCTGCGCCCGCCGGAATTTCCGTTCTCACGCAGCACGGTTTCGAACTCCGCGCGCGGGATGGTGCGGAAACCCATCTCCACCAACGTCGGCGTGAAGTTCTTGCCGTCGTTGAGGACGAAGCCCCATTTGGCGAGGTGATGGTTCAGCGACGCAAACCCCATCTTCGAGGTGTTGCTCTCGCGGCTGAACTGCGATTCCGTGTAGAAGACGCGGCCGATGGCGATGCCGTAACCGCCGCCGATCAGGCGTCCGTCGGCGCTCCACACCTCGAATGAGTGGGCAAAGCCCAAATCGTGCAGGGCCGCATAGAGGTGCATGATCTTGGGCGTGACCCAGGTGAGCCCAAGCGGGCGGCCCTTGCGCGGCTCGGCGCAGGCCTTGAGCACTTCGTCGAAAGCCGTGTCGAAAGTGACCGTGTAGTCGGTCTTGCGCATCATGCGGCGCATGCGCTTGGAGATGTGGTGCTCGCTGAGGAAAAGGACCATGCGCTCGCGCCGCGTCCACCACTTGAGCGGGCCGACGTGGCACCACGGAAAAAATCCGCCTCGCGCAGCGGCGATGATGCGCTCCGGGGTGATGTCGCGGCATACGCCGGCGAAGGTGTCGGGCCGCGGTCGCGTCGTCGCTTGGCTCGGTACCTTTGTCCCGCCGCGGGAAATGTCCGCCGCCGTGTCCCACAACAGGAACGGCAGGTCGGCGATCCGCTTGGGGTGACAGGCGTACGCCGTGCCCATCAGCCAGCGCAGCAGCTTCTCCTTCAGGGGCTCGCGGAACAGGCGGCGCCGGCGGGCGGCGAGCGTTTCGTCGCGCTCCTCGGCGATAATCTCCAGATACGACGCGGCGACGTTGGCCAACTGGACTACTCCCAGGAAGAGGCGGTGCTGCGGACAGCGGGCCTCGGTTTCGGAACCTGCCGGTCAGGGCTTACGAAACTCCAAACAAGTCGCGTGCCAGTGCGGCCTTGGCAAACGCGATAGGGTTAACGAATGGCGTGCGGAAAAGTTCAGCGCGCGAGCTCGCTGGCGCGTTTTAGCAGCAGCGCACGCTCGCGTTCGTTCTGCGTCATCGCCGCCGCGCGCTCGAATTCGGCGCGCGCCTCGTCCGCCCGTCCGAGCTTGGCAAGCAGATCGCCGCGGACACTCGGCAGCAGGTGATATTCCTTGAGCACGGGTTCGGTCGTCAGCGCGTCGACGATGCGCAGCCCGGCCTCGGGGCCGAAAAGCATGGCCAGTGCCACGGCGCGGTTGAGCTCGACGATCGGCGATGGCATGACCTGCGCCAACTCCCCGTAGAGACCGACGATGCGCGCCCAATCGGTCGCCTCGGCGGTGTGCGCACGCGCATGGCAGGCGGCAATGGCAGCTTGCAGGACATGCGGGCCGGGCGACGGGTTTAGCGCCTGCGCGCGCGCCAGCGCCGCGAGCCCGCGGCGGATCAGCAGTTGGTCCCAGCGGGCGCGGTTCTGATCCAGCAGCAGCACCGGCTCGCCATCGGGCCCACGCCGGGCGGCGAAGCGCGAGGCCTGGATCTCCATGAGCGCCACGAGGCCGTGCACTTCCGGCTCGGCGGGCGCCAACTCGGCGAGAATGCGCCCCAGGCGCAGCGCCTCCTCGCAGAGCTGCGGGCGCATCCAGTCATCGCCTGCCGTCGCCGAGTATCCCTCGTTGAAAATGAGGTAGATGACCGACAGCACCGAGGCTAGCCGCTCAGCAAGCTCTGCTCCGCGCGGGACTTCGAAGGGCACGCGCTTTTCGGCCAGCGTGCGCTTGGCGCGCACGATGCGCTGGGCGATGGTCGGCTCCGGAACGAGGAAAGCGCGCGCGATTTCCTCGGTCTTGAGACCGGCGATGAGGCGCAAGGTAAGGGCCACCTGCGCCTCCCTGCCGAGCAGAGGGTGGCAGGCGGTGAACATGAGGCGCAGCAGGTCGTCGCCGATGTCGTCGTCGAGCGCGGCGTCGAGGTCGGGCATCTGCGCCTCGCCATCCGCGGCTAGCTCGTGCCCCAGCTCGGTGTGCTTGCGGTCGACCAGCTTGGCGCGGCGGAAACGATCGAGCGCGCGATGCTTGGCCGTAGCCATGAGCCAGGCACCGGGCTTGTCGGGGATGCCGGAGCGCGGCCACTGCTCGAGCGCGGCGACGAGGGCGTCCTGCGCCAGCTCCTCCGCCGCGCCGACGTCGCGCACCATGCGCGCCAGACCGGCGATGAGCTTAGCCTGCTCGATGCGGAACACCGCCTCGATGGCGTGATGTGTATCGGTAGCCGTCACGGCTACCGATACCAGCATCATCGCTTAGGGGGTGCAAGGCTGACCGTCGGGGCAGCCCGGACCGTCGAACAACTGTCGGACCTCGGTCTCGCCTTCCCACTCGGGCCAGTGCTGCCGGTGGAGGTCCATGAAGCGCATGGTCAGGTCCATGGCTTCCTCCTTCGTCTGCACGTTGAACACCGCATAACCGCCGATCACTTCCTTGGCTTCGCTGAACGGGCCATCGGTGACGCTCAGCTTGCCGCGCGACAGACGCACCCGATAGGCGCCCATGGCGGTCGGCAGCAGCCCGCCCATGTCGACCATGACACCGGCCTTGGTCATCTCCTGGCCCAGCTTATCCATCGCCTCCATCAGCGCCTGTGGTGGGGGGCCCAGGCGGTGATCTTCCGAAGATTTCACCATCGACATGAATCGCATCGTCATATCCCTTCTCTAGGTTTGCGAGAGCCGGGCGGCCGCGCGGCGGCACGCTCCGGCCAAAGGTTCACTTCTTCTTGGCGAGCTTGTCGGCGAGGTCGCGGTGCAGGTCGAGCGCCGCGCTGTCGCCGAAGTCGTCGAGCTCGAAAACCTGCCGGATCTCGATCTCGCCGCCCTCGTTGTGCGGATTGGGGCAGCGCCGCATCCATTCGATGGCCTCGGCGAGGGATTTGACCTGGATGAGCCAGTAGCCGGCGACCAGCTCCTTGGTTTCCGCGAACGGGCCGTCGATGACCGTGCGCTTGTCGCCGGCAAAGCGGATGCGGGCACCCTTCGAGCTCGGCTGCAGGCCGTTGCCCTCGAGCATGACTCCCGCCTTGACCAGCTCCTCGTTGAACTTGCCCATTGCCCCGAGCAGCTCCTCCGACGGCATGACGCCCGCTTCGGAATCCTTGCTCGCCTTGACCAGCACCATGAATTGCATCGTTGTTCTCCCTTTGCATGCGTCTTTCGAGCCGGGCTGTAATCCCTCGCTCTGATGACACGTCGAACGGCCAAGACAGGAATCGACATGGCCAAGCGAATTTTTTTGGGCGCCCTGAAAAACCTCGCGAATCGCGGCACCGGCGCGCCTTGACGCTCCACCGGGCGGGTGATCTATGGGGCCGCTCAGGGCATTAACCTTGGATATTTCGTGACTGACACCGTCCTTATCGTCGACTTCGGCAGTCAGGTGACGCAGCTCATTGCGCGCCGCGTGCGCGAGGCGGGCGTCTATTCGGAAATCGTGCCGTTCAACCAGGCCGAGGCGGCCATGGTGCGCCTCAAGCCGAAGGCGATCGTGCTGTCGGGCGGCCCCGCCTCGGTGACCACCGAAGGCTCGCCGCGCGCGCCGCAAAGCGTGTTCGACAGCGGCGTGCCGATCCTTTCGATTTGCTACGGCCAGCAGACCACGGCCGTGCAGCTCGGCGGCGTCGTCGAGGGCGGCCACGCGGCCGAGTTCGGGCGCGCCGAGGTGGACATCAAGGAAGCCTCCGCGCTGTTCGACGGCGTCTGGCAGGTCGGCAAGCGCTACCCGGTATGGATGAGCCACGGCGACCGCGTCACGCGCGCTGCCCGACGGCTTCACCGTCAAGGCGACGAGCGAGAACGCGCCGTTCGCGGTGGCGTCGGACGAAAAGCGGCGCATCTATACGACGATGTTCCACCCCGAGGTGGTGCACACGCCCGACGGCGCCAAGCTGCTCTCCAACTTCGTGCACAAGATCGCCGGCCTGAAGAACGATTGGACGATGGCGCACTTCCGCACGGCCGAGGTGGCCAAGATCCGCGCCCAGGTCGGCAAGGCGCGCGTCATCTCGGGGCTGTCGGGCGGCGTCGATTCAGCCGTCGCCTCGGTGCTGATCCACGAGGCGATCGGCGATCAGCTCACCTGCATTTTCGTCGACCACGGCCTGATGCGCCAGAACGAGGCCGAGGAGGTCGTGCGCCTCTTCCGCGGCCACTACAACATCCCGCTCATTCACGTCGACGCGCGCGAGCGCTTTCTTGCCGCGCTCGCCGGCAAGTCGGACCCCGAGGCCAAGCGCAAGACCATCGGCGCGCTGTTCATCGACGTGTTCGACGAGGAGGCGAAGAAGCTCGGCGGCGGCCCTGCCGCGCTTCCGGTGCCGCCGCCCCGCCAGTTCCTCGCCCAGGGCACGCTCTATCCCGACGTGATCGAGAGCGTGTCGTTCACCGGCGGCCCGTCGGTGACGATCAAATCGCACCACAACGTCGGCGGCCTGCCCGAGCGCATGAACCTCAAGCTGGTCGAGCCGCTGCGCGAACTGTTCAAGGACGAGGTGCGGGCGCTCGGCCGCGAGCTGGGGCTGCCGGAGCACTTCGTCGGCCGCCATCCGTTCCCGGGCCCGGGTCTCGCCATCCGCATCCCCGGCGAGATCACCGAGGAGAAGCTGGCGATCCTGCGCCAGGCCGACGCCATCTATCTCGACGAGATCCGCAAGGCCGGCCTTTACGACGAGATCTGGCAGGCGTTCGCCGTGCTGCTCCCGGTGCGCACCGTCGGCGTCATGGGCGATGCGCGCACCTACGATTTCGTCTGCGCGCTGCGCGCCGTCACCTCGACCGACGGCATGACGGCCGATTACTACGACTTCCCGCATTCGTTCCTCGGCCCGACGGCGACGCGCATCATCAACGAGGTGCGCGGCATCAACCGCGTCGTCTACGACATCACCTCCAAGCCCCCCGGCACGATCGAGTGGGAGTAGGACGCGAGCGGCGACAATGTGATGCGACGATTCATGACCGCTCCCACGCTCGCGCCCAGGGTGACGAGAAGCTCGTCCAGCTGCTCGAACTGCTCGGGCATCGCATCCGCCGCCCCGGTGCCGGCAGCGTCGAGAGCTTCCTTCGAGGGATAGAGCTCGTGCAGGACCAGCAGCGTCTTGCCACCTTTTTCCTCGAAGGTCACCGTGGTGACGGGTCCACCGTCACCACCTTCGTCATTGGTCCAGACGAGGCGCGAGTGCGGTGTCACTTCGATGTACCTGCCGAAGAACGCCATCAGCTTTGAGGCATCGTGGCCGAACACAAACGGTACCTGCCCCCGACGCGAACATCCATCTCGCAGGAAAGCAGGGACATGCCCATCGACTTCGGTGCCCACCACCGCTTGAACAGCTCGGGCTTGGTCCACGCCTCGAACACGATGCGCGCCGGGGCGTTGAAGGTTCGCGTGACGACCAGCTCACGCTCGGACTTCCGTTCCACCGTCGTGCGGTTCTTCCCGGAGGTGGGATCACTCTCTCCTTTTGCGTCCATCGACCTTTTCCTTCTGTTTCAATTCCTCGACAACCTTGTCCAACTCGTCGAAGCGTGCGTCCCAGAGCTGGCGGTGCCTCTCGATCCATGCCGCCTCTTCCTCCAGTCGGCGCAGGCCGAGCTTGCAGGTCCGCACGCGCCCGACCTTCTCCGTGGTGACGAGCCCCGCCTGCTCCAAGACGCCGACGTGCTTCTTCATGCCCGTGAGGGTCATGTGGAACTTCTCGGCAAGGTCCGTGATCGAAGCGTCTGCACGTCCGAGCTGCTCCAGAACGCCGCGTCGGGTGGCGTCCGAGAGCGCGGCGAACGAGGCATCGAGGCGGGCTGTCGGATACTGAACCATGTGGTTCAGTATCTAACGCACGGATTGGCGGCATGCAAGGGGAGGCCGAGCGCGCGCTGAGTTGCCGGCCGCCTTCACTCGGAAATGCAGATTCGATCGACTCGGCGATGCCCAGGTCCTAAGCCGCCACACCGCTTTGGTGCGGCGGCTTAACGCCATTGCGGTCAGTCAGCCGCAGTTTGTACGGGACGCGTCTTGCGCTGATGAACATCGGGCTCGGACATGAAGCCAGTGACGATCTACGGCATTCCCAACTGCGACACGATGAAGAAGGCGCGGGCCTGGCTCGACAGCCATGGCGTTGCCTACGACTTCCATGACTACAAGAAGGCGGGCATCGACCGCGCAGCGGCTCGAGGCGTGGAGCAAGAAGGTCGGCTGGGAGACCTTGCTCAATCGCGCCGGCACGACCTTCCGCAAGCTTCCCGACAGCGACAAGCAGGGCCTCAACGAGAAGCAAGGCGATCGACCTGATGCTGGCGCAGCCTTCGCTCATCAAGCGGCCGGTGCTCGAACTCGGCGGCGGCAAGCTGCTCGTCGGCTTCAAGCCGGAAATCTACCGCGAAGCGCTTCGCCCCTGAGCGATGCGAAGTTCGCTGCGTCTAGGCAGGTGGCCCCAGTAGCTCGGGTAGTTCCGACAAAGTCCGGATCTGGTAGTCGGGTGCGCCAGGCAGCCGCTCCGGGCGATGGCCATAGCGGTTGCACCAGACCACACGCAGTCCGAAGTGAGAGGCGCCGTAAGCGTCCCAGGCGTTCGATGACTGGAATGAGACTTCGTCCGCGCGCAGGCCGAGTTTTTCCAGTCCGTAAGCGTAGACTCGCGGATGGGGCTTGAAGACTTTCACGGCATCGACCGACAGAACGGCGTCGAAAAGATCGCTGAGGCCGGCCGCGCGAACCGCCGAGTCGAGCATCGTCGCCGAGCCGTTCGAGAGGATCGCGGTCCTGAACCCTGCCTTGCGCAATTGGGCGAGGACGCTCGGCACCTCGGGAAACGGCGCCGGCGTGAGATAAAGGTCCATCAGCTGCCGTTGGAGCTCTGGCGACGCGATGTCGAGGCTGTCGAGGGCGAAGGCCAGCGCGTCCCCGGTGACCTGCCAGAAATCGGCGAAGTCTCCCTGCAGCGATCGCAGCCAGGTGTACTGAAGCTGCCTTTCCCGCCAGAGCGTGGTGAGCGCCCCTAGCTTCTGGTCGGGAACATCCTGACAGCGGGCGGCTGCAGAAGCGAAGTCGAAGAGCGTGCCGTATGCGTCGAACACACAGGCCTTGATGCCGTCCAGCCGCTTCATGGTGGGTCTCCTGAGTGAGCTGCGCAGCACTTGTCGCCTTAGCCTTGAATACCGGGGGTTAGACGATTCGGCCAAAGCAGATCGTGCCCTCGTACGGATGATCGCCGTAGGGCAGGATGGGCTGAAAGCCGAAGTCGCGATAGAGCGCGATCGCTTCCTTGAGTTGCGGCAGGGTGTCGAGCTTGATCTCGCGATAGCCGAGACGTGTCGCTTCGGCGAGAACGGCGGCGACGAGCGCCCTGCCGAGACCGGTGCCGCGCGCCCCGGGGCGGACGTAAAGCCGCTTCATCTCGCACGCGCGCCCATCGAGCGACCGCAGAGCGACGCACCCGAGGGCAGCACCGTCCGTTCCGCGCGCCAGCAGCAGCGCGCCCTGCGGCGGCGTGTATGCGCCGGGCAGCTCCGCCAGCTCCTGCTCGAAGCTTTGGAAGGAAAGATCGACGTCGAGTTCCGCGGCATACTCGCGAAACAGCGCGGCTGCATCGGTAAGGTCGCCGGGCTCCGCCGGTGCAATGGTGAAGGGCCGCATCATTCGCTGCCTATAGACTGTGGCCCTTGAGAGCAGCAAGGCATGCTATAGCCGAGTGCCGCTATAGTTAAGGAGCGATCCACATGTGGTGTCGTGGTTTACCGCTGCTGGGCCTGATGCTGGCGCTGACGGCGCCGGGCGTAACGCAAGCCGGCGACTGCGTGCGGGCCAATGAGGACGGCGCTATCGCCGAGGGCCGCCTGATCGCGCGCGACGATGCCATCATCCTCAAGCTGCCGAAGGCGATGTGCCTCGAGGGTCCCGAGGACAGCGACAGCGTGCCGGCAACCGCGGAAATTCACGTCTACTCGATGAACGACGGGACGCAGGAAACGCTGCGCAAGCTGATCGGCAAGGACGTGCATCTGGAAGGCAGCTTCATGGGTGCGATGACACAGCATCACAAGGCGCCCATCGTCATGCAGGTGACGGAAGCCGACGAAATCTGATCTTCGGGTCGCTCCGCAAAAAAGGCCCTCCAGCCGGGGGGAGCTGGAGGGCCACATCGCCCGGAGGGACGGGGAGGCAACGTCCGGGCGGAACGGGAACTGCTGGCGCTTCACATGGAATACGTTCGGCGCAGCAAAAAAGTTACTATTCGGCGACCTCCTCGATCAGGTTCTTCAGGGTGTCGATGACCTCCTCAGAGGCGTCATCCTTAACGGCTTTCGACACGAGGTTGTCGCCGCCGGTGGCGGCATCGAGGGCAGCCGCATGCTGCTGCGCCGCGAGCAGGTCTTCCAGGTCACCCGCATGGGCGGCGATGGCGCCAAGTTGGATGGCGAGCGCTGCGGTGCCGGCGAGCAGAACGGTCTTCAGAACGGAGGTCATGGGTCGTCTCCTGTCCCAGAGGGGGAGACGCGCCGCGCAGGGCGGCGCGTCCGAATTTGAGCGCGGTCCCAGGTGCAGGTCAGCCGCCTCGACGTCGATCTGTAGGGGAGGGTAGGGCGGCCCGCTGTTCCCGCGGTTACACCGGCAGGCGCCCCACCTCAGCGCCGGGCGTGCGCGTCTTCGAGGACCGCCAGGATCAGGTCGGGCGGGGCGTCGAGCGGCAGGGCGTGGAAATCGGCCTCGATGTCGAGCGCCTTCTCGAGCAGGCGGTGGAACTCCTCACGATTGAGCTCGACCGTACCGAACTGGCGCAGGTGGTCGGTGACGAACTGCGTGTCGAGAAGGCGGAAGCCGCCGTGTGCCAGACGCGCGGCAAGGTAGACGAGGGCGATCTTCGAAGCGTCGCGCTCGTAGGAGAACATGCTTTCGCCGAAGAAGGCGCCGTTGAGCGCCACGCCGTATAGCCCGCCGACGAGGCGCTTGCCGGCCCACACTTCGACGGTGTGGCAATGCCCGAGAGCGAACAGATCGCGGTAGAGCCCGCGGATGCGCTCGTTGATCCACGTCGACCGGCGCCCGGGGCGTGAGGCGGCGCAGCCCTCGATGACGCCCTCGATGTCGGTGTCGATCTTGACCGTATAGGGGGCGGCGCGCAGCGTCCGGGCGAGCCGGCGTGGGACATGCACCCTATCCAGCGGAAGGATGCCGCGGTGCTGCGGCTCGATCCAGTAGAGTGCCGGATCCTCGGCACTCTCCGCCATCGGGAAGATGCCGCACGTATAGGCCTTCAGGAGGACCTGTGGGGTGATCTCGATGACGATGTCGTCGCGCGAAGCCATCTCGTCCGTCGGCTCGGGCCCACCTTGAGTTACGGCGAAGCCTAGCGTGAAAACTTTTACGGCAATCGTCAATCGCCTGCGTCAGCGACCAAACTATGACTTGGCGAGGTACTTTTCGAGCCAATGGATGTCGTAAAGGCCATTGGCGATGTCCGGCTGCTGGATGAGGTCGTTGAACAGGGGGATGGTGGTCTCGATGCCGTCGATGACGAACTCCGACAGCGCGCGCTTCAGCCGCATCAGGCATTCGTTGCGCGTCTTGCCGTGGACGATGAGCTTGCCAATGAGGCTGTCGTAGTAGGGGGGGATGCGATAGCCCTGGTAGACGCCGCTGTCGACGCGTACCCCGAGGCCCCCGGGCGGATGCCAGTAGGTGATTTGTCCCGGCGAGGGGCGGAAGGTGCGCGGGTTCTCGGCGTTGATGCGGCACTCGATGGCGTGGCCGAGGAAGGTGATGTCCTGCTGCTTGAACGAGAGCGGGGCGCCGGAGGCGACGCGGATCTGCTCGAGCACGAGGTCGATACCGGTAACCGCCTCGGTGACCGGATGCTCCACCTGCAGGCGCGTGTTCATCTCGATGAAATAGAATTCGCCGTCCTCGAACAGGAACTCCACCGTGCCGGCGCCGCGGTACTTGATCTTGCGCATGGCCGCCGCCACCGTCTCGCCGATCTTCTGGCGTGCAGCGTCGTTGAGTGCCGGCGAGGGGACTCCTCGAGGATCTTCTGATGGCGCCGCTGCAAGGAGCAGTCGCGCTCGCCGAGATGCACCGCATTTCCCTGACCGTCGCCCAGAACCTGGATCTCGATGTGGCGCGGCTTGGTGAGATACTTCTCCATGTAGACTTGGTCGTTGCCGAAGGCCGCCTTGGCTTCGGCGCGCGCAGTGGAGAGGGCCATGCCGAGGTCGGCGGCCGATTGCGCGACCTTCATGCCGCGTCCGCCGCCGCCGGCGGTAGCCTTGATCAGCACGGGAAAGCCCATCGCCTTGGCGATCTTCATCGCCTCGGTCTCGCTGTTCACCGCGCCATCGGAACCCGGCACGACCGGAATGCCGAGCCGCTTGGCGGTCTCCTTGGCTTCGATCTTGTCGCCCATGATGCGGATGTGTTCCGACGTCGGGCCGATGAAGGTGATCTGGTGCTCTTCGAGGATCTCGGCGAAGCGGGCGTTCTCCGACAGAAATCCGTAGCCGGGGTGCACGGCGTCGGCGCCGGTGATTTCGCAGGCGGCGAGCAGCCGCGGGATGTTGAGATAGCTTTCGGACGCGGGGGGCGGCCCGATGCACACGCTCTCGTCGGCGAGACGCACGTGCATCGCGTCGGCGTCGGCGGTCGAGTGCACGGCGACGGTGGCGATGCCGAGCTCTTTGCACGCGCGCTGGATGCGCAGTGCAATCTCTCCCCGGTTGGCGATCAGGACTTTGTCGAACATTCGTTTCTGGGCCGTGGGCAGTGGGCAATTGGCAATAGGGAGACGGTCGATGATCGAGGGCTCCACTGCCGACTGCCTAGTGCCTACTGCCGAACTCCCTTATTCGATGATGACGAGCGGTTCGCCGAACTCGACCGGCTGGCCGTTCTCAATAAAGACCGCCGTGACCTTACCGGCGTGCGGGGCGGGGATCTGGTTCATCGTCTTCATGGCTTCGATGATGAACAGCGTATCGCCCTGGGCGACCTGGGAACCCACTTCGATAAACGCCGCTGCCCCGGGCTCGGGTGAGCGGTAGGCGGTACCGACCATGGGCGATTTGACGACGCCCGGATGCTTGGCGGGGTCGGACGGCCCCTTTGCCGCCGGCGCTGCGCCTGCCGCCGGAGTCGCGTGGCCGGGTGCCGCTGCGACCGTCGATTGAACGTTGAGGGTGCGCGCGACGCGCACCTTGAGCCCGCTCTTTTCGATCTCGATCTCGCTCAGGCCAGTCTCGTTGAGGAGCTCGGCGAGCTGACGGATCAATTGCTGCTCGTCCCCCGAGGTGTTGCCCTGATCCTTGGCCGTCATGCTTCGCTTTTCCTTCTTGTGCGGCTTCGCTTTCCGCCCGCTACTCTTAGCCACGACGCTAGTGTCCCGATTTCGAAGTTCGCCGGAGTTCGCGGCAGGGGGTATGAGCGAACTTCGAAATCATAAGGAACACTAAAATCATAGACTTGCTAGTGTGATTCAGATCGAGAAATTCGCTCGATACCTTGCCGCTCATGATTGCGAATCTCTCGATCATCACACTAGGCCGCCAGCATATCGGCCATGGCTTCGAGCGCCAGCTCGTAACCCTTGGCCCCGAGGCCGCAGATTACGCCCTTGGCGCCCAACGAAATGTACGAGTGCTGCCGGTACGGCTCGCGGCGGAAGATGTTCGACAGGTGCACTTCGATGACCGGAAGCTCGGCCGCCTGCAGCGCGTCGAGCAGCGCGATCGAGCTATGTGAGTAGGCGCCGGCGTTAAGGATGATGCCCGCGGCCTTGTCGCGCGCCTCCTGCACCCAGGTGACGAGCTCGCCTTCGATATTCGACTGGCGGAAATCGACGGTCAGGCCCACGGCCTTGGCCCGCGCTTCGGCTTTACGGCGCACGTCATCGAGCAAATCCGTCCCATAAATGGCGGGCTCGCGCAGTCCCAGCATGTTCAGATTGGGTCCGTTGAGGACGTAGATCGGCTTGGCCATGGGATCCTTGCTGCCCGTCGCGATGAGCCGCTATTCCAGGGCTCCAGGCGGATTGGAACCCCCATCTATCAGCTTTCAAGTAACGGCGGAAGGCCGCGCTTGGCAGGTCGCCCGGGGCGGCCCAATGGCCGCAACGCCGGGGTAGAAACGCGCTAGCCGACAACCACTTGCGCTCAACGGTCAGCAGTAGGAGCAACCCGACTTGCGCAGATCCTTGATGTGGTTGGCGAGCTGATCGTGGAGATCCTCGGGGGCGCCGGGAATGGCGCGGTCGCCGACGAGGAAATGCGGCGTGCCGTTGACGCCCATCTTCTTGGCGAGGGCTTCCGACTTCTTGATCTCGTCCGCGACCTCCGGGGAGGCCATGTCCTTTTTCAGCTTCTCCATGTCGAGACCGAGCTTGGTTGCGATGGCCAGCGCGTTGGCTTCGTTCATCTGGCCTTTGGCTTCGAGCATCGCCTTGTGCATGTCCCAGTACTTGCCTTGGCGGCCGGCGGCGATGGCGACGCGCGAGGCCTCCTCCGACCCCTTCGACAGAATGGGCAGCTCCTTGAACACGACGCGAACGTTCGGGTCGTCCCCGACGAGCTTGATCACGTCGTGCAGGCTACGCTTGCAGTAGCCGCAGTTGTAATCGAAGAACTCGACGACCGTGATGTCGCCATTGGCGTTGCCGGCGGTGTCGGCCTTCGGGTCACGATAGATTTCGCGCGAGTTCTCGGCGATTGCGACCTTGAGCTTCTCAGCCTGCTCCTTCTCCATCTTCGCTTCGAGCGCCGACTGCGCCTCAAGGAAGATCTCCGGATTGGCGATGAGGTATTCCTTGATGATCTTGCCGAGTTCCTGCTTTTGCTCGGAGGAGAACGTTGCCTGCGTTTCGGGCTTAGGCGGAACGGTGGTTTCCTTGATGATCTTGCCGAGCTCCTGCTTTTGCTCCGGCGAGAACGGTGCCGTCGTTTCGGGCTTGAGCGGAACAGCAGTCGTGGCTACTGCGGCCGGGAAAATGCAGGCGGAGGAGCAGGAGCCGGCGCCGGCTGCGCTTGGGCCACGGCCTTCGGCGGCGTCACCGACCAACTGCCGATCACGGCGAGGCCGGCGAGCAGGGCGATAGCGGGAACGGCGAGCCACAGGGCCTTGCGCTCGGCGAGCGTGCGCAACGGGTTGGGACGGGCATCTAGGGACATAGCGGGCCTCTTGAAAGGACGATCGCGGCGGAGCGCCAGGATGGCGGCGGCGATCAGGTCTGCGGTTTGTAGTTGATTATGTCGTCGTTCTTCAGCCATTCGGGGGTGCCGGACGGCAGCTTCGTTTGCGCGCGCTTGGCGAACAGCTGCGCCTGCTTGAGGTCGCCCTCCATGAAGTAGGCCTGGGCAATCATCGCGTCGGCCTCGGGTCGCTTGCCCTGCTTATAGTAGCTGTTGGCGAGAAGGCGATAGGCGCGGGAATTCTCGTCGTCAATCAATGACTTGCGGAGCAGGCCGACGGACTCGGTGATGCCCGCCTGGCCTTGATCCTCCTGCAGGGCGCCAGCAAGCTGCACGCGGATGAGGCTAGAAGATGGGTCGAGCTTCAGTGACTGGCGCAAGAAGGGGATCGCCTCGCGCGTTTTGCCGGCGCGCATCAGCAGGTCTCCCTTGGCCTCCCAAAAATAGGCGTAGCTAGGCCGCGAGGCGATGAGGTCGTCGAAACCAGCGAGCGCCGCTTCGAGTGCGCCAGGGCCGCCCTGGAAGAACCGCGCCAGTGACCGCGCATAGCGCGCCGGCAGCGTCTGGTCGCTGGGCGGGTAGCGATTGAACACGGTGTCCGGCTTATCGAGATAGCCCGACAGCTTGGCGCGCATCAGGTCATGGCGCAGTTGCAGCTCCGGAGTATCCTTGATGCTGTAGTACGGGCTTGTCTCGACGAGCTTGCGCAGGCGCGCCAAGCGGTCGACGGAGAGAGGATGGCTGCGGGCGAAGGCGTCCTTCTGCGCGTCCGAGATGTATTCCTGCGCAGCGAAGCGCTCGAACGTCGCCAGCATGCCGTGCCCCGATTGCTTCGTCGCGTTGAGGAACGTGAGGCCCGCCTGGTCGGCCGCCGACTCCTGCTGCCGGCGCTCGGCGAGCAGCGAGCGCATGATCACTTCGTTGCCGCCGAACAGTACGCCCTGGCCGGCGCTGCCAAGGTCGCGCGCGCTGTCGCCGCCCGCGACGCCACCGGCGACCATCAGACCGATGCCGAGAATCTGCGCGAGCAGCGACGCGCGTCTGATCCTTGGCGATGCGCGCCCGCAGCGCCGCCATGTGACCGCCGGTGATATGGCCGGTCTCGTGCGCGATGACGCCGATCACCTCGTTTGGCGTGTTGGCCTGCATCAGCGTACCGGTGTGCACGAAGACGTTCTTGCCATCGAGCACGAAGGCGTTGAAGGCGTCGTTCTGCACGATGCGCATCTTGATGCGTCCCGTGCCGAGGCCGGCCGCCTTGAACAGCGGCTTGGCGTAATCGCTGAGGATGTTCTCGATCTCGCTGTCGCGGATGAGCGGCAGGTTCTGTGCCGACGCGGAGGCAGCGCCGGTCACGGTCCCGATTGCGGCGAGGCCGCACAGCACGGCGAACTTCGGCCACGTGCCGGTGGAGAGTGGTAGCTTCATCGGCCTTGCTCGCAACAAGGATTTCCAGGCGTTGATCCGGACCCTAGTTACGGGTCTAAACGGCGTCAACGCAAGCCTCGATGGTGTGTGAAGATGCGCCCTGTTGGCGTACTCCAGGCGCGCAAATTTCACCACGCATCGGCGATAATAGCGTTGGCGACGGCAGCAATGGGGCGCACGAGACGGGTGTACGTTACATCCGCGTAATGGAGTGGCATGAAGGATCAGGACAACAGCCGGTTGGCGGCAGCGGCAGCGTTCATCGGCGAGGGTATGCCGGTCGCCGGCTCTGTGCGCAGCAGCATCCCGAGTTTCATTGTTATGGACGTGATGCGGGCTGCGCTGGCCGCGGAGAATGCCGGGCAGAGCATCATCCATATGGAGGTTGGTCAGCCGGGCACTGCGGCGCCGAGGGCGGCCAGGGCCGCGGCGGCGCGCGCGCTCGAAGCCGAGACGCTCGGCTACACCATGGCGCTCGGCAACGACGCGCTGCGCGCGCGCATCGCCACGCTGTACAGCGAATGGTACGGCGTCGCCGTCGCGCCTGAACGCATCGCCGTGACGGCCGGATCGTCGGCGGCGTTCGTGCTCGCCTTCCTCGCCATGTTTGACGCCGGCGATGCCGTGGCGCTGCCCTCGCCGGGCTATCCCTGCTACCGGCACATTCTAACCGCCCTGGGGCAGCGGTCGGTGCTGCTTGAAACGGGACCGGCACGCGAATGGATGCCGACGCCCGACGATGTTGTCGCGTGCCGTGCGCCGCGATGCCATCAAGGGGCTGCTGATTGCCAGCCCGGCCAATCCCACCGGCACGATGGTCTCGCTTCAGCGCCTGGCCGAGCTCGTCGCGGTCTGCCGCGAGCATGGCGTGCGTCTGATCTCCGACGAGATCTACCATGGGCTGACCTACGAGCGCGCCGCGCAAGACGGCATTGGCGCATGGCGACGACGTCGTCGTCATCAACAGCTTCTCGAAGTACTTCTCGATGACCGGCTGGCGCGTCGGTTGGATGGTGCTGCCCGAGCCGCTCGTGCGCAGCGTCGAGCGACTATCGCAGAACCTCTACATCTCTCCGCCGGCGATCGCGCAGGCCGCGGCGCTGGGCGCTTTCGACGCCGGCGAGGAATTGGAAGCAAACAGGCGCGTCTACGCCGACAACCGCGCGCTCTTGCTCGCGGAGCTGCCGAAGGCGGGCTTTACGTCGTTCGCTCCCGCCGACGGGGCCTTCTACCTCTACTGCGACGTCAGCGCATGTCACCGGCGACGCGGCGGCCCTGGCCAGGAGCCTGCTGCGAGGAGGCGGGCGTCGCGGTGACGCCAGGCACCGACTTCGACGCCGAACGCGGCAACCGTTACCTGCGCTTCTCCTACGCGGGAACGACGGCCGACATGGCCGAGGCGGCGCGGCGCCTGCAGGACTTGGGCCGGGCGACGCCGCTAACCCTTCTGTAACCGGCCGAGCACGCGCGGCGACGGATTGCCGCCGGCCGCTGCGTTCCTCTGCCCAACAGCGGCGCACCAGATGACGCGGCTGCGAAACGGATCCAGGAGTGAAACCATGAACAATCTGTCACGTGCGCTCGCCGTCACGCTGATGGCCGCGACCATCCCGGCCACCATCGTGCTGGCGCAGCAGGCGACCCCCGCCGATCAACCGCCGTGGCCGAGAAGAGCGAGACGCAGCGCGGACCGTCGCCGGAGACGATCGCGCGTCTGCAGGACGGCCGCATCGCCATGGCCAAGACGGCGCTCAAGCTGTCGCCCGACCAGGAAGCGCTGTGGGCGCCGGTCGAAGCCAAGATCCGCGCCGGCTTCGAGGAGCGTCGCAAGGCGCGCGAAGCCTGGCAGGCAAAGCGCGAGGAGCGCCGCGCCGACAAGAGCCGAAGGGCGACGGCGGCAACAAAGCCGAGAAGCTGGCGCTGCCGGAGCGCATCGAGAAGCGCAGCGAGCGCCTGACCGAGCGCGCCGCGAAGATGACCGAGCGCGCCGCCAAGGCGAAGGAGTTCGCCGAGATCTTGAAGCCGCTCTACGCCTCGCTTCAGCGAGGAGCAGAAGGCCGTTGCCGGCAGGTGCTGAGCCACTTCGGCCAGGACGGCCGCGGTCCTCGCGGCCATCGCTGGGCGATGGGCGGCAAGCGGCCGGCGGTCCGATCGCGACCGCTTCTGAACGGAGCGTCGCCGCAGACAATAGACGAAAGGCCGGAGCGGTGCTCCGGCCTTTTTGCTATTGGATGCCGTAAGGCTCGTCGTTACTCGCCGCCGAGCTTGCGCTGCCACCAGCCCTTGCGGACCGGCGCGGACGACGACGAAGCATCCTCCGTCACAGCCTCGCAGCCTGCTGCTGGCCGACGACGATGCGTTCCAGGCGCGGCTCGCTGGAGCCGGTGCGACGGCGCGGTGCCGGCGCGCGGCGGGCTCGGCCTCGCGCACCGCTGCGGCTGGGACTTCCTTGCGCGGCCGCGACTTCGTTCGTCGGCCGGCGCACTTCCTTGGCGGGAAGCACTTCGTTGCCGTCGGCAGGGCAAGTTGGCGAACTCGGCTTCGGCTTCGCGGCTGCCAGCGCGGACGTTCTGCCTCGCCGCGCGGCGGTGCTCGCCTTCCGCCGCATAGTATGACGGCTGCTCGTCGCCGACGTGCGGCTCGCTGCCCGCCGTTCTGGGCCTGCGCTTCACCGCCGCGCTCGCCATTGCGCTCGCGACCGCGACGGCCGCCGCGGCGACCGCGCCGACGGCTGCGTCCGCCACGCTCGCGCGTGCGCTCGCCACCTTCGCCTTCTTCGCCACGCGGCTCGCCGGCCTCATGCTCGTGCCTTCATGCTCGGGTCGGGTCGCGGATTCCTCGACGCCGCCTTGCTCATGGGCGTCGGGCGCCTCGTCCTCGCCGCCGACGTCCTCGACGTTGCCGCTGCGCGGTGTCGTCGGCATAACGGCCGTTACCTTCTTCGCGATCGCGCCCGCGCCCGCCGCGACGGCGGCGACGACGGCGCCGCGAGCCGTCTTCCTCGCCTTCGCTACGCTCGCCGCGATCCGCGGTCGCGCCGATCAGCCGTCGGCACCGCGGCTGGAAGGCTCGCGTGCCTGAACCGGCTCGCGCGCTTCGAACTCGCCGTTCTCGTCCTCGCCCTCGAAGCCCGATTCCATGTTGACGACGTTGCGCTCGATGCGGCGCTGCGGCTGCGCCGGCGCGGCGCCCTTCTCGATGGTGAAGTTGGCCCCGGCCAGCTTGTCGGAGCCGGTGACCATGATCTGCAGGCCGAGGCGCGCCTCCATGTCGTTGATGAAGGGCCGCTTGTTATTGAGGATGTACAGCGCCACCGACGGCGTCGTCGTGGCGATGAGCGGCGCGCGCGTGCCGGCCATGATGGTGTCTTCGAGGCCGCGCAGCACGGCGAGCGCTACCGATTCGGTCGAGCGGATGATGCCGGTGCCCTGGCAGTGCGGGCACTGCGTGGTCGATCCTTCGAGCACGCCGGTGCGCAGGCGCTGGCGCGACATTTCCAGGAGGCCGAAATGGCTGATGCGGCCGACCTGGATGCGGGCGCGGTCGAAGCGAAGCGCTTCCTTCAACCGGCGCTCGACGGCGCGGTTGTTGCGCTTCTCCTCCATGTCGATGAAGTCGACGACGATGAGGCCGGCGAGGTCGCGCAGCTTCAGCTGGCGGGCGATTTCGTCGGCGGCCTCGAGGTTCGTATGGTGCGCCGTCTCCTCGATGGAGAACTCGCGCGTCGCCTTGCCGGAGTTCACGTCGATGGCGACGAGCGCTTCCGTCTGGTTGATGACGAGGTAGCCGCCCGAGCGCAGCGTCACGTACGGGCTGAACATGGCGTTCAGCTGCCGCTCGATCTGGAAGCGCGTGAAGAGCGGTTCGGGCTCCTGATAGTGCGGTGACGTTCTTGGCATGGCTCGGCATGAGCATGCGCATGAAGTCTTTGGCTTCGCGGTGCGCTTCCCCGCCGGCGACGATCACCTCGTCGACGTCCTTGTTATAGAGGTCGCGGATCGAGCGCTTGATGAGGTTGCCTTCCTCGTAGACGAGGCTCGGCGCCTGGCTCTGCAGGGTGAGGTCGCGGACGCTCTCCCACAGGCGCAGCAGGTATTCGAAGTCGCGCTTGATCTCCTGCTTGGTGCGCGCCGCGCCGGCAGTGCGGATGATCAGCCCCATGCCCTCCGGCACTTCGAGCTCGGCGGCGATGGCCTTGAGGCGCTTGCGGTCCTGCGGCTGCGTGATCTTGCGCGAGATGCCGCCGCCGCGGGCGGTGTTCGGCATCAGGACGGTGTAGCGGCCGGCGAGCGACAGATAGGTGGTGAGAGCGGCGCCCTTGTTGCCGCGCTCTTCCTTGACGACCTGCACCAGGATCACCTGGCGGCGCTTGATGACCTCTTGGATCTTGTAGCTGCGCGGGCGGCGGCGCGGGCGCGAGGGCAGCTCTTCCAGGGCGTCCTCGCCCGAGCCGACCTGCTCGACGCGCTCCACTTCGACCGGTGCCGCGTTGGCCTCGACCTCGCGGCCGCCGCCTTCGCCGCTGGCGGTGGATCCCGCCTCGGTGCTGGCTTCGGCGAGCGGCGGCATCGACGGTGTTCTCGTTGGCGGCAACGCCGGAGTCTTCGCTGGCGCTTGGCTTCGGCCTGCAGGCGATCGTCGGCGGGGGCGGCCTCGGCGAGCGTGCGGTGCGCGGGCTCGCTCGTGCCCATCGTGATCGTGGTCGTGTCTCGTCGCCGTCCTCCGGCGGCGGATCGCCGCCTTCGCGCGGCTCGAGGACGTCGACCGAATCGTCGTCCTCGGCGCAGGAGCGATGAGGCGGCGCGACGGCGCGCCAGCGCCTCGGCGTGGGCGTCGACGGCGGCTTCCTCCTCCGCTTCCGCGGCGGCTTCCTCATCGAGGAGCGCCTGACGGTCCGCCATGGGGATCTGGTAGTAGTCGGGATGGATTTCGTTGAAGGCGAGGAAGCCGTGCCGGTTGCCGCCGTACTCGACGAAGGCCGCCTGCAGGGACGGCTCCACGCGCGTCACCTTGGCGAGATAGATATTGCCCCGGAGGAGCTTCCGCGCCGCGGATTCGAAATCGAATTCCTCTACGCGGCCGTTGCGAAGCACCACGACCCGGGTCTCCTCCGGGTGGGTGGCGTCGATGAGCATCTTATTGGTGTTGGACATGTGTGCCGATCCTTGGCGCGCCGGCTGGGCTGCCTGCCACCTGGATCCGCAATCATGTGGATTGCTTCAGGGGCGGCAAGGCGCCGGTCTCGGGCGCGCGACATTGTTTGCGATGATGGGTGAAAAACGGGGGACATTCGGTTGGCATGCAGACGTCTGCCACCGGGCGTTGCCGGGCGTGCTCCGCGGCGCGGACGGTTGCGCGCTGGAACATGCAGATGACTGATGCCGAAGTTCAGCATTCGTAAAATCTTCCAATGGCTTACGCAGAGCGCAAGGGTATCACGCTCCCGCTGGATTGCCCTCATATCGGCGCGGGCGCCGGGCGGTATCCGCCTGCTCCGTACGCCTTCCTTTCGCGGGCGAGATCGGAGCGATGCAAGTGATGCTGGGCAGTCTCGAGCGGTTTGCGTCGCGCCGGGCGCAAGCTTGGCCCTCAGGCTCAAAGCTCCGCCGTCTATAAAGACCCGGAGCATTTGCTTGCGGGCGCAGAGCGAACCACTCGATCGTCGGTCTACAGCGGCTCCGTCCCTCACGGGGGGCGGCGAACCGGCGCGAACGGCTGGACGGTTGCCCGTTCAACTCGCTCTTGCGGCGCACAAATGTCCTCGAAAGAGCGCCGCTGCAGCAACGAAGTAATAAGTACGAGTTCGCCGGTAGGCTTGCAAGCATGTTATATAGGCAGCGCTGCGAGCCGGCCGGCCAACTATCTGCAATGTGAGGGAAAATCGGCAAAGGTTTGGTTAACGGCGCGGCCGGGGAGCGATGATTTCGACAGGCTGAGGGGATGGGGAAGCATCTGCAACATGATGCGCTGGCGACGCGGGGCCCGAGGCTGACGGGCGTCCGTATGCGCCTCGGCCTGGCCGTGTGCTGTGCGGCCGTGGCCGCGAGCCGCCGCCGCGGGTGATCCAGGCAGCGTGCATCGCAAGAGCGCAGCCATCGTCGCCAAGCGCGCCGAGATCACGACGGCAGCCGGATCGACCAAGTTTCTGCTGGGTCTCTCGGCGGGTGTGAGGGCTGAGATTTTCACCCTCTCCAAGCCCTATCGCGTCGTCGTCGATTTGCCCGACGTCGCCTTCCATCTTCCCGAGGGAACGGGACTGCAGGGCAACGGGCTCATTGCCGCGTTCCGCTTTGGATTGCTGGCTGAAGGCAAAGCGCGTGTGGTCCTGGACACGACAGGCCCGGTGGTCATCAAGCGCGCAGACATGACCGGCAAGGGCGGCACCACGGTTGAACTGGTCATCGAACTGGCTTCGACGTCGGTCCAGTCTTTCGGATCGGGCACCGGCGGCGGCCGAGCCGCGCCGGCGGCCAAAGCCGATCCCACACCGGCGCCGAAGGCGCTGAAGGGGGAGCGCGCCAAGCCGGTTATCCTCATCGACGCCGGCCATGGCGGAATTGACCCGGGTGCTGCCGGCTCGGGCAATCTCAAGGAGAAGACGCTGGTTCTCGCCGTCGCTCAAGCGCTTCGTGAGCAGTTGGCAGCAGGCCGCCGGTATGACGTCAGGATGACGCGCGTCAGCGATGTATTCGTCTCCCTCGATCAGCGCTTGAGGATGTCGCGTGAACTCGACGCCGACCTGTTCATCTCCTTGCATGCCAATTCCATCGCCCAAAAAGGGCTCGCCAATATCGTGCGCGGCGCCACCGTCTACACGCTCTCCGAGCAGGCCTCGGATGAGGAGGCGCGGCGGATGGCTGAGAAGGAGAACAACTCGGATGCCATCGCTGGCCTGCAAACAGCGAAGTTCGAGGAGGAAGGCGAGGTACGCAACATCCTCATCGATCTGCTGAAGCGCGAGACCTCGAACTTTTCAGCCGATTTTTCCAACTCGTTGGTAAAGCGTCTCGGGACCAGTGTTTCGCTGTCCGGTCGCCCGCAGCGCTCGGCGGCCTTCAAGGTTCTGCGTCAGGCGGACACACCGTCGGTGCTGGTCGAACTCGGATACATGAGTAACGCTGAGGATGAACGGCTGCTCAATTCTTCGGCGTGGCAGCGGCGTGTCGCCGCTGCCATCGGCACGGCAGTCGATGCATATTTCTCCAAGCGCACGGCAAAAGCGCGGTAATGCACGGGCCCGCACCGCGCCACGTTATCTAAACTCCCGTCACCGACGACTTGATGCCACAATCCGTGCTAATGTGCCTGCTTCGCGGCGTCGCTCTTCTCGCTACTGGGCCCGCGCGGATATGCCAGATCAACCCATTACGCACGGTCAACGGATTTAGAGGTTGATGCGCGAGCCATTATATCCGCCGGAGTACCCGCCGGAGCACATCTACCCGTCCGACCCGCCGCCGCCGCGTCGACGCAAGCGGCGCAAGAGCTTGCTCCTGAGCTTCCTGGGCTTCGGGTTCGCTGCCGCCGGCGTTCTGTTCATCTGCGCGTCGGGCGCTGCCGGTTACTTGCTGTGGAAGACCTCGCAAGATCTTCCCGACTACGAGAGCCTGGCGAAGTACGAGCCGCCGGTCATGACGCGCATTCACGCGCACAACGGCGCGCTGATCGCCGAGTACGCGCGTGAGCGGCGCATCTTCGTGCCCATCAACACCATTCCCAAGCGCGTCATCGCCGCCTTCCTTTCGGCTGAGGACAAGCGCTTCTACGAGCACGGCGGCGTCGACTTCCAAGGCATCGCGCGCGCCGTCTACAAGGTCGTGGAATCGAAGATCGAGGGCAGCGACCCGCCGCGCCGAAGGCGGTTCGACCATCACCCAGCAGGTCGCCAAGAACTTCCTGTTGAGCAGCGAACGCTCGATGGAGCGCAAGCTGAAGGAGGCGATCCTCGCCATCCGCATCGAACGCGCCTACTCGAAGGACAAGATCCTCGAGCTGTACCTCAACGAGATCTACTTCGGCATCGGCGCCTACGGCATCGCCGCGGCGAGCCTCAGCTACTTCAACAAGGAGCTGCAGGATCTGACCATCGAGGAGGTCGCGTATCTGGCGGCGCTCCCCAAGGGGCCCAACAACTATCATCCGTTCCGGCGCGAGAAGCAGGCGCTGATCCGCCGCGACTGGATCATCGGCCAGATGCAGGAGAACGGCTACATCACGGCCGAGGAAGCGACCACGGCGAAGGGCAAGCCGCTCGGCGTCAATCTACGCCAGACCGGTGCGCACATCTTCGCCGCCGACTTCTTCGCCGAGGAGGTGCGGCGCACGCTGCTGTCGCAGTTCGGCGAGGACAAGCTCTACAGTGGCGGTTTGTCGGTGCGCACGACGCTCGACCCACGGCTGCAGCAGGTGGCACGCCGCTCGCTGATGGACGGCCTCGTGCAGTTCGATCGGAGCAAGGGCTGGCGCGGCCCGGTGACCAAGCTCGACATCGCCGGCGACTGGGGCAAAGCGCTCGACGCCGTCGAGCGTCCGCCCGACATTCAGCCTTGGCGGCTGGGCGTGGTTCTCAAGACGGACGCCAACAAGGCGGTGATCGGTCTGCGGCCGGAGAAGCAGCAGGACGGCTCCTTGGTCGGCAAACGCGAGGCCGTCGAAATTGCGTTCGATGAGGTGAAGTGGGCGAAATCGGCCACCAAGAAGGTGCCCCCCAAGACGATCACCGACGTCATCACCGCCGGCGACGTGATCTATGTCGCGCCGAAAGATCCGGCCAACGTCGGCGGCGTCTGGACGCTGATGCAAATCCCCGAGGTCGGCGGCGGCATCGTCGCCATGGATCCGAACACGGGGCGTGTGCTGGCCGTCGTCGGCGGCTTCTCGTTCGCCATGAGCCAGTTCGATCGCGCCATCCAGGCGCGGCGTCAGCCGGGCTCCGCCTTCAAGCCCTTCGTCTATGCCGCCGCGCTCGACAACGGCTATAAGCCGACGTCGATCATCCTCGATGCGCCGATCGAGATCGAGCAGGGCCCCGGTCAGGACATCTGGAAGCCGGAGAACTACGAAAAGGAACACTCCGCCGGTCCTTCGACGCTGCGTTTCGGCGTCGAGCATTCGCGCAACCAGATGACTGTGCGCCTGGCTCAGGATCTCGGCATGCCGATCATCACCGACTACGCCAAGCGCTTCGGCATCTACGACGATCTGCTCCCGGTGCTGTCGATGTCGCTCGGTGCCGGCGAGTCCACGCTCCTGCGCGTCGCCACGGGATATTGCTCTATCGCCAACGGCGGCCATCAAGTGCGCGCCACCCTGATCGACCGCATCCAGGATCGCTGGGGCCGCACCGTGTGGCGCCACGATCAGCGCGTGTGCGAGGGCTGCAAGGTCGAAGCCTGGAATGGCCAGGAAGAGCCCGAGGTGCCCGACGATCGCGTACAGATCATGGATCCGCACACCGCCTATCAGATGACCTCGATGCTGGAGGGCGTGATCCAGCGCGGCACCGCCACTTCGCTCAAGACGCTCGAGCGGCCGCTGGCCGGCAAGACCGGCACGACCAACGAGGAAAAGGACGCCTGGTTCGTCGGCTACTCGCCCGACCTCGTCGTCGGCGTGTTCATGGGTTTCGACACGCCGGTGCCGATGGGCAAAGGCAATACCGGCGGCAAGATTGCGGCTCCCGTGTTCGGCGACTTCATGAAGGAAGCTCTGGCAGAAACGCCGGCGGCGCCGTTCCGCATTCCGCCTGGTCTCAAGCTGGCGCGCGTGAACTTGCGCACCGGTCTGCGCGCGGGCGAGGAAGACCCGCAGAGCATCATGGAGGCGTTCAAGCCGGGCGAGGAGCCCGACGACGCCTACTCGGTGATCGGTTTCACCGATCAGGGTGCCGGCGGCGAACCCGGCCGCCAGGATGCTGCCGACGATTATTATCAGCCGCCGCCGCGTCAGAGCCCCGGCTACAGTTCCGGTCGCGGGGGCCTGTGGTGAGGCGTCGCGCCTGATCTGATCCGCAAGTCATAGCGGCTGCGGCTTGCCTGCGCGTTTACAGTCGCGCAGACGGCGACTATATCCATCCGCACATCCTGAAATTGCTCCCGCCTCGGAGAGAACGATGCGTGCCGAACCGCAAAAGCTTGTGGAATCCATCAAGGAGGCCCTCGGTCTGCTACGGAGGCATCTTTGACTGGGATACTGCCCAGCAACGTCTCGCCGAGCTGAACAAGCGGGCTGAGGATCCGGCCCTCTGGAACAACGCCAAGGGGGCGCAAAAGGTGATGCGCCAGCGCCAGCAGCTCGAGCGCGCGATCAACGCCTATCGCGATCTCGAACGCGGCCTCGAGGATGGCGTGACGCTCATCGAGCTCGGCGAGGCGGAGGACGACGATGCCTCGGTCTCCGAGGGCGAAGCCATGCTCAAGAAGCTCGACGAGGAGGCGCAGCGGCGCAGCGTCGAGGCATTGCTCTCAGGCGAGGCCGACGGCAACGACACGTATCTCGAGGTGCACGCCGGCGCCGGGGGTACGGAGAGCCAGGATTGGGCTTCGATGCTGGCGCGCATGTACATGCGCTGGGCGGAACAGCGCGGCTACAAAGTCGCGACGCTGGAGGAGAGCGCCGGCGAAGAAGCCGGCATCAAGTCGGTCACCATCGAGATCAAGGGCGAGGATGCCTACGGCTGGCTGAAGACCGAATCCGGCGTGCATCGCCTGGTGCGCATCTCGCCCTATGACGCCAACGCCCGCCGGCATACGAGCTTTGCTTCGGTATGGGTCTACCCGGTCGTCGACGACGATATCGACATTCAGATCAACGAGAGCGAGTGCCGCATCGACACGTATCGCTCGTCCGGTGCCGGCGGCCAGCACGTCAACACGACCGATTCCGCCGTGCGCATCACGCACATCCCGACCGGCATCGCCGTGGCCAGCCAGCAGGAGCGCTCGCAAATCAAGAACCGCGCCATCGCCTGGGCGATGCTCAAGTCGCGCCTCTATGAGCTCGAGCTGAAGAAGCGCGAAGACAAAGCCAATGCCGAGGCGGCCAGCAAGACGGAGATCGGCTGGGGGCACCAGATCCGCTCCTACGTGCTGCAGCCGTATCAGCTGGTGAAGGACCTGCGCACCGGCACGCAGAGCACCAATCCTTCTGCCGTGCTCGATGGCGAGATCGATCCGTTCATCGAAAGCGCGCTGGCGCAGCGGATCAAAGGCGGCAGCCACGTCGAGGTCGCCGACTTGGATTAGCTAGTGCTGTCCGGCACGTCGGGCGAGCCCAACGCGCCGGACAGCAAAGCTGCCTAGGTGAGACCCGAAACGCAGACCTTCGCCGAGCCTTTGAAATTCGGCTTGGCGCGGTACGTCATCTCGATGCGATCGATGGCGCGCTCGCCGCGGCCCTTGAGGTCCAGCGGTCGCGTCTGGCCGCCGTCACGGATCTCAGAGCGCACGTTGATGTCGTCCGGTGCGCCGTTGCCGTAGATGACTTTGAGGTCGTTCATGTAGACGGCGTTGCCCGACACTTCGAGGCGGATGGCCTTGAACTTGCCTTCGCGCCGGCCGACCCTGATCGCATCGCGGTCGACGAGGAATCCCACTTTCTGGCGGCCGAGCTGCTCCCAATGATCGGCGCCGCGATCGCGGTCGCGCCTCTGGGCGAGCGACGGCTGTGCGGCAAGTCCGGCGAGGGTTAGGGCGCCGATGAGCACCGTGAGTGGTTTCATATTCATGTCCTGCGCGTCTCCCGTTGTTGGTGTCCGCTTTGGAACACGGCACATCAACGCCTGGACCGGCTCGATCCGTTGCCTGTTAGGGCGTGGATAGCGGGCCGAGCTATGCACGGTCCTCACGACTGAGCGCGCGGGTGCGATGGAAGTATCGGAAGGGCAACAATTGTCACGACAGCACGTGTGACACGTTTCCTGCGTCGATCGCGCACATAAGGATTTCGATGTGGTGGCGAAGACGCGAAGGGTCCAGCGCTGCGGCGTCACCGCGAATACGCTGGACCACTATGCTTGCGGCCGGTTGAGGAGCCGGAGCTCCGCGGGCCACATCACCATAACGATGGATGGCAAATATTCCGTCGCCACCCGCGCCTTAAAGACTTAACGCCCGCTTGTTATGCGGTCCGAAACCTGACGCGCACATGAACGGCGTTGTCTGATGAACGCGCAAAAGGGCTTTGCAGCGGCGATGCGATGCGCCAAGACGTTGCCCATGGCGCAGGAAAATCAACGACGCCGAGATAACGCGCGCGAGCCGGCGGCGGATCGCTCAGCGCGGCTGCAACTCATAGAGACGGCCGGCTTCCCGGACTACGCGCTGCTCGACAGCGGCGGCGGGCGCAAGCTCGAGCGGTTCGGGCCGATCGTGGTCGACCGCCCGGAGCCGCAGGCGCTGTGGACGCCGGCCGCGCCCGAGCGCGAGTGGCGGCATGCGCATGCGGTGTTCTCCGGCGACGACGAAGAGGACAAGGGCCGTTGGCGCATCGACAAGCCGGTGCCGGAAAGCTGGCCGGTGAAGGTCGGCGCGGCGACGGTGCTTTGCCGCCTGGCGAGCTTCCGCCACATGGGTCTGTTTCCCGAGCAGATGCCGCACTGGGAGTGGATGCTGGCGCGGCTGGCCGAAAAGCGCGCCGAACCGCCGCGGGTGTTGAACCTATTCGCCTATACCGGTGCTGCCTCGCTGATCGCCGCCGCGGCCGGCGCGCACGTCACGCATGTCGATGCGTCCAAGAAGGCAATCGCTTGGGCGAAGGAGAACCAGGCCGCGTCAGGACTGGAGGCGGCGCCGATCCGCTGGATGCTCGATGACGCTTCCAAGTTCGTCGCCCGCGAGGTGCGGCGCGGCAAGACGTATGACCTCATTCTCGTCGACCCGCCGAAGTTCGGTCGCGGTCCCGATGGCGAGGTGTGGGATCTGTTCACCAGCCTGCCGCCGCTGATGAAGGATTGCGCCGCGCTGCTCGCGCCCGGCGCGGCCATGGTGCTCACCGTGTACGCGATCCGCGCCTCGTCGCTAGCGTTCGACCAGCTTTGCCGCGAGGTCCTGAAGGGACGCGGCGGTAGCTTCCAATCCGGCGAGCTCACCATCCGCGAGACGGGCGGCGATCGGGCTGTGCCGGCGTCGCTCTATACGCGCTGGAGCGCGCAATGACGTTGGCGCCGAAGTCGATCACCAGCCTGCAGAATGACCGAGTGAAGGCGATCCGCGCCCTGGAGATGCGCAAGGAGCGCAAGGAGACGGGGCTGTTCGTCGCCGAGGGCACGTCGATCCTCGTGACCGCACGCGACAACGGCTTTGTGCCGCAGACGCTCGTCTATCGCGCAGGGAGTGCCGCAAGCGGGATCGCGCAGGGGCTCGTGGCGTGGGCATTGGGAGCCGGGGTCGAATGCCTCGAAGTGTCGGAAGCCGTGCTCGGCAAGCTCGCCTCGAAAGACAATCCGCAGAGCATGCTCGCTGTCTTCCCGCAGCGCTGGGTCGAGCCGCCGGCGGCTGCGGCCGTAGCGCGCGACGCCGTGTGGGTTGCTCTGGAGGAAGTCCGCGATCCGGGGAACCTCGGCACCATTATTCGCACCGCTGACGCCGTCGGCGCCGCGGGAATCATGCTCATCGGGTCGACCTGTGATCCTTTTTCACACGAGTGCGTGCGCGCGACGATGGGCTCCGTCTTCGCGGTGCCGCTGGCGCGGATGACGCGCGAAGCGTTTTTGCGCTGGGGCGGGAAATTTCGCGGCGACATCGTCGGCACGCACCTCGATGCAGAGGAGGATTTCCGCAAGGCGAAGTATCGCACGCCGACGCTCTTGCTCATGGGCAGCGAGGGGCCCGGCCTGTCCGATCCGCTGACGTCAGCGTGTACGCGCCTCGTAAAGATTCCCATGGCCGGCCGGCTCGACTCGCTCAATCTCGCCGTTGCCACCGCGCTGGTGCTGTACCAGATCCGCGGCCCCCATCTGAACCTATGACTTAGATGCGCATCGAATACCATCGGACGCTGATCGCCGACCGCGTGCGCAACGAAGCGTTCGAAGCGGCGCTGCGGTCGGTGATCAAGAAGGGCGCGACCACGGTCGCTGACATCGGCACCGGCACCGGGCTGTTGGCGCTGATGGCCGCCAAGCTCGGCGCCCGCGAGGTGTTCCTCTACGAGGCGGCGGAAGTCGCCGGCGTTGCCGCCAAGGTTCTGAAAGCCAACGGCGCGCGCAACTGCCATCTCATCCCCTGCCATTCGACCGAGATGGTCGATCCGCCGAAGGTCGACGTCGTCGTCTCCGAGACGCTCGGCAACTACGCGCTGGAAGAGCACGTCATCGAGACGCTGGCGATGCCAAGAAACGCTTTCTCAAGCCGGGGGGCGTCCTCATTCCTCGGCGTATCGAGCAATTCGTGGCTCCGGTCGTCAGCGACCGGGTGCAAGCCGAATTCGCCGCTTGGGACATGACCGGCTTTGATCTTTCGGTCGCCAAGGCGATGAGCCTCAACAACATCTACGTGCGAACATTCGGCGCCAAGGAGCTGCTCGAAGCCAAGGTGTGGGACACTGTAGATCTTGGCACCGACGGGAAATCGGCGCGCAAGGGCGAGGCGAGCTGGAAGCCGAAGGCGGCGACGACCGTCTACGGCTTTGCTACGTGGTGGAGCGCCGAGCTGGCGCCAGGCATCGTGCTTTCGACGGCGCCGGATGCGCCGCGCACGCACTGGGAGCAGCTCTATTTTCCGCTGCTGCAGCCGATTGCCACCAAGGCGGGCGATACGATCGTCGTCAATTTGCGCTCGCGCACCTCGGCCGAGGCCGGCACGCACGTCACTTGGATAGCGACGCACCGCGATGCCAACGGCCGCGAGGTGGACCGTCAGTCGCTCAATCTCGATAAGGGCTTTCTGCCTTAGACCCGCAGCAGCAGGAAGGCGGCCGCGACGATGGTGCTGGCGATCGCCACCGTGGTAACCCAGGCCAGGGCGTTGCGGTTGCGCTGCCTACGACGTTCGCGGCGCGCGTTGTCGAGCCATTCGGCGCTGGGCGGCGCCGAGGCGACATGTCCGAGATCGTCGATCACCTCATCGAGCGAGCGCGGATCGACGGGGATCGGCGGCGGCAGTGCACTGATGCTTGGCGGCGCAGCCGGAACTGGTGCGAGACGCGCCGCCGTCCGGGCGACTGCGCCGTCGGCGCCGCCGTGCATGGCTTCGACGCGTTGCAGACGGCTCATCAGCGGCCGATGGTGCATGGCGCGCGCGATGTCGTCGGCCAGCTGGCGATCCTCCGGGCCGTCGAAATCCGCTTTCACCTCGGCGCGAGCAGCCATGGACGGGTCTCCCTCGAATTGGAAAGCATCGGACGCATTCCGCAACTGGGGACGCAACTGGAGATGGGTGGGAACGACCAACGTATTACGCTCGGAAACGCGGGAAACCTGCATTACGCGCACCTCGAAAGACGACGAAGGTAACGGTCCCCGCGACCATTCGGGCGATCAGCGGACTAGCCGCCGAAGCGCCGGAACTCTAGAAAAGCCTAACGAGATGGCCGGAGCGTGGCAACGATTCGCCGTCACGGCGCAATTTTCCTGGGGAGGGCGTGAACATGCTGGTGATGGTGCTAGGTCTCATCCTCTTTCTTTCGATCCACTTGGTGCCGGCGAACGTCGAACTGAAGAACGGTCTCATCGCCCGCTTCGGCGGCACCGGCTACAAGGTGCTGTTCTCGGTGGTGTCGCTGCTGGGCTTGGCGCTCATCATCCTCGGCTTCCACAAGCTGCAGCTCCATCCGGGCAAGAATCCGATCCTGTGGGATCCGCCGACCTGGACGCGGCATCTGGCCCTCGCGCTCATGCTGCCGGCGATGATCGCGCTGGTTGCGACGTACATCCCCTCGCACATCCACGTCATGCTGAAGCACCCGATGCTCGTGGCCATCAAGATCTGGGCGCTGGCGCATCTGCTGGCGAACGGCGATCTGGCCTCGCTGGTGCTGTTCGGCAGCTTCCTCGCCTTCGCCGTCTATGACCGCATCTCGGTGAAGAAGCGCGGCGATCTCGGTCCGATCGGCAAGGGCAGCGGGCCATGGATAAACGACCTGATCGTCGTGGTGCTCGGCGCCGCTCTTTACGTCGGCATCGTGCTCTACCTGCACGAGCTCCTCATCGGCGTCTCGCCGCTGGCATGATGATCGAGAAGTCCGCGACATTGCGCTAGGCTGGGTCCCGTAAGCGGACTTCTCGATCTGAATCTCGCCAGAAATATCTACTCTCGCTAGTGTCCTTCAGATCGCGAAATTCGTTCAAAGCCCTCCTCGACGAGACGAATTTCGCGATCAGGACACTAGTGCATGAGTGGACGGCTGGTCGGCATTGCGTGGCGGCCAAGACGGCTCGCGCCGATGCAGACGCTCGACAGCGTTGAGATCAGTTTGGAGGCGGGCGTCGTTGGTGACCACAAGGGCGCCAAGTACAAGCGGCGCGCGGTGACGATCCTGGCGCGTGAGGATTGGCAGGCAGCCCTCAGCGAGCTCGGCGGAGACCAGTCCCTCGATTGGACGGCGCGTCGCGCCAACCTGCTGGTCGAAGGCGTGCGACTGCCACGTGCCCTCGGGGCGACGTTGCGCATCGGGCCCGTGCTGCTCGAGGTAACCTATCCGACGACTCCGTGCGCACGTATGGACGAGGCGCGAGAGGGCCTGCGCAAGGCGCTGCACCCCGAGTGGCGCGGCGGAGTGACTTGCAAGGTTCTGGAGGGCGGTCACGTCGCGCTGGGCGATGCCGTTGCGATCGTACAGTCGCCGCCGGAACGGCAAATCCGCCTCCCCGGCTGATCGTCAGCGTCCCCACTACGTCATCCCGGCACTTGTTGCCGGGATTCACTCGGCTGCGAGGTCAGTAGTAGCGGGACTCGGAGCTGTCCGGACGGCTGCGCCACGGCTCGACCACGAATTCCGTGCGTGCGCTCGTCTCGCGGCTGAGGCCGTAGTCGGAGATGATGAACGAGGAGCCTGGCTTCATCAGCTCGGCAAGCAGCTCGGCCGTCTCCTTGGGAATCTCGATGCGCTCCAGCGCGCTGGCGGCGTCGGCATCGTGACCGGCAGCGACGACCGGTGCCTCGTCGTCGTGGCGACGCTTCTTGCGACGCGCGTATTGCGTCCCCTCGGACGGCCGCAAGCTGACAGAGTTCCAGCGCAGTGCCTTCTCGCCGTTGGTGAAGGCGGTGGCGGTGAGCACGTGCGTGCCGAGCGGGCGGCCCGGGCCGGCGATGGTCACTGGCACGTCTATGACTTGAGCGAAGCCGAGCTTGGCGGTCAGGCGTCCGGTCTTGGCGCTGATAAACACCGAGACGGGACTATCTTTGCGCGCCTCGAGGGCGTCGGCGGCGACCAGATTGGCCTTGGCCTGTTCTACCACGGCCTCGGCGCTTTTCACGTCGTCGGTCGCTACCTTGCGCGCCTTGTCGAGTGCGCCGGCGTCTGCGACGGCCTGCTTGGCTTTTGCCGACTGTGCATTGGCCGTACGCTTCGCTGCGACTGCGGCGTCTGCGGCGTCGAGCATCTTCGCTTCTTCGGCAAGTTCCTCGGCCGACTGCTTCTCGAGATCTGCGGCCGCGAGCGTCGACGTGTCGATCTTGGCCATCTTGGCTGTGAGGTCGGTGAAACGGCTGGCGGCTGCGTCGGCGGCCTTGCTGGCCTTGCGCGCCAGCTCGGCGAGGCTTCCCTCCTGCGTGCGCTCCTTGCGGATCGTCTCCTTCGCCTCTTGCACCGCAGCGGCGGCTGCAATGGCCTGGTTCTGGGCGGCCAACCGGGCGTTTTCCGCTTCGGCGATTGCCGACACGAGCCGGCTGCGCTCGGCGATGCGCGCCGCGGCGGCTGCGCCGCGCGTGCGGGGCACGTTGCCCTCAGCTGCAGCGGGGCTCGCCGCGATAATATTGGTCAGCGGACCTGACGGGGCCGCCGCCGTGTTGTCGGGCGGCAGCGGCGCGATGAGCCGTGGGCTGTTGAACTCGGCCGGCGTCAGGTCTTCGTCGCTGATGATGACGCGCGCGCCGACGTCCGTGATGCCGAACAGGCTTTGCGCGAAGCGGTAAGGGAGACGGATGCAGCCATGCGAGGCCGGATACCCGGGAAGGTCACCGGCGTGCATGGCGACGCCGGAGTTGGTGACGCGCTGCATGAACGGCATCGGCGCGCCGCCGTAGAGATTTGAATAGTGGTAGCGGTTCTTCTCCAGGATGCTGAAGACACCCGTGGGTGTCGGGTGGCCCGACATGCCGCTCGAGATCGGCGATTTGGCGATCACCTTGTTGTCGTCATAGACGGTGACCGTCTGCTTGCCGATCGAGACGACGAGCACCAGCGGGCCGCTCGGCTTGGGCAAAGCGACGACCGGCTTGTCGTCCGACGGCTCGACAAAGCGCGGCGCGGCGCGGCGGCGCCGTGGCTTCTGCTGCCAGGGCGACGGGTTGCCCCACTGCCCCCAAGTGTAGAACTGCGCCTGGGCCGGTTCGGGCGTCGCTGCAACGAGCAGCGCCGCTCCGAGGAACGCCGCGACGGTTGTCATACGCAGGCAGCCAGAAACGGCGCCGATGTCGGTTTTTACAATCTTCTGCAAGGCAGCCCCCGGCCGAAAAGAGAAGTGTCTCTGAAGAGATCGATCTATATGATGATTTTAACCCTAAATCTTCGTTAGCAAGGCTCTGAAATCGAAAATCATTTCAAAGGTGGTGTGCGAGGCACGGCAGGCGCGCCACTGGTTTGCAGGCCACTTCATCACTAGGTTGTCGCGACGCCGGTCCATTTAACGAGTACCCTGCCTGTCATGTCCGTTCACACTACCCAGAAGCGCCTGATGGCGCCCGATATTACGGCGATGAAAAAGCGCCAGCCGATCGTCGCGCTCACTGCCTACCATGCGCACACGGCCGCCATCGCCGACCGCTATTGCGACTTCCTGCTGGTTGGCGACAGCCTCGGGATGGTTATGCACGGCTATGAGACAACCGTTCCGGTCCCCCTCGAATTGATGATCATGCACGGACGCGCGGTCGTTCGCGGTGCGCGGCGTGCGCTCGTCGTCGTCGACATGCCATTCGGCTCGTACGAGGAGAGCCCGCCTGTCGCCTTCAGAAACTGCGCGAAGGTAATGAAAGAGACCGACTGTGGCGCTGTTAAGATTGAGGGCGGCAAACGCATGGCGGAAACGATCCGCTATCTCGTCGATCGCGGCATTCCGGTCATGTCGCATGTCGGATTGACGCCGCAATCGGTGAATGTCATCGGCGGCTTCAAGGCCCAGGGTCGTCGACGGGCGGAATGGGCGGCAATAGAAGCCGATGCCCGCGCGATTGCCGATGCCGGCGCATTTGCGGTCGTGCTGGAGGCGATCACCGAGCCTTTGGCGCAACGCATCACCGCATCGATCCCCATTCCGACCATTGGCATAGGGGCCTCGCTCGCCTGTGACGGCCAGATCCTCGTCATGGAGGACATGCTCGGCCTCAGCCCGCGCGTGCCGCGCTTCGTCAAGAAATTCGGCAAGGTCGGCGAGGTCATCGAGGACGCCATCCGCTCCTACTCAAGGGACGTGCGCACGCGCGCCTTCCCCACGCCGGAACACACCTACGCCATGCAGGATGGGACGCCGACCAAGGAGCCGCGAACGGTCGAACGTGTCGGTGCAACCGGCGGCAAAGCCACGAAAAAGTCGAAAAACCCAAGCAGCAAGGCTTAGGAATGCCCGGGGGCGGCATCCCTGGGTTGGCTCAACCCGATCGAGCGCTTGCGCAGAGGATGCCGTCGGCTATGTATGCGGCTTCCAGAGCCCGGCCGGGCCTCGGATAAGAAACGCGCCAAGGTTCAGGGGCTGAAATCGCGATGGCACAGCAGGACGACGGTCTTCTCCGCGAAGTCGAAGAAGAGCTGAGGCGCGAACGCCTCGAGAAGATCTGGAAGCAATACGGTACGTACATCTTCGCTGCCGCTGCTGCGATCGTGTTCGGCGTGCTCGGCTTCAAGTACTGGGAGAGTTCCCGTCTGACCGCCGCCCAGGAATCCGGCGCGCGCTATGAGGAGGCGATGCTCCTCGTCACCGACAAGAAGGAAGGCAGCGCCGAGAAGGAGTTCGAGAAGATCGCTGTGGACGGCGCCGGGGGCTATCGCGCCCTTGCGCAGCTGCAACTTGCCGGATCGCAGGCTAAGCAGGGCAAGAAGGCAGAGGCGGTCGCTACTTACGAGGCACTGGTCAACGACAACAGCGCCGACGCCACACTGCGGGACTTTGCCCGACTGCAGGCTGCGGGCCTTCGCATCGGCGAGGCCGACTTTACCGAGATGGAGAATCGGCTCACCCCTTTAATGAGCGACACCAGCTCCTGGCGCTTCAGCGCGCGTGAGTTGTTGGGGCTGGCGGCATTCAAGGCCGGCAAGTCGAACGACGCACGCACGATCCTGACGCCGCTGTTCGTTGATCAGTCGACGCCGCAGAGCATCACCGAGCGAGCCCAGATCGTGATGGCGGAGATCGCAGCCGAAGAGATCGCCAAGAAATCGACGAGCAACACGCCGGCTGCGCCCGCCGCACCGCCGCCGACTTCGCAACCTACGAATGCAGCGCCACAGGCAGGCGCTGCGCCGCCGGCGACACCGCCGCCCGCTAAAAAGGACTGAGTGGGGATACATGAGGGGGACGCGGCAGAGCGGCGTGATAGGGGCGGGGCTTTCCTCGCTCGTGCTGCTTTCCGGTTGCGCCGGTGACGGGCCTTCGCTCCCCAAGCTCGCCAACCTCAATCCCTTCGCCGAGAAGGCAGTCCCGCTCCCCGGCAAGCGCATCTCCATTATGCAGCCGGCGGGGCCGGTGACGGGCGAGTTGGCGGACGCCAGCGCGCCGATCGTCCTGCCGGCGCCGCGGGTCAACGACACATGGGCGCAGGCCGGCGGTGCGCCCAACAATTCTCCCGGCAATCTAGCCTTTGGCGGCGCTGCCAACGTCGTTTGGACTGCCGATGCCGGGACGGGATCGGGCAGCGTCGGACGTATCACCGCCAGCCCTCTCGTCTATAACGGCCAAGTCTTCACCCTCGACGCCGACGGAACCGTCAGCGCTTTCTCGAATACCGGGGGCTCCTCCGCCTGGCGCACCTCGCTGAAGCCTAAGCGCGAGTCGAGCGGCAGTTGGTACTCGCTCGGCGGCGGCGGTAGCGGCGGCGGCTATGGTGGCGGTCTCGCCATCGACGGCGGACGGCTTTATGCGGCGAGCGGCTACGGCAACGTCGTCGCCCTCGATCCACAAAACGGCAAGTCGATCTGGGAAAAGCAGCTCGAGGCGCCCGTGCGTGCGGCGCCCACCGCGGTCGGCGATCGCGTGTTCGTCATCACGCTCGACGGCCGCTTTTTCTGCCTCGCCGGTGCCGACGGCGGCGAGCTGTGGTCGATGCGTGGTCTGCCGCAGCAGGCGAGCCTGATGAACAATGCCAGTCCGGCGGTCGACGGCGATATCGTCGTGGTGCCGTATCCCTCCGGCGACCTCGTCGCCATGCGCGTGGCCGACGGCTCGTCGGTGTGGACCGAGAACCTCGCGCGGACGCGTACGACGTCGCAGCTCACATCGATGAGCGACGCCGCCCGCCCCGCGATCGACAACGGCACCGTGTTCGCCGTTGGTCATGCTGGGCGGATGATCGCGACGCAGGCCGAGAGCGGCGAGCGACTTTGGTCGATCAACGTGCCCGGCACGCAGGCGCCCTCGGTTGCCGGAGCCAGCGTCTTCGTCGTCGATACCCAGGGCCAGCTCATGGCGCTGTCGCGCACCGACGGCAAGACGCAATGGACAACCAAGTTGCCCGGTACCGGCGCCTGGGCGGGCCCGACGCTGGCGGGCGGGACGCTCTGGCTGGCGTCCTCGGCAGGCACGCTCGTCGGCGTCGATGCCGCGACCGGCAAGATCGGCGGCGAGAAGGATCTCGGCAGCGCCGTCTACGTCGCCCCCGTGATCGCGCAGGGGCGCATGTATGTGCTGACGGACAGCGCCAAGCTTATCGCGCTTAACTAAGCCGCTTTGCGCGCCCGGCTTTAACTGGCCGGTTGGGCGGCATCTCTATCATCCGGGCAGCGAATGCGCGATAAGCGCCGCTCCACGCAATCGCCCCGGCCTCACCAAATGTCCGCTTCTCCCATCATCGCCATCATCGGCCGCCCCAACGTCGGCAAATCGACGCTGTTCAACCGGCTGACGGGCGGGCGTACCGCGCTCGTCTCGGACATGCCGGGACTGACGCGTGACCGACGCGATGGGGAAGCCGATCTCGCCGGCAATCCCGTGACCATCGTCGACACGGCGGGCCTCGAGCAGGCTAAGCGCGGCTCGATTGCCGAGCGCATGCGCCAGCAAAGCGAGACCGCACTGGCCATGGCCGACCTCGTGCTCTTCGTCGTCGATGCGCGCGAAGGCATCACGTCCGACGACAAGTCGTTCGCCAAACTCGTCCGCTCGTCGGGCCGTCCGATCGTGCTCGTTGCCAACAAGAGCGAAAGCCGCGCGGCCGAGGAGGGCTTCTATGCGGCGTTCGAGCTCGGTTTCGGCGAGCCGGTCGCCATTTCCGCCGAACATGGGGAGGGCCTCAGCGACCTCGAGGCCGAGATGTTGTCGGCGCTCGGGTTGAAACCGAAATACAAGACGGACGCGGAAGCTGAAGAGGCGTCGGCCACGACAAAACCGATCCGTGTCGCCGTCGTCGGGCGCCCCAATGCCGGCAAGTCGACTCTCGTCAACGCCCTGCTCGGCGAAGAGCGCATGATCACCGGGCCCGAGCCGGGCCTGACCCGCGACAGCGTGCCGAGCGACCTAGAATGGCATGGACGCAAGGTGCGCCTGTTCGACACCGCCGGGTTGCGACGCAAGGCCAAGATCAGCGAGACCGCCGAGAAGCTCAGCGCCAGCGACGCCATCCGCGCCATCCGCTTCGCCGAGGTGGTCGTGCTTCTCATCGACGCCGAACGTCCGCTGGAGCACCAGGATCTGACCATCGGCGATCTGGTGACGGAGGAGGGCCGCGCACTCGTCATCGCCATCAACAAATGGGATCTCGTCGAAGAAAAGCAGAAGATGCTGAAGGAGCTGCGGGAAGCGTTGGCCGAGCGGCTGGCGCAGGTGCAGGGCGTGGCGCTCGTTCCGCTCTCGGCGTTGAGTGGGCGCGGCGTCGAGAAGCTGTCGAAGGCGGTCCTCGAAGCCTACGACTTATGGAACCGCCGCGTTTCGACGTCCGACTTGAACCGCTGGCTGCAGGAAGCGATGGCGCGTCATTCTCCGCCCGCTGTCGGTGGTCGTCGCATCAAGCTGCGCTACATCACCCAGCCTTCCGCGCGACCGCCGACGTTCGTTGCTTTCTGCTCGCGACCCGCGGACCTGCCGAAGTCGTACATCCGCTACCTCACGAACAGTTTGCGCGATGCTTTCAAGCTGCCCGGCGTGCCGCTCCGCTTCAATCTCCGCAAGGGCGAAAATCCCTTCGCTAAGCATAAGAGCTAGGGACGTTTTTTCCCTCCCGAGGCAGCTCGGTCACTGTTCTTGAAGCGGCGCACGCGATAGCGTGGATTTGCGAGCTTGCAGCGGGGACGTGAGTTCGCGGCCGCGAGGCCGAGGGGAAGCTCTAGCGAGACTGGGATCGATGCAGAAGTGCTCTAACGGCCGGGCGCGCCCGGTGCTAATTGCGGCTGCGGCGGGTGCGGCCGCACTCATGATGTTTGCATGCGGATCGGCGGCCAACGCCTACTCCGCGCGCGTCAACACCGCCTGCGAACGCGACTACTATCGCTTCTGTGCGAAATACTCGATCGGCACACCGGAGCTGCGCAGCTGCATGCTGGCCTCGCGCCGGGCATTGTCGCGTCGCTGCGTCGACGCTCTGGTCGCCGCCGGCGAGGTCCCGAAGAGATACCTGACCAGCAAGCGTTGAGCACTGGCGGGACTTCGTCTCCAACGTTCGGGGGAAATGCAGCGGGACGGGAGCAGCGGCGAACCCGAAGATGCCGCTAAGCTCACCGCCCGCACGGACGACAGCCGCACGTCTGGCGCCGTTCCGGACCACGATAAGTAGGTAAGGCACCTAGGCGGCGCAAGGGCTTTTCGGCTTTGCGCCGCAGCATGTTTTGCCAAGCTATGCACGGCATGCAATGGCGCGTCGGTGCGGCTATAGTTCCCGGATGAGCGAGCCGAATACAGCAGCACCGACCGAGGTGCTTTTCTATCACCTCGAGCAGCAGACACTCGAGATGGTGCTGCCGACCCTCGTTGAGAAAACGCTGGAGCGCGGCTGGCGCGCCGTCGTGCAGGCCGGCTCGCAAGAGCGGCTGGCGGCCATCGATCTGGCTCTGTGGACCTACAAGGAAGACAGTTTCCTCGCGCACGGCGCGGCCAAGGACGGCCATGCCGCAGAGCAGCCCGTCTACCTGACGACAACGGCAGAAACGCCCAACGGCGCCGGCGTGCGCTTCCTCGTCGACGGCGCTGCGGCGGAGGCCTTCTCCGGTTTCGTTCGCATCGTCTACATGTTCGACGGCAACGACGCGGAGGCTGTGAAGGTTGCGCGCGGCCAATGGACGGCGGCCAAAGGCGCGGGCTGTCCGGTGACCTATTGGCAGCAGAGCGCCGCGGGCAAGTGGGAGCGCAAGGCCTAGCCGGGGTCCCGGCAAAAAAAAGCCCCGCGGGGGAGCGCGGGGCTTCAAGGTCAGGAGGAGACGGGGAGCTAAACCCGAGAGAGCGCGTCAGGAGCGTGGGCCTTCCGTGCTCTCGATGACCCGACAATGCCATCCGCTGCCGCGGCGCGCGGTTCCCAAGGGAACAGGGCAAAAGAATTTGCACACGGTCCCTCTTTGCGTGGGCGCGCCGCCCTTGACAGCACGGGCCGTGGCGCGCTGAACCCTCGCCTATGAACTACCGCCACGCCTATCACGCCGGAAATTTCGCCGACGTCGTCAAGCACGCCGTCCTGGCTTTGGTCATCGAGCACTTGAAGCTCAAGCCCGCGCCCTTCCGTGTCATTGATACGCACGCCGGCATCGGCGTTTACGACCTCACTTCCGAAGCGGCGCAGAAGACCGGCGAATGGCGCGAGGGCATCGGGAGGTTGATGGCCGCAAAGCTGTCGCCGGCCGCGGCAGAGGTATTGGCGCCATACCTCGACATCGTGCGGCGGCTCAATCCGGGCGGTGCGCTTGTGCGGTATCCGGGTAGCCCGCTGCTTGCCCGCGAATTGATGCGCGCCGACGATCGCCTGGTCGTCAACGAGCTGCATCCCGAAGACCAGGATGAGTTGAAACGACATTTTGCGCACGACCCGCAGGTGCGCGTGATGGCGCTCGATGCGTGGACGGCGTTGAAGGCGCTGCTGCCGCCACCCGAGCGGCGCGGGGTGATGTTGATCGATCCGGCGTTCGAGCAGACAGGCGAGCTCGACGCGCCTCGTCGGCGGATTGAAGGAAGCGGCGCGCCGCTTTGCGACGGGCACGTTCCTGCTCTGGTATCCCATCAAGGAGGTCGCGCCTGTTGCCGCCTTCCGTCGCGAAGTGGCGGCGCTCGGGTTTCCGAAGGCGACGGCGATCGAGTTGATGATCCGCGGGTCCGCCGACCAGACACGCCTCAACGGCGCCGGCCTCATCGCCGTGAATGCGCCGTTTACTTTGTCTTCGAAGCTAGACGCTCTGCTGCCGGAGCTGACCCGTGTACTAGCCCAGGGTGAAGGCGCCGGATTTAAGGTTGAGGAGCTCGGCACGGAAGCGGCGTGAGAGCGGTCAGCCTCTTGCCTCGATGATTGTTTTCTCCGATACTTTCGATGGCTCGGGCGCATGATCGACCCGGGTGAAGACACTACGCAGCTTTGAGATTGTCGCGCGCATGCTTTTCTGCGCTTTTCCCTTCCCGCGTTGCGGCCAGTTTTCCGAGCATCCCCCCGGTGCGCCTCCACGCGAGTCGCGCCGTTTTCGTTGTCGCGCACGTTAGGAGATTGCGATGCGCCAGAGCGGCACCATAAAGTTCTACAACTCGCAAAAGGGCTACGGCTTCATCAAGCCCGATGACGGCGGCAAGGACGTGTTCGTGCACGTCACCGCGGTCGAGCGCGCCGGCATCAACAGTCTCGACGAAGGCGCGCGCATCTCCTTCGAGACCGAGCCCGACAAGCGCGGTAAGGGCCCCAAGGCCGTCAATCTGCAGGCGTCCTGACGCGCTCCGCTTCGCCGTCGATCGCCGCGCGGCGTCACCGCGCGGCCACGATCCCCCGAACATTTTGCGGCCTGGGCGCGTCGGCCATGGGCAACGGCGCCCGTCTGCGGCAAGCTCCGCCTGTCGGTATTGCGGATGTTCGGGAGCTTGAAAATGATCAAAATGACCTGCGCGGCCGCTGTGGCCGTAGCCGTTATGTGCGCCGGTTTTGCCGGCAGCGCCGAAGCCGCGTGCTTCAAGAAGACCGCCTCGGGCACCGCCGGGTCGATCGACGGGGCCAAGTTCCAGGTGAAGGAAGCCATCCTGCAGTCGTTCGACTGGGGCGTCTGGGCGGCGTTCATGGCCTCCGGCTCCACGCCTGGCTACCGGGTCACCTCCAACGGCTACAAGTGCAAGCCGGGTGGCCTCGGTTACAACTGCGTCGGCACCTCGACGATTTGCAAGACGGGCTGAGCCGCCCTGGTATTGCAAGACGGGCGGCAGCAAATGGCCGAATTGGGACATTTTGTCTTCACTCGTTAACCATTCGCTTGTAGCTCAGGAGGATGATGGAATCCCGGATGCCCCTGTGAGGCGTCCGCTTGCCGGGCCACGGCGTTGAGCGTGGTTGACGGGTGACAGGCGGCAGCAAAATGCCGGGGCGCAGGGAGATTTGTGCGCCGCCAAAGCGTTTTCCGTTATTCTCCGCCCCAACAGGGGTGGTTAGCCAACAAGGACTGGATCATGAGCCTTTTTCGGATCTGCACAGGTGCCGCGATTGCTGCCGGCGTCCTGATGCTGACCACCCTCGGGAATGCCGGCAATTTTGTTGCTTCGGGCGCCTATGCGGGTGAATACACTCAGAAAAAGAAATCGCGCACCTATCGCAAGAGCCGCGAGGCTACGGTCGAGCAGGGCTCGACGCCGGAAGAGATTGCCCGCTATTTCGCGCTGCACGGCGGCAACATCGATCCGTATATCAACAAGCAGTCACCAGGTGGTCCGTTCGACAGCGGATTCTTTTTTGATTCGGGCATCGGTCCCAATGGCGGCGATTCACCTTACATGAACTGAACCGCCGTAGTTGCCGCGCTTGCGCTACTTTTGTCCTGCACAGCTTTGCAGGGGCGCCGCCTAGGCACTGGACTATGGCCCCGCTATAAGGCTTTGGAATTGGACGTTTGTCCGTGCCGACGGGGGAACTGACAATGCGCGCTAAGCTATCACTCGCCGTAGCCTCGGTGCTCGTGAGTGTTCTCGCTGCGACCGCGCCTGCTGAGGCGGCCTGCAAGCGGTTCGGCTTCACGGTCAACGACTACGGCAAGGAAGGCCCGACCAACGACGCCAAGAACCTGCTCGACAAGCATATTGCGGAGTGGGCAGCGCAGAGCGGTGTCACGGCTTACCAAACGGGCAAGAAGAACGTCAGCTGCGAGCTGTTCCTCGACGTCATCCTGTTCGATGAGCACACCTGCACCGCCTCCGCCAACGTCTGCTGGGGTGACGGCGTCAAGCCCAACAACAAGGGTGCCGAGCAGGCCGAGGCTACAGACGCTGGCAACGGCGAAATTCCTCCGGCCCCGGTGAGCAAAGCAGAAGCCCTCGGCATTCCCGCCCAGCAGCAGACCGCTGCCGCGCCGGCGGACGCTGCCGCATTGCCGGCCGTCGACGCCGCGCCGACGGCGCCGGTCGAGCAGATTGCAGCTCCGGCCGAGACCCCGGCGGCGACCCCCGCCGTGCAGACCGCCATTCCCGCGACCGCGCCGACCGCGCCCGAGGCGCCAGCCGCGACGGCAACGGCCGTTGTCGAGACCGGCGCCCTGCAGGCTGGCCAAGGCCTCGCCGAAAAGCAAGTCGCTCCGCCGGCGGCTCCTCCGCAGCAGGATCGTGCCGCCGCTGCAGCCGCAGCGGCTTCGGCCGCCGCCGCTGCCGAGCGTGCTGCCCAAGCCGCCGAGACGGCTGCCAACGCCGCCAAGGAAGCCGCCGCTGCCGCGGTTGCCGCCAGCGCCGCCAGCAAGGCCCCGGCGTCCGTGCCGCCGCTCGGCCACGCATCGGGTGCCAAGCCAACCCACAACGAGTGACCCGGCCGGGCCTCGGTTGATTGATTTACAAGACGCTCGCCTCACCGGCGGGCGTTTTGCTTTGGCGCTCAGCGAACGTCGAGGCGCAGCCGCTGGCGCTCGTCGGTGAGCAACATGACGCCGCCCACGGCGGCGAGAAACGAGCCGAGCGCCGTGGCACCGGCGATCAGGAACATGATCAGCATTTGATATTTGGCAGCGCCTACCGGATCGGCACCAGCAATGATCTGTCCGGTCATCATGCCGGGAAGAGTCACCAGACCGGTCGTTGCCATGGCGTTGAGCATCGGCATCATGCCCGTGCGCAACGAGGTGCGCAGCGGTGCAGCGAGTGCTTCGAAACGCGGCGCCCCGAGTGCCAGCCGCGCCTCGATGGATGCGCGCTCGCGGCCCGCCGCCTCGTTGAGGCCGTCGAGCACGAGTGCTACGGCCGTCATCGTATTGCCGACGACCATGCCGAGGATCGGCAGCAGATAGCGCGGCGAGTACCACGGATCGGGCGCGATGATGGCGCCGACGCCGAGCAGCGCGACGAACGTCCCAATGAACAGCAGCGTGGCGGTGGAGAGCGCAAACGTGCGCCAGCCGGAGAAGCCACGATGTTGGCGCGTGACGACTTCGACGCCGGCAGCGACGATCATGACCAGCGCGAACGCGAACGTCCATGCCGGCGAAGACTGCACGAAGATGAACTTCAAGACGATGCCGATGAGCGCCAATTGCACCAGCATGCGCGCCGCGGCGATGGCGATGCTCTTCTCCAGGCCGAGGCGGAAGCCCCAGGAGATAGCGCCGTTGGCGATGAGCAGGGCAGCGGCCAAGGCGATGTCAAGCGGTGTCAGTGACACGTACGTCATGACGCAACCCCGGCGTTGCCGTTCGCCGGCGTCCCGGCTTTGGACAAGACGAGGCGTGCCTGCGCCAGACGATCGACTTGCGCGCGGTCATGGCTGACGAGCACCACGCAATGCCCCGACAGCGTCTGGAAGCGGATCAGTTCTTCGACGAGCGCCGACGACTGCGGATCGAGGGCCCCCGTGGGCTCGTCGAGGAGCAGCACCTTCGCATCATCAAGCAGCGCGCGCACGAGGGCGAGGCGCTGGCGCTCGCCGGTCGACAAGGTGGGGATTGCACGATCCAGAAGTGCCGGGTCGAGGTCGAGGGCTTGCATGAGCCGCTCGAGCCGCGGCGGCGCCGAGACTGGCAGGCAGGCGCGCGGGGTGTCCGCCCACCATGCCGGCTCGGCGGCGCAGTAGCGCACGCGTCGGCGCCAAATGTGCGCCGGCATCTCGCGCCGCTCCTCGCCGTCGACGGAAATGTCGCCCGCTGCAGCATCGAGATCGGCGATCGCACGTAGCACGAGAGTCTTGCCGGCGCCGGAGGCGCCTTCGATGGCGAGGCATTCGCCGTCCGGCACCTCAAAGCTCAGGGGCGGCAGTCCGGTGACTTGCAGGCGTTCAACGCGCAACACGGCTCGTCCTCTTGTCCGCGGGTTGCGGGTGAGGAGGCTTAGCAAGCAAAGGGAGAGCTCCGCTAGACCGCGGCGGCGTCAGGCAGGCTTGGCGGACAAAAGAATGTCGGCGCCGTCCTGCAGCACGGCGAGCCGCATGCCGGCCGTCGATGCCAGCCGCCAAGTGTAATAGGCCTGGATGGTCATTGCATCGAGAGGTGGGGCGTGCTCGCCGGCGATGAATTCGCCGAGGTGCTGAGGCGGACGCGCGTTGGTGCCGCGGCAGCGAATGAGGAAGCTTGGGATTTCCAGTGTGCCGGCCATCTGCACTTCGATGTCGCCGCCGCGCGGCAATGCCGTGATGGCACTGGCGACGAGGTTGAGCAGCAACTTGGCCTTGTCCTTGCCCATGTGGCCAGGCTGGGCCTTCCAAATGAGGGTATGCTTGCCTTTGCCGATGAAGCCGCGCGAGATCTGCTCGGCGGTGCCGAGGTCGATCATCGCCCCGGCCGAGCCGGCGGCACCGAATGCGAAGCGGCAGAATTGGAGGCGGGCGGACGCCTGCTCGGTGACGTTGCGGATGACGTCGAGGGCGTAGTTCTTCGCCTCCTGGTCGTCGTCCTCGTCGAGGATTTCGAGACCATTGTAGATGGCGCCGACCGGGCCGATGACGTCGTGACAGATTTTGCTGGAGATGAGTGCAGCGAGTTCAAGGTCCGTCGGATTGGCACGCTGGCCCATCGATGCCCCCTTATGATGTCGCAGGATCCGAACGAGGGAGCGGCCGCTAAAGTCCCCGACAAGAACTGGGATGCTCGACAGGAGCGAACATGGGCCGCTTGCGAAGTGTTCTTGCCTTCTGATACACGCGCCGGACATCCGATGCAAAGGTCTGTCGCGCGGTACTCGTCTCGCGTTTGCGAAGCGCGCGCCGCCGCGACCCGAGCTATGGCTTTGCCGACGCAGGTTCCGGCAAGCGAATCAAGGTACGAGCGGCAGATGAAGCTAGAGGAATACATTCCGCTGGTCGAGGCGTTGCTCCCCGCCGTGCTGACGGCCGGCCGCATCGAGATGGCGCACTTTGCCGCCGGCGTGACGGTGGAAACGAAGGCCGATACGACACCCGTGACCATCGCCGATCACGAAGCGGAGGCCGTGCTCACCGAAGGGCTGCACCGGGCGGCTCCGGGAATTCCGGTCATCGCCGAAGAAGCCGTGGCGGCGGGGCGCGTGCCCGCAACCGGCCATGCGTTCTTTCTCGTCGATCCCCTCGATGGGACACGCGCCTTCATCAAGGGCAGCCCGGAGTTCACCATCAACATCGGGCTCGTCGTCGACGGCAGGCCGGTGTTCGGCCTCATCTATGCGCCGGCACTCGATCAATTCTATGCAACCGTTGGCCCCGCCGAATCCATCGAAGCGACCATTCCCGTCCAGGCGCGGGACGTCGATCTTGCTGATTGCGTGCTCACGCGCCTCGCAACGCGCCAGCCCGATCCCCAAGCGCTCGTTGCTTTCGCCAGCCGGTCGCATGCCTCGCAGAGCACCGATGCCTTTCTGCAGCTGCTGCCGATCGTGGAAAAGCGCAGGGCGAGTTCTTCGCTGAAGTTCTGTCTGATCGCGCGGGGTGAGGCGGATTTGTATGCCCGTCTCGGCCAGACGAGCGAGTGGGACACCGCGGCAGGGCAAGCAATCCTTGCCGCGGCCGGCGGCAGCGTGACGACGCTCGATGGTCAACCGCTGACTTACGGAAAGCGCGATGCAGGCTACGCGAACCCGCATTTCATCGCCTGGGCGCGGGAGCCGCTGCTGCGCAGCCCTGAAACGCCTAGGGTGCCGCAATAAGGTCACAGCCGGCGGCCCGAATGGCCACACTTTTGCGCCACTTAGCGCCGAAGGCTTTTGACCAAAGCAGCCTCCACGGAACACCCGTGGAGACGGGCGCAACCGATGGAAATTCCCATGGCGCTGCCAACCGGCAAACCTCGCTTCTCCCTGCTCGTCTGCGCCCTTGCCGCGCTCTGCGCGGGTGCAATCTGCATGCCCCCGGCCCAGGCACAGGACAGTGGCTATGGCCCCTATTCGGGTGGCCGAACCGGGAACGACGCTTACGTTCCCCCGGCGAACGATCCTCCGCCCATCGCCCCTGCGCCCAGGGAGGCGCCATATCGGCCGGACGGCGCCTACAGCGAGGGCGACAACTATCGTCGCTACGAGGACGGGCGCGAGGCGGCCGCGCCGCGCGATGAGCAGGCGCCAGGCTACGGCGAGCCCTATCACGGGCCGGGCGAATACGATGGCCCGCGCGGCGAGGGACCCCCGCCCCGCGACGACGGTTATTCGCAGAACGAGATCATCGATGCCGGCGGCCGCTTTTTCGGCTCCGTGAGCAAGGGGCTGGCCAGCGTCGTCGAATATGCCTTTCGCAAATCCGGGCGGCCGAACGGCTATATCCTGGGCACCGATGGCGGCGGGGCGTTCGTGGCCGGGCTGCGCTACGGAGAGGGCACGCTCTACACGCGGGACGCGGGGGCCCACAAGGTTTACTGGCAGGGGCCGTCGATTGGCTACGATTTCGGCGGCGAGGGCTCGAAAACCATGGTCCTCGTATACAATCTTCGCGACCCCTCGCAGATTTATGAGCGTTATGGTGGCGTTCAGGGCTCCGCCTATATCGTCGGCGGGGTTGGAATTCAGTACCAGACGCAGGACAACGTGACCTTGGCACTCATCCGGTCGGGGATAGGGCTGCGACTAGGTGCGAACGTCGGATATTTGAAGTATACCCGCTCTCCAACGTGGAATCCGTTTTGAGTCGCCGTGCGGCTTTCGCATGAAGCCCGGGCTAGACACGCACGGGATGAAAGCATTGCGGACGCAACTCTCTAGTCGGATTGTGCATTGCGGAAAGCTTGGCCGGCCGGCAAGCGAGGTATGTGCGTTGCGTGAGGTTGCGCAGTCGAGGAAGCAGGCGTGATCACGATCGAGATGGTCATGCTTGCGGCATTGGGCTTCCTCACGGCGGCCCTGCTGGCCCTGTTCATCGCCCCCCTATATCGCCGCCGCGTCGCCCGTCTCACCACAGAGATGCTGAAACGCTCCATGCCTCTCACCGAGGCGGAGATACGGGCCGACAAGGACCGCCTGCGCGCCGAGGCGGCCATCCGCATCCACAAGCTCGAGACCAAGGCCGAGGAGGCCGCCGAGGCGTCTGCCCGGCAGATGGTCGAACTCAACCGCCGCGACGCTGTGATCAGCGAGCTGGAAGGCGATGTCGCGCGTCAAGGCACGGCATTGGAGGAGCACGAGAACGCCCGGCGCGTACTTGAGCAGACGATCATGGACCGCCTGCCGAAGGTGGAGCATCGGCTCGCCGAGGCGCGCAAACTGCTGTTCCAGCGAGATCGCGAGATCGTCTCGCTGACGCAATCGAGCGAGAAGCAGTCGCGCGCGCTCGAAGAGGTGACGCAGATCAACACGCAGCAGACCGATGAGGTGCACCGCCTCAAGGCGGCGCTCAATACGCGCGCCTCGCGCAACCGCGAAGGTTTCGGCGACGCGCGTTACGATGGCGAGGTGGCGCTGCGCACCGAGATCGAGGCGCTGCGTGCCAAGACACGCGATCAGACGGCGCTGATCGCGCGTCTGCAGTCGCTGGTCGCCCGCGCCGGTCCTGCGGCCGAAGCGACGGACGCCGCCGGTGTCAACGGCTCGGGCGATGCCATGCGACCGGCGAAGGTCGTCGGCAAGGGCAGATCCGCCGCCGAAGGCCCGCCTCCGTTGCAGGCGGTGGATAGAGCGGCGGAAACCCCCGATCCACAGACGCAAGCCGAGATCCGTCGTCTCAAGTCGGTCAATCAGGATCAGGCGGCCGAGCTCTCGCGGCTCAAGGCGGCGCTCAACACCTACCAGGCCGCCGACAGCGACGATCGCGTCGTCAAGGAGAGCAAGATCGCCATGAAGGCGCGGCTTTCCGCACTGACGGCGCTGACCGACGAACAGTCGGCCACTATTCAGGCGCTGCGCGCCGAGCTTGCGGCCGGCAACGAAAAGTTGGCGCGGCAGGCGGCCTACTTCATGGAAGAGATGCGTCGCCTCGGTACGATGCCGGCTTCAGGGCCCGCGCGCCGGCCTGCGGCGTCGGCCGCCGAGGCTGCCAAGCGTCCGCTGGCCGAGCGTATCAACGATCCACGGGTCGCCCGCCTCGTCCGTCAGGAAGGCGAGGAGGCATCAGCCGCCGATGGCAACGCCGGTGCAGGCGAGCCGCGCCGGGTGAGCGGCTTCCTCAAGGCCCTCGATGTAGCCTCGGCCGAAGCGCGCGTCGAGCACGCGTCCGGCAGCGAGGCACCGCCAGCAGGTGAGGCGGCGCCCGGGACCGAGATCAAGCGGACGCGCAAGGCGCGGCTGCTCGACCGCATCACCGGTCTCGACAAGAACTCTGCTTGAGCTGACGATCGAGGCTTAGTCGTTGCTGCGATGGATGTCGGCGTCGAGAACCGGCTGCCAATCGCTCGCATCCTTGGCGCTGCGCACGCGCCCGTCGAAGCGCGCACCTTCGGCGATGACGAGGTTCTTCTGTATGATGTCGCCGTTGATGCGGGCGCTGGAATAAAGCGCCACGGTCTCTCCGCGCAACTCGCCGTTGACCTCGCCGTGGATCGACAGGTTGCGGGCGCTCACCGTGCCGTTGACCTTGCCGGTCTCGCCGACGGTGACGTCGTCGCCGTGGATGTCGCCGGACACCTCACCGGCAACCACAAGAGCGCCCTGGCAGACAAGCGTGATCTTCTGGCCGACGATGGCGAGGTCGGCGCCGATGACGGAGGGCGCCTTCGACGGGCTCATCATCGGCGGTGTGGCGGCGGTGAAGTCGCGCGATGGTGGGGTCAGGGGACCAGACGGAGACGATGGCGTTGCGCTAGGCGTTTTTTGATCTGGATTGGTACCGCGGCCGAACACAACGCACCTCCTACACCTGTCCTATGTCGCTGCACCCGAGCATGTGCGGGTGAGCGAATTATGTCGAGGTATCCGCCGCCTGGGGCTGTTGTTTAGCAGCCGCGGCACCCCTTCGTGTTGGGTTTAACCTTAATCTGCGTGCGCGTCTTCTGCCGCGCGTCGGTAGCGCGGTCGCGGGTTCAGCCCGACCGCGGACGACCGAGCGTCGGCCCGTTCGTCTCAGGACTTACAGACGTCGATCCAGGACAAGCAGGTGTAGCCACTGCCGTCCTTGCGGCACTTGTAGCGCTCGTTACGGAAAGTATCGGTCTGGATCGGCCAGTTGCCGCTGAGCTGGGCCACAATCTCCCAGGCCTGGAAGCGGGCCGCGCCCTCGGTCCAAGCCCAGCCTTTGCCGCGTTTTGTGACGCAGCGGGCAGCCTCAGCCGAGCTCACTAGACCGGCGACTGGCGCCAGTAGCACCCCGGCGGCGGCAAGGCCGAGCACAAGGGCGGCAGCTTTCACTTTCATCGGTTCTCTCCTGCGCATACTCACTCCGCTGTCTCGTGCGTAGGACCGCTCTGGCCGGGCCACAATGCCGTTCGGGCAACACCGAGGCGGCATTCGTCAGACGGGTGATCTTTGCGCGGAGCAGGGAGGTGACCGGATGCGCCCGCCCGGCAACACATCCGGCCACGGCCGCGCCGCCATTCTGGACTCCTCTCGATAGCCAACCTAGACTCGTTCCAATTGAGTATGGGCCGGGGGGCTCGTTCCTATAAGAAGTTGCGTGGGGGGTTCGGGATGGCCGACGGTTCGGGGGAGATCGATCTCAAGACGCTCCCCAAGATGGTGCGCTGGTACAGCCCCGCCCATCTGGTCAGCACCGGCTGGCGTTCCATCGTGTCCGAGATTTTCGGGCAGTACGCCGACCAGCGCATCATGCAGGCGACCATCGACGGCTTCGCGCCGGAGATCATGAAGACGGTCGTCGGGCGCTATAACTATTCCGATCTGCGCCAGCTCGGCGACGGCGAGACAGTGTGGGTCGACTATGTCGCCGACCTCGGCGACGGCTTCGATTCCACCTACGCGGTGGCCTCGCTCATCAGCCAGCCGCAGATCGACATCGAGGGCGTCGGCTCGCTACCCGCAGCCAAGCTGCTGATCATGGGCGGCGACCAAGTGTATCCGTTCCCGACGCGCACCGCCTACCGCGAGCGCTTCGCCATGCCGTACACGACGGCGCTACCATCCGCCCCCGACGGCAACTGGCGGCGTCTGCTGTTCGTGCTGCCCGGCAACCACGACTGGTACGACGGGCTCAGCTCGTTCGACCACATGTTCTGCAAGGCGCGCTTCGGTCATGCCGCGGAAAATCGCATCGGCGGCTGGCTGTGCCCGCAGCACCGCAGCTATTTCGCGATCCGCCTGCCGCACAACTGGTGGATCTGGGGCGCCGATATCCAGCTCGCTCAGTATCTCGACGCCGGTCAGATCCTCTACTTCGAGGGCGTCGCCGAAGCGATGAAAGCCCATCCCACGGAAGCGCCGAAGCTCATCTTGTGCACGGCAGAACCGAGCTGGAACTACGACAAAGACGAGAAGCTGCAGGGCGAGGACAACCTCAGCACCATAACGAAGATCGCCACCGATGCCGGCGCGCGCGTCGCCGCCGTGATCGCTGGCGATCTGCATCACTACAGCCGCTACTTCAACAAGGACGCTGGAACGAGCTTCATCACCGCGGGTGGCGGCGGCGCCTACTTCTCGCCAACGCACTACCTCAAGAACGTCCGCAAGGTGACGTGGGGTGGAAAGAAGCTGGATCTCGACCTGCGCTGCCAGGTGAAGGACGGCCAGCCCACGGGGCAAACCTCCTGCTGGCCCACACGCGGCACCAGCCGTCGTCTCAGCCTGTCGACGCTGGCATTCCCATTCCGCAACTACGGCTTCGCGGTTGCACTTGGTGTCATCTACTGGCTGATCATCTGGGTGTTCGCCCGAACGCCATTCGAGGGCAGCGACCCGTCAAAGTACAAGACGGTCGGCGATGTTCTGAACCTCGACCCAGCGTTCCACTGGTGGCCGGATCTGCTGTTGCTGACGCCGCTGGCCGCGGCGCAGAACGTCATGCTTGGCCTCATGGCCGTGATGCTCTGGCTCGTCCTCTACTTCTACGCCGATGGGGCCTGGGGCAATAAAACCAGGCTGGTGATGGGCTCGCTGCATTGGGCAGCGCACGTCTCGATGATGATCCTTTTGTATTTCGCCGTCTCCGTTTCGTCGGTGTGGCTCGTCGATGTCGCGTGGCCGCAGGCCAGGACGGTGCTTGAGACGCTGGAGCTGAAAACCAATAACGACGTGCGCGAGCTGCTGCGCGCCATCGTCATATTCCCGCTCGAGATGATCTTCATCGGCGGTCTCTTCGCCGGCTTCGTCTGGGGTGCCTACCTGACGATCAGTTGCTTCCTCGGCCTCCATTGCGACCAGGCCTTCGCGTCGATGGGCATCGCCGATTTCAAGAATTTCCTGCGCATGAAGGTCGAGCCGAACAAGCTGACCATCTACCCGATCGGCCTGCGGCGCGTGCCGCGCCGCTGGGGCTGGAAGCGGGCAAAGGATCGCGGCTTCGGGGTCACCGGTGGCCCGGCCATCGTGCCGACCCGGCCGCTGCGGCCGAGCCTGATCGAAGGTCCGATCGAGATACGCGTTGGCGATTTGAAGCGGCCGAATACCAAACAGCCGGGCACGTCGGCGATCGTTTGAGAACAAGAGTAGGGCGCGGGCTAGCAGCGCGCCTCAACGGGGAAGTAAGGCGTATGCAGGCGCGGCTGTCGATGCCCGCTTCGAAGCTGAAGTCGCACTACGATGTGATCGTGGTGGGATCGGGCTATGGGGGTGGTGTTGCCGCCTCGCGCCTGTCGCGCTGCGGGCAGAAAGTGGCGGTGCTGGAGCGGGGCCGCGAATTCGCGCCCGGCGACTTCCCCGACGGCATCGCCAGCGCCACTGCCGAGACGCAGATGAACGGCCCGCATGGCCGGATCGGTTCGGCGACGGCGCTGTTCGACGTGCGCGTCGGCAAGGACGTGAACGTGCTGATGGCATGCGGTCTCGGCGGAACCTCGCTGATCAACGCCAACGTCTGCCTGTCGCCGGATCCGCGCGTCTTCGAAGACACGGCATGGCCGCCAGAGGTGCGCCGCGACCGGCTGCTGGCGGAAGGCTTCGTGCGCGCGCGGCACATGCTGCGTCCGGAAGTGTCGCCCAACGGCCCCTCCTACGAGAAGGTGGCAGCGCTGCGTATCGCGGCCTTGGCCTTCGAGCGCCAGGTAAAGCCCATCCCGCTACACGTGGCCTACCAGAGCGGGCCAAACGCCGCCGGCGTACACCAGGAAGCTTGCATCGAGTGTGGCGACTGCTGCGGCGGCTGCAACGTTGGCGCCAAGACGACAACCCGTTCGACCTACATCGCCGACGCGGCCGCCTTCGGCGCCGAGGTATTCACCGGCATCCGCGTGCTGTCGGTGTCGCGCGACGAGCAACAAGGCTGGCGCGTGTGGGCAATGCCGACCGACGCCGACACGCATCGTGGGCACAGGTATTTCATAACGGCCGACATCGTTGTGCTGGCGGCAGGAACGCTCGGCTCCACCGAAATCTTGCTGCGCTCGCGGAACGAGGGCTTGGCGCTTTCCGACTGGCTCGGCAGCCGCTTCACGTCGAACGGAGACGCCATCGCACTCGCCTACAACAACGACGTGCCGGTCAACGGCATAGGCGTCGGCCAGCCGCCGAAGGCACAGGTCGCGCCGGTCGGGCAAGCCGTCAACGCGCTGATCGACTTGCGCGATACGGCAGATGTGCGCGATGGCCTCGCCATGTGCGAGTGCGCATTGCCGAGTGCCTTCGCCTCGGCTTTGCCGGGGTTGCTGGCGCCGGGCGCGGCCATCTTCGGCGAGCACGAAGACCGTTCTCTCGGTGACAAGCTGGAGGCTATGGAGCGCGCGACCGACAGCCTCATCAAGGGTGCGTACCAGGGCGCCGTTCACAACACCCAGACGTTTCTCGCCGTCGGCCATGACGCCGGCAACGGCCTGATGCGCCTCGACGACGACCGACTCGCCATCGAATGGACCAACGGCCCGCAGCAGCGTGTGTTCCAGCGTATCGAGGACGCGCTGACGACTGCGGCGCATGCCACGGGCGGCACCTACATGCGCAACCCGGTCTCGGAAAAGGTGCTGGGCGGCAATCTCATGACGGTGCACCCGCTCGGCGGCTGCACCATGGGCGAGAGCAGCTCAAGCGGCGTCGTCAACCAAAAGGGGCAGGTGTTCGATGCCAGCCGCGGCGCTGCGCTCGGTGCGGTGCATGCCGGCCTTTACGTCTGCGACGGCGCCGTCATCCCGTGCCCATTAGGTATCCATCCACTCATGACCATCACGGCGCTGGCCGAGCGTGCCATGATCCTGCTCGCGCACGATCGAGGCTGGCACATGCGCGAGGACGCCGCACCGGTGCAAGCGCCGACGCCCGCAACGACGGCAGAGCTGCAGGGTGCCAACGCACGCGAGCGAAATCTCGCGTGGTTTGCGCGCTGGCGCCGGCGCAGTCCCGCGCCGGCCGAGGGAGAGTGACATGCGGCGATTGTCGAAGTCTGTCGCCGAGCTGAAGTTGCGCTACGACGTTGTCGTCGTCGGCTCGGGGTATGGCGGAGGCGTCGCCGCTTCGCGCATGGCGCGCGCCGGCAAGAAAGTCGCCGTGCTCGAGCGCGGGCAGGAGTTTGCCATCGGCGACTTCCCCGATCGCATGATCGAGGCGCAGGAGCAGTTCCAGGTCTCGCAGGACGGCAAGCGCGTTTCCGGCTCGCCCACCGGGCTCTACGACCTGCGGCTGGGCAAGGACATCCACGTCTTCGTCGGCTGTGGTCTCGGCGGCGGCTCGCTCGTCAACGCCAACGTCTCGCTGCCACCAGATCCGCGCGTGTGGGATGACCCGGTATGGCCGCCGGAGATCATGCAGGATCCGGCCCGTCAGGAAGGGTTCACGCGCGCCATGGAGGTGCTGCGGCCTGTCCCGTATCGCGGCCCGGCGCTCGACAAGCTCAACGCCCTGGGCGTCAGCGGTAATACGCTGCGCAAGGACGTCGTGCGGCCGCCCATCAATGTGACGTTCGAAAAGCAGGTCAACTACGCCGGCGTCGAGCAGCCGGCCTGCACGCTATGCGGCGACTGTTGCTCGGGCTGCAACGTCGGCTCCAAGAACACCGTGCAGGTGACGTATCTTGCCGACGCCTTCCACCACGGCGCCGAGATCTTCACCGAGATGCGCGTATCGCACGTGCGCCAGGAGCGTGGGCGTTGGCGCGTCTTCTTCGAGCCGCTCGGTCACGACCGCGAAAAGTTCGCCGCCGCCGATCAGTCGGTCACCTGCGACGTCGTCGTGCTTGCCGCCGGAACGCTCGGCTCGACGGAAATCCTGCTGCGCTCGCGCGAGGAAGGGTTGCCGGTTTCCGATCAAGTTGGCGAGCGCTTCACCGGCAACGGCGATGTCCTCGCCTTCGCCTACAACAACGACGTGCCGGTCAACGGCATCGGCGTCGGCGAGCCGCCCGTCGCCGAGACGGGCCCGGTGGGACCGTGCATCACCGGGCTTATCGATCTGCGTGACACGCCCAAACTCGAGGACGGCATGGTCATCGAGGAGGGCTCTATCCCTTCGGCGCTGGCGCCGATCCTGCCCGCGCTCCTGTCCGCGGGCGGCGATAAGTTTGGCGAAGACACCGACCGCGGCGTGATCGACTTCCTTGGCGAGCGCGCCCGTCGCCGACAGAGCCTCCTGTTTGGCGCCTATCAGGGTGCCGTAAATCGTACGCAGACCTACCTCGTCATGAGCCACGACGACGGCAAGGGCCGCATGGCGCTCGACGACGGGCGGCTAAGACTGACGTGGCCGAAGGTGGCCGCGCAGCCGATCTTCGAGAAGGTAGCTCAGAACCTGAGGAAGGCGACGCAGGCGACCGGGGGCAACTACACACGCAATCCGCTCACCGATACGCTGTTCGGTCACAACCTCATCTCGGTGCATCCGCTCGGCGGCTGCACCATGGGCCGTGACCGCACGACGGGCGTCGTCAACCACAAGTGCCAGGTTTTCGACGGGCGCGCCGATGCGGCGGCGGGTGCGGTGCTTGTCGGGCTTTACGTGTGCGACGGCTCCGTCATTCCGCGCCCACTAGGCGTCAACCCGCTGCTGACGATCACGGCGCTTGCCGAGCGGGCGATGATCCATCTCGCCAAGGATCGCGGCTGGCATTTCTCCGAAACGCAGAAGTTCGACGCGCCGTTACTCGTCGCGGCGCCGGGTGGACGCGAGACGCTGAAGCCGGCAGGCGTAGAGTTCACCGAGCGCATGGCCGGCTACATCTCGCCGGCGATCACGCTGCCGCACGAGACAGCGGCGCGGCGCGGCAAGGAAGAAGGGCACGCCTGCAGCTTCACGCTGACGGTGCTGGTCGACGATGTCGACCGCTTCGTGTCCGATCAGCAGCACGCCGGCCGCATCGTCGGCACGGTCGAGTGCCCAGCGCTGTCGCCCGATCCGCTGGAGATCTTCGACGGCAAGTTCAACCTGATGCGCGTCGACGATCACACGGTGGAGACCAAACGCTTCGACTATCGCTTCTCGCTCGGCGCGCGCGACGGCACGGAATACCAGTTCGTCGGCTACAAGGTCGTGCGCTCGGACGCTTCATTGGACCTGTGGCGCGACACCACCCGCCTCAACGTCGACATCGCCAAGGGTGCGCAAGGCCAGCTCGGGCGCATCGCGCGCGGCCTGTTGGAGATCGCGCCGTCCGATTTCTACGTGCAGATGCAGACGCTGCGCGGCGTCGGCGGCCGCGATGCCGCCGATCGGGTGCGCGCCGTTGGCAAGTTCGGCACATTCTTCAGCCGCGAGTTGTTCGATACCTACGGCGGCGTGCTCGCGCGCTCGGGCCGTTACGACGTGTTCAACCACGCGCAAGAAGCGCTCGCTGCGCGTGCCGGAGCCCGAGATCCATCTCGTGCGCACCGACGACGGCAAGATCCTGCGCCTCACCCGCTATCGCGGCGGCAACAAGGGCCCGCTGATTTTCACGCACGGTCTCGGCGTATCGAGCCTCATCTTCTCGATCGATACCATCGACACCAACATGCTCGAGTATCTGGTGGCGGCCGAGTACGACTGCTGGCTATTCGATTACCGGGCCAGCGTCGACCTGCCATATGCGCATGAGCTGTGGAACGCCGACGACGTCGCCTTGAAGGATTATCCGGCGGCGTTCGCCAAGGTGCGCGCCGTCGCACGGGCTTCGACCGTGCAGGTCATCGCCCATTGCTTCGGCGCCACGACCTTCACCATGTCGATGCTCGCCGGCCTCGAAGGCGTGCGCTCCGCCGTCATCTCGCAGATCTCGACCGACTACGTGGTGCCGTGGTTCCCGCAGCGTCTGCTCGCCTATCTGCGCGCGCCGCAGTTGTTCGAGGCGATGGGCATCGACGTCGTCAACGCCCGCGCCACCACCGCCGATCCGCTGCGCGAGCGGCTGCTCGACAAGGTTCTGCAGATGATCGTGCCGGTGCCGCGCGCGCAGCGCACGCATGAGGCAACGAGCAACCGCATCACCGCGCTTTACGGCCGGCTATACAACATCGAGCAGCTCAACAACGCGACCGTGACGTCGGGCCTGGCGGAAATGTTCGGCGAAGCGAATATCGAAGCGTTCAGGCAGCTCGCGCTATTTGCCCGCAACGGCCGGTTGCTCGATGCGGAAGGGCGCGACGTCGTACCTGCCGCACGTCGACCGTATGGCGCTGCCGATCCTGTTCGTGCACGGCGCCGACAACGCGTGCTTCAAGCCGGAGAGCACGGCGCGGACGCTCGAGCGATTGGCGGAAGTCGAACGGGCGGCAGCTCTATGATCGCCAAGTGATTCCCGGGCTACGGGCACATCGACTGCATCTTCGGCAAGAACGCCGCGCGCGATATCTTCCCGCTGATCGTGGCGCACCTCGACAAGACGGCGCACGATCTAGCGCGGAACTGCCTAGGCGGCGATGCGCGCGCGCTGCACGTCCCGCATGATCGAGCGGAACGCCTCGGCCGTCATGTGCACGAGGCTGCGGTGGTCGCCGCCTTCCAGGTAGACGTCCGGCTGCTTGTCGAAGCTTTCATCGACGAACGCATCGACCGCGTACGCCTCGGGAATCGGCGGAACGGCTCCCAGCTCGCAATCGGGAAACAGCTCGCTGATCTCGTCCTCATTGGCGAGTTGGACGGGGCAATGCAGCATGCGCTCGATCACGTCGAGGCGGACGCGCGCCGTCGCCGGAACCACGGCGATGACGAAGCCGCCCTCGCGCGTCAGCACCACCGCCTTGGCGAGACGTTCGCCCGGAACGTGCGTGGCGCGTGCGGTATCGAACGCGCAGTTCGTGCGCTTGTGCAGCATCACGTCGTAGGGAACGTGGTGGTCGTCGAGGTATTCTTGCAGCGTCAGTGCGATGCCCATGGCTAGTCCTCCCGCCATTCGCGGGCTGCGCCCTCCGCCGCGGCAACATGAGGCGGCGGCTCGCAGTCGATATAGTCAGACGATTATGCCTGCCGATGGACGGCCGCAAGCGGGCTGCAAGGACGGTGCCGCCCGGTGGCTAATCAATCATTGCCGACGGCCGGGACCGCGCATTCTGCCTAAAGTCGCGGCAAGCGCGTGTCAGGATCTTCGCCTTGGCCTTGGGCGCAATGGCCGCCGTGACGAGCGGGCGACGGCCCTCCGCGCCGCCCTCGATGTATTCGGTGAGCTGCGTGCGCATGCGCGGGGTCCAGAAGTTGCGGATGTGCGCTGCGATGCCGTCGAGCGCCTCGCTGCGTGAGTAGGCTTCGAAAAAGGCCGCGATCTGGTTGGCCATGCGGATCATGTCGCGGTTTTCCATGCGGGCAGTGCTTTCCGACGGTTGTGGCTAGCTGTTGAAGACGACGACGCTGTCGCCGGCGAGCGAGGCGATGAACAGGCGCGCTTTGCGAGCGAGCTGGAGCGCGAGGGCGGTGGGCGCCGAGACGGTGACGAGGGCGCCGATGCCGTAGGTCGCCGACTTCTGCACCAGCTCGAAGCTGCAGCGGCTGGTCATGATGACGAAGCCGGTGGTGAGGTCGGTGCCGGCTTCGGCCAGCGCGCCGATGAGCTTATCGAGCGCATTGTGGCGGCCGACGTCCTCGCGCACGAGCACGATGTCGCCGGCGAGCGTCGCCCAGGCGGCACCGTGCACCGTGCGATTGAAGCGGTTCATGGTCTGCCGCTTGCGGCAGCTCGGCGGCGGCCTTGAGGATGGCCTCGGCAGCGGGACGACGGTGTGCGGCACCGGCTCGCGTGACGCGCACGACATCGGCGATGTTCTCGACGCCGCAAAGCCCGCAGCCCGAGCGGCCCTCGAGCGAGCGGCGCGGCATGCGCGCGTCGGCGAGCGCTTCCTCGTCGATGGCGATATCGACGGCGTGGCCGTTCTCGACCGGCATGGCGATGACGCCGAGGATATCGGCGCGGTGCGGGATGATGCCTTCGGCGAGAGCGAAGCCGATGCCGAAATCGGTGAGGTTGGCCGGCGTCGCCATCATCACCGTGTAGGGCACCGAGTTGATCAGCAGCGCGACCGGCACCTCCTCGGGGAGCTGCCAGGTGACCGGCGTGCGCTTGCCGCGGGCGTCGACGGATACGCCCTCCGCCGGCACCGAGCAAAGCGCGGCGCTGCGATCGGCGACCTCGGCGGGATTGGCCATGGCGGTCATCGGACGGTCATCGAGAACACAGCGAAGAAGTCATGGCGCGCGAGACCCACACAACTCGATAGACGCTCGCGCGCCCGCCATTACTCCGCCGCGACCAGCGGCTTGTCGCCGATCCGCTTGTTCTCGCGCTCGCGCTCCTCCCACTCGTCCTGCCATTCGGAAGGCTGGTTGGAAGGCGTCACCTGCACCGCCGTCACCTTGTACTCGGGGCAGTTGGTCGCCCAGTCCGAGTTCTCGGTGGTGATGACGTTGGCGCCGCTGACCGGGAAGTGGAACGTCGAGTAGACGACGCCCGGCGGCACGCGGTCGGTGACCTTGACGCGCATCGTGGTTCCGCCGACGCGGCTCGTCAGCGAGGCCATGGTGCCGTCCTTGATGCCGCGCACCTCCGCGTCGGAAGGATGTATCTCGAGGATGTCCTCCTGATACCAGACGACGTTCTCGGTGCGCCGCGTCTGGGCGCCGACGTTGTACTGGCTGAGGATGCGGCCCGTGGTGAGGATGAGCGGGAAGTTGCGGTTCGATCGCTCCGGCGTCGCCACGAACTCGGTGAGCATGAACCGGCCCTTGCCGCGCGTGAACTCCTCGATGTGCATGATCGGGGTGCCTTCCGGCGCCTCGTCGTCGCACGGCCACTGCACGCTGCCCAGCTCGTCGAGCCGCTTGAACGAGATGTTCTTGAAGGTCGGCGTGACGTGGGCGATCTCGTCCATGATCGCCGCGGCCGACGTGTACGTCATCGGATAGCCCATGGCGGTGGCGAGGCGGCAGACGATGTCCCACTCGGCCATGCCCTGCTTCTCGCGCCATCACCGGACGCACGCGGTTCACGCGGCGCTCGGCGTTGGTGAAGGTGCCGTCCTTCTCGAGGAAGGAGGTGCCGGGGAAGAACACGTGCGCGAAGGCCGCCGTCTCGTTGAGGAACAGGTCCTGCACGACGAGGATTTCCAGCGACTCGAGCGCGTGCTCGACGTGGTGGGTGTTGGGGTCGGACTGGGCGATGTCCTCGCCGTGCACGAACAGGCCCTTGAACGTGCCGGCCGAGGCTTCGTCGAACATGTTGGGAATGCGCAGGCCCGGCTCGCCGCTGAGCTCGACCTTCCACTCCTTCTCGAACAGCTTGCGCGTCGCCTCGTTGGAGACGTGGCGGTAGCCGGGGAACTCGTGCGGGAACGAGCCCATGTCGCAGGAGCCCTGCACGTTGTTCTGGCCGCGCAGCGGGTTCACGCCGACGCCCTCGTGGCCGATGTTGCCGGTGACCATGGCGAGGTTGGCCATGGCCATGACCATGGTCGAGCCCTGGCTGTGCTCGGTGACGCCGAGGCCGTAGTAGATGGCCGCGTTGCCGCCGGTGGCGAACAGGCGGGCGGCGGCGCGCACTTCCTCGGCCGGAACGCCGGTGATCGGCTCCATCGCCTCGGGCGAGTGCTTCGGATCCTTGATGAACTTCTCCCAGCGGGCGAAGTCTTCCTTGTCGCAACGCGCGGCGATGAAGCTGCGGTCGGTCATGCCCTCGGTGACGATGACGTGCGTCATGGCGTTGAGCACGGCGACGTTGGTGCTGGGGCGCAGCTGCAGGTGGTAGTCGGCCTCGACGTGCGGCGAGCGCACGATGTCGGTGCGGCGCGGATCGACGACGATGAGGCGGGCACCCTCGCGCAGGCGCTTCTTCATGCGCGAGGCGAACACCGGATGGCCGTCGGTCGGGTTGGCGCCGATGACCATGATGACGTCGGACTTGTCGACGCTCTTGAAGTCCTGCGTGCCGGCGGATTCGCCGAACGTCTGCTTCAGGCCGTAGCCGGTCGGCGAATGGCAGACGCGGGCGCAGGTATCGACGTTGTTGTTGCCGAAGGCGGCGCGCACCATGCGCTGCACGACGTAGACTTCCTCGTTGGTCGTGCGCGAGGAGGTGATGCCGCCGATGGAGCCGCGGCCGTACTTGGCCTGCACCGCCTTGAAGCGATCGGCGGCGAACTTGATCGCCTCGTCCCAGGACACTTCGCGCCACGGGTCGGTGATGTTCTCGCGGATCATCGGGCTGGTGACGCGTTCCTTATGCGTGGCGTAGCCGAACGCGAAGCGGCCCTTGACGCACGAGTGGCCCTCGTTGGCGCCGCCGTCCTTGTAGGGGACCATGCGCACGACGCGCTCGCCCTGCATCTCGGCCTTGAACGAGCAGCCGACGCCGCAGTAGGCGCAGGTGGTGACGACGCTGTGCTCGGGCTGGCCGTGCTCGACGACCGACTTCTCGATCAGCGTCGCGGTCGGGCAGGCCTGCACGCAGGCGCCGCAGGAGACGCACTCGGACGAAAGGAAGTCGTCGTCCATGCTGGCGGAGACGTGCGAGGCAAAGCCGCGACCGTCGATGGTCAGCGCGAACGTGCCCTGCACCTCTTCGCAGGCGCGGACGCAGCGCGAGCAGACGATGCACTTCGACGGCTCGAACTGGAAGTAGGGGTTCGACGTGTCCTTCGCCTGCCACAGCGGATTGGCTTCGCCGTTCTGAGCGCGCGAACACGTGGTTCTCGCCGTCGTAGCCGTAGCGCACGTCGCGCAGGCCGACGGCGCCGGCCATGTCCTGCAGCTCGCAATCGCCGTTGGCGGCGCAGGTGAGGCAGTCCAGCGGATGGTCGGAGATGTAGAGCTCCATCACGCCCTTGCGGATGCGGGCGAGGCGGTCGTTCTGCGTCGCGACCTTGATGCCGGGCGCGACGGGCGTGGTGCACGAGGCCGGCGTTCCGCGGCGGCCCTCGATCTCGACGAGGCAGAGGCGGCACGAGCCGAACGGGTCGAGGCTGTCGGTGGCGCACAGCTTCGGCACCATGATGCCGAGGTCGGCCGCGGCGCGCATGATCGACGTGCCTTCCGGCACCGTGACCTCCTGGCCGTCGATCTCCAGCGTCACCATCTTGTTGTTGACGGCGTGGACGTGCTTGGTCCCGTAGTCCTTTTCCTTGATGAGCGTCATGGCGGTGGCTTCGCTCGTCATGGGTTTCCTCGTCTCGTTTCTCATTCGGCCGCTTCGGCGCGTGCCGGGCGGTTGAAGTCCTCAGGGAAGTGACGCAACGCGCTCATCACCGGCATGGGGGTCAATCCACCCATGGCGCACAGTGAGCCGTCGGTCATCGTATTGCAGAGATCCTCGAGGATCTCGATGTTCCGTTCGCGTTCGACGCCGGCGATGATCCGGTCCATCGTCTCGACGCCGCGCACCGAGCCGATGCGGCAGGGCGTGCATTTTCCGCACGAACTCGATCACGCAGAACTCCATGGCGAACCGCGCCATCTGCGGCCATGTCGACCGTGTCGTCGAAAACGACGATGCCGCCATGTCCCGACCATGGCGTCCACTTTGACGAACGCCTCGTAGTCCATTTGGGTATCGAGCTTGTCGTTTGGAAGGTAGGCGCCGAGCGGGCCGCCGAACTGCACGGCGCGCAACGGGCGTCCCGACAGCGTGCCGCCGCCGTAGTCTTCGATCAGCTCGACGCGCGGTGACGCCGAACGCCTTCTCGACGAGGCCGCCCTGCTTGATGTTGCCGGCGAGCTGGAAGGCGAGCGTGCCGCGCGATTTGCCGACGCCGAAGTCGCGATAGTACTCGCCGCCCTTGTCGAGGATGATCGGCACCGAGGCGAGGCTCAGCACGTTGTTGATGACGGTCGGCTTGCCGAACAGGCCCTCGATCGCCGGCAGCGGCGGCTTGTAGCGCACGAGACCGCGGCGGCCCTCGAGGCTTTCCAGCATCGAAGTTTCCTCGCCGCAGATGTAGGCGCCGGCGCCCATGCGCACGAACAGCTCGAAGTCGTGCGGCGAGCCTTGGATGGTGCGGCCGAGCCAGTTGGCGGCGGTGGCGATGCGGATGGCTTCGCGCAGCGTGTTGACCGCGTGCGGGTATTCGGAGCGGACGTAGATGTAGCCCTTGGTGGCGCCGACGGCGATGCCGGCGATGGTCATGCCCTCGATGAGGCAATACGGATCGCCTTCCATCAGCATGCGGTCGGCGAAGGTGCCGCTGTCGCCCTCGTCGGCATTGCAGCAGATGTATTTCTGGTCGGCCTTGGCGTCGTGGACGGTCTTCCACTTGATGCCGGTCGGGAAGCCGGCGCCGCCGCGGCCGCGCAGGCCGGAGGTCGTCACTTCGGTGACGATGTCGAGCGGCGCCATGGTGAGCGCGTTGGTGAGCCCGTCGAAGCCGCCGTGGGCGCGGTAGTCCTCGATCGACAGCGGATCGGTGATGCCGCAGCGCGCGAACGTCAGGCGCTCCTGGTTCTTGAAGTAGGGGATCTCGTCGGTGAGGCCGTGCGAGAGCTTGTGCTTCTCGCCGTTGAGGAACTTCGCCTTGAAGAGGCCCGGCACGTCGGCCGGCTTCACGGGGCCGTAGGCGACGCGGCCCTTCGGCGGTCTCGACCTCGACCAGCGGCTCCAGCCACAGCATGCCGCGCGAGCCGTTGCGGACGATCTCGACCTTGGCAGTTGCGCTTCTTGGCCTCCGCGGCGATCGCCTTGGCGACGGCATCGGCGCCCATCGAAAGCGCGGCCGCATCGCGCGGGACGAAAACCTTGATCATGCGGCGGCTCCGCGATCGAGGTCGGAGATGATGTTGTCGAAGCGCTCCTTGTCGACGCAGCCGTAGAGATCGCCGTCGATCATCATGGCCGGCGACAGCGCGCAGTTGCCGAGACAGTAAACGGCCTCGAGGCTGAACTGGCCGTCGGCGGTGGTCTCGCCGAACTTCACGCCGAGCTTCTCCTCGGCATGGCGGCAGAGCGTCTGCGTGTGCATCGCCTGGCAGGCTTCGGCGCGGCAGATCTTGATGTTGTGCCGGCCGCCGGGCGTGCGGCGGAACTCGTGATAGAAGGTCAGCACGCCGTAGATTTCGGCGCGCGAGCGATTGAGCGCGTTGGCGATGACCGGGAGCACCTGATCGGGGACGTAGCCGAGCTCGTGCTGCAGATCATGGAAGATCTCCAGCAGCTCATCCGGGCGATTGCCATGCGCAGCGCAAATCTGCGCGCGCGCTCCTCGCTGCCGGCAGGAGCTTCAATCGACTACTTCTAGAGTAGACTTAGACATTCACGCGTGCCTTTGCGGCTTCTACTGCGGCAAACTGACTTCTCTCAACTTGTGCCTCGCGGATCAAATCGGCGCTCTCAATGTGCCAATCGAGCAGACCAATGCTGCACTGCACAATTAATAGCTGGGTCGACGCTAGGCATCTACCCGCGTCGTCGAACGATGCCGGCGTCAGAAGGCGGCGGTTTCCCGCAGCGCCTCGATCAACGGTGACAGGGGATCGCGAGCCGCCACTACCAGACCGACGCTGTGCTCGACGGTCGGTGCATCGAGCGGAATGGCCTTCACGCCGGACATGTTCCCGAGCACGTCCAATATATATTGGGGCATAATGCTGGCCAGCCCCATCAGCCGCACATTCGAACACAAATTGATGACCGAATTTGTCTCCAGACGCGGGCTCGGATGGCATTTCGCCGTCTCGAAGGCGCGGTCGATTATGCGCCGGTTTTGCATATTGGGCGTCAGCAGGCAGAGGGGCTCGTCGGCGGCCTCCCGCCACGTCACGGAGGTGCGGTTGGCCAGCGGGTGCGTCTCCGGCACGAACAGGCAGTAGCGCTCGACATAGAGCGGCGTCGCCAGCAAGCCCTCGATCGGCTCGTTGTCGAGATAAGTAATGCCGACGTCGACGGAGAAATCGGCGATGCCGCGCAGGATCTCCTCGGAGCTTTGCGACAGTACCGTGAAGTCGATGCCCGGATGGATGATGCGGATCTTCTTGGTCAGCAGCGGGATCATCGGCAGCGCCGAGGGGATGCCGCCGAGCACCAAGCGCCCCGACAGCCCGCTGTCATGATCCTTGAGGTGCCCGAGCTCCTCCTGCATCGACTGCCAGCTCTTCAGGATGACGTGCGCCCACTTGAGGACGCGCTCGCCCTCCGGCGTCAGGCCGCGATAGCGCTGGCCGCGCTCGACGATGGGCACCTCCAGCTCCAGCTCGAGCTGGCGGATACGGCCCGACAGGGTCGGCTGGGTGACGTTGCAGGCGGCGGCGGCGCGCGTGAAGTGCTTCTCGCGGGCGAGCGCGGCGAGGTACTGAAGCTGCCGGATGTCCATCGCGCCCCTCCCGAGGCAGGCGTCGTCGCCGTTATCGTTCGGCGCGGCTCAGGAGCGCAGGCCGCGACCTCGAGCGAACGGCCTCGCCGCTGCCACGATCATCGAGCTTCCGGCCGCGAAAGGCAATTGCGGCCCGAGGTTTGTCCGCTGCTTCGAAGCGATGCCAGTCGCCATGTTGTCGCCTTGGAGCGCTTTAATAGTTCCTTATCGAACGAAGCGGACGCCGTCGCGGGATCAACCGCGCGGGAGCGGGGCAGAGCTCTCATCGGGCGCGCCGACTTCGAGTTGCCGGCGGCTGCAAAAAAGCCTGCGGGCAACTCTGGGTGGGTGGGACGCTGATTGTCCTGCATGTGCTAATCAACGGCAGGCCTTCGGGTCGCCTTGCAGCCGGCCGTTTCGGTCGGGGGGTAAAGCGTATGAACGCATACGGAAGCACGAGCCTGTTCGGCATGCTGCTGGCCACGAGCCTCGTCTCGGGCGCCACCGCCATGGAGATCAATCAGCAGCGCGCGCCTCGCCACGAGCGATGCCCCGGCATTCACGTTGCCGGCGTTCCTCGACGGCGCCCGTCTGCCCGATATGCAGGAGGCCTGGCGCGCCCATTTCAGCGACACAGAGCGAGGCCGCCGCCGTGCAGCCGGCCAGCGAAGTCGGCAACGCCGCAACCCGATGCGGCGCTCGATACCGCTCGCAGGCCATGACGCGCGCCGAGCAGGCCGAGCCGCGAGGCCGCCGCGGTGCGCGCGCGCGCCGAGGAGCTGAGCCGCCGCTTCGGCGCCGGCGCGGAGCCTGCCGCCGAGACATGACTGCCGCTCGTCGCGGTCGCTCCGACCGAGACGGCCTCGATCAACGCCGACGCCAATACCGCCGAGCCGGCGCAACCGGTCAGTCGAGCAAGTGCTGGCGCCCGCCGACGACGAGCGCCGCTGCCGAAGCGGCGTCGGCCACAACCGGACGACGCTCCCGTCATCGAGAACATGGCGACGAAGCCGGCCAAAGCCGCCAAGCGCATACAGCCGCCCCGATCCACACCGCCAGGCGGTGCAGACAGGCGTCGCGAAGACGCGCCCCGTCGCCAGCGAACACTCTGAAGGTCGACCCGGCGGCGCCGAAGCCTGAAATCCGATCCGATGCTGCCGAACGAGATCCGCGCCTTCGGCTGGAACGCCCAGCCGTAGCGCGCATCGCCTCTCGCAGAGCCGACAATGAAAAAGCCGCCCGCAGTTCCTGCGAGCGGCTTTCGCATTTCTGCGCGGTGGCGCGGACTACATGTCCATGCCGCCCATGCCGCCATGGCCGTGCGAATGGCCGTGGCCGTTGTCCTTCTTCGGCGCCTCGCCGATGGCCGCCTCGGTGGTGATCAGCAGGCCGGCGACGGAGGCCGCGTCCTGCAGCGCCACGCGCACGACCTTGGCCGGGTCGATGATGCCCTTCTCGATCATGTCGCCGTACTCGTCGTCCTGCGCGTCGTAGCCGTACGCCTGGCCGCGTGCCTCGAGCACCTTGCCGACGACGATCGAGCCCTCGACGCCGGCATTGGCGGCGATCTGGCGGATCGGAGCCTGCAGCGCGCGCTTGACGATGGCGATGCCGGCGTCCTGGTCGGCGTTGTCGCCCTTGACGGTGATGGCGTTGCCGGCCTTCAGCAGCATGACGCCGCCGCCCGGAACGACGCCTTCCTCGACCGCGGCGCGGGTCGCATTGAGCGCGTCGTCGACGCGGTCCTTGCGCTCCTTCACCTCGACTTCGGTGGCGCCGCCGACGCGGATGACCGCGACGCCGCCGGCGAGCTTGGCAAGACGCTCCTGCAGCTTCTCGCGGTCGTAGTCCGAGGTCGTCTCCTCGATCTGCGCCTTGATCTGGCCGACGCGGGCTTCGATGTCCTTCTTCTTGCCGGAGCCGTCGACGATCGTCGTGTCGTCCTTGGTGATCGACACGCGCTTGGCGCGGCCCAGCATGTCGAGCGTCACGTTCTCGAGCTTGATGCCGAGATCTTCCGAGATCGTCTGGCCGCCGGTGAGGACGGCGATGTCCTCGAGCATGGCCTTGCGGCGATCGCCGAAGCCGGGAGCCTTGACGGCAGCGACCTTGAGGCCGCCGCGCAGCTTGTTGACGACGAGCGTGGCGAGCGCCTCGCCCTCGACCTCTTCGGCGATGATGAGCAGCGGGCGGCCCGACTGCACCACGGCTTCGAGGACCGGCAGCAGCTGCTGCAGGTTCGACAGCTTCTTCTCGTGGATGAGGATGTAGGGGTCCTCGAGCTCGGCCACCATCTTCTCGGCGTTGGTGACGAAGTAGGGCGAGAGATAGCCGCGGTCGAACTGCATGCCCTCGACGACTTCGAGCTCGGTGTCGAGGCCCTTGGCCTCCTCGACCGTGATGACGCCCTCGTTGCCGACCTTCTGCATCGCTTCGGCGATCATGTCGCCGATGGCCTTCTCGCCGTTGGCGGAGATGGTGCCGACCTGGGCGATCTCGCCCGAGTTCTTGACCTTCTTGGAGCGCTTGGCGATCTCCTCGATGACCTGGGCGACGGCCTTGTCGATGCCGCGGCGCAGATCCATCGGGTTCATGCCGGCGGCGACGGCCTTGAGGCCTTCGCGCACGATGGCCTGAGCGAGGACCGTGGCGGTCGTCGTGCCGTCACCGGCGAGATCGTTGGTCTTCTGGGCAACCTCGCGCACCATCTGCGCGCCCATGTTCTCGAACTTGTCCTCGAGCTCGATCTCCTTGGCGACGGTGACGCCGTCCTTGGTCGTGCGCGGGGCGCCGAACGACTTCTCGATGACGACGTTGCGGCCCTTGGGGCCGAGCGTCACCTTCACCGCGTTGGCGAGGGTATCGACGCCGCGCAGCAGGCGCTCGCGGGCATCGGCGGCAAAGCGGACTTCTTTGGCAGCCATATGGGAATTCCTTGGATGTTGCGTCTCGCTCGAAGCGAGCGAATAGCGAATTGCGGAGAGCGAATAGGGGAGGATGGAGTGGTCGCGGCGCTCGAATGGCGAGTAGCAGTCTGCTACTCGCTATTGGCTACTCGCTTACTTCTCCAAGCACGCCCATGATGTCGCTTTCCTTCATGATGAGCAGCTCTTGCCCGTCGATTTTCACCTCGGTGCCGCTCCACTTGCCGAACAGAACCTTGTCGCCCTTCTTCAGCTCGATCGCGATGAGCTTGCCGCTCTCGTCGCGGCTGCCCGGACCGACGGCGACGACCTCGCCCTGCTGCGGCTTCTCGGCGGCCGTGTCGGGAATGATGATGCCGCCGGACGTCTTGGTCTCGCTGTCGACGCGCTTGACGACGACGCGGTCATGCAAAGGACGGAACTTCATGAGAAATCTCGCTCCAGATAGCGGGCTCGGCCGTGCGCGGCCGGTGTCTTTCGATGGGATGCGTTGGCACTATGTCCATGAGAGTGCCAAACGCGCCGAGGTGATACGCGCGGGCGGCGCCGGCTGTCAAGAAAGGCGAAGCCGCGCCCGGGCGCGCCGCTTGCCTTAGCGGCAACTTGGAGAACGAGCGGTTAATTTCGATGCTCCGCGGCGCCAATTCGCAGGGGCAACGCCTGTGATCGATCTGACCCCGTGGACCGGCTCGCGAGCCGAGATGTGGCCGCGGCTGCGCCTCGCCATCCAGACCACGATCGCGGCCTGCCTGTCCTACGTGATCGTCGATGCCCTCGGGTATGCCGCAGGGCTTCTGGGCGGTGATGACGGCGATCCTCGTGACGCAGGCCAACGTCGGCGCCTCGCTCGGCCTTGCCGCCGACCGGCTCTTGGGCAGCTTGCTCGGCGTCGTCGTCGGCGGCGCCGTGGCCGTGGCGCTCGCCGACGCGCAAGAGTTGAAGTTCGCCGGGCTGGCCGTGACGGTGCTGGTGCTCGGCTTCTTTTCGGCGCGGCGTCCGTCGCTGCGCATCGCCTGCGTGACCGCCGCCATCGTCGTGCTCGGCGATCCGCGCCTCGGCCCGCCCATTGCCTCGGCCGAGAACCGGATGATCGAGGTGGCGGTCGGCACCGTCGTCGCCATTCTGACGACGCTGATCGTCTTCCCGTCGCGCGCTGGGCCGTCGTTCGCCGCGCATGTCACGCGCACGTTCACGCCGCTGTTCGAAGTGTCGCGCGATGTGCTGTCGGCGGCGATGGGCCAGCCGCTCGACATCGAGGCGCATGGGCGCGCAGGGCGCGCGCATCCGCGCCGCCTTCGCCGAGGGCGATACGCTGGCGCGCGAGGCGCGGCTGGAGGTCGCCGGGTACATCGCCGATAGTCCCGATCCCGAGGCGATCCTGCGCGCCCTGCGCCGCCTGTGGCACACGGAGATCATGCTGTTGCGCGCCGTCGCGCAGCCGCTGCCGGCAAAGGCCGTGCAGATCCTCGGGCCGTCGATCGAGGCGCTGCGCGCGGCGATCGACGAAGTGGCGAAGCACCTTGCCGCGCCGGCGACCGCCTATGCGCCGCCCAACCTCTCGGAAGTCGAAAGTGCGCTCGCCGCCATCGAGCATCGGATGGAGGAGATGCGCGCGCGCGGCGAGACGCGCGATCTGTCGATGGACGACATCATCCGGCTCATGGCTTTCGACTTCGCGCTCGGGCAGTTGCGGCTCAACCTGCGCGACATCGCCGAGCGCGCGCCCGAACTCGCCGCCTTCGCCGGATCGACGTTTCCGCTGATCCGGCGGCTGCAGGGCAATGCGGCACGGCTGAGACGTAGCGTGCTCAGCAGCCGCGCTTGGCGACGCCGGCGGCATCGAACACCTGGCCGGTGAGCGTGCGGCCGGGCCGCGAGGCGAGGTAGAGCGCGAGCGCCGCGATGTCGGGCTCGCTGGCGAGGCTGGCGCCGGAATCGGCCATCGTGGCCGACGGGCCGACGGCGTTGACGCGGATGCCCTGCGGCGCCCAACGCTGGGCTTCGCCGCGCGTGACGGCGGCGAGCGCCGAGCGGACGATGCCGGCGAGGGCGGCTTCGCCGGCGGTGCGCGGCGCCGGCATGGTCACGACGTTGAGAACGAGACCTTCGTTGAGCGTCAGCCGCATGCGGTTGGCGACGATGCGCGTGACGTGCACCGGAAGCATCAGCTTCTCGGAGACGAGATCTTCGATCGTCGTCGATGCTCGCGCGGCCCTGCATGTCCGCGGCGCCGATCGGGATGAGATTGATGACGACGTCGAGGCCGCCGAAGGCCTGCGCGGCGGCTTTGGCGAAGCTGATCGAAGAATTCGGAATCGCGGCAGGCGTCGGTGAACAGCTTCACCTCGCTCGCGGTCTCGGCAAGCATGGTGGTGACGGCATCGAGCTCGGGAGAGGCGGCGGTGGCGTGGACGACGAGGCGGCCGCGGTGGTCGGCGAATTTGCGCGCAACGTCTACGCCGCAAGCCGGCGAAAGCCCCGTGATAAGCACGCGAACGCCAGCAAGCTCACCGTAGTACGACGCACTCGAATTCCGACCCATAACCGTCATCAGCATGAGCTTTCCCTTCACTATACGCCGGGAGGTTAAAGGGAACGCCCCGACACAACTGATACCACGTCGATTCGCCTAACGAGTTCTAAACAGCGCCCCGATTCCGGTTGGCCGGCGGCCGACCTGCGGCGCGACTGAGGCGGTGCATGGCAATCCACGGGCAGTTGCGAAGTTCCTGCCGAGACAGCCGTTCGCCTGTGGACGAATCGCTGCGCGCCGCGCGCGTGCCGATGTTTGGCTCTTTTGCTCGCCGCCACGCCTGCGGACACGAATCGACCCGCTGTTGAGAAAGCTGGTGAAAGTGGCCGGGCTGTCATTGCGCGGCGGGGGTATCGGGCGAAAAGCTCGATGAGATAACGAATCGGCAAGGGGGCGTCGTCACTCTTCCATGGCGAGCATCGAAAACAGCGAGCACGGGATGCCGAAGCAAAGCGGCGTCGCCGACCTCATCGTGAAGGGGGCCATCGCGCTGGTCACGGCGGCCTTCTTCATCGGCGCATATCTGCAATTCCAGGTCGACCTTCTGGCTGGCGCTCATCGCCGCGCTGTCGGTCTACATCATGCTGCTCATGGTGCACGCGCTGATGCGCCGGTCCGAGCGCGAGAGCGATCTCGTCTCAGAGGTCAACCGCCTCGAGGACGAGGTCGCGCGACTGAAGGTCGGCAGCCGCCGGCCGATGGCATGCGCAAGGAGCGCGCGCCGACGTTCGCGCCGGCCGCTCCGCCAGGATGCGCGCGCCTCGCGGCTGCTGCGCCCCCGTTGCCGCCAAGCTCCGGTCGCGCACGCCGCCGGCTCCGCCCAGTCGGCCGCCGCCACCGATGCCGCCGTCGGCCGCCAAGCCGCCGCGCATCTTCCGCGATGCGCCGGCCGCGGCCATACCGAGCGCGAGCCGCGCCTGATGTCGCATCGCCCGGGCGCCTGCGTCCGAGCCGCAGCGCCCCGATCCGATGCTTTCGCCGCCGTCGGCGCCTCGCCGCCGAGGAGCGGCCAGCCCGGCCCGACGCTGCCGGACTGGTCGGCGCCACCGGCCGCGCCCGCGGCGCCCGGCAACCAGATGCATGACTACTGGCCGGCTCGACAGGCCAAGCCGTCGCTGCCCGAGGGCCCGCGCGTCGAGCTGCCACCAATGCCGTCCCTTGCCGCCGAGCGCGAGACCGATCTCGACGCCGTGCACGGCATGATCAAGCGTCTCGCCGACGAGGTGAACGTCGGCGCCGAGCCGACGCTCGACGGGCTGCCGCCGCCGCGTCAGGAAAGCGTGCTGCGCGCTTCGCTGAATGCGTTGCAGACGACGGCCAACGCCATGCGCGCCACGAAGAAGAAGGGTGGCCTGCCGGTCAGCCCGGCAGCACCGCGTGCCGGCGCGCCAATGCCGCCGCCGATCATGCCGTCGCACACGCGCCTTGCTTCGCTCGCCGAGGCGGTCGCCGCCGGCCGCATCGACGCGGTGCTGTCGCCGATCGTCGGCCTTGCCGATCATCAGGTGCACTACTACGAGGTCGTCGCCTGCCCGCGCGATGAGCGCGGCACGCTGCTGTCGGCGACGACGCGCGATCCGCAACTCGCGCTCGCGGGCCTGTTGCCGCTGCTCGACAGCGCGCGCCTGCGCCAGGCGGCGCGCGTCGCCCGCTCGTTCGCCGACGAGGGCCGCGAGACGTGCCTGTTCGCGCCGGCGACGGCCGTGTCGCTCGCCAACGACAGCTTCCTCGACGAGCTGGCCGATGCCTATCGCGACCGCGAGGCGCTGGCCGGCGAGCTGGTGCTGACGTTCGCGCAGGCCGACATCCGCACGTTCGGCGGCTCCGAGTGGAGCGCTCTGACCGATATGCGCGATCTCGGCTTCCGCTTCGGCGTCGAGGACGTGACCGACTTCGACTACGAGTTCACGGCGCTGTGCGCGGCGGGCTTCGCCTTCGTGAAGCTCGACGCGGCGACGCTGCTGGCCGGCCTGGCGGCGCCCAACGGCACGATGGCGTGCCGACGAGGTATGCCGCAATCTTGAGCGAGCTTGGGCTTGACGCTCATCGTCGGCAACATCGACGACGAGGCGGTGCGCGGCGCAAGTGCTCGCTGCCGGCGTGCCGCTCGGACAAGGTGCCCTGTTCGGCGCGCCCGTGCCGGTCCCCGGTGACGACTTTGCCGCAGCGGACCACGCTGCCGCTTGAGATTTGCGCGGGCGGCAGCTAGGCAGATGCCATGCTGCCGCCCGCGTCCTCTCCTGACCCCGCCTATTCCGCTCATCCACTCGATCGCGCCGCTCGCCGAGCGGAACGGCGGCGTGGCTGGTCGACATCTGGGGCGTCATCCATAACGGCGTGAAGCCGTTCACGGACGCGTGCGAGGCCTGCGCGCGCTATCGCGAGGACGGCGGCATCGTCGTGCTCGTCTCCAACTCGCCGCGCCCGCACGACGGCGTCGCCGCGCAGCTCGACGGCATCGGCGTGCCGCGCGCGAGCTGGGACGCGATCGTCACCTCGGGCGACGTCGCCCGCACGCTGATCGCGCGCTATGCGGGGCGCCCCATCTTTCACATCGGCCCCGAGCGCGATCTCGCGACGTTCGCCGGGCTCGACGTCGAGCGCGTGCACGCCCGACGGCGCCGAAGCGATCGTCTGCACGGGGCTGTTCGACGACGAGCGCGAGACGCCCGACGACTATGCGGCGACGCTGAAGCAATGCCTCGCGCGCGGACTGCCGATGATCTGCGCCAACCCGGACGTGATGGTCGAGCGCGGCGGGCGCATGATCTACTGCGCCGGCGCCATCGCGCGCGCCTACGAGGCGCTGGGCGGCAAGGTCGAATACGCCGGCAAGCCGTACGCGCCGATCTACGCGCTGACGTTCGCGACGCTGGAGAAGCTGAAGCCCGGCAGCGCCGACAAGGCGAAGCTGCTGGCCATCGGCGACGGCATCGGCACCGACATCGCCGGGGCCGCCGAGGCAGGCGTGCGCTCGGTGTTCGTCGCCAGCGGGGTGCATGTCCAAGGCGGCCTCGACGGCAAGGCCATCGAGGGCCTGTTTCCGCCGGGCGCGCCGCGGCCGATCGCGGCCATGGCGCAAGCTCGCCTGGTAAATCGCCGCCTCGCTTGCTTGACGGCGCGGGCCGGCGGGCCGATTTATCCGTCGATGCCCAACAAGGACACGAGCGACGCCCACGCCGGAAATGCCGGCGCCGGAGGCCCTGCTGACCGACGCGGACGCCGCGCCGGCGCCAGCGGCCCGGAGGTCATCGCGCGCTATCTGAAGCAGCTGCCGGCCTCGCCCGGCGTCTACCGCATGCTCGATGCCGAGGGCAACGTCATCTACGTCGGCAAGGCGCGCAGCCTGAAGGCGCGCGTGTCGAACTACGCGCGGCTCGGCGGGCACACCAACCGCATCGCGCCGCATGATCGCCACGACGGCGGCGATGGAGTTCGTCTCGGTGCGCACCGAGGCGGAAGCGCTGCTGCTCGAAGCCAACCTCATCAAGCGCTTCCGGCCGCGCTTCAACGTGCTGATGCGCGACGACAAGTCGTTTCCCTACATCCTCATCGCGCGCGACAAGCCGGCGCCGCAGATCATGAAGCATCGCGGCGCGCGCAACCGCAAAGGCGACTACTTCGGGCCGTTCGCCTCGGCCGGCGCCGTCAATCGCACGATCAACATGCTGGAGCGCGCGTTCCTGCTGCGCTCGTGCTCCGACAGCGTCTACGAGAGCCGCACGCGGCCGTGCCTGCTGCATCAGATCAAGCGCTGCTCGGCGCCGTGCACCGGCGAGATCGCGCTCGACGAGTACGGGCGTCTCGTCGACGAGGCGGTGCGCTTCCTGCGCGGCGAGAGCCAGAACGTGCGCATCATGTACCGCCAGCTGATGGAGGAGGCATCCTCGCAGCTCGAGTTCGAGCGCGCGGCGCGCTTCCGCGATCGGCTGTCGGCGCTGGCGCACGTCACGGCCGATCAGTCGATCAACCCGGAAGGCATCGAGGAGGCCGACGTGTTCGCCGCCGCGCAGGAGGGCGGGCAGACGTGCGTCCAGGTGTTCTTCTTCCGCACCGGGCAGAACTGGGGCAACCGCGCCTACTTCCCCAAGGCCGATCGCTCGCTGCCCGTCGAGGAGGTGCTCGATAGCTTCATCGCGCAGTTCTACGACGACAAGCCGGTGCCGCGGCTCATCCTCCTGTCGCACGACGTGCCCAACCGCGAGCTGCTGGCCGAGGCGCTGTGCATCAAGGCCGATCGCAAGGTCGAGATCCGCGTGCCGCAGCGCGGCACCAAATCGGGCATCGTCGAGCACGCGCTGAACAACGCGCGCGAGGCGCTCGGCCGCAAGCTGGCGGAAAGCTCCTCGCAGCGGCGCCTGCTGGAAGGCCTCGCCGAGCGCTTCGGCCTGGCGACGGCGCCGCGCCGCATCGAGGTGTTCGACAACAGCCACATCCAGGGCGCGAACGCCGTCGGCGCGATGATCGTCGCCGGCCGCGACGGCTTCGTCAAAGGCCAGTACCGCAAGTTCAACATCAAGTCGGAGAACCTCGCGCCGGGCGACGACTACGGCATGATGCGCGAGGTGCTGACGCGGCGCTTCAAGCGCCTCGTGATCGAGACGAACGAGCAGGAGAAGAAAGAGGACGGCGTCGTCGGCGTCATCAAGGAGACCGCCAGCAATCTGGTGGCGATGGCCGCCGCGGCCGTCGGCGCTTCACCCGATGACGTGGACGACGATGACGTGTTTCCCGATCGGCCCGACCTGGTGCTGATCGACGGCGGCGCCGGACAGCTTGCCGTGGCGCGCGAGGTGATGGCCGACCTCGGGCTGCACGACATCTGCCTCATCGGCGTCGCCAAGGGGCCCGACCGCGACGCGGGGCGCGAGCACTTTCATCTTGCCGGACGCGACCGCCCGATGATGCTCGAGCCGCGCGACCCGGTGCTCTACTTCGTGCAACGGCTGCGCGATGAGGCGCACCGCTTCGCCATCGGCTCGCACCGCACGCGCCGGGCGATGGCGATCAGCGCCAATCCGCTCGACGACATCGACGGCATCGGCGCGCGGCGTCGCCGCGCGCTGATGAATCACTTCGGCTCGGCGAAGGCGGTGTCGCGCGCCGGCGTCGAGGACCTGAAAGCGGTCGACGGCATCTCGGCGGAGATGGCGCAGCGCATCTACGACCACTTCCACGAGCGCCGCAGCTGAGCGCAAACGCGCACACGCAATCGCGACCGGGAACCTGTCCCGGCCACGTGCGTCTGCGTTCAGCGTTCGTCGTCGACGTGCTTAGACGGGCGGCGCGGCAGCCGGCGGCATGGCGATCGCCGCAAGCCAGTAGACCCACGCCACGTAGAACACGGCGAAGAACACCGCCGTCAGAATCGCTCCGATGAAGCGATTGCCGAAGGCGACGATGTTGCCGACGATGGCAGCGAGGAAAGCGATACCCGAGAAGATGGCGACTGTCGTTCCAATCAACAGTCGCCAAGTCGAACGGCAATTCCGGCATACCAACAACTCCCCCTAGAAGCCCATTTTTCGTGGGCCGATTACATGTGCTCTTGCGCAATCAGTTTCCGCCAACGACGGCCTCAGTTGCAAGGCCGCGCAGGCAACCCCTTGTGCGCAGTAGGAATGTCTAGCGTTCTGTTATGACGGAACGATTGCAGTACTGCTCAGGCGACGCCATGGGCGCGGAACCAGGCGAGCATGCGCGCCCACCCGTCCTTCGCCGCTTCCGGACGGTAGCTCGGGCGGTAGTCGGCGTTGAAGGCGTGCGGCGTATCCGGGTAGACGACGATCTCGCATTGTCTTGCCGGCGGCTTTGCACGCCGCGCGCATGCGATCGATGGTTTCGACCGGGATGCCCTGGTCGGCGGCGCCGTAAAGGCCGAGCACCGGCGCCTTGAGCTCGGCGGCGATATCGACCGGGTGACGCGGCGTGTTCGCCGAGCTGTCGCCGACGAGCTTGCCGTACCAGGCGACGCCGGCTTTGCACCTGCGCGCTGTGCGCCGCATAAAGCCAGGTGATGCGCCCGCCCCAGCAGAAGCCGGTGATGCCGAGCTTGGCCGTGTCGCCGTGCCCGGAGGCCTTGGCGTAGGCGACGGTCGCGTCGAGGTCGGACATCACCTGCGCGTCGGGCACCTTGGAGACGACCTTGGCGATGATCTCCTGCACGTCGGTCATCTCGGCGACGCTGCCCTGGCGCACGTAGAGCTCCGGCGCGATGGCCATGTAGCCCTGCTTGGCGAGGCGGCGGCACACGTCGCGGATGTGCTCGTGCACGCCGAAGATTTCCTGCACGACGAGGATGACGGGGAAGGTGCCGGGCTTCGCCGGCATGGCGCGGTAAGCGGGAATGTCGCGATCGGCGGCCGGAATGCTCACCTGGCCGGCTTCCAGGCCTTCGCTGTCCGTGTGGATCACGGTCTGCGCCGCGACGGGCCGCACGGCGGCGGCGAAACCCGGCCGCGAGGCTCGCGGCGAGCATTTCGCGGCGGTCGACGTCCACCTTGGCCCGCAAGCTGCGCCGATCGTTCTCGAAACCGTCCATGCGTTTACTCCTCAGGAATCGTTGCCGGGCGGAGCAGGCAACCGCACCTTCATGCCTGCGCAGATAGGATGCAATCCCATTTTCGCCGCGCTCGTTGTCGAGGCTGCGGCAGGGGAACACGCACAGCTTCTTGGCTGTTATCGACCAGCAGGTGAGCATGGCGTCTATCGCGTCCGTCGACAAAACGCTGAGCCGGGTGTCCTCGTGGATGTCCTCCGTGGCGTTCGCGGGGGTGATGGCGCTGGCGTTTCTGCCGATCGCGAGGCGCCGCTCCCGGCGAAAGCGCCGCTCCCCGGCACCTGTCGCAGGCCGCGACGGCCCTCCGGCGCAGCCTGCCGTCGCAATAGCAGCGCACGCCAAGCCGCCCGCTGCCGTCAACCAGTCGTCCTCGATCGCCGATCACCGTGCAAGCTGCACCGCCCGGCGCCGAGCCCCCGCGTCCGTCCGCCGCCATCTCGGTGCGCCGCGCCAGCGCGCGCCGCTCCGGCGGCGACGCCCGCGGCGCCGCCGTTGCCGCGGCGACGCCCCGGCCATCACGACGCCACCGCCGCCTGACGTTTGGACGCCGGAAGAGCTCGCTGCCGGATTGCGCCAGTGTGTGCAGCTGCTGGCGCCGGCCACCGCCGACGTCGCCATGGAAGAGCCGATGAAGCACGGCCAGTGCGGCACGCCGGCACCGCTTGCGCTTGCGCAGCGCCGGCTGGCAAGGACAAGGTCGAGTTCGCGCCGGCGCCGACCATGAACTGCCGCCTCGCCGCATCGATGGGCGAGTGGGTCGACAAGGTGCTGCAGCCGGCCGCCCAGGCAGGTGCTGGGCTCGCGCATCACCCGCATTGTCGGCTCCGGCTCGTACTCGTGCCGCAACATCTACAGCAATCCGAAGCTGTCGCTGAGCGAGCACGCGACCGGCAACGCCATCGACGTTGCCGCTTTCGTCACCGCCGACGGTCGCACCATCACCGTCAAGCAAGGGCTGGGGCCCGACCGAGCGCGACATCGTCGCCGCCAAGAAGAAGGCGCGAGAAGAAGCTGCTGGCCGACAAGAAGCCCGACAAGCCGAAGGCCGACGAGACGGCCGCGGCTGCGCCGACGCCCTCGATCGAGGAGGCCGGCAAGAAGGCCGAGGCCAAGCAGAAGGGCCGCGTCCAGAAGACGGACTTCAAGCCGGACAGCAGATAAGCCCGCCGTGGTCGCCAGCTGTCGATCTGAAGCCGGCGACGACCAAGGAAGCGGCTTTCCTCAAGCGCCTGCACGGCGGCTCCTGCGCGGCTGTTTGCGACCGTGCTCGGGCCGGAGGCCAACGAGGCCCATCGGGACCACTTCCACCTCGATATGAAGGTGCGCCGGACGAGCCGTGGCGTGTGCCACTGAAGCCGCGGCTGTCGGCCCGCGAATTCGGCTGGTCCATGTGCGCCATTGACGACCCATCGGCCGGATGGTGTACCAAAGGCCGATGGAACACGCCGCCGCCTCCCGCGCCATGCCGATGAGCCTGCCGAACGTACTGACGTACGTTCGCATTGCAGCCGTGCCGGCGCTCGTCGCCTGCCTGTTCTTCCTGCAAGGGCGACGTGGCGCGCTGGTCGGCGTTCGCGCTGTTCGTGTTTGCCGGCCTGACCGACTGGCTCGACGGCTATCTCGCCCGCATGTGGGAGCAGCAGTCGACGCTCGGCCGCATGCTCGATCCGATCGCCGACAAGCTGCTGGTCGGCGCCGTGCTGATGATGCTGGTGCACGACAACACCATCACCGGCTGGTCGATCTGGGCGGCGATCATCATCCTCGTGCGCGAGATCCTCGTCTCCGGGCTGCGCGAGTTCCTTGCCGAGCTCAACGTGAAGATCCACGTCACGCAGCTCGCCAAGTGGAAGACGACGATGCAGATGATCGCGCTCGGCGTGCTGCTCGCCGGCCCGGCGGCGGAGAAGATCGTTCCCGGGCATCATGACCGGCGGCCTCGTCATCCTGTGGATCGCGGCGCTGCTGACGCTGTGGACCGGCTACGACTACCTCAAGGCCGGCATCGTGCATGCCATGGAGCGCTGAGCGCAGCATGGGTCGAGAACGCGGCAAATCGCGTGCGAATTCGCTATTTCGCGTGGGTGCGCGAGAAGGTCGGCCGCGAGTCCGAGGACGTCGAGCTGCCGGCGACGTATCGAGACGGTCGCCGATCTGGTCGGCTGGCTGAAGCAGCGCGGACCGCAATACGACGAGGCTTTCGCCCGCCCGCAGGTCGTGCGCGCCGCGCTCGACAAGGTGCACGTGAAGCCGACGGCGGCGCTGGGCGCGACGCGCGAGATCGCCTTCTTCCCGCCCGTCACCGGAGGGTGAGCCATGGCTGTGCGCGTGCAGCGCGAAGACTTCGACGTCGGCGCCGAGACGGCAAAGCTGATCGACGGCGCATCCGACATCGGCGCCATCGTCACCTTCACCGGCCGGGTGCGCGGCAAGGACGACGGCCGCCAGATCGCCGCGCTGACGCTCGAGCACTATCCCGACATGACCGAAGCGGAGATGGCGCGCATCGAGGCAGAGGCGACGGCGCGCTGGCCGCTGCAGGCTTCGCTCGTCGTGCACCGGGTCGGCGAGCTGAAGGCCGGCGACAACATCGTGCTGGTCATCGCCGCATCGGAGCATCGCCAGGCACGCCTTCGAGGCCGCCGGATTTCTCATGGATTATTTGAAGACGCGGGCGCCGTTCTGGAAAAAAGAGACGACGGCCGTCAGGCGATAGCGCCTGGGTCGAAGCCCGCGAGGAAGACGAAGGCGCCGCCAAGCGTTGGCGCTGATTTCGAAATTTAAGTAATTGCAGCATCAACTTCGCCGTTAGCGAAGTCTTAAGGGTTACGGCGCGATAACCCTAACAATGTCTGAAGGCGGACTGCAAAACGCCATCATCTCAGGCAAACCTGACTGTCCTTACCACTTCGATTTGTACCGCGTAAACGGGGGTCAGACGTCATGGTTCACGGCACGCCGTGGCGCTTGCGCTGCGGGATCCTACTCGCGTTTACCTTTCTCTGCGCGCACCAGCCGCTGCAGGCCCAAAGCCTATTCGGCGGCATCGAGGCGCTCCTCGGCGGCTCCCCCGAGCCCGCAGTGCAGGCTCCGGTTACCACCGGCGCGCTGCAAACCAATCAGCAGCGCACGCGCTTCGTCATCGGCTTGCCGAAGACGACGGAGTTCGAGGTCTTCTCGCTGTCGAACCCCAATCGGGTGGTCGTGCAGGTGACCGAGACCAAGCTTGCGCTTGCCGGAGCAACCCAAGACCGCGCCGGTCGGGCTGATCAAGTCGTTCCAGGCGGGTCTTGCCGGAACCGACCGCTCCCGCGTCATCATCTACGTCACCGAGCCGGTCATCGTCTCCAGCGCGCGCATCGAGAAGTCGCAAGACGGTACTGCCGAGCATCTCGTCGTCGAGATCGCTTCGTTCGTTCCCGTCACCGCCAGCATTGCCCCGCCGGCCAAACAGAAGACGGTCATGACGCCGCCGCCGTTCGCATTGGGCGGCGCCGGCTCTGCAGCCGCCGCTGCCGCGCCCGGCTGTCTCGCCGGATGTGCTTGGCGCAGTCGCGCCTTCAAGCCGGTCATCGTCATCGACCCCGGGCACGGCGGACATGACTCCGGGCGCCATGAAGAACGGCGCCGTCGAGAAAGAGATCACCCTCGCGTTCAGCAAGACCCTCGCCAAGAAGCTCAACGCCACGGGACGCTTCAAGGTGCTGATGACGCGCGAGGAGGACGTGTTCATTCCGCTTGGCGATCGCGTCGCCTTCGGCGAGGAGCACAAGGCCAATCTGTTCATCGCCGTGCACTGCGACTACGCCGACACCGGCTAGCACGGCCAGCGGCGCCACCATCTATTCGCTGCGCGACTGCGTTGCCGACAGCCTGCGCCGCTCGACGCGCGGCGATGTCGCCAGCAATGTTCTGTCGAAGAGCGAGGTCGAGAAGGTGAAGAAGGCCGAGCGCCGGCGAGGACGTCACGCTGGTCAAGGGAATCCTTGCCGACCTCGCCGAGCGTGAGGTCGATGCCACGCAGGATCGCACCAGCGTGTTCGCGCGCACGGTGATCGAGACCATGGGTGCCAGCACCGACGATGCGCAACAAGCCCGACCAGCAGGCCAGCTTCCGCGTGTTGAAGACGGCGCAGTTCCCTTCGGTGCTGATCGAGCTCGCCTACGTGACCAACAAGCAGGATGCGGCCAACCTGCAGTCTGACGCCTGGCGCGACAAGGTCACGGACTCGATCATGACCGCCATCGACAACTACTTCTCCAACCAGGTTGCCCAGCTGCCCATGTGAGGCCGCTAACGACGTCGGCGCCTGAAACAGAGAAGGCCGGTCCCGAAGGACCGGCCTCGTTTCTTGTGGCCAAGTTGGGTCGCACACCCGTCTCGGCTAAGCCCCCGTCAAGTCCTACTCGGAGGACGCATCTGTTTGTGGCGCCAGAGCAGAACTCGAAACCATTCCAATTCGAGCCGAAGCGAACGAGCGACGCGTGAACGAGAAGATACGGCGTGTGGGACCTTCGCTTGATGAAGGCGCTTCAGCATTTGCCACTCCATCTTCAAGTGTATGCCGCAGCCCCGGCCTGAGATCCGGTACGCGACGGCCGACGGTCGCCACGCGCCAGCACACCGGCCGGGAAGGGCGCGGCGGCTGAACGGCGGTCGTCGGGGATCGCAGGAGGTTACGGCGGTCGCGGACAGGGTTCGGCAGAGGCCGACAGACCCGACCGGCGGATGCTCCCTGGGGCGGCCCTATCCATGCCCGCCACGCATCCGACCGGCCAAAAGTGCCAGTCGTTCGCCAATTCTGGCTCAGAGACGTCAAGGCCAAGAGGCCTCCTTCTCTGACGCGCACTCGAGTCCGGCTCCCGAGCAGGAAGCCGCGAGAGGTCGGCCCCCTCAACTCCGAGAGTAAGCGATTCGTCCACAGACACGAGGGGTGCGGCGCAGCAAATTAATGTTGCATGTGCGGTGTTGTTGCGTGGCAGCGGAAAAACGGGTCTTCAGGGCCATTCTTCGCCGTTTTCTGCGGCATACTCGATCAGCCCATCGAATCGCCCGTCCTCCGAGGATCCGCATGCGACGCTCCCATTTGATCGCCCTCGCCGCGCTGCTCGTTGCGAGCCCTGCCTTCGCCTGCAGCGGACCGTACCGTTCAGACTCTCCGGCGATTTCCAATCGGGCGAGAAGGCCTGGGGCGAATCCGATGCGCAGTTCCAGCCCAAGGGCGCCGAGGCGGTATTCACGCCGCAGGTCGGCACGCAGTCGGCGCGCTGGAACGCCGGCACGCCGCTCACCGATCTCGACGCGTGCGTGACCATCGCCATGCCGCAAGTCGACCGCCGATGCCTCGCGCAGCTACGCCGGCATGCTGTTCTGGGTGGTCGACAAGGACAACTTCTATCAGGCGGTGATCGCGCCCAACGGCATGTTCACTGTGGCGCGCAAGGTGAGCGGCAAGATCGTGCCGACGGCGCCGGTGGCTGGCTGCAGTCGGACGCCGCTCAAGACTGGGACCGAACGAAAAGAACACGCTGCGCGTGACGCTCGAAGGGCAGACCGTCACCGTGCGCATCAACGACAAGGAGATCGCGCGGTTCCGCGGGCAGGCACCGGACGCGCCGAGCTACATCGGTCTCGTCGCCTCGTCGGCGCCGGCCGCGGTCGACACCTGGAGCATGACCGACTTCAAGGTGACGGACGTGCGCTGCCGCAAACACCGCCGCCGCCAGCGCGGCTCCGCATGCAGCCGAGCGACGCTACCGGTGCCGTGAGCACTGCGCCCGTTGCGGGCTGCGGCAACGGCAAGGTGCTGTTCGACGACGAGTTCAAGGTGCACGACCCGATCTGGGGCGCAAAGAGCGCCGAACTCGACATCGCCGACGGGCAGGCCGAGTTCGAGCCGGCGCCGGGCACGCCGACGCTGCGCTGGAACCGCGGCTTCGTGTTCGGCGATCTCGATGCGTGCGCCAGCGTGCGCCTCGCCAAGACGACCAGCGATCCGACGACCAGCTATGCCGGGTTGATCTTCTGGGTGGAGGACAGCCGCAACTACTACCAGGCGGTGATCGCGCCCAACGGCTATTTCACCGTCGCGCGCATCGCCGACGGCAAGGCCGTCGCCAAACGCCCGGTCGAATGGAAAAAGGTGCCCGCGATCAAATACCGGCGCCCAAGAGAAGAACACTCTGCGCATCACGGCGAAGGGGCGCGACGTGCAGATCGCCATCAACGGCCAGCCGGCTGCCAGCTTCACAGCCGAGCCGCCGCACACGCCGAGCTACATCGGCATGCTCGCGGCGTCGGCGGCGAGCAAGAAGGGCGATACCTGGTTGATCAGCGATTTCAAGGTGACGGCGCCGCAGTAGCGCGGCGCCGCTCTCATTCAGCCGATCTTCGGCTGGCGCTTAGTGCAAGCGGCCGGCGTCGTCGGCATGGGCGGCAGACTGCACGGCCTTCTGCACCTTCTCGAAGGCGCGCACCTCGATCTGCCGGATGCGCTCGCGCGACACGCCGAACTCGCTCGACAGATCCTCCAGCGTCGCCGGCTGCTCCGCCAGGCGGCGCGCCTCGAAGATGCGCCGCTCGCGATCGTTGAGCGAAGCCAGCGCGTTCGACAGGTAGTTCTTGCGCTGGTCGAGCTCTTGCGCTTCGCCGAGCGTGTCTTCCTGCGTCGGCTGATCGTCGGCCAGCCAGTCCTGCCACTCGCCAGCTTCCGTGTCGGCGCGCACCGGCGCGTTCAGCGAGGCGTCGCCGCCAAGCCGCCGGTTCATCGAGATGACGTCGTCTTCGCTGACGCCGAACTTGCGCGCGATCGTCTTCACCTGATCGGGACGCAGATCGCCGTCGTCCAGCGCCTGCAGCTGGCTCTTGGCGCGCCGCAGGTTGAAGAACAGCTTCTTCTGCGCGGCCGTGGTGCCCATCTTCACGAGGCTCCACGAGCGCAGGATGTATTCCTGGATCGAGGCGCGGATCCACCACATCGCGTAGGTCGCGAGGCGGAAGCCCTTGTCGGGATCGAAGCGCTTGACGGCCTGCATCAGGCCGACGTTGCCCTCGGAGATGACTTCGCCGATCGGCAGCCCGTAGCCGCGGTAGCCCATGGCGATGCGCGCGACGAGACGCAGATGCGACGTGACGAGCTTCTCGGCCGCGGCCTGGTCGGAGTGCTGCTGCCAGCTCTTGGCCAGCATGAACTCCTCGCCGGGCTCCAGCATCGGAAATTTGCGGATCTCCTCGAGGTAGCGGGAAAGGCCGAGTGAGCCTTGCGCGATAACCGGAAGTTTGGTCGCCATGTCTTTCACCAGCCGCCCAGTGCCAGGGGCGGTCCCTCACATGCAGTTTACGCGACACCGTCGCGCGGGGCATTTCTACCTTTGGGTGCCCACTACTCCCCTAACGCCGAAACCGTCGAGTTCCGTCGGTTGGCGGTTGTGCGTCTCTCGGCTGATTATACGCAAGCCGGCGCTATAATGTTGCACGTCACCTATGTCGCAGCCGCAACGCAGCGTTGTGCGACCGTGAGCCCATGGCGTCAATGCGCTGATCTTGCCATTGGCAACGCTCAGTTTTCTAGCGCGGTGTCAGCTAACGGGCTTTTCGGCACAGCCTACAAATGCGCAAAGGCCGCTAACGGATGCTTTGCGGCCGGACGAGTGATTTGCGCGCTAATCGTCCTGCAATGCCGTGAGTAGCGCCTGCATGTCGGCTCGGGAGCGGGCTTTCAAAGCGAAGTGATTTGCCCGTGATCGGGTGCTCGAAGCCAAGCTCGGCGGCGTGCAGCGCCTGCCGGCCAAGTGCGCCGCAGAGCCGTCGCGCGCCGCCTCGTCCAGCTTGCCGCCCTTGGTCTTGAAGTCGCTGGCGTAGGTCGTGTCGCCGAGCACCGGATGACCGATGTGCGCCAGGTGCACGCGGATCTGATGCGTGCGGCCCGTCTCCAGCTCGAGGCGCAGCAGCGAGACCGGCCCGGCGTCGGTGTCGAACGTGTCGAGCACCTCATAGTGCGTAACGGCGTGGCGTCCGCCTTCGCCCCTGCGTGACGCCGATCTTGGTGCGGTTCGACTGGCTGCGCGCGAGACGCGCCGAGATGACGCCGCGCGGGCGCAGCGGCTTGCCCCACACCAGCGCCAGATAGGCGCGGTGCATGCGCCCGTCGGCACCGTGCGCGGCGAACTGCTCGCTGAGGCGACTGCATGCGCGGCGTCGTTCTTGGCGACGACCAGCAGTCCCGACGTTCCCTTGTCGAGGCGATGCACGATGCCGGGACGCTTGACGCCGCCGATGCCGGAGAGGCTGTCGCCGCAATGGGCGATGAGCGCGTTGACGAGCGTTCCGCTGGCGTGTCCGGCGCCCGGATGCACGACGAGGTGCGCGCGGCTTGTCGACGACGATGACGTCGCGATCCTCGTAGACGATGTCGAGCGCGATGGCCTCGGCAGCGGGCTCCGCCGGCTCGCGGCTCCGGCACCAGCACGCGTGAACGTCCTCGCCCGGTTTGACCCGGTAGGACCCATCTCCTATGGTCGCGCCGTCCGGCCCGGCGACGTGCCCGGCGCGGATCAAGCGCCTGGATGCGGGCGCGGCTCAGAGCTTCGACGCGCTGGGCGAGCAGCTTGTCGAGGCGGACGCCGGCGTCGGCCTCCGCGACGGTCAGCTCGATCCGCTGCGCGCTCGTGTCGATCGATGGCCTGTGTCATGGCCTGCGAACCGGCCTCCGAATGGCCTCCACGACGACGGGAGGAAGGTGAATGCAGGCGACCGAAGCGATGAACTGCTCCGCAAGCCGCCGAGGCGCGGCCGACCGCACCATCGGCGGCAGACGCGCGCCTGCAGCGCAATCTCAAGATCGTCGTCATCGCTCTGGCGGTGCTGATCTTGGCCGGCCTCGCCGCCATCGTCGGGCGCGTCATCTATCTCGCGTCGGGCGCGCCGACGCAACCGGCCGCGCCGGGCCTGGCGATCCGGCCTGAGCAGAGCCTGGCGCTGCCGGCCGGGTGCGCAGGTGCGGTCCGTCTCGCTTTCGGGCAACCGGTTAGCGGTACACTACGAAGCCGGCGGCGCCGAGGGCATCGCGGTTCTCGACCTGCAGACCGGGCAGTCGATCACGTCGGTCGGCATCAAGCGCGCGCCCACGGAAATGAGGCGCGGGTGTTGAGCCGCAGGCCGGAGCGAAAGAAACGGCTTGATCGATAGCGCCCCGGCTCCCATATAGGTTCGCTCCAGCGCTGTCCCGTTCGTCTAGTGGCCTAGGACACCAGCCTCTCACGTTGGGAACAGGGGTTCGAGTTCCCTACGGGGCGCCATTTCAACCCATAAGCCATTGATGTGCCAGAAGCCCTTGTTAACTGCAAGGGTTTCGCTAACTCGACTGCTACGTTTTTCTGCTACGTAGCGGGGCATGGTCGACGTGGCGAAGTTTCCGTATCTGACCGCCCGCAAGGGCAGCTCAAACCTCTACTACAAGCGGGAGGTCCCACCCGAACTCCGTGCCGACGGCCGGCCTTCGCAGATCTGGCGTTCGCTACGGACCGGCGACCGGAAGAAGGCCCAAGGCCGCCTACGGTGCCCAGCACGCCGAAGTCGAAGCGCTGTTCGCTCAGTGGCGCAAAGAAGAAAGCCAACCGGTGCGGGTCAGCCACCGCCTAAGTCGCGCCTCAAGAGCTCCACCAACGTACGTTCCGCTGACGCCAGCGCTGCTGCGCCGACTTGCCGACGCCCACTACCTCAACGTCTACGAGAACGACTTCCAGTGGCGCGGTGACCTTTGGAAGAAGGTTCACGAGGACGAAGAGGCATTCTGGCGCGGAGAAATCATCAAGCTCCCTGAGGACGATTGGGTCGAGTTCAGAGGCAAGCCGCACAGCTACTTTGCCTACCTTATGGAAGAACCTGACCTCGAAGACGGTGTTCCTCTACTCGGTCTTTCGTGCCCGCAAGGCGAAGCTCCAGCGGCTACAGAGGCGATACCAGCTCGGAGATAGCGGCGAACACGCACCTATCGCCGATGGCATTGTTCCGGTAGAACATCGAACGGGGAGCAAAATCCGCACCCATTTCCTGTCGGACCGTACCAATGATACGTGCTTCCATGGTCGGAGTCCGTCGGCGGCCCGCTTCTTTTCCCGCTCTATCAGCTTCTCAAGATAGGTCAGCCGGTGCTTGAGATGCTCGATCTCGGCCTTGAGCTTTTCGTTCTCCGCGTCCCCCTCATCTAGCTTGTCTTGCATTTCTTGCAGCCGAGTTTGATGCTCCTCAAAGGAGACCATGAAAACTGAGCAAGCCTTGCTTCTTTCTGGTTGTTCTTGAACGCATAACGTTCTTCCTCTTCTACATCTGTTATCCCGCCTCGACATGAAGCGGCCTACTCGAATGTAAGAAGGGGATCAGACGTTACACGCACGTCGAACCCGGCCAAAACAAGCGGTGTTCGACGTCTATCGCTAGACTTCATCTTGGAGATGAGGCTCTTTTTGGCGGTGCCATCGATGCATTGAAGGCAGCTGTGTAAGAATTTAACGGCGGCGGCGAATAGGTCCCACGGGAACCAAAGTGCTCCTGGTTGCCCCGCGCCACGTCGACCCAAAAGCTTGAGAAGGGGTTCGACCGCTGCCAACAGATCGCCGCGTGTTAACACGTTGCCCGCGGCGAGCGTCGATCCCCCGTGCGTACTTGGCCATCGCCAGGAGTCCGGCGACCTGCCTCCGCGCATGCGCGACAGCGTCGAAGGCGCCGGTAACGAAATTGTAAGACGCTTCAGCGGCGGGCGCCGCCGGATCAGAGGGCATTTCAATCGAGGCCAGTTCGAGGCGGTTCAAGAGCGCTTCGTTGGCCAGAAGGTTCGTGCATCTGCCGCAGCGCGCTGTTGAGTTGGTCGATGCTCGTTGGTCCCGAGGCCGGCTGCGAGGCGTCGATTTTTCATATGCCAGACATCGTATCTTCCAACGCCATGAACATCGCATCCGTGAGTTGGGTCTCCAGCCCCTCCAATTTGTGCTTAGCAACGATATCTGGCGCCTTCTTCGGCCACTCCTCGGTGAGCCTTGCATCCCGGACCCATACCTCATCCAAGGCGCGGCCCAGCTTCGGCACCTGGCGCTTCTTCTTTTCGGTATCCATTGTCGCGTGGGCCCTAGTGGAGCGCCCGAAGCATCTCACCCCATCGTTGCGGAGCTGTTCCGTTCTACAAAGGCTCCCACGCGCAAAGCCACGTTCAGTTGCCATGCGCAAGAACGATTGCGGGCCTCGCGTCAGGCGTGCGCCTGCTCGACCCCCACAGCCACGCTGACCGTCACTTTGCGCTCAACGGGAGGCAAGTCCGCTTCGAAGCGATGTCGCCTTTCCCCACCAGTCGGCGTCACCGATGGAAGGCGAGTCGTTTGAGAGTTCAACCGGCGGCTGCCAACTCCGCCTCTTTCTGGCTGAATACTTCCCGGATGGTGAAGGCCAGTCGCCGCGCCACCGGCGGCGCTTGCTTCGGCAGGTCGGCTGGCTTGAACTAACTCACAATTGGTTCGGCACCCGCCTCCTCGAGGCCAGCTGCACCTTGGGCGGCAAGACCACCGGCCGCAGCTTGTGAATCCTGGAATTCCTCCAGGGCATATACTCTGCCCCACCGCAGAGTGAACACGTGAAGCCCCCGGTTGATGTAAGCCGCCCCACCGTTGAGCAGCGTCGCTTTGCCGTCCCACTGCGCAAATACTTTGGTATTCCACGGCCAGCCCTTAACCGTCACGTCGGTGACGGTGATGCGGAGATTCGGCAGGACGCGGCCGAGACGCTCGAACCAGCGGCGGACAGAGTCTTTGTCGTGACGCTCTCCACCGAGCGCGTGGTCGCCGGAAACGCGGTGATGGATATGGGGAGCAAGCGCTTCAGTCGCTTTATCCCAGCGATGATTATTGACGTGGTCGAAGGTCTGCCGGATTTTCATTTTTACAATGGAACTGTAAATCATCTGTCTTCTCCACTCCCAAAGTGTCGTGATGTCGTCACGTGCGTCCTTCCTTGCTGACCCGCCGTTCGACGCCGAGCATTGTCCGGCTATCGAACGGTCGACCAGGTCTTATCGATATGCGAGGATCTCCTCAGCGGCTCAGCGCTGCGTAACGGTCGAAGCCGCCAACGTGGCTCACGCCGGGACCGGTCCAGATGCCCCCCGGTCATTTGGTCTCCGGGGCGTTCGCCGGCGTCGGCGCCGCAACCGCACCTGTCGAGAGAGGCCTGCGCAAATTCTCCCGTCGCCTTCCAATCGGCAGACCCGTTCCTCCAAATTGAGGAGAAAATCACCTCGCGGATCATCCATCCCTTCGAGGGCCTGCTCCCAAAGCCGCCATCTCGCCAACAACCGTTGCAGCATTGCGAACTCCTACTTTCTTCGCGCCAAGCCACTGCTACTCCGCAGCCTGCACCATCCTCAGTTCCGCTACGCCGATGGCGTCCGGCTGTCGCGGGAACCGCCTTCTGCCGTGGGCTTTATCCGGAACCACGCCGCATAGAGCGCCGGCAGGAAGAGCAGCGTCAGGATCGTTGCCACCAAAAGGCCGCCCATCATCGTGATCGCCATCGGCCCCCAGAACACCGAGCGGGACAGCGGGATCATGGCGAGAATGGCCGCCATCGCCGTGAGCACCAGCGGCCGCGAGCGTCGCACGGTCGACTCGATGATCGCATCCCAGCGGGAGAGGCCCGAGGCCACGTCCGCATCGATCTGATCGACGAGGATGACGGTGTTGCGCATGATCATGCCGGCAAGCGCGATGAGGCCCAGAAGCGCGTTGAAGCCAAACGGAGCATCGAACGCGAGCAGCGCGAAGCTCGCGCCGATGAGGCCCAGCGGCGCCGTGGAGAACACCAGGAACAGCGTCGAGAAGCGCTGCAGCTGCAGCATCAAGATGGTGAGCATGGCCAGGAACATGAGCGGAAAGATCTTGAACAGCGCGGCATTGGCCTTGGCGCTCTCTTCCACGGCGCCGCCGACCTCGATGCGCATGCCGGGCGGCAGCGTGGCGGCGATCGCGTCGATCGCGGGCTGGATTGCGGCCGTCACGTCCGGCGCCTGCACGCCGGGCGCGATGTCGGAGCGCACGGTCAGCACCACATCCCGATTGCGCCGCCACAGGATGGGCTCCTCGAACTCGTAATGAACTCGCGCCACCTGCGAGATCGGAACGGCGGCGCCCGAACGCGTCGGGATGGTGAGATCCTCGAACGCGCCGAGCCCGAGACGTTCCTCGGGGATGGCACGCGCCACCACCGGCACGAGCTCGATGCCTTCCTTGTATTCCGTCACCGTATAGCCGGAGAGCAGCGTCCCGAGCGTCTGTGCGATGTCCTGCGGCGTCAGCCCCAGCGACCGCGCGCGGTCCTGATCGACCTCGAGCCGGATGGACTTCTTCTGCTCGTTCCAGTCGAACTGCACGTCGCGCGTGTTGGGGTTGGCGCGCATGGCGTCCCGCACCTTGTCGGCCACGGCGCGCACGCTGTCGCCGTCCGGACCGAGTCACGCGGAACTGCACCGGGAAGCCGACGGGGGTCCGAAGTTCAGCCGGTCGATGCGCAGGCGCGCCTCGGGGATCACGTTCTGAGCGACAAGCCCTTCGAGCCGCGCCTTCAGCCGCTCGCGCGCCTCCGCGTCCTTGGTCATCATGACGATGAGCGCGAAACTCTCGTTCGGCAGCACGGGGTTCAAGGCGAGGAAGAAGCGGGGCGAGCCTTCGCCGATGTAGGTCGTGTAGTACTCGAGGTCCGCATCGCCCTTGATGAGGGCTTCGGCTTTCTTGGCGGCGGCCTCGGTGACGCCGATGGACGTGCCCTCCGGCATACGGATCTCGATGAAGAGCTCCGGTCGCGACGAGGTCGGGAAGAACTGCTGCTGGACCTGCGTGAAGGCGGCGACGGACGCGCCGAAGGCCGCGAGCGTCAAGGCGATGACGACCCAGCGGAAACGCACGGCCCAGCCGACGGCGCGGCGCAGGGCCCGATAAAGGCGCGTATCGTAGATGTCGTGGGCGTCATGCCCGGCGCCGCGGTTGGTGAAGTTCGGCAGCAGCTTGACGCCGAGGTAGGGCGTGAAAAACACGGCCACGATCCACGAGACGACGAGGGCGAGCCCGACGATCCAGAAGATGTTGCCGGCATACTCTCCCGCCGTCGAACGGGCGATGCCGACGGGTAGGAAGCCCACGGCGGTCACCAGGGTGCCGGTCAGCATGGGGAACGCCGTCGAATCCCAGGCAAAGGCTGCCGCACGGATGCGGCTCCAGCCCTGCTCCATTTTGACGACCATCATCTCGACGGCGATGATCGCATCGTCGACGAGCAGGCCGAGCGCGATGATGAGAGAGCCGAGCGTGATACGGTCGAGGTTGAGGCCGGCCACGTTCATGACGACGAAGACGACCGCGAGCACGAGCGGAACGGACGTTGCGACGACGAGGCCTGAGCGCCATCCAAGGAAGACGAAGCTGACGACGAGCACGATGGCGAGCGCCTCGACAAACGAGCTCAGGAACTCGCCCACCAACTCCTCGACGACGCGCGGCTGGTCCGTGATCTGGTCGATTTCGACGCCGGTCGGAACCTGCGCTTTGGCATCAGCGATAGCATCCTTGAGCTTTTCACCCAGCTCCAGAACGTTGGCGCCCTTGGTCATGGCAACGACGACACCGACGGCTTCGCTGCCGTTATGGCGCGCGATGCTGCTCCGGCGGGTCCTCGTAGCCACGCTTGATGGTAGCGATGTCGCCGAGCCGAAACGTGGCGCCGCCAGCTTCGATGGGGACTTCCGCAATGGCTGCTTCGCCCTTGAAGGCACCCGTGACGCGTACGTCGATGCGGTCGGCACTGGTTTCGATGGTGCCGGCGGGCGTCACGGCATTCTGGCGCGCCACGCTGTCGAAGATGGCCTGGGGCGTGATGCCGAGCGTCGCCAGCTTGCGATGACTGAACTCGATAAAGATGCGCTGGTGGCGCACGCCGACGATATCGACCTTGGCGACACCCTCCGTGCGCAGGAGGCGCTGGCGCACGATCTCGGCATAGTCCTTGAGCTTGGCGAGCGACACGTCGGCGCCCGACAGCATGTAGATGGCGGAATAGACGTCACCGTACTCGTCGTTGAAGAAGGGTCCTTGCACGCCCTGCGGCAGCGTCGGGCGGCTGTCGTTGAGCTTTTTGCGCACCTGGTACCAGGCGTCATCGACTTCGTTCTGCCGCGCCGTGTCCTTGAGCTGCACCTGGATGATGGCTGACGCCGGGCCGCGTATAGGTCCGGACGAAGTCGAAGAGCTCGAGCTCCTGCAGCCTCTTCTCGAGCTTGTCGGCGACCTGATCCTGCATCTCCTCGGCGGTGGCGCCGGGCCATGCTGCCGTGATCACCATGGTCTTGATGGCGAACGATGGGTCCTCGGCGCGGCCGAGATTGAGGTAACTCACGAGCCCCGCCACCGAGAACACGATGATGAGGAACAAGACCACTGCGGGATGCGCGACCGCCCAAGCCGAGAGGTTGCCGCGCGAGACGGGATGTTCGTGTTCTGCGGGCCCGGTCATTGCGCCACCTCGACGATGCGTACCGGAATCCCGGCATCGAGCTTGTGAACGCCCGCGGCGACGATCTTCTGGCCTGCCGCCAGCCCGCCTGAGATGATCGCCGACGTCTCAGTCCAGGCACTGACCTCGACGCTCTGCTTGATCAGGCGCCCGTGCGCTTCATCGATCAGCCATACGGACGGCTGGCCTTGATCCCTGAAGACGGCCGCGAGGGGGAGCTTGGCGCGCTCGCCGGCGCCCTGCGACGCCAGATGCACCGTCGCCGTCTTGCCGAGCGCGATGGCGACATCCGACTTTATGAGCGAATAGCGGGCCTGATAGGTGCGCGTCGCTGGATCGGCCTGAGGCGAGATTTCGCGCAGCTTGGCTGCATAGACGCGATCGGCATCCGCCCACAGCGTCACGGTGGCAGCCGCGTCGCGGTCGGCGTCGATTCGGCTCTCCGGGATCGACACGACCGCCTCGAGCTCGTCGAGACGCGCCACGCGTGCAATCAGTTGGCCGGCGCTAACGACCTGTCCCACCTCAACCGGAAGTGCAGTGATCACGCCGGTTTCAGTGGCCACGAGATCCGTATAGGCGAGCTGGTTCTTCGCCAGTGCAAGCGCCCGCGTCGCGCGCTCGACGCGCCCGCGGGCTTCATCCGCCGTCGCCTTCTTCTGCTCGAAGTTGGCGTCGCTGACCCATTTTTTCTCGTTGAGCGCCGCGTAGCGTTTCTCGTCGGCCGCCGTCTGCTTGAGGCTGCTCTGCGCGGCGTTGAGCTCGGCTTCCGCCGAATTCGAGCGACAGCCGATAGTCGCTTGCATCGAGACGGGCGAGCGTCATGCCGGGCACGACCCTGTCGCCGATGTTGACGAGACGCTCGACGATCTTGCCGGAGACGCGGAAGCCGAGATCGCTTTCGTAGCGCGGCTTGATGGTGCCGGTGTAGGAACGCGTGTCGACTTCAGTCGAGAGCTTCACGGCGGCAGCACGGACCGGTTGGGGGGCGCCACGTAAGGGGCGCTTTCGCTCGTGCAGCCCGCGAGGGGGGCGGCCAAAGCCAGGAGGGCGCCGACTGCGAGAACCGGGCGCGCGCGCCGCCAGGGTTGCGCAATGCTGGAAGTCAATGTTGCCGTCGCGTTCATATCGGACCCCATTGTTGGGCATGGCCGAGGAGTCGGCGCTCTTGAAAGTTAGCTTGCCTAACTTAAGTGAGTA
>CAWEWG010000003.1:0-205203 GCA_963812795.1 uncultured Alphaproteobacteria bacterium | reverse complement strand
AACGGGCACTACTGCGCATTCTCCTTCACCCAGTCCAGCAATTTCACGAGGCGCGTGTAAACTCCGTACTTGTTCTCGCGCGCGCACCCCTCGCCCCATGAGACGACACCGGCGAGGACGTAGCCTCCCCTGCCATCGAAGACCATAAGCGGTCCGCCGCTATCGCCCTGGCAGGAGTTCTTTGCCACCCTCGATGAAGCCAGCGCAAAACATCATGTCCTTGATCTGGCCCGCGTAGGCCGTCGGGGAATTGCAGCTTGCGTTCGAGACGACCTGTACCCCGACGTGCCGCAGCGTATCTGAGATGTTCCCGTTTTCCTTGGTGAGCCCCCATCCGGCGACGACTGCCAAGACGCCGTCGTTGAAGAGCTGGCCAGCGTTCGTCGCATCAATGACCTTGATTGGCGTTGCGGGGTCTGCCGGGGTTTCGAGCGAAATGACGGCGACATCATTTTCAAAGGTCGCGGGATCCCAAGCCGGATGCGTTCGCGTACGACCTAACGGTCGCAACGGTGCCGCCGAGGCTCAAGAGATTTGTCCCGTATTTGATCTGGATCTGGCTTGGCGCCGATACGCCTTTGAAGCAGTGGGCCGCGGTTACGACCTTTTGATTGCTGATCAGTGCGCCACCGCAAAAATGGCCCTTGGAGAACGGCTGATTAGAGACCCCGATCGATACGATCCACGGGTAGGCAGCCGCTGGGGCCGGTTGGCCACCGACAATCTTGCCGCTTATGGTACGCTCGCCGGGTTCCGCGAATGTGACCGCGTCAAGGAACGGCGAGGGTTCGTCGCCCGCAACAGTCGTGCGCGCCTGCGGGGTCTGTTGGTCCGCTGGCTTTGGACCTATGGTTCTGCCGCCGACTGCCTGCCCTGCGACTTGTACCGGCCAGAACATCGCGATCAGAAGAGAAGCATACAGCGGCGCTCGCACACCCTGTAGAGCAGCTGGAATATGCATAAACATCACCTGCAAGTTGATCTGACTATTTGAGGATGTCTTCGATCCACTCTGCAAAGGCAGACACTCTTGCGTAGACGCCGGGTTTCTTGCCTCCACACTCACGTCCCCAACTCACCAGCCCGGCGATCATGTATCCGAGGTTCTTGTCCCAGATGAGTAGAGGTCCGCCGCTATCACCCTGACAGGAATCTGAACCATCGCCGCCCGCACATAACTCATTCTCGTCAACCAGATTGTTGTACCCGCTAGCGGAATTCGCATTACATTGATCCCGAGGGACAAAGGCCACTCTGATCTGGTGAAGATAGACGCTCAGCCTGCCAAAGGACGACTGAGAATCCATGCCGTATCCGACGACGTAGCCCGCGCTTATATTTTGGAGCAATTCTTTGTCCTGATGCGCGCGCAGTAGCGGTGGCGGCTTCACGTCAAATGGTTGTATTTTCACCAATTCGATGAGTGCAATATCAAACTTGTGATTGCGAAAGGGAGTCGTGTGCGCCTGAGGATGCAGAATGATTCGCACCGGCGCTTTGCGAGCGCCTGGATCGGTCAAGATGTCACTGTCGAGTGCTAAACGTACGCTCAGTTCGGCTGGCTTATCGATGTATTCGCTGACGCAATGGGCCGCCGTAAGCACCCACTGCGGAGATATCAGGACGCCACCACAGAGGTGTCCTTCATCTGGCGGCAATTCAGTTTTTCCAATTGAAACGACATATCTGTATTTACCGTGCGGCGCCAGGTTGAGGCGAGGTCCCACGATGCGGCCCTCGATGCGCGGCTCGAGGGCCGTATCCAATGAAGCTTGAATGCCTGTGTGCGTGATTTCGCCTCCACCGATTATCTCTGGGAAGCCAGCCCTTGCATGCCGGCCACCGCCGACCCAGAGGGGTCGCCGCGGCGGTGGCTGCGAAACATCCTGCACTGGTTGGCCGATGGTTTGCTTGATCCACGCGACGTAGTGCGTCAGGTCCGTATAGACCGTCGGCCTGTCCTTGCGTGCGCAGCCCTCTCCCCAGTTCACCATTCCCAATACGGCGTACTCGCCGCGAGCATTGGGCACAACAAGCGGTGCGCCAGCAAAGCCTTGACAGGCATCGACGTTGTCAAAAGCCGATTGCGCGCAGAACTGGTCCTTGGCAACACGCCCACCGTAACGTTCTGGACGATTGCAGTCGTCGTTATCGAGAATGCGCACGGTAAGGCTGCGCTGTTTGTCAAAGTCGCCCGGCACTATCCTTGCACCTGCGACCTGCCCCCAGCCAACCACGGACGCATTCCCTATGTCGTCGGGACTGGTCAGCTTCGGGCTAATTTCGAAATTCGCAATTCGGATCGGGCCCGGCACATCGCGATCGAGTTCCACCAGCGCGACACTCGTGCGGAACTCATTTCCCCCAGTGTACTCCGGATGAACCACGAAACGCTTGGGATGGGCGACTTCCGCCTTCTTAAGATCGGTGTTGCCGAACATGATCTGGAAGTCGAGTCCGCGCGGCCCTACCACACAGTAGGCCATGGTAACTGCCCAGCGCGCCGTAATCATAGTTCCGGTGCAAAAGTATGCGGTGTCGGGCTGCGCCGTTGTTTTGGTTGCCGCCAAGGCAACGGCAAAGGGGAATACGCCCGGCGGCGCTTCAAGTTTCTTGTAGAGCGCCTGAAGGTCTTCGTCCGAAACCGGGATGGGATGCACATCGGCGTGGGCCACGCTCACAGCACAGAACAATGCTGCGGCGGCCAAGAAGCTGCGAAACATCTACTCAACACCAAAAATAAAAATGGATGCGCGAATGGACGCAACTATACGGGACGCGCGTGCCCTTCGCAAGCGGGCTACCGCCCATCTTTGGTATCCGTGCGCGACTAACCGAGAGAACCTACGCCCGCTCGAAGCGCTTGAACTTGATGCGATGCGGCTCGACCGAGGCCTCGCCGAGGCGGCGCTTCTTGTCCTCCTCGTAGGCCTCGAAGTTGCCCTCGAACCATTCGACGTGGCTGTCGCCCTCGAAGGCGAGGATGTGCGTCGCCAGGCGATCGAGGAAGAAGCGATCGTGCGAGATGACCACGGCGCAGCCGGGGAAATCTTCCAGCGCCGCTTCGAGCGCGCCCAGCGTCTCGGTGTCGAGGTCGTTGGTCGGCTCGTCAAGCAACAACAGGTTGCCGCCCTCCTTCAGCATCTTGGCGAGATGCACGCGGTTGCGCTCGCCGCCCGACAGCAGCCCCACCTTCTTCTGCTGGTCCGGTCCCTTGAAGTTGAACCAGCCGCAATAGGCGCGGCTCGACATTTCCTTCTTGTCGCCGAACTTCATGATGTCGAGGCCGCCGGAGATTTCCTCCCAGACCGTCTTCTTGTCGTCGAGATGGTCGCGGCTCTGATCGACGTAGGCGAGCTTCACCGTTGGCCCCAGCTTGACGTCGCCGCCGTCCGGCTTCTCCTTGCCGGTGAGCATCTTGAACAGCGTCGTCTTGCCGGCGCCGTTGGGGCCGATGACGCCGACGATGCCGCCCGGTGGCAGCTTGAAGGACAGCCCGTCGATAAGGATCTGATCGCCGAAGGATTTCGACAGCCCGTCGACCTCGACCACCATCTCGCCGAGGCGCGGCCCCGGCGCGATCGAGAACGACGCCTTACCGGTTTCCTCGCGCCCCGCTTGCTCGACCAGCTTGTCGAAGGCGGTGACGCGCGCCTTGGACTTGGCTTGCCGCGCCTTGGGAGAAGCGCGGATCCACTCGAGCTCGCGGTTGATCTGCTTCTGGCGGCCTTCCTCGGCCGACTTCTCGACCTCTGCGCGCTTGGCCTTCTGCTCCAGCCAGGCCGAGTAGTTGCCTTTGTAGGGAACGCCCTGACCGCGATCCAATTCCAGCGTCCAGTCGGTGAGGTTGTCGAGGAAGTAGCGGTCGTGCGTCACCAGGATGACGCAGCCGGTGTACTCCTTCAGGTAGCGTTCCAGCCAGGCGACGCTTTCGGCGTCGAGATGGTTGGTCGGCTCGTCGAGCAGCAGGATGTCGGGCTTCGACAGCAACAGGCGCGTCAGCGCCACGCGTCGCTTCTCGCCGCCCGAAAGCTTGGTGACCTCGGCGTCTCCGGGCGGGCAGCGCAGTGCATCCATCGCCTGCTCCACCTGGGTGTCGAGATCCCATAAGTTCTGCGCGTCGATCTGGTCCTGCAGCGCCGTCATCTCGTCGGCGGTCTCGTCGGAATAGTTCGCCGCGATCTCGTTGTAGCGGTCGAGGATCGCCTTTTTCTCCGCGACGCCCTCCATGGCGTTGCCGAGCACGTCCTTGCTGGTATCGAGCTGCGGCTCCTGTGCCAGGTAGCCGACCTTGATGCCGTCCGCCGCTTTCGCCTCGCCGAGGAAGTCGTCGACCGTCCCCGACATGATCTTGAGCAGGGTCGACTTGCCCGCGCCGTTGAGGCCGACGACGCCGATCTTGGCGCCCGGCAGGAACGACAGCGAGATGTCCTTCAGGACCTGCTTACCCCCCGGATAGGCCTTGGAGAGTTTGTGCATGTGGTAGACGTACTGCGGGTTCGCCACGGAGGCGGCCTCCTAGAAATGTGCTGCTGGAATTGAGCTTGCCGCCTTCTAGCGGATCATCGCGCGGCTCTCAACCCGACCCGGCAGCCCCGCTAACGCCAGCTGAGGATGCCGACGCCGGTGAAAAAGTAGCGGCCGAGCCCGACCGTGAACACCAAAGCACCCCACAGCGTGTGCTCGATGAAGACCGCCCAGAACGAGCGCGTCATGACATAGCGCCAGGCGAACAGCGCGCCCGTTGCCACCGTGCCGTACACGGCGAGCGGCGTGCCAATGACGATGTGGCCGATGCCGAACAGCACGCCATTGAGCAGGATGGCCAGCCACCAGGCGCCGCCGAACAGCGCCCCGTAGCGGTGGAAGAAGAACGTGCGATAGACGAGTTCCTGCACCGCCACCGACATCAGCGGATAGAGCAGCATGATGCGCAGGTAGACATCGGGCCGGTTGCGCGGAAACTCCAGGAACAGCGCCGGGTGATATTCGGCGACGTAGGTGGCGACGATGCCGCCACCCACGGCGAAGGTGAGCAGGATGTAGAACAGCTGCTTGAGCGAAAATCCGCGCGACAGCTCGCGCCGCAGTGAGAATGTGCGGTCGAGCACCAGGACGAGCAGGATGATCGCCAGCACCGGTAGCAGGGCGATAAAGACGGGTACGCTATAGCCGTGCACGGCACGATCGACGGCGAACGGGGCGGCGCCGTAGAGCAGCGCCATCTCGGCAAAGCGCCAGGCCCGGGCAGCCGGACTGAGCTGCGGCACCGACAGCGTGCCGCCGGCACAAAGCTCTGCGTCCGTCGGTGGTGGCGTAGCTTTCTGCATCACCGGCCGGTGCCCCCTCTGGCGTTCCAGCGGCGCTCGATCTCGCGCGCGATCGTCTCGGCCGACTGCAGCGGCTCATAGCCCCAAGCCGGCACGATATTGGGATTGTCGGGCAGCGGTCGCGTTGCGCCGTGCGCCTGCAGAGCCGCGTGGAAGCGGCGGAACTTGTCGGAGCCGGCCGAGGGCGTGAACACGTACACCGGACGACCGGTGGCGGAGGCCTCGCCGGTCATGTTGACGCTGTCGGCCGTGACGACGAAGGCGTCGGCGTGGGCAAGAAACTGCGGATAGGGATTGGCGCCTTCGCCATTCCACAGGATGCGCGGGAAGGCGCGTGTGGCTTCCTCCGTCACCGCGAGCAGCCGCGCGTGCGTGCGGCGCGAGGGCGTAATCATGAAGCTTGCCCCCAGCGCGCCGAGCGCCCGCAGCGACGCGGCAAAGCGGGCGTCGTCCGCGGGGCGAAACTCGTAGACCTTGTTCTTGCCGCCGAGGATGACGACGATACGCGGGGGCGGCAGCGCGGCGATGTCGCCCGGAAGCTCCTGGCGCAGGCGTGCGAGCCGCTCGGCGGTGAAACTGTGCGGCGCGGTGAGCGTGGTGATGACGTTCGGCCCGCGCAGGCGATCGTGCTGCGGCACCCAAATGACGTCGGCGACACCCAGCCCCGCGCGGTTGTCGAGCATCACGATCGAGAATGTGCTCGGGGAACGCCGGCGCAACGCACGGATGTAGGGCACGCTCACGCGGCCGAGCGCGATAGCAACCTCCGGCCACGGCGGCGCAAAGATCGAACCCGCTTTGCCGAAGCGCTCCGACGGGGCGACGGGCCCCCACGGCGCCAGCAGCTTGAAGACGCCCCGCGGATGGATCGGCTTCATTTGGTAGTCAAGACCGAGCGCGTCGGCGACGCCGCGCGTCTGCGCGTCCATGCCGGCGGCCCCCGTGGTGAAGACCCACGCGCTGCGGCCCGCGAGCGGGTGCTGATCTCTGCCGGAAGCTGCCATGGCGCTCTCGTTCACTTGGCGCTTTTCGCCATTGATACCGCCCATGTCCACATCTCTTTGCGACGCATGGGGAGAGCGCCCCTGACGGCCTGCCGGGTGCTAGCCAAACCCGATACCTTGGTGCAACGTCGGCAGCTTACGCGCCGTTTTGGCGCCCTGTGCTGCCTGGAGAGACGCGCCATGGCCGTGCGCCTGGATCCCGTAGATTGGCGCATCCTGAAAGAGCTGCAGGCGGACGGCAGCATGACCAACGTGGCGCTGTCCTCGCGCGTGGGGCTGTCGGCGCCCCCCTGCCTGCGCCGCGTCCGTGCCCTGGAGGAAGCCGGCTTCATCGCCGGCTACACGGTGCTGCTGGACGAGGCGGCGCTGGGCTTCGAGCTGACGGCGTTCGCCATGGTCGGGTTGCATAACCAGGCCGAGAACGAGTTGCGCGCGTTCGAGAACCTGGTGCTCGGCTGGCCGATCGTGCGCGAAGCCTACATGCTGTCGGGCGAGAGCGACTACATGCTGAAATGCGTGGCCAAGGACCTGCCGGCCTTCCAGGCGTTCGTGCTGCAGCAGCTGACGGCAGCCCCCAACGTCGCCAGCGTCAAGACCTTCCTCACCATCCGCCGTGCCAAGCGCGAACCCGGTGTCCCCATCTCCGTCCCTGGCAAGTGACCGAGCGCTGTCATCCCGGGCGAGCGAGTGCACCGAGAAAGACCCGGGAGACAGAGGTAGCGGTAGCTAGGTTACTTCCACTCGATCTTGAGGATCTGGTAGGAGCGCGCGCCCTTCGGCGTCGTCACCTCGGCGGTGTCGTTCTTCGACTTGCCGATGAGCGCCCGCGCGATGGGCGAGGAGATCGAGATTTTGCCGTCGCGCACGCTCGCCTCGCTGTCGCCGACGATCTTGTATTTCACCTTCTCGTCGGTGTCCTCGTCGACCAGCGTCACGGTGGCGCCGAACTTCACGGTGGTGCCGGACAGCTTCGAGGTGTCGATCACGTCAGCGCGGCTGATGCGGTCCTCGATGTCAGCGACGCGCGCCTCATTGAAACCCTGCTGCTCCTTGGCCGCGTGGTACTCGGCGTTCTCGGAGAGGTCGCCGTGGGCGCGCGCGTCCGAGATGGCCTGGATGATACGGGGACGCTCTTCCGATTTGAGGCGCTGCAGCTCGGCTTCAAGCGTGCGGAAGCCCTCAATGGTCATCGGGACCCGTTCCATAGTCATAACCTAACATCTCCCATAGGCCTGGCACTGCTGCCAGGACCACCGACACTCGTTGATGGACAACGTGTGAATGGACCGCCAGCTTACGCGGGCGATCCCGATGGATCAGGATGGGTGGTTCACGAAGCTTTGCAAGGGGGCCACCTGTAATGTGCCCGCCTTGAGCGCCCGGATGGCCCGAGTGACAGCCACCGCACCTGCTACGGTTGTATAGTACGGGATATGGTGAAGCAAGGCGGTGCGGCGGATATCCTTGCTATCTGCCAAGGCCTTGGCACCTTCGGTCGTGTTGAAAACAAGGTGCACGTCGCCGTTCTTCATGGCGTCGACAATGTGCGGCCGGCCTTCGAGAACCTTGTTGATAGCTTCACAGGCGATGCCGTTGGCCTCGAGGTGCCGCTTGGTGCCGCGGGTGGCGATGATCTTGAAGCCCATCGCCTCCAGCTCGCGCACCGGGGCGACGACCCTATCCTTGTCGCTGTCCTTCACCGAAATGAACACGGTGCCATCCATCGGCAGCACCTGGCCGGAGCCGAGCTGGCTCTTGACGAACGCCATGGCAAAATCGCTGTCGATGCCCATCACCTCGCCGGTTGAACGCATCTCCGGGCCGAGCACCGGATCGACGCCGGGGAAGCGCGCAAACGGGAACACGGCCTCCTTGACGGCGACGTGCTTGTAGGTCGGCGGCTTGAGGCCGAAGGCAGCGAGCGGCTTGCCGGCCATCACTTCTGCAGCGATGGCAGCGATGGGCTTGCCGATGACCTTGGCGACGAACGGTACCGTTCGGGACGCGCGCGGGTTCACCTCCAGCACGTAGACATCGCCGTCCTTGATGGCGAACTGCACGTTCATGAGCCCCACGACCTTCAACGCCAACGCCAGCTCGCGCGTCTGCCGGTCGAGTTCGGCGAGGGTCGCGGCATTTAGCGAGTACGGCGGCAGCGAGCAGGCGCTGTCGCCCGAGTGGATGCCAGCCTCCTCGATGTGCTCCATGATCCCACACACGTATGTGTCGCGGCCGTCGGCGAGGCAATCGACGTCGACCTCGACGGCGTCGGTCAGATAGCGGTCGATGAGCAGCGGGCGCTTGTCGGACACCACGAGCTCTGAGGGGCGGTCGAGCGTCGCCGACAGGCGCGTTACGTAGCGGTCGATTTCCGAGCCGTCGTGGATGATCTCCATGGCCCGGCCGCCGAGCACGTACGAGGGACGAATGACAACCGGATAGCCGATGCCGTCGGCGACGGCGCGCGCCTCGCCGGGAGAGCGGGCAATGCCGCTTTGCGGCTGCTTCAGGCCGAGCTTGACGATCAGCTCCTTGAAGCGATCGCGGTCCTCGGCAAGATCGATGGCGTCCGGCGAGGTGCCGAGGATCGGCACGCCCGCTTCTTCCAGGGCGGCGGCGAGTTTGAGCGGCGTCTGGCCGCCGAACTGCACGATGACGCCCTTGAGCGTACCCTTCGACTGCTCGGTAGCAACGATCTCCAGCACGTCCTCAGCCGTCAGCGGCTCGAAGTAGAGCCGGTCGGACGTATCGTAATCCGTCGACACCGTTTCCGGGTTGCAGTTGATCATGATCGTTTCGAAGCCGGCCGCGGTGAGCGCGAAGCAAGCGTGGCAGCAGCAGTAGTCGAACTCGATGCCCTGGCCGATGCGGTTGGGTCCGCCACCGAGAATGATGATCTTTTGCGCATCGGTGGGGCGTGACTCGCAGTCCGGCTTGCCGCCGGCCTTGCCCGTGTCGGAGACGAACAACCCGCTTTCATAGGTGGAATACATGTAGGCGGTCGGCGCCGAGAATTCGGCCGCGCACGTGTCGATGCGCTTGTAGGCCGGACGCACGTCGAGCGCCGCGCGGTGCGCCCGCACGTCCTTTTCGGTGAGCCCGGCGAGATTCGCCAAGCGCTGGTCGGAGAAGCCCATCGCCTTCAGAGCACGCAACTGCTCGGCTGATTTCGGCAGCCCGTGCGCTTTGACGCGCGCTTCCTCGGCGATGATCTCCTGGATCTGGTTGAGGAACCACGGGTCGATGCGGCACGAGGCGTAGATCTGCTCGATGTCGAAGCCGAGGCGCATGGCTTGCGCGACCTTCAGCAGCCGGTCGGGCGTCGGCTTCGACACGGCAGCGCGAATGACGTTCTTGTCGTCGCCTGCCCCAAGGCCTTCCAGCGCGATGTCATCAAAGCCGCTGAGGCCCGTTTCCATCGAGCGCAGCGCCTTCTGCACGCTCTCGGCGAACGTGCGTCCGATCGCCATAACCTCACCCACCGACTTCATGGCGGTCGTGAGCGTCGCGTCGGCGCCGGGGAACTTCTCGAAGGCAAAGCGCGGGATTTTGGTGACCACGTAGTCGATGGTCGGCTCGAACGAGGCAGGGGTCGCGCCGTCGGTGATGTCGTTGGCGAGCTCGTCGAGGGTGTAGCCGACGGCCAGCTTGGCGGCGACCTTGGCGATGGGAAAGCCGGTCGCCTTCGATGCCAGCGCCGAGGAGCGCGACACGCGCGGGTTCATCTCGATGACGATGAGGCGCCCGTCAGCCGGATTGACGGCGAACTGGACGTTGGAGCCGCCCGTCTCGACGCCGATCTCGCGCAGCACCGCCAGCGAGGCGTTGCGCATGATCTGGTATTCCTTGTCGGTCAGCGTCAGCGCCGGCGCGACGGTGATGCTGTCGCCCGTGTGCACGCCCATCGGATCGACGTTCTCGATCGAGCAGACGATGATGCAGTTGTCCGCTTTGTCGCGGACGACCTCCATCTCGTACTCCTTCCAGCCGAGCAGGCTCTCGTCGATGAGGATCTGCCCCACCGGCGAAGCGTCGATGCCCGAGCGGGCGATCTGCTCGAACTCCTCGCGATTGTAGGCGACCCCGCCACCGGTGCCGCCGAGCGTGAAGGCCGGGCGGATGATCGCCGGCAGGCCGACCGTCTCCAGCGCTCGCATCGCCTCGGCAATGCCCGTGGCGGTGTCGTAGCGGACGATGTGGCCGCTTGCATCGCGGATGGGCGGCGAGGAGGCAATGACAGCACGCGGGCTCTCCAACCCGATGCGGTCCATGGCCTCGCGGAACAGCTTGCGGTCCTCGGCCATGTCGATAGCGGCGGCGCGGGCGCCGATCATCTCGACGCCGTACTTTTCCAGGACGCCGGCGCGCTCCAGCGCGAGGGCCGTGTTCAACGCCGTCTGCCCGCCCATGGTCGGCAACAGGGCGTCGGGGCGCTCGGCCGCGATAATCTTGGCGACGATCTCGGGTGTGATCGGCTCGATGTACGTCGCATCCGCCAGCTCCGGATCCGTCATGATCGTAGCCGGATTGGAATTGACGAGAATGATCCGGTAGCCCTCGGCCTTCAAAGCCTTACAGGCCTGGGTTCCCGAATAATCGAACTCGCAGGCCTGGCCGATAACGATCGGTCCGGCCCCGATGATGAGGATGGACTTGATATCCGTGCGCTTGGGCATGAGGCGGCCTTTTATTGCCGATCGGAGCCTTTGGCTAGAGCATGTTTGCGCGGGCGCGCGGCTGCACACCGGTAATGCACCGGTGCGCAGAGTTTTTTGCCGCGCGAAAACGACGCGGCAACGCGGAGTGCGTGGACAATGCTACTGCGCGCCGGGCTTCACGGTGCCTGGCGCAGGCCCCGGACCGGGACCCCTGGGGATGTCGACCTTGATGTCCGCGGGATAGGTGTAGATCGCTTCGAAGATCGGCTTATCCAACTTGTCGGCACGCGCGAAGATGCTGCGCATCGGCAGCCCAGTGGTCGGATCGACGAAGATGACCCGCACCGGCCGGTCGGGCAGCTTTGGCTTGTCCTTGACACCCGGGCTCATATCCTTCGGGCCCGGCGGCTCGGCGTTCTCGCCCTGGTAGGCGAGCAAATTCTTGTCGGCGACCGCCTGCTTGCCGAGGCACTCGAAGTCTCCCAGCGTGCCTGGATCATCGCCCAGCGTCTCCTGCATCTGGGCAGCAAGAGCATCGGCGATCTGCGGGTGCAGCGGGCGCCAGTCCTCGCCTTCGAGGCGGCTCCAGGCATCGCGGCCGACGACGATCGTCTCCACCGGTTTGGGGTCGGTCGTCGACTTGACGACCTGGCGCATGCGGTTGGGGAGCACGTAGTCGACCGTCATGTCGACGAGGCCCTGCTCGGAAAGCATCTTCGTCTGCATGCGAAAACCGCTCGTCTTGCGCTGGCGCTCGAGGGCCGAGGCGACCTCGTCCTTGCAAGCGGCGTTGGCGGCGGGGCCGGCCGCAATCATCAGGGCCAGGACCGTCATCAACCGGCGCATCGTCTGCTTCTCCATCATACTCGTTCCTCGATACTCGTAACCGCGCTCCGCCTAGGCGGCGCTATCTCATTCTCACCAGCGGCGCATCCGGATGATCCTCGATCTCGAGCTTCTCCGGATATTCGTACGACGCTTTGAACACCGCCTCCGAGCCGGGCTGATCGCCGGCGACGATGTTGAGGGCCGGCAGGCCCGTCTTCGGGTCGACGTAGATCGTGCGGTGCAACAGCGGCGCGCCCGTGGGTGCACCGGCATCCGCCTGCTTCTCGACGCTGCGATAGGCGAGATATTCCTTGCCGTCGAGGGTCGTCGGACCGAGGCAGTCGAAATTGCCGACCTCTTTCGGCGGGTCGATGGCGGCTTCGCGCACCTGGGCGATGATGGTCTGGGCGACCGCCGGCATCAGCTCTTCCCACTTGCTGCCCTGGCGGCTGTAGGCGCGCTGGCCGTAAAGCACGGTCTCGAGGGGTTCTTGGTTGGGCGCCATGATGGTCTGGCGCATGCGATCGGGCGGTTGATACTCAACCTTGATCTGCACGGGCCCCGACGGTGTCTTCAACTCGGAGGCCATGGTGAAGACGCGCGACGTGCGCTGCTTGTTGAAGGCGGTGGCAACCTCCTTCCTGCAGGCTTCGTCGGCCGACGCCGGAGCCGCAACCAAGGCCGTAATCGCGCACAGAACCGCGCAATGCCGCATCAATTCCTCCCAATCGTTGCCGTTGGGCCAGAACCGGCCGTCGGCGCCGCTTGCTTACTGTGCCTCGGGAACTTTTGCCACGTCTTCGGTGCAATTCTTCCCGCGCCAGACGTAACACTATAGCTGCCGCCCCGCATACGGGCAGCTCCGCGGGAATTAATGTTTCGTAGGGTAAAGCGGCCTCAGCCGGACTTCTGGCGGCGCATCAGCTCGACGAAACGCTCGAACAGGTAGTGGCTGTCCTGCGGGCCTGGGGAGGCCTCCGGGTGGTACTGCACGGAAAACACCGGCTTGTCCTTCACCTGCAGGCCGCAATTGGTGCCGTCGAACAGCGACACGTGCGTCTCCTCGACGCCTGCCGGCAGCGTCGCGCGATCCACGGTGAAGCCGTGGTTCATGGACGTGATCTCCACCTTTTCGGTGGTGAAGTCCTTCACCGGATGGTTGGCGCCGTGGTGGCCCTGCCGCATCTTGTGGGTCTTGGCGCCCAGCGCCAGCGCCAGCATCTGGTGACCGAGGCAGATGCCGAACACCGGCAGGCCCGACTGCACCAGCTTCTGGATCTCCGGCACCGCGTATTTGCCGGTCGCGGCCGGATCGCCCGGACCGTTCGACAGGAAAACCCCATCCGGCTTGCGCTCGAGAATATCCTCGGCCTGCGTCGTCGCCGGCACCACCGTCACCTTGCAGCCGGCACTGGCGAGGCAGCGCAGGATGTTGCGCTTCAAGCCGTAGTCGACGGCGACGACGTGGAACGGCGCGTTCTCCTCGCGCCCGTAGCCCGTCCCCCAGACCCAGCGCGTCTCGTCCCACGAATAGCTCTGGCCGCTGGTCACGTCTGGCACGAGGTCCATGCCGTCGAGCCCCGGCCAGGCGGCGGCTTCGGCTTTCAGCTTGGCGATGTCGAACTTGCCCGACGGCTCATGTGCGATGACGCCGTTGGGCGTGCCCTGCTCGCGAATGCGCGCGGTGAGCGCGCGCGTGTCGACGCCGGCGATGGCGATGATGCCCCGCGTCTTCAGCCATTTGTCGAGATGCTCGGCGGCGCGATAGCTCGACGGGCCGGTGATCGGAGCCCGCAGCACCGCCCCGCGCACGCCCGAGCGGGCCGCGAGGTTGGAGGTCTCGGTGTCCTCGTTGTTGGCGCCGACGTTGCCGATGTGCGGGAAGGTGAAGGTGATGATCTGCCCGGCGTAGGAGGGATCGGTGAGGATCTCCTGATACCCGGTCATGGCGGTGTTGAAGCACACCTCGCCGACGGCCGAGCCGGTAGCGCCGAGTCCGGTCCCGGCAATCACCGTTCCGTCTGACAAGACAAGTCGCGCGGTCGACGGAGCGTCGGCCCAGGGCGGCGGCGGATCTAATGGCGATATCGTCAATGGCGGCTCCGGCGTTCGCGCGTGGCGCGGCGCCACTGTGAGCGGCGCAGCCGGAGCCCGTGCGAACGCGTGGCAAAAGGGCGGAATGCGCGCGGAACCTATGGGATGAGTCCAGCCCGGTCAACACCGGGCGGCCTTGCGCCGCGTCCAGAGGTGTCCATCATGCACCATATCGGATCATGACGTTGCGATGGTTCGTTTGCGGGAGAGGAGCACGCGCTATGCACAGAGGGTTGAAAGTGATTGCCCTTCACACGCTCATGGCCGGTACGTTTGTCGTCGCCGCCTTGGCGCAGGAGAGCGGCGTCAACGCCGAGATCATCACCGTTCGGCCGTCGGCGACCACCGGCACCAAGCAAGGCCTGCCAATTTTCCAAGGCATCTCCGGCCAGAATGCCGGCGCCAAGGGCATCTCCATGAACAAGGTGATCATCCCGCCGGGCGGCGCTGCCAAGGCGCACATGCACAAGGGCTATGAGTCGGTGATCTACCTGCTCAAGGGCCGCGTGCAGACGCTCTACGGCGAAGGCTTGAAGAAGAGCGTCATCAACGAGGCGGGGGACTTCCTCTACATTCCAGCCGACCTGCCGCACAAACCGATCAACCTCTCAACCACCGAGGCGGCCGAGGCCATCGTCGCCCGCACCGACCCGGACGAGCAGGAGAGCGTCGAGCACGTCGCCGAGCCGGATGCGGCGGCGACGCCCGCGGGCGACACCAAACAGTGAACCTCTGATACGCCACCTAGCCTTGCGCTGCCGGGAAGGCGCCCCTAAACAACGCCCCTGATGAACGGAGGCCGACGATGCGCGAGAAGATCAACGACGACCTGAAGACGGCGATGAAGGCCGGCGACAAGGATCGCGTCGGCACGCTGCGTCTCATCAACTCGGCGATCAAGTCGGCCGACATCGACGCGCGCCCGAAGGACAAGATCTCCGACGCCGACATCCTCACGGTCATGGCCAAGATGATCAAGCAGCGGCGCAATTCCATCGAACAGTTCACGGCCGGAGGCCGACCGGAACTCGCCGCCAAGGAGGCGGCGGAGATCACCGTCATCGAGGGCTACATGCCGGCGCAGATGAGCGAGGCGGACGCCAAGGCGGCGATCGCGGCCGCGATCAAGGAAACGGGCGCCGCCGGGCCCAAGGACATGGGCAAGGTCATGGCGGCGCTGAAGGCCAAGTACGCCGGCCAGATGGACTTCGGCAAAGCCAGCGCCTTCACCAAAGAGCTGCTGAAGTAATCCTTCATCTCAAGAACAAGACAGTCTGACCGCCACTTCCCCTCCCCCTTGGGTCAGGGAGGGGGGTGTCCACGACTGCTGAGGTGCTGCACCACTCCCACCCCATCCCTCCCCCATCAAGGGGGAGGGAGAAGCGTTAGGCGCAACGCGCCGTCCTGTTCAAAAGCAGGACAGGGCGCTTGCGCCACGCACAGGCGACGCGCGAATCACGCGATACAATCCGTGTTAAATCTGTGCGACTTGCGGGCGGCCCGATGCGCTATCCACCCAATTTCCTGGATGAAATTCGCGCGCGGCTCAGCGTCAGCCAGGTCGTGGGCCGCAAGGTTGCATTGAAGCGCGCTGGGCGCGAGTTCAAGGGCCTCTCCCCGTTCAAGATGGAAAAGACGCCCTCGTTCACGGTCAACGACCAGAAGGGCTTCTATCACTGCTTCGCCACCGGCGAGCACGGCGACATCTTCGGCTTCGTCATGAAGACCGACGGGCTGTCGTTCCCCGAAGCGGTGGAACGTCTCGCCGACGAGGCCGGCGTGCCGATGCCGAAGCTCGGCCCGCGCGATGAAGCGCGCGAGGACGAGCGCGAGCGGCTCTATCGCATCGTGGAGTTGTCGGCGGCGTTCTTCGAGCAGGCGCTGATGTCCGGCCCCGGCGCCGAGGCGCGCCGCTACCTTGAGAAGCGCGGCCTCGGGCGCGAGACGATTGCCTCTTTTCGTTTGGGCTACGCGCCGAACGACCGCGCCGCCCTGCGTACGCACTTGGCCGCTGCCGGCTTCAAGGCCGAGGAGATGATTGCCTCCGGCATGCTGATCGGCGGCGACGACATCCCCGTTGCCTACGACCGCTTTCGCCATCGCGTGACGTTTCCGATCACCGACCTGCGCGGTCGCGTCATCGCCTTCGGCGGACGCGCGCTCGATGCCAACGCACCGGCGAAGTACCTCAACTCGCCGGACACCCCGCTCTTTCACAAGGGGCAGATCCTCTTTAACGCGCATCGCGCGCGCGGGCCGGCGCACGACAAGGACCGCGTCGTCGCCGTCGAAGGCTATATGGATGTCATCGCCCTCACCGAGGCCGGCTTTGCCGAGACGGTCGCCCCGCTCGGCACGGCGCTGACCGAAGAGCAGGTGAAGCTTCTGTGGCGCATGTCGGAGGAGCCGATCCTCTGCTTCGACGGCGATGCAGCCGGACGCAAGGCCGCCTTCCGCGCCGTCGAAACGGCGCTGCCGTTGCTGAAGCCCGGTTTCAGTGTCCGCTTTGTCTTCCTCCCCGGCGGCCTCGACCCCGACGACCTCGTGCGCCAGAAGGGTCCGGAGGCGTTCGCATCGGAGCTCGGCAAGACGCGGGCGCTGTTCGACGTTCTGTGGGAGCGCGAAGCCCAAGGGCAGGATCTGTCGACGCCGGAGCAGCGCGCGGCGTTCGAGGCGCACCTCAAAGCCATGGTCGCCAAGATCGGCGACGCTGCCGTCAGGGGGCATTACGAAAGCGAGCTGCGCGAGACCCTATGGGCGCTCAATCGCACTGTGGTGCGCGAGATCGCCCGCGGTCAGGGGCCGCGCCAAGGGGCCGGCGGCGCGACGCGGCGCAACAATATTACGCCTGACTGGCGGGTGCGCGAGCGGGCCCGCCTCGGCCCCACGGCGCAGGTCACCCCGCAGCGCCGCTCCAATGCCAGTCCCGAGCTGGCGACGCGTGCCGAATTGGCGCCCCCGCGCGAGGCCCTGCTGGTCAAAACGTTGATCAATCACCCCTGGCTGGTGGACGAGCATGCCGAGGAGATCGCTGCCCTGACGCTGACCTCAAAGCCACTCGCCGGCCTGCGCGATGCCATACTCGGCACCCAGGCTGTGGATAATAATCTTGACAGCGCACGTTTGCGCTCCCAATTGAGCGGTACGGGCCTCGACAAGGTCGTAAACCTTGTTGAGCGCTCCGTTACGCATAGAAGCGATCGTTTCGCAGAGCCTGAAGCCCCGCGGGCCGAGGTGGAAGTTGGCTGGCGCCACGCCCTCGCGCTGCATGAGAGGCAGGTCGGCTTGCAGAAGTCGCTCGAAGCAGCCGTCCAGGCTTATCACCGGGACGGCTCCGAGGACGCGCTTGCGCGCATCTGCGAGATCCAGGGCCTGCTTGCTCGAGCAAGCATCCAGCCCGTATCGGCAGATTAACGCGTTGCACTGGCGTGGCCCTTGCGAGCGGCGTGGGCAAGGTGACGGTTCGGCGGCCTGCACGTGCGGTGCGGGTCAAGGTCGATGGGGGACTAAGGGTGGGGCGCCGATGGGCTTTTTGCGCAAGCCACAGGCGTTGCACCGATGCCGTAATGGCCGCGACAGAACGTCGCAAAGCAATTAGGCGCTGATAGAGCGGGATACGAGCCCTTGAAAGCACAGGCCCTGAAAACGAAAGCCTCCACTGGCGGTTCGCGCGGGAAAGCCGCCCCCGCCGCCAAGTCCGAGGACAAGGACGGCCAGGCTGCGGATGCGCAAGAGCGCGACAGCCCGCTGCTCGACCTTTCCGATCAGGCCGTCAAGAAACTCCTCAAGACCGGCAAGGCACGTGGCTACGTCACCTATGACGAGCTGAACGCGGTGCTGCCGTCCGAGGAGGTGTCTTCCGAGAAGATCGAAGACACCATGGCGATGCTGTCCGACATGGGTATCAACGTCGTCGACACCGAGGAAGGCGAGGAAGGCCAGGAGGCCGCCGGCGCCGACGAGCCCGACGAGGAAGAGGGCGGCGGCGGCCGCGCCATCGCCACGACCTCTGCTGTCGCCACCACCTCTACGCGCGCCGAGCCGACCGAGCGCACCGACGACCCTGTCCGCATGTACCTGCGCGAGATGGGCTCGGTGGAGCTGTTGTCGCGTGAAGGCGAAATCGCCATCGCCAAACGCATCGAGGCCGGCCGCGAGGCCATGATCGCCGGCCTGTGCGAAAGCCCCCTCACCTTCCAGGCCATCATCATCTGGCGCGATGAGCTGAACGAGGGGAAGATTCTCCTCCGCGACATCATCGATCTCGAAGCGACGTACGAAGGCCCCGAAGCCAAGCAGCCGCCGCCCGCGCTGGGTGACGGCGAGCCGCCCGAAGAGGCTCAGGCCGAAGAGGGCGGCGAGAACCGTCCCGAAAGCGAGTTGGACGACGAGGACGACTACGAGAACGCCCTGTCGCTGGCCGCCATGGAAGCCGAGCTGAAGCCGAAGGTTCTGGAAACCTTCGACCGCATCGCCGCGACCTACAAGAAGCTGCGCAAGCAGCAAGACAAGAAGCTCGAGCAGCAGGTCGCCGGCGAGCAGGGTTCCAGGCAGCAGCAGAAAGCCTACGACAAGCTGCGCGACGAGATCATCGTCGACGTGAAAAGCCTGTCGCTCAACAACAACCGCATCGAGAGCCTCGTCGAACAGCTCTACGGCATCAACAAGAAGCTCGTCGGCCAGGAAGGCCAGCTCATGCGGCTGGCGGAATCGTGCGGCGTGCCGCGCCAGGCGTTCATCGACGAGTACTTCGGTAACGAGATCGACCAGACGTGGCTGGAGCGCGTCGGCGGTCTCGGCCGCAAGTGGGGCACGTTCGTCAAGAACGAGAAGATGCGCATCGAGAAGCTGCGCGGCGACATCCACACTCTCGCTTCCGAGACGGGCCTCGAAATCCCCGAGTTCCGCCGCATCGTCAAGGCGGTGCAGAAGGGCGAGCGCGAAGCCCGCCAGGCGAAGAAGGAAATGGTGGAGGCCAACCTGCGCCTCGTCATCTCCATCGCCAAGAAATACACCAACCGCGGCCTGCAGTTCCTCGACCTCATCCAGGAAGGCAACATCGGCCTGATGAAGGCGGTCGACAAGTTCGAGTACCGCCGCGGCTACAAGTTCTCGACCTACGCCACCTGGTGGATCCGTCAGGCGATCACGCGCTCGATCGCCGATCAGGCACGCACCATCCGCATCCCCGTGCACATGATCGAGACGATCAACAAGATCGTGCGTACTTCCCGCCAGATGCTGCACGAGATCGGCCGCGAGCCGACGCCGGAGGAGCTGGCCGAGAAGCTGGCGATGCCGCTGGAGAAGGTGCGCAAGGTCCTCAAGATCGCCAAGGAACCGATCTCGCTCGAGACGCCGATCGGCGATGAGGAGGACTCACACCTCGGCGACTTCATCGAGGACCGCAACGCCGTGCTGCCGATCGACGCCGCCATCCAGTCGAACCTGCGCGAGACGACGACCCGGGTGCTGGCTTCGCTCACCCCGCGCGAAGAGCGCGTTTTGCGCATGCGTTTCGGCATCGGCATGAACACCGACCACACGCTCGAAGAGGTCGGCCAGCAGTTCTCGGTGACGCGCGAGCGCATCCGCCAGATCGAAGCCAAGGCGCTGCGCAAGCTCAAGCACCCCAGCCGCTCGCGCAAGCTGCGCAGCTTCCTGGATAATTGATTTCAGCCGCACGGCTGACAACGGCAAGACGGCGGGCACAGCCCGCCGTTTTCCTTTGGGCGAAACGCTGCCTCTGCCCGGCCGAACTTTCGGCGCACTGCTTTCGCACTGTGCGCGCCTCCTGCAGCTTCGCGTCCGGGCACCCCTTGCACGATGACACGACGATAACGCGCAGCGGCGCGGCCGCCTGGCCGGTGTTGCGCCGGTTCATCGACGCGGAGGCGCGCATTGCTGCGCGCATGAGCCGCCGCCCGGCGACGGCCGCGCTCTACGAATTCCTCCGCTTTGGCATGAAGCAGGCCTGGGCCTGCCTGTTCGGCGCCCTGATGATCGCCCTCTTGCTCGCCACCTATTTCCTCTATCCGCCGGACGCCGCGCTGGCGCGCTACGATTTCCTCTTCCTCGCCGCGCTCACGCTGCAGGTGTGCCTGCTCGGCTTCGGCCTCGAAACCTTCGAGGAGGCCAAGGTCATCGCCGCCTACCACGTCGTCGGCACGGTGATGGAGATCTTCAAGACCTCTGTCGGCTCGTGGATCTATCCTGATGACTGCTTCTTCCGAATCGCCGGCGTACCGCTGTTCTCCGGCTTCATGTACTCGTGCATCGGCAGCTACATCTGCCGCGCCTGGACGCTCTTCCACTTCGAGTTTAGGGCACATCCACCAATCGCCTGGCTCGTCGTCCTTAGCGTGGCGATCTACGTGAATTTCTTCACCCACCACTACCTGCCGGACATGCGCTGGGCGTTGTTCGTCGCAGCGGCAGCCCTCTTCGCGCGGACGCGCATCTATTTCGTCAACTGGCAAACCTACCGGTGGATGCCGCTGTTGCTGGGACTGGTGCTCGTGACGGCATTCATATGGATCGCCGAGAACGTCGGGACATTCACGCGGACCTGGCTCTATCCGAACCAGCGCAGTGTCTGGTCGCTCGTCAGCGCCGGCAAGTTCGGTTCCTGGTTCCTGCTGCTGATCATCAGCTACACTCTCGTCGCGCTGATCAAGAAGCCGGCTGAGCGTATCGTCTCCGCGCCAGAGCCGGCCCCCAGCGGCACCCCGATCGAGGCTCCCCAAACAGCCAATGCCTGACGCGCGGCGAAGGGCGCCCATTCTCGTTTGCCGGAGGCGTCGTTTCACCCTGCATTTGCCACTTTAGACCGATGGCCGGGAGCTACAGTCCCGGCCATCGTCGTTTCTGAGGAATGGGAATGTCTGCACCGATCACGCGCCGTTTCGTCTTGTCGAGCGCTCTCGCCATCGCCGCCCTGCACGTCACCGAGGCGGGGGCCGAGCCTTCGCCCATCGACCTCAATGCCCGCCTCGCCGAAATCGAAGCCGCCGCGCAGGGCCGTCTCGGCGTCGCCATCCTCGATACGAAGACGGGCGACATGTTCGGCAGGCGCGAGCTTGAACGCTTCCCGCTGTGCAGCACCTTCAAGGTGCTGGCCGCCGCGCTGGTGCTGCAGCGGGTCGACCTTGGCGCGGAGCAACTCGACCGGCGCGTCGTCTTCAGCGCGGCCGACGTCGTCGAAAATTCACCCGTTACGCAGAGCCGCGCCGGTCCCGAGGGAATGACCATCGCGGAAATCTGCGCCGCGGCGATCACCGTCAGCGACAACACGGCCGGCAACCTGATGCTGGCGAGCTTCCGCGGCCCGGGCAGGCTCACGGATTTTCTGCGCACCCTCGGCGACAAGGCGACGCGGCTCGACCGCATGGAGCCCGAGCTCAACGAGGTGCCCCTCGGCGATCCGCGCGATGGGACGACGCCGCGCGCGATGGCTTACACCCTGCAGCGCATTCTTCTCGGCAACGTCCTGTCCAAGAGCTCGGAGGCCCTGCTCATCGGCTGGCTCACGGCCAGCACGACCGGTGAGGCACGCCTGAGGGCCGGGCTGCCCGCGCAATGGCGCGTCGGCGACAAGACGGGCACCGGTGCACGCGGGGCGACGAACGACGTTGCCATCGTCTGGCCGCCGGGTCATCCGCCCGTCATTATCGCCGTCTATCTGGCGGACACGACCTTACCGCTCGATGTGCGCAACGCTGCGATCGCCGACGTCGGCCGCGCCGCCGCGGCGCTGTTCTGACAGCAACGCCGTGGGCGCCTAGCGCTAATGCAGCGGCTCACAGGCGTACGAAGCTCGCGCGTGGTCCGTGCCGGCGACCAGCCGCATGCGCTGTCGCCGATCCACTGCCTTGATCGGAGCAGGCGCAGCGAAGGCGATCGCCTCAGGCTCGCAAAACGCGTCTATCGCTTTTTGCTGAAGTCGCACGAAGTCGCGCTCGCCGGTCGCACCGGCCGTCATGATTGCAGCAGCCATATCAACACGGTCGGCCGCCGATGGGGCGCGCGCCAAGCAAATGGCCGTCCACGCCGTATCTAGCGCAGCGGTCATCAAGGCGCGTGTCGCGGGATCGTAGGTTGTTTGGGAGAATGTCATGACCACTCAACTACGGCTGCACCCTGGCGTTCCCTCAGCAGCCCAAAACACGCGCAATCGCGTGCGCCTTTCGCCCAACAAGGACAATTATCCGTGTTGATTGCTCCCCCGAGAGGCGAACCCCGGGTTAGCTGACCTTGGCCGCGTCACCGCCAGTCGCGGCGAACTCGGCTCCCGTCACAAGTGCGGCCGCGTCCGAGGCGAGGAAGACAGCGACAGGCGAAATATCTTCCGGCTGCAGCCAGCCAACTTGCAGCGGCACGGTCGGTGCGCGCGCGTCCCAAGTCTCCTGCGCCGTCGGGTACGCGGGTGATGGTCTGTTCGATTGCGCGATGGCGGCGCGGAAACGCTGCTCGTTATAGGTGAGCGCGGTTCCGACCAGACCGGGCAGGATGGCGTTGACGGTAATATTGTAGGCGCCGAGCTCCAACGCCGCAGACTTCATCAGGCCGAGAATGCCCCACTTCGACGCCGAGTAGGCGGCGCCGTCCTTCGTACCCATTCGTCCCTGCATGGACGCAAGCAAGATGAGGCGGCCCTTCCTGCGCGCGACCATCTTCGGGCCAAAGGCGCGAACGGTGTTGGCGGTACCGTTGAGATTATTCTCGATCTGGTCGTGCCAATCGCTGTCGTCCATCTCCATCAGCGGCTTCCAGCCCTGGATGGCCGCATTGGCAACGACGATGTCGATCTTGCCGTACGTGGCCTCGACCTGATCGGCGATCCGGCGGAGGGCGGCGATGTCGCGAATATCGGCCTTGATCGCCATGGCGCGGCGGCCGTAGAGCCGGATGCCAGCGACGGTCTCGGCGAGTTCCGCTTCAGTTGCGGGGATCGCATCCGCAGTCGGGCTGACTGGTCCGGCGATGTCGAGCGCAACGACGTCAGCTCCGTTTGCCGCAAATTCGACGGCGATAGCGCGGCCGATTCCACGAGCGGCGCCGGTGACGATCGCGACCTTCCCTGCAAGTGATGATCCCCGACCGGGAATGATCGGACCTGCCGACCGTTCCGGCGGCGGTACGGGGTATGGGCCGGCGACCGGCTCAGCTTGCAAATGTATGTCGACAGGCATCGTCTTTCCTTGCACTAAGCCACGACCAAGCGACCACAAATGTCATCCAACCCCCGTTAAGATTCCGAACACGTTGCTTCTTGGGTTGTAACAAACCTCCTGAGCGCCCCTTGTCATGGCCGTTTTGACCCAATGCAGCCGTGCCGAAGCGAGTTGGCGGTAGGCTGACCGCCGACTGTCAAATAGGGTAGGCGATTACTAGACGAGTTCAGCAATAGGGCCTCCCAGGAGGATTCGATGTTTTGCCGAATTTCGGCCCTCGCCGTTGCTCTTTGTCTCGTACTCACGGCGCACGCCGCCGAGCCACCCGCCCTCACATTGTTCGAGAACGTTCGTATCTTCGACGGCAAGAGCGAGCAGCTCAGCGCGAATGTGAACGTTCTCGTCCGCGGCAACACGATCGATAAAATCTCGAAAGACCCCATTCCGATCGATGGGAACTCACCGGCGAAGATCATCGCCGGGGGTGGCCGTACGCTCATGCCGGGTCTCATCGACGCGCATTGGCATGCGATGCTTGTTCGGCCCACTCCGGCACAGTTGCTGGTGGATGACGTTGGCTACTTGAACTTAGTGGCGGCCGCCGAGGCTACGGACACGTTGATGCGCGGGTTCACCACCGTTCGCGATGTGGGTGGGCCATCGTTCGGGCTGAAGCGCGCCATCGACGAGGGCATCGTCGCCGGCCCGCGCATCTATCCATCCGGCGCCATTATCACGGTCACCAGCGGTCACGGCGATTTCCGCCACGCGCATGAGTTGCCTCGCGTCATCGGCGCGCCCCTGTCGCGCCAGGAGAAGACCGGTGCCGCGATGGTCGCTGACAGCCCGGACGAAGTGCGCGTGCGGGTGCGCGAGCAGCTCTTGCAGGGCGCTTCGCAAATCAAGCTCACGGCGGGCGGAGGCGTGGCGTCGCCCAACAGCCCGCTCGACGTCTCCACCTTTACGGAGGCCGAGCTACGCGCCGCAGTAGAAGCGGCCGAGAACTGGGGCACCTATGTCACCGTGCATGCCTACACGCCTGCTGCGATCCAGCGCGCCATTGCCGCCGGCGTGAAGTGCATCGAGCACGGCCACCTCATGGATGAGGCGACTGCCAAGCTGATCGCCGACCGGGGCATCTGGCTGAGCACGCAGGCGTTTCCCGACGAGTTGGCGGACGCGTTTCCTGCGGGGTCGCAAGAACGCGCCAAGGCGTTCGAGGTGTTCGCCGGTACGGAGAAGACCATCACGCTGGCAAAAAAATACAAGCTCAAGACGGCTTGGGGCACGGACATCCTTTTTTCCCCGAGGCTCGCGCAGCGCCAGGGCGAATTGCTCGTCAAGTTTGCGCGTTGGTATACCCCTGCCGAAACGCTCGCCATGGCAACCGGAACCAACGGTGAATTGCTGGCCATGTCCGGGAAGCGCAATCCGTACCCGGGTAAGCTCGGTGTCATCGAAGAAGGTGCACTTGCTGATCTTCTGCTGGTCGACGGCGATCCCATCGCCGACATCAAGCTGATAGAGGACCCGGCAAAAAACTTCGTCGTCATCATGAAGGACGGCAAGATCTACAAGAACTCATTATAGTCGGGGCCCAGCGGCAACCGCAGTCTTTGCAAAGGGTCCAAAGCTATGGCTGACGTTGTAGCGGGAAGTGACAAGACCGCCATCCGTCCGTTTGCTGTGAATGTTCCGGAGCCCGAGCTTGCCGACCTGCGCAAGCGCATCAACGCCACCAAGTGGCCGGAGCGGGAAGCGGTCGCGGACCCCACGCAAGGCGTGCAACTTGCAACGATGCAGAAGCTCGCGCGCTACTGGGGGACGGACTACGACTGGCGCAAGTGCGAGGCGCGACTGAAGGCGCTGCCGCACTTCATCACCGAGATCGATGGGCTAGATATCCATTTCATCCACGTTCGTTCGAAGCACGAGGACGCGCTGCCGCTCATCGTCACGCACGGGTGGCCGGGCTCGGTCATCGAGCAGTTGAAGATCATCGATCCGCTCACCAATCCCACGGCGCATGGCGCGAGCGCGGAGGACGCGTTCCATCTCGTGATCCCGTCGATGCCCGGCTACGGGTTCTCCGGCAAGCCGGCCACGACCGGCTGGGGGCCCGAACGCATCGCCCGTGCATGGGCCGTGCTGATGGCGCGCCTCGGGTACACCCGGTACGTAGCCCAGGGCGGCGATTGGGGTGCGCTTATCACTGACTTGATGGGGGTGCAGGCGCCTCCGGGATTGCTCGGCATCCACACCAACATGGCTGGCGGGGTTCCAGCGGAAATCGACAAGGCGGCCTTCACCGGGGCTCCGCCGCCCGCCGACCTGTCAGCCGAGGAGAGGCATGCGTATGACCGGCTCGCCTTCTTCTATGCAAAAGGCCTCGCCTACGCTCAGGAGATGGGCAACCGCCCACAGACCCTGTACGGAATTGCGGATTCACCCGTCGGGCTGGCGGCATGGATACTTGACCATGACATCAGCAGCTACGAGCTCATTGCACGCGTCTTTGACGGGCAATCCGAGGGCCTGACGCGCGACGACATCCTCGACAACATCACCCACTACTGGCTGACGAACACAGGGGTCTCTTCGGCGCGCCTCTATTGGGAGAACAAGCTGAGTTTTGTTGCCCCGAAGAACGTGGCTATCCCGGTCGCCGTGAGCGTCTTTCCAGACGAGATCTATACGGTGTCGCGGCGTTGGGCGGAGCGGGCCTATCCCAAGCTTATCCATTACAACCGGCTCCCCAAAGGCGGTCACTTCGCGGCTTGGGAGCAGCCGCAGCTATTTTCAGAAGAGGTTCGCGCGGGCCTCAGGCCACTGCGCAAATAGCGCAGCAGATTTAACCCCGCCGCGCCTTGCGCGATGACGATCACGGCTGCCCACATGGGGGCCTCCAGGAGCCAGCAGCATCTTACGGGGCTGAGGGATAATCTGGTAGCGGCCGCTCGCGCTCTCTTGCGCGCGCTTAGCGCCCGTCTTCCAAGAGCCGGTTATAGACCTCGTCCACGGCATCGATCATGGCGCGGGAAGGCTGGGCTTTGCAGAGGAGACGCACTTCTTCGAGTATCCCGTCGGCATCCGATGTACCACCGGTGGACTTCTGCGCCTCAACGTTCCGGCCGGACCAATAGCCGAGAATCCAGATGCTCCCCTGTGAGCGGTCCTTCGACCAGGAGGCACAACTGCTTTGAGCGCCAAAGCCGGCCGTCATCACTTCAACAGGCGCGGCGCCCGGTGTTACGGAGCCAGCCAAGACGACTAACATCACGACAATGATCACGTTGGCGCTCCTGATATGAACGGGGAACCCGGCACCGTCGCTACTCGACGATCTCCGTGATGACGTTGGCTTCCCGCAGCTCGTCGTAGGTCGGATACCAGACGCTATCGGCGGGGGCCTCGAACGACCGCGTAATGAAGTCCTCCGTCAACCCCGCGGCGCGCATATGTTCAATTGCCCGCCGCTTAGCCATTTCGATGGCGTTCTTAGAAGTGCCGCTGACTGCATGGAAGCCAAGCTTTGCTCCGTCACGGAGATACCGGCTCTTACCCGCTACAAAGGCCTCGGTGCATGCGCTGGCGCAGAACTCTGTCGTCAAGGTATCGAGACCGTGCGCCTTGATCATGTCGCCAAGCCGCGTCCCGACGCCGACGTGCCCGCCCGGCCCCTCGAGAACAACAATTTGAACCTGTGGGTTCTCGGCCAACGCACGCTCGGCTTTGTCGAGCAGTCCCCAGGCAAGAGACCCGTTGACGATGAGCTGTTCGCCTTCGACCGTCACCGAATATCCCGCTTGACCGATGCTATCGGCATCAGTCGCGTCAGCGTAGAGATCCGTCATGATCCGCGGCGCGAGGGCGAGGAACGCCAGCGCCACCCCGGCCGTCGCGACCGCTGCAATCCGCCCCACCCATCGTGTCAGCATCCACCGCGACGGCGTCCTGCCTTTGGCGCCGGCGCGCCATGTGCCGACCAGCTGCCAAATTCCAACCAGCAGGATAAGCGAAAAAAAGGCGGCCGCCTGGAACATCCGCCATTGTGGCGTATCCTGCAGGGTGTGCACGACCCACTCGCTCCCAAGAAATATGATGCCAAGTGGGAGGACAATCGAGAATACGACAACGCTCAGCCAGAAATTCGCTTCACCGCGCCAATGGCGGCCGATGAACTTTGAACATGATACCTGCGTGAGGTTACGAGCTGCACAGGCAGTTACCGGCAGTTCCCTAAGATCAGCAAGCGAATCCGCTTGCAGGAGCGTAGCCAAAACGGATGAAGCGGCGCGTCGAAGACCGCATCTTATGCCAGCGACTACACCGACTCCGACGCCATTGCCGAATTCACCCCTCACTTAGGTTTGTAAATGACGGACAATACCGAATATGGGACCGTGCTCTATGATCTTCTGGCGAAGGCCGAGAATGGCGATGCCGCGCCGCTCGATGCCTACCTCGCTGCCGATCCCACACGTGCCGCGTCAGCAGATCGCAAATACATGCTGGCGGTTCGCCACCAGTTCGGCGCTTTCCGGGACGGCCGCTGGTACGGCTACTCGGCGCAACCCGCTAAGAACCCCTCGCCCGGCACACCAACGCGAACGGCTCTCGTCGTGCTGCGGCGCGACCCAAGGGGCGCGACGTCGTGGCACGAGCTCAGCATTCCTACGGGTACGCACATCGAGGACATTTGCGCCGAAGGCAGCACTTTTCGCATTCGGGCCAACGACGACGTTGTCACGGTCACAGGCGATGAGGTTTTTCGCGTTATCGCTGATTGCTCGTTTGGACCGCGAGGCCTTTCGGAAGTCGAGATCGCGCGCGGTTTCGACAAGCTCGCCGGGCGTGCCCCGCTGGAAGTGGTTGGCCCCGCAGAGCCCGATGCGCTCCTAGGGACCGCCCTGGCGCTTGTCATCGACGACCCGATGCTTGGATGGTTCTGGTTCAGGCCCCACCGGCCAGCGCGCTACACCCAAACCAACGAGGACGGGCCGAGTTATGAGCTGTTTGCTGATCTATCGGGGAGGTTCGACACGGCACTTGCGCGCGCACGCGAGATTGTCCCCGGCATCGCGGCGCAGGTTGCGCAGGGCGCACAGCTCGTTCAGGCGATCAGACCCGACTTCGGCACGAGCGAAACACCGCGCCTGCTCGGGGCAGACTTTCGCCACGACGGAAGCGTCCACATCTCGATCGATGATGGAATTGAAGGCTCCGTGTCAGCCGACCTCGAACTCGGGTCCGATGGAAAACTGCGCCTGATTGAGATTGACGACAATTAGCAGGTACCGTGGGCGGCGGCGCTGGCCACCGCCTTACCGTCCGCGCCGAATAGTCCCCGGCCGCCGTCAGAGGCCTTAGGCGCGGGTCTCTTTGCGTTGTTCGGCCATGACTTTTTCTTACGCAGCGATGACGAGGATACCGAACCACTGGGTTCGTCCTTGGACGGGCCATTGTGGCGGGCGCCGCCAGCGGGCATACTCGCGACGCATGAAAGAACGAGGGAATCGCCGCATGCGCCTATCGTCCCCGCTGCTCGCCCGCTCCGCCGCGTATGCGCTCGTGTTGCTGATGGCAGCCACGTCCGTGCAGGCCGGTTCGGCCTGGGACGAGATCCGCGCCGGGGTGTTTGCCGGCCGCACCATCAACCCCGCCGGCGAGGCTGTCGTTCTCACCGCGCCGTTCCGCCCGCTCGACCAGCGCGCCGTGCCCATCGAAGTCGAGGCCCGCTTCGCCGACGGCCGCACGGTGCGCGCCGTGACGATCATCGTCGACCAGAACCCGACCCCCGTCGCCGCCCGCTTCGACATCGGCGGCAAACGCGAGCACCTCAAGGTGTCGACGCTGCTGCGCCTCAACGCCGGCACCGACGTGCGCGCCATCGTCGAGGCGAGCGATGGCCAGCTCTACATGGCCGACCGCTTCGTCAAGTTCGCCGGCGGTCAGGCCGCCTGCTCGGCGCCGCCGTCGGGCAGCCCGGAGCAGATCGCCGCCAGCATGGGCCGCATGACCCTCGAGCCGCTCGGCAAGCGCGAGGCGGTGACGCAGATCGAGCCGCGCGCCCGCCTGAAGATCATGCACCCCAACCATACCGGCATGGTGCTCGACCAGTTGACGCTGCTCTACGTGCCGCTGCGCATCGTCACCGACATGGAGGTGCGCCAGGGCGATGAGCGTGTCTTCGCGTTGCAGGGGTCGATCGCCATGGCGCAGAATCCGGTGGTCGAGTTCGACTACCGCGCCAATGGCGCCGAGACGTTGCACGTCGAAGCGCGCGATTCACATGGCGCCGCCTGGGCCCGCGACTTCCCCGTGGGACAGGGCAGCTGACGCGGCTCTGCCAGACCTCACCCAGCAGATGAAAGGCGATCGCCCGAGCGATCGCCTTTTTGAGTGCACAGCGGCAATCTCGGCGCGCGGTCTAGCCCCCCGGTCTAGCGCGTAATGGCGACAATCTCCGTCTCGCTTGCGCCCATGCGGACACCGTCGCCGACCCGCTTGCCGACGAGCTGGCGCGCCAGGGGAGAGACGTACGAGATCGAGCCATTGGCAGGATCGGCCTCATCCTCGCCGACGATGCGGTACGTCTGCCGGCGCCCGTCGTCGCGCGCAATCGTCACTGTCGAACCGAACTGCACGCGGTCGACGTCCAGCGGTGCCGGCACCAGCTCGGCGCTTCCCAGCCGCGCACTCCAATAGCGGAGTTCGCGCGCGGTAGCGGCGACGAGGGCAAGGTCTCCGGCAACCTGCGCCGCGGCATGGGCGTCATCGAAGCGCTGCACTGCGGCCTCGATCTGCGCCAAGCCCTCGGGCGTGACGAGGTTCCCGTGCTCGGAAATGAGCCGATCGGGTAACTCGTCGACGCTATCGCTCTCTTTGACGAACGCGCGGCTCATACGTCTTTCCTTTTCGGCGGGCGGAAGGCCAAAGCTCCGCACACCCGAAATATAGTGCTTTGCCCCGCCTAACGGCAGTGCGACCCGTCGCTCGGGTTGTAAAGGCGCGTTGCTGGCGCGGGGCCTGCACCCTACATTCCGTGCGCAGCGGAGGATTCTCCCATCGACATCAAGCTAACCACCTTCGAGGGCCGCAAGCACAAAGTCATCCCACGGACCGCTTTCGCGTGGCGCATGGCGTATGCCGTCGGCCTGTGGTTCGCCCTTACGGCCTTCGGCCTGTCCATCGGCATCGCCGGCTACGCCGGGTTCGAAGGCATGTCGCTGACCGACGCATTCCTCAACGCGGCGATGATCCTTTCCGGCATGGGCCCGGCGGCGGAGCTGAAGACCGAGGCCGGCAAGGTGTTCGCCGGTTTCTACGCCATCTTCTCCGGCCTCGTCATCGTCATCGCCACCGGCTTCGTGCTGGCACCGATCTTCCATCGCGTGCTGCACTCGTTCCACGTCGAGCAGCGTGGCGACAATTAAGTGCCGATCACCCCCGACATCGCCGCTGCGGAAGCCGCCATCGTCGAGATGACGAACGCGTTCCGCGCCGAGAACAAGCTGGCGCCCGTGCGCTCCAATCCGACGCTGCAGGCGGCGGCCCGCGCCTATGCCAAGAAGCTCGGCACGTTCGAGGCGTTGTCGCACACGGCGGATGGGACGACCCCGGCGGAACGGGTGGCCAAGGTCGGCTACCGCTACTGCCAGGTGGGCGAGAACCTCGCCTCGATCCTCGACACGCGCGGCTTTAGCGCCGACGACTATGCCCGGCGCGCGGTGCAGGGGTGGGAGGAATCTCCCGGGCACCGCAAGAACCTGATGCTGCCTTTCGTCACCGAGATCGGCGTCGCGGTGGCGCGCGCCTCGGCGACCGAGCCAAAATACATCGCTGTGCAGCTCTTCGGCCGCCCGGACTCGACGAAGTACACCTTCAAGATCACCAACAAGGCGGCGCGCGACGTCCCCTACGCGTTCGAGGAGGAGGCCAATACCGTTACGCCGAACGAGATCATCACGCACACGGCCTGCCTGCCCGGCACCATCGAATTCGACACCGGCAACAAGACAGGGGCCGTCTCGCGTTATGAGACGCGCAGCGGCCAGGTGTTCACGGTGAGGCCGGGGGTCGCCGGCGCCGTTACGGTGGAAGTGAAGCAGGCGCCTTCGCCAGCGAAGTAGGCGGCAAAGGTCAAATCGGCTGCGGGCACCGTGGTTGTTTGCATGCCGTTATTCCCCCGCAACGATATAATCGGCCCTGTTACGCAAGAGACCGCACGCCGCACCCGTTTGTGCTGCTCATGGCGAGCATGCCGATCACACCCGACATACCCGCGACCGAGGTCGCCATCGTCGAGATGACGAACGCCTTCCGCAAGCAACACAAACTTGCGGCGGTGCGACCCAACGCTCGGCTCGAGGCTGCGGCGCGCGCCTACGCCAAGGTTCTGGCGCGCGGCCGCGATCTCTCGCACACGCTGCAGGGCACGACGCCAGCGACGCGAGCGCAGAAAGCCGGCTACGGCTACTGCCAGATCGCCGAGAACCTGGCCATGGCCTCCGACAGCCGCGGGTTCAGCGCGCGCGACTATGCCGACCGCGCCGTGCGCGGATGGCAACGCTCGCCCGGTCATCGCCACAACCTGCTGCTGCCGCATCTGACCGACATCGGCGTCGCCGTCATACGTGCCGCGCCCGACGATCCGCGCTACATCGCGGTGCAGCTTTTCGGACGACAGGACTCGCTGCGCTACGCGTTCAAGGTCCGCAACATCGGCAAGCGGCCGGTCGCCTACGAGTACGCCGGCAAGCGCTACGACCTCGACCGCGAGCAGTACAAGGCGCACACGGCCTGCCTGCCGCGCGACATCAACGTGTTTGCCAACGCCAAGAGCAAGGCGACGGCGCGTTATGAGGCGCGCAACGGACAGGTGTATTCGCTGGAGGCCGGCCCTGACGGCGTCACGGTGCGCATCGGCCCCGACCCGAGGGCCGACTAGGCGGCCGCGGCGCGCCGCTCGATGAGATCCTTGAAGCGCCGACGCGATCGCCGGCAACTGCTCCTCGCGCGGGATGAGAACACGCGTTTCGAGGAAATGCCCCGTGAGCGCAAGTCCGTCGACGACTTCTTCCATCGTCGGCGCCCCCTGACGCCCCTTGCACAAGAAGGACGGCAAGCGCAGCAGGCGGTCGCGGTACTCCGCTCCGGCCGATTCCGACACCGCGCGCCCCGACTTGGGCGAGACGTAGATGAGTTTGTCGTTGCTGCCGGTCGCCGCACACGAGCCGAGATCCAATCCGAAACCGAGCTCATCCAGCAGCGCCAACTCCCAGCGCACCATGAGCGCCGGCCACACGTCCGGGTCGTCGAGATAGCCGAGCACGAACAAGGCCACCTCGAACAGGGCGGGGTGCGGGTCACGCTCGGGCAGCAGACGTGCCAGCGCGCACAGCGACGATAGCCCGGCGAGCGCCAGCGGATCGTCCATCGCTTGCGCGGCATAACCTTTGCGCAGCTCGAGGTTGACGTGACCGAGATGCTCGGCGAGGCGCGCCTTCCACGTGGCGTCGACGTGATTGCCCGTCTGCAGCACGGGGCGCTGCTTGCGCGAGCGCCCGCCGTGCACCAAGCCGAGGTGACGGCCATGCGCGCGCGTGAAGAACTCCGCCACGGCCGCCGTCTCGCCGTGCGGCCTCACCGACAGGATGATGCCCTCATCGGACCACTGCATCGCGTCTCGCTTCTATCGATCGGACTTCTATCGATCGGTCCAGCGCCACCGGCCGTAACGCCAGGGCGCCCAAGGGTGCCGCTCGGCCGTGATATCCGGCACCGGGTCCAGCCCCCGCGTACCGTATGGATGGCAGCGCGACAAGCGCGACAGCGTCAGCCAAAAGCCCCGCCAGGCGCCGTTCTTGTCGATCGCCCCCAAGGCGTAGTCCGAGCACGTCGGCAAATGCCGGCAGTTCCACCCGACGTAGGGCTTCAACGTCCAGCGGTAGAGGTGGATGGGCGCCTTGAGCAGCGCGCCTGCCATACTCATTCGTAGGGCTCGCCGGACTTGCGCACGAAGAGGCGCTGGTTGTCCCGCTTCACGAGCCGCAAATCGTCGTCCGGGTAGGTGATCACGTCGTCGGCCGCGCGCGTGCCGATCTCCAGATAGGTGGCCGCCGCTTCGCTTCGGTTGGCGAGCTGATGCGCGTTGGCTTCGCCGGCGGGGAAGGCTACCGCCACGCCCGGACCCAACAGCTCTTCGCCCTCGTCGGCAATGAGCGTCAGCTCCCCGCTCAATACGTAGACGAACTCGTCCTCGCGCGAATGCCAGTGGCGCAGCGCCGAGATGGCGCCCGGCTCGAGCGTCGTCAGGTTGACACCGAACTGCGTCAGGCCCCCGGCATCGCCGAGCGCCCGTTTGATGCGGCCCTTGAGCCCCGCTGCGAAAGCCACCGGGTAGATCGTCGTGCGACGGCCGGCGAGGCCCGCTGGATCGTGGATGACGACGGCCATGACTTCACCCCAGCGCTCAGGCGCGCGCCGCGTCGATGACAGCACCTGCGCGCTTGCCCTCGATCTCGTCGATGGCGCGCTCGATGGCGTCGAACACCAGCATCACCGAGCCGTGCCGCGCCTTGTAGTGGCGCACCGGCTCCAATATAGCGAGCTCGGCAAAGCGTCCCTTGGGCGGCGGGCCATCCTCCTTCAGCATGCGGCGCATGGCGGCGGCCGTCTCGCGCAACTCTCCCGCCCGCGCGCCGATGATGCGCGCACCGACGATGGCCGAGGCGGCTTGCCCCAAGAGGCACGCCTTCACCGTCTGGCCGTAGCCAATGACTTCGTCGCCCCGCATATCGAGATCGATGGCGACCGTTGAGCCGCACAGCTTAGAATGGGCCGTGGTGGTTGCATCAGGATCCTGCAGCCGCTGCGAATGCGGGATGTCAGCCGCCAGCTCCAGGAGCTTCGAGTTGTAGATCTCGTTCAGATCGGCCATGTGTCGTCCAGCTCTCGGGTGCTGACGGTCTTCCCTTTGGGCCCGCCGGTACCGATAATATAGGGCAGCCCGCCCTCCCGCACATCCCGCATGGGCCGGAGGTCGTATATCCCCTGATGCCGCCATGCGAGAGGACCGCCCCGTGAAGCAAAGCCCGGGCATCAAGCTGACAGCAACCACCCCACCCCGGCCCTCCCGCGCCGAGGCCGAGGACGCCGTCCGCACGCTGCTCGCCTGGGCCGGCGATGATCCGGCGCGCTCTGGCCTCGCAAATACGCCAAAGCGCGTCGTCGAAGCTTACGAGGAGCGGTTCAGCGGCTATCGCGCGGATCCCGCTGCCGAGCTTGACCGCACCTTCGAGGACGTCTCCGGCTATCGTGACATGATCCTGTTGCGCGACGTCCGGCTGGAGAGCCATTGCGAGCATCACATCGCGCCCTTTACCGGGATCGCCCACGTTGCATATCTACCCGATCGCCGTGTCGTCGGCCTGTCGAAGCTGGCGCGCGTGGTCGACATCTTCGCCCGGCGGCTGCAGGTGCAGGAATCCCTCACGGCGCAGATCGGCGAGACGATCCAGCAGAGCCTCGCCCCGCTCGGCGTCGCCGTGATGATCCGGGCGGCCCATCAGTGCATGACGTTGCGCGCCGTCAATCAACCCGACGCCGTCATGGAGACGACGCACTTCACCGGCGTCTTCGCCAAGGACGACGGGTGGCGTCAACGCTTCCTCGACTCCGTCCGGCCGCGCAGCGGCGCTTAATACCTTCTTCACACCTGCAGGACCCGCATGGCTTCGACCAAGACACCGGTGTTCACCCCCCGCGGCTCCAAGGCCGATATCGAGGCCGGGCTCGACTTCGCGCCGAAGTTTGATGCCGCCGGCCTCATTCCGGCGGTCGTCACCGACGCCGGCAGCGGCGAAGCGCTGATGTTCGCCTTCATGAATGCCGAGGCGCTCGCGCTCACAATCGAGACCGGCATCGTCCACTTCTGGAGCCGCTCGCGCGCTGCGCTGTGGAAGAAGGGTGCGGAAAGCGGCAACGTGCTTAATGTCGTCGAAATGCGCACCGACTGCGATCAGGACGTGCTCTGGTTGCGCGTCACAGTCGACGGCGACGGACACGCCTGCCACACCGGCCGCAGAAGCTGTTTTTATCGGATCGTGCCGGTGCCCGGCGATGCCGGCGAAGCGACGCGTTTGCTGCTCGCAGCGGACGCCGCGGACGACGCCTGAAGCACGTGCGGTTCAGCCGATCCTGCCCCTTGCTGCGCCGCACGTAGGCTCACCGCAGTGCGAGACGACCTGCGGCATAGTGCAAGGTTAATCTTGGCCCCCTATATCTGAAGCGTATGCTGACGTTAGGCAGGCGCGGTGAGTCGTCGCCGTCAGGGCACCAAATGCGCGGTCGGACGTTAAGCAAGCGAACACATTGGGGTCGGACAGACATATCCCAAAGCAGGTAACGGACATGGCCAAGGCGAAGATCGGGCTGGCGTTGGGCGGTGGCGCCGCGCGCGGCTGGGCTCACATCGGTGTCCTCAAGGCGCTCGCCGCAGCCGGGATCAAGCCTGACATCATCGCCGGCACATCGATCGGCGCCGTCGTCGGTGCCTGCCACGCGGCCGGACATCTCGATGAATTGGAAGGCTTTGCCCGCGAGCTGACCCGCCGTCGCATCTTCGGTTATCTCGATTTCAACTTTGCCGGAACCGCGCTCATCAACGGCCAGAAGTTGTGCGACCGGCTTGAGCGCCAGCTCGGCGAGCTCAATATCGAAGATCTCGATCCGCGTTTCACCGCCGTCGCCACCGAGCTCGGCAGCGGCCACGAGATCTGGCTGTCACGCGGCCGGCTCGCCGACGCGGTGCGCGCCTCCTATGCGCTGCCCGGCATCTTCCGGCCAGTGAAGATCAACGGCCGCTGGCTGTTCGACGGCGCTCTCGTCAACCCGATCCCGGTGTCCGTGTGCCGCGCCCATGGCGCGCGCTACGTCATCGCCGTCAACTTGAACTTCGACATCTGCGGCCGCGGCACCGTCGTCCCCCACCTGGAAGCCGACCTGGCTGATGAGGTGCTACCCGAGCCGACGAGCGGCAAGAACGGCAGTGGCATGCGCGGTCTGCTCAAGCGCCAGGTGCTCGGCAAGAGCGAGGCGACGCCCGGCATCTCGACCGTGATGGTCGAGGCATTCAACATCGTGCAGGATCGGATCGCGCGCTCGCGCCTTGCCGGCGACCCGCCGGACGCCATGATCAACCTGCGCTTGTCGGACATGGGGCTGTTCGATTTCCACCGCGCCGACGAGCTGATCAGCCGCGGCGAGGAAGCGACGAAGCGGCACCTTGCCGAGATGCATCGCGAAATCGATGCGCGCCGCATTGCGCCGGGTGCGCACACGGGCGTCACGCAGATCGCCTGATCCGCGGCCGAGGTTTAAGCTACCTGTATCAGCCGGTGACGAAGTATCCGCGCATGGCGGTCACTTCCATTTCCACCTCGGCGATGTGGTTCTTGACGACGTCGCCGATGGAAACGATGCCGACAAGCGCGCCATCCTCGATGACCGGCAAATGACGGAAGCGGCCCTGCGTCATCACTTCCATCAGCTCATCGAGCGTGGTCGTCTCCTGACAGGAGATGACGTTGGCGGTCATGCTCTGCGACACGGGCTCGCTCAGCACTTCCGCTCCGCGCTCGCCGAGCTTCCGGATGACGTCGCGCTCCGAGATGATGCCTGCCAGCTCGCCATTGTCGCCGACGATGACGATGGCGCCGATTTTCTTTTGCGCGAGCTTGCCGACGATCTCCAGAAGCGTTGCGTCGGGGCGCGCAGTTGCCACCGCTCGGCCCTTCGCCTTCAGGATCTGCCCTATATTCATTTTGCATCTCCTCCCACTGCGCTTCGACAGTCGAAGTCCGGAAACGGAGCGGGCGGAACTAGGTTCCCGCTAGACCACGTCCGGCAGTCGACGCAAAGTCATCTACCTTTTGGCCGAGCCAGCTAGAACGGGCACGGCAAAATCATCGTGCTGCAATCAAGTCGATGACGCAATAGGCTCAGTGGATAACGGTTCCAGATGAATCGTCCGTTTGCACTGCATCAAAGAAGCCGAATGATAAAAGGCCGGCGAAATAGCCGCCGATATGCGCCTCCCAAGCGATACCGCTTTCGCCGACGCTGCCGAGACCGAATACCGCCAGGATGTTTGCCGCCAGGAACACGGCAGTGACGACCACGACGCGCTTGTCGGTCAACGCTTGGGCAAGCGGCATCAGCGGCGCCGAACGCGGATCCTCCCGCAGTGCGGCAAGACCGCGACCATCGACCGCGGTGAACAAAAAACGCATCGTTGCACCCATGAGCCCGGAGATGGCGCCAGATGCCCCGATCATGGGTACGGCGACGCCAGGGTTGAAAACCCAGAAGGTTGCAGCGCCGGCGATGGCGCAGAAGGTGAAGAAGAGCAGGAAGCGAACCGTGCCGATGCGGTTCGCCACGGCGCCGCCGAAAGCGACGAGCCAAGCGGCGTTGAGTCCGAGGTGCACCCAGTCGCCGTGCACGAAGGCATGGGTCAGGAACGATGTCGCCGCCGCCACGTCGCCGCCTGGGAGCATCCCGGCGAGACCCGAGTAGCGCGCCGGGATGAAGGCAAGCGCCAACGTCAGCCACGTGTCCCAGTCCTCCGCAAGACCCGTCCGTACGAGATGCACGGCAACCATGGCGCCCAGCAGCGCCAGAACGCTGGACTGCACGTTGAACATCGGCTCGTGTCGGCTCACTTGGTCGCTCCTTTGTCCACGGGCCGGCAGAGTTAACGTCACCCCTCCCCTCCGGCAACCATGATTTGCCCCCGGCGCACCCCCCTGCGGCCGTCTGGCATGGTTGCTGCTCCTATGATCCTCGAGAAGGATCGAGGGCGATATTTTGTCCCGATCCGGAACGACCTTTAACCGAGCCCAATACGGCAGGGCGGGCACGCGACCGGTTCGATCATGAATATGAAGCACAAGACCAGTCAGGCACTGTTTGCATATTGGGACAAGGTGCGCGCCGATCGCACCACCCCGCGTCGCTTCGAGATCGAGCCCGGCAAGATCGCCGGCATCCTGCCGTCGACCTTCATCTTGGAGCGGATCGACGCGGAGACCTATCGGTTCAGGCTGGCGGGAACGCATGTGTGCGAGTTGTTCGGCGGCGAGCTGCGCGGCGCCAACTTCCTCGACGGCTGGTCGGCGGCCGATCGCATCTCCCTCGTTCGTCACTTTGCAGCGCTCGTCAAACAGGGGGCCGTCGAGACCCTGCACATGGAGGCGGCGCCGGTCGCCAGAGGTTCCGCGCCGTTCGAGGTGGTGTTGCTTCCGCTGCGACACTCCGGCGAAGAGATCGACCGGATTCTCGGGAGCTTCTCGGCGCTCGAGGCGCCGGTGTGGTTGGGCGAGTTGCCGTTGGCCGCCAAGCGCATCATCGCGCACGAACTGACATGGCCGGCGGGCGGCCCCAAGGTTGCAGAGCACACCATGCGCCCCCACACGCCAGTGATGCTTCCGACGCGCCACGCGCGCATCGTGCGCTCCGAGCGACGCCAGTTCCGCGTCTTCGAAGGCGGCCGCGGCGACGGCGACAAAGCCTGACTCCGCTCACGCAGAGTCCGCAACGCTCGAGCCTGCCCTGCCAATTCATACAGAAATGACGCGGCAATTAGCCGTTCGTTAAGGCCCATCCCTCCATAATCGTCTGCGGAACAGAGCCTCTAGCGTACGCGTTCTGGCCTGGCTTCACGGATATCAGATCGCCCGTACAGGGCGGTTCCTTGGCAGGGACGGCTATGTCTACGGGTGCGGATGCATATCGGCCGATAGAACCCGTCGGTGCCGGGTTCGAGGGCCGCAACAAGCGCAAATATCCTCGCTACGCGCTGACCCTAGCGGGGCGCTTCATGCGCGCCGACAAGCTCGATCATCCCTGCCGCCTCATCAACATCTCGGCCGAAAGCGCGGCGATGACGACGCCGGTGCCACTGGTCGTCGGCGAAAAACTCATCGTCTATCTCATGCACCTCGGCGGCCTCGAGGGATCGGTCGTGCGGCTGTTCCCCGACTCCTTCGCCATGATGATCAGCGCCACGCAACGCAAGCGCGACAAGCTCGCGGTGCAGATACCGCGCCTGGCTGCCCAATCGGAAATTCCCGAAGGCGAGGAGCGCGAATTTCCGCGCGTCGCCAGAGAGCAGGCGGCGCTGCTGGTGCTGCCCGACGGCAGCACCATGGTTTGCCCGTTGCAGGATCTGTCGATGTCGGGCGCCTCGGTCCTGACGCCGGCGCGCCCCGACCTCGGCTCTGAGGTGATGATCGACAAGCGCCACGCGGTCGTCGTGCGCCACCACGAGATCGGCATCGGCGTCGAGTTCATTAACGCGGGATTCACAGAACGTAGCGCGTTCGGTCTCGGCTTAAGACGCGAGCCACACAAGTGAAGGAACGACGACTTAATCGCTTCAAATCCGGGGACGTTGTTTCAGCGTAATTCGAGTTCTGTCGGGTAGGTTTGAGAGGAAGAGTAACGGGGTCGGGTCATGCGGGTAAAGGTCAGCGCCATCATCCTTGTCGGCAGCATGATCGCTTCAACGGCGGTCAGCGCGCAGGGCGTTTCGAACATTGAGAAGCCCGACAAGGCGGAGGCCACCAACTCGCGCGCCTCCTCGTTCATGCGCATCTACGGGCCGGCACAGCCACCCCACGGTTTCGTCCGCTTCTGCGAAGCAACTCCCACCGAATGCACGAGCGATCACGGCCAGGAAAGCCGCTTTGAGGCTTCCGCCGAGCGCCTGAAAGAGCTCGACGAGATCAACCGCTCGGTGAACAAGGCCATCGGTCCAGCGACCGACCTCGAGGTTTACGGCGTCAACGAATATTGGACGCTGCCGCGGACGCGCGGCGACTGCGAGGACTACGCGCTGCAGAAGCGCCATGACCTTGCCGCCAAGGGTTGGCCAGTCAGCTCGCTGCTGATGACCGTCGTTCGCGACGAGAAGGGCGAAGGCCACGCCGTGCTGACAGCGCGCACCGTGCAGGGCGACTACATCCTCGACAACAAGATCGAGGACGTGCGCCTGTGGAACAAGACGCCTTACCAGTTCGTGATGCGCCAGTCGTATCTGAACCCAAAGGTCTGGGTTGCGCTCGACAGCCGCCAAGGGCCGCTGGCCGCCCTGTCCGGTCTCGAGAATCAGAGCGCCCAGTAACGCGACGGCCGCAGGCGGATCACGCCTGCGGTTTCATCCCGGCAGCAAACCGCTTCCAGTTCTTCACGTAGCGCCCGGCGGCGGCGCCGAAACGCGCCGCATCCTCGTCCGATAGCTGGCGGATGATCTTCCCCGGCGAGCCCAGCACCATCGACCGTGGCGGGATTTCCTTGCCTTCGGCGATCAGCGTGTTGGCGCCGATCAGGCACTCCTCGCCGATCTTGGCGCCGTTGAGGATGATCGAGCCGATGCCGATGAGGCTGCCGCGTCCGATCGTGCAGCCATGCAGCATGACCATGTGGCCGATGGTGCAGTCGGCTCCGACGCCTGAGCGGATAGCCTGGATCGGTGTGCAGCACGCACCCTTCCTGCACGTTGGAGCGCGCGCCGATGCGGATTGGCTCGTTGTCGCCGCGCAGCACGCTGCCAAACCAGACGCTGGCGTCCTCCTCGAGGATCACCTTGCCGATGAGGACGGCGGTGGGTGCCACCCAGCAGCGGCCCTCGCCCGGAGTTTCGACGCGGACGCCGTCGAGCTCAAAGAGCGACATCGACGATCATGCCTGCTCGAGATCGAGGTCGAGGATCGCCATCTGGAACTGGTAGGAGACCTCGCCCTCCTCTTCCTCGCGGAAGAGAACGGCGATGAACTCGCCGTTGACGAACACCTCGGCGGAATCCTTTTTCTTGGGGCGCAGACGCACTTCCAGCGACGGAGTGCCGAACGTCTTGCGCAGATACGCCTGCAGCCGCGCCACTTCTTCCTGATTCACGTGCGTAATCTCCCTAGAGCAGCCGGTCCGAAGCCGCCGCTGCATGACAGTTGGAAGCTATCTCACAGACCGCCGAAATCATCGACCCAGGTCTGTTCCATTTCGAGGGCGGGCTCGGCGCTGCCGGCCGACCCGACGATCTTGGCCGGAACACCGGCAACCGTCACGTGGGCCGGGACCGCCGTCAATACGACGCTGCCGGCGGCGACGCGCGAGCCATCACCCACCGTGATGTTGCCGAGGATCTTGGCGCCCGCCCCGATCAGAACGCTTTCGCCGATCTTCGGATGCCGGTCGCCGATGTCCTTGCCGCTGCCGCCGAGCGTGACGCCATGCAGGAACGAGCAGTTGTTGCCGACCACGGCCGTCTCGCCGATGACGATGCCGGTCGCGTGGTCGATCATGATCCCCTGTCCGAACTTGGCAGCCGGGTGGATATCGACGCCGAAGGTGCGCGAGGACTGGCTCTGCAGGAACAGCGCGAAATCGCGGCGCCCGTCGTGCCACAGCGCATTGGCGAAGCGGTGCGTCGCCAAGGCGTGGAACCCTTTGAAGTAGAGCAGCGGGTCGATGTAGCGGTTGCAGGCCGGATCGCGGTCGAACACGGCGGCGAGATCGGCGCGGAAGATGCCGCCCAGGTCGGGACGCTTTTCGAGTACCGCCTGGAACGTCTGATTGATCAGGACGGCTTCAACCTCGGAATGATCGAGGCGCTGAGCCAGCCGGTGGCAGATAGCGTCCTCCAGCCGGTCGTGGCTGAGAAGCGTCGCGAAAATGAAGCTGCCCAGCGCCGGCTCGGACGCCATCGCGCTCGTCGCCTCGCGGCGGATCTCCGACCAGATCGGATCGTAGGCCTGCACCTTGCCGTCGACTGCCGGAAGCGTCTTGGCTGCCATGTCGAACTCCTCGCGCTGATAGGCGCGTGCCGCTGCGCCGGTCCGTCCTCCGGCTCAGACCGGCGTACAAATATGCCGCCGCGCCGTCAACGCCTTCCGGCCGAGGGCCCCTCCCGGGCCGCTTGAGACGATGCGCCCGATTGCAGCGGAAAGCCTCCACTGCTCTATAAGGCGCGAGGCCCAGAGGGAAATTTCCATGCAGAATACGCCTACCGAGACACCGCATTTGCGGCTGGACCGTCAAGGCGAAATCGGCTTCGTCATCGCCAGCAATCCGGCGCGCATGAATGCCTTCACGGCCGGCATGTGGAAGGCGGTGCCGCAGCTGCTGGCCGAGGCTGATGCCGATCCTGCCATTCGCGTCATCGTGCTGCGCGGGGAGGGAACACGCGCGTTCTCCGCCGGCGCCGACATTTCCGAGTTCGACAGCGCGCGCGCCGGCGATGCCACGGCGGCCTATGACGCCCTCAACGACGCAGCCTTCCGCGCCCTCAGCCAATGCACCAAGCCGACGCTGGCCATGATTCACGGCTTCTGCCTCGGCGGCGGGCTAGCAATCGCCCTGTGCACCGACATCCGCCTCGCCGACGAAAACGCCGAGTTCGCCATCCCCGCCGCCAAGTTGGGGCTCGGCTATAACGCGCGCTGGGTGCGCCCCCTGCTCGCCGCCGTGCCGCCGGCCAAGGCGAAGGAAATGTTGTTCACCGGCCGTCGCTTCAAGGTTGCCGAAGCGCAGGCGATGGGGCTGGTCAACGCGGTCGTGCCCGCGGCCGAGCTGGAAGCAAGGACGCTGGCGCTTGCCGAGGAGATCGCCGCCAACGCTCCGCTCACCGTCCGCGCCGCCAAACGCACGATCGACGAGCTGGTGCGCAATCCCCAAACGCCCGACCTTGCAACACTCGATGCGGCGGTTGCAGCTTGCTTTCAGAGTGCGGACTACGCCGAAGGCCGTCTTGCCTTCAAAGAGAAGCGCAAGCCGCGCTTCCAAGGTCGCTGATCAGCCGACCTCCAGCACCACGCGACCGCGCACCGTGCCGGCGAGAATTTCGGGCGCCAGCGCCACGACATCGGCGAGTGGACGCGTTACCGTCATCGCTGCGAGCGCCCCGCGATCGAGATCGGTGGCAAGGCGCTCCCAAGCTCGCACGCGCTTCTCCCGCGGAGCCATCACACTGTCGATGCCGGCGAGCGTGACGCCGCGCAGGATGAACGGCGCCACCGACATGGGCAGGTCGAGGCCCTGCGCCAGTCCCATGGCAGTGACGCAGCCGCCGTACTGCGTCATGGCGATGGCATTTGCCAGGGTGTGCGAGCCCGCAACGTCGATGGCGCCCGCCCAGCGTTCCGTGCCGAGCATGCCGCGCGCCGGCGACGCCAGCTCGTCGCGGGGGATGATCTCCGTAGCGCCGAGGCTGCGCAAATAGTCCGCCTCCTGTGCACGTCCGGTCGAGGCGATGATGCGATAGCCGAGCTTGTGGAGCAGCGCCACGGCAACGCTGCCGACGCCTCCGGCGGCGCCGGTGACAAGTATCGAACCTTTGCCCGGCGTGATGCCGTGATCCTCCAGTGCCAACACCGCGAGCATGGCGGTATAGCCGGCCGTGCCGATGGCCATCGTCTCGGTATTGGTGAAAACGGCCGGACGCTTGATCAGCCAATCGCCGGGCGCCCGCGCGCGCTCGGCATAACCGCCCGGCCGGCGTTCTCCGCAACCCCACCCGTTGAGGATCACATCATCGCCGGGCGCCAAGCCCGCATGCTCGGACGCGAGCACCGTGCCGGCAAAGTCGATGCCGGGCACCAGCGGCAAACGCATGCCCGGCAGCCGGCCCGTCAGCGCCAGACCGTCCTTGTAGTTGATGGTCGAATGCGTGACGCGCACGGTGACATCGCCGTCTCCAAGGTCGACGTCCCGCATCGGCGTCCACGCCGCGGACAACTCGCCGCCGGCACGGCTCAGAAGCATCGCGTTGTAGCCGCTCATTCGCAATCCTCGTCAAATACCAACAAACTAGTCTCGCAGCGCAACACGTATTCGGCCACGAGGCAAACGCTGTCCGGCGCATGCATAGTGCGGCGAGTGATGCAATTGTGCTGTTCATCCGTCGCCAGCGGTGGCGCGCCTCTGAAGCCGCCGCGGGCAGGCGGGGCACACCTGGTGTGTCCCGGCCGCCAGAGCGGCGCCGTCCGCGTCGAGAGCCAGGCCCGCATCGGTTCCCCGCGACGCAAAAAATATTTCGCTTGGCAGAAACTTCGCCGCCAACTTACCGTTTCTGCTTCGGCGTGGCTTTGAGTGTTTCCCCCACGCCGCAATGAGCCGCCAACATAAGGTGGCCGTAGCCTCTGGAGGCGACGATGGAACTGGTGGTACGCCTGAACGTGCTGGCTGCGCTTCTATCCTTCGGCTTCATCGCTGCGATCGTGTTCGGCGTCGTCTGACACGCAGCCGTTCAAGCCTTTTAGAACTCACAAGGCGCGGAGAGCCCTCCGCGCCTTCGGCATTTCTAGGACCCGCGATGGTCAGGCCGCCGCTACGCGCAGCGAGCGCGCATCGTAGTTGAGCACCGGCGCCAGCCAGCGCTCCGTCTCCTCGATCGTCCAGCCCTTGCGCGCCGCATAGTCCGCGACCTGGTCGCGCTCGACCTTGCCGACACCGAAGTAGTGGCTGTCGGGATGCGCGATATACATGCCCGACACGGCTGCGCCGGGCCACATGGCGTAGCTCTCGGTGAGCTCGATGCCGGCCGCCTTGTGCACGTCCATCAGCTTCCACAGCGTCGCCTTCTCGGTGTGGTCGGGCTGTGCCGGATAGCCGGGTGCCGGGCGGATGCCGCGATACTTCTCCAAGATGAGATCATCGTTGGAAAGCGTCTCGGCGGCAGCATAGCCCCAGAACTCGCGACGCACGCGCGCGTGCAAACGCTCCGCGAACGCTTCGGCAAGGCGATCGCACAGCGCCTTGAAGAGGATGCGGCTATAGTCATCGGTCGCCGCGATGCGCGCCAAGGATTCCTCCTCGCCCAGACCGGCCGTGACCGCGAAGCCGCCGATGTAGTCGGCGAGCCCGGTATCCTTCGGCGCCACGAAATCGGCGAGCGCGGTGTGGGCGCGGTCGCGCGATGGATCGCGGGCGATCTGCTGGCGTAGCGTGAAGAGTGTCGCCAGATCTTTGCTGCGCGTCTCGTCGGTGTAGAGCTTGATATCGTCGCCGACGCTGTTGGCCGGCCAGAAACCGATGACGCCTGCCGCCCGCGTCCACTTCTCGGCGACCATGCGCTTCAGCATGTCCTGCGCATCGTTGAACAGCTTTTGCGCTTCAGTGCCCACCTTGTTGTCCTTGAGGATCGCCGGGTAGCGGCCCGTCAGCTCCCAGGTCTGGAAGAAGGGCGTCCAGTCGATGTACGGCACCAACTCGGCGAGCGGATAATCGGTGAAGGCCTTGGTGCCGAGGAACGTCGGCTTCGGCGGCGTATAGCCGGACCAGTCGGGCGAGAACTTGTTGGCGCGCGCGGCGGCGAGCGTGATGCGCTTTTTCGAGGCTTCGTTGCGCACGTGCGCTTCGGCGACCTTGATGTACTCCTTGCGGATCTCGCCGACGTATTCAGGGCGGTCGGTATCCGACAGGAGCTTGGAGACGACGCCGACCGCGCGGCTGGCGTCGAGCACGTAGATCGCCTGGCCTCTCAGGTAGTTGGGGCTGATCTTCACCGCGGTGTGCACGCGGCTCGTCGTGGCGCCGCCGATGAGCAGCGGGCAATCGAAGCCCTCGCGCTCCATCTCTGCGGCGACGAAGCACATTTCGTCCAGCGACGGCGTGATGAGGCCCGACAGGCCGATGATGTCGGCCTTCTCGCGTTTGGCGGTCTCGAGGATTTTCGCGGCCGGCACCATGACCCCGAGGTCGATCACCTCGTAGTTGTTACACTGGAGGACGACGCCGACGATGTTCTTGCCGATGTCGTGCACGTCGCCTTTGACGGTCGCCATGACGACCTTGCCGGCGGCCGGCTTGGACTCCTGCCCCGATAGCCGCTTCTCCTCCTCGAGGAAGGGTTGCAGATAGGCGACCGCCTGCTTCATTACGCGCGCCGACTTGACGACCTGCGGCAGGAACATCTTGCCGGAGCCGAACAGGTCGCCGACGACGTTCATGCCGATCATCAGCGGGCCTTCGATGACATGCAGCGGCTTGTCGGCCTGCTGGCGTGCCTCCTCGGTGTCCTGCTCGATGAAGTCGGTGATGCCATGCACCAGCGAATGCGTCAGCCGCTCCTGCACCGGCGCCTCGCGCCACGAAAGATCCTTCTCCTTCGCTTTGGCGCCACTGCCGTCGCCCTTGAACTTCGCCGCCGCGTCGAGCAGCCGGTCGGTCGCGTCGGGACGGCGATCGAGGACGACGTCCTCGCACAATTCACGCAGCTCTGCGGGTATGTCGTCGTACAGCGCCAACTGGCCGGCGTTGACGATGCCCATGTCCATGCCGGCCTGGATGGCGTGATAGAGGAACACCGAATGCATGGCCTCGCGCACCGGCTCGTTGCCGCGGAAGGCGAACGAGAGGTTCGACACGCCACCGGAGATATGCACGAGCGGCATCTTCTCCTTGATGCGCCGCGTCGCCTCGATGAAGGCGAGACCGTAGCCGTTGTGCTCCTCGATGCCGGTGGCGACGGCAAAGATGTTGGGATCGAAGATGATGTCTTCCGGCGGAAAGCCGACGGTCTCGGTGAGCAGCTTGTAGGCGCGCTCACAGATCGCAACCTTGCGGTCCGCCGTGTCGGCCTGCCCCTCCTCGTCGAACGCCATGACGACGACGGCGGCGCCGTAGCGCAGCACCTTCTTGGCGTGGTCGAGGAATGCCGCCTCGCCTTCCTTCATGCTGATCGAATTGACGATAGCCTTGCCCTGCACGCATTTCAGGCCGGCCTCGATGACGCTCCACTTGGAGCTGTCGATCATCAGCGGCACGCGCGAGATGTCGGGCTCCGAGGCGATGAGGTTGAGGAAGGTCTGCATCGCCTTCTCGGAATCGAGCAGACCCTCGTCCATGTTGATGTCGAGGATCTGCGCGCCGTTCTCGACCTGGCTGCGTGCCACGGCAAGGGCAGCCGGATAGTCGTTCGCCTCGATCAGCTTCCGGAATTTCGCCGAGCCGGTGACGTTGGTGCGCTCGCCGACGTTGATGAAGGTTTGCGCCGCATTGCCCGTTGTCATTTGTTGGCTTCAGCCTTCTCCGTCGGCGCCAGCTTCGCCTCTCCCCTTGGGGAGAGGCCGGCGCGCAGCGCCGGTGAGGGGGCGGGACGCTTCCCCAACGCGCAGATGCTCGGTCTCCAGTCAGCGTCCGTCCATGTTGGCGCAGATGCATCGGAATTGGTCAGCCGCAAGACGCGGCACCCCTTCGCCCTCGAGATCATGCGCGTTCGGCTTCAACCGTCATGTGTCGCCTGACGCGCAATCTTGCCCCGTCATGCTGGAACAACATGCGCCTCAGGATGCACGTGCGCGGCGATCGAACACAGTCTCATTGAGCTGTTCAGATATTCGTCGTATGGACCGTCGCGGTCGACGTCCGCCGCTCGTTTGAGACGGCGACGCGCCAGTCGACCATGGGCGCTACGAGTCTCCTTCCGACGAACGACCATGAGGTTCCCGCTGCCGAGCCGATTTCGTCTCCCGGCGCCGGCGCCGCGCGCAAAACTAGCTGGACCGCATCGAGCAGTTCGAGAAACGACGCTTCGACGATCGACGAAGATCACGCTCGACCGGCTAACTGTTCCGCGCGTCGCATAGTCAGGGAGGTAGGGGAGTCCTGTCCTGCGCACTTCATCGCTTAGTCATGAATCACCCGTGGACGAAAGGTTCGAGGCCGGAGAGACGCATCTTCGGCGCGATGTGCGGGATCTTGCGCGGCGGGTGGGCTTTGACGTGCTCGGCGATGTCGCGGATGTGATCGGGCGTCGAGCCGCAGCAGCCGCCGACGATGTTGACGATGCCGTCCTTGGCCCACGGCGCCATGGCGCACGCCATGTCGTGCGGGCTCTCATCGTACTCGCCCATGGCGTTGGGCAGGCCGGCGTTGGGATAGGCGGAGATGCGCGCATCCGCATGCGTTGCAAGCTCGGCGAGATAGGGCCGCATCAGCTCGGCGCCGAGCGCACAGTTGAGCCCGATGGAGAACGGCCGCAGGTGGCGCATCGAGTACCAGAACGCTTCCGGAGTCTGCCCCGACAGCGTCCGCCCGGAAAGGTCGGTGATGGTGCCGGAGATCATCACCGGCAGCTCGACGTCCTTTTCCTCGAACACCTCCAGCGTGGCGACTCCCGCCGCCTTGGCGTTGAGCGTGTCGAAGATGGTCTCGATGAGGATGATGTCGGCGCCGCCGTCGATGAGGCCGCGCACCTGCTCCTTGTAGGCTTCGCGTAGCTCGTCGAAGTCGACGTTGCGATAACCGGGATTGTTGACGTCCGGCGAGATCGACGCGGTACGGTTGGTCGGCCCGACGGCGCCGGCGACGAAGCGCAGCTTATCGGGCGTCTTCTTGTTCCACTTGTCGGCTGCCGCGCGCGCGATCTTCGCCGCCGCGACGTTCATCTCGTAGGCGATGTCCTCCATGCCGTAGTCGGCGAGCGAGATGCGCTGCGCGTTGAACGTGTTGGTCTCGAGGATGTCGGCGCCGGCCTCAAGGTACTCCTCGTGGATCTTGCCGATGATCTGCGGTTGCGTCAGCACCAGCAGGTCGTTGTTGCCCTTCACGTCGCGATGCCAGTCCTTGAAGCGCACGCCGCGATAGCCATCCTCATCCAGCTTGTAGCGCTGGATCATCGTGCCCATGGCACCGTCGATAATGAGGATGCGCTTCTCGGCTGCGGCTTCCAGCGCGGCGAATGTCGGCTTTCTCTGCATTGCGTTGCTCCTTAACCCGCCGCCCGCGCTTTGACCGGCGCGCTGATCGCCGCGGCATCGTGCGGACGCAACCCCAGCAAGTGGCAGATGGCGTACACGAGGTCGGCGCGGTTGAGGGTGTAGAAATGAAACTTCTTCACGCCCTCATCGACGAGATCCATTGCCTGCTCGGTGGCGACGGCGGCAGCGACGAGATGGCTCGTCGCCGGGTCGTTTTCCAGACCGTCGAAACGTCGCGCCAGCCACGACGGCATCGATGCGCCGGCGCGGGCGGCAAAGGCCGCGACTTGCTTGAAGTTGTGAATGGGCACGATGCCGGGCGTGATCGGCACCCAGATGCCGGCGGCGCGGGCCCGCTCCAGGAAGCGCAGGTAGTGCGCGTTGTCGAAGCCGAACTGGGTGATGATGCGATCGGCGCCGGCATCGACCTTGGCCTTGAGATTGTCCATGTCGGCTGCCGCGGTCGGGCTATCCGGGTGCTTCTCGGGATAGCCGGCGACGGAGACCTCGAATGGCGCGATGCGCTTCAGGCCGGCGACGAGATCGGCGGCGTTGATATAGCCGCCCGGGTGCGGCTCGTAGACCGTGTTCGGACCGCCGGCGGGGTCGCCGCGCAGAGCCACGATGTGGCGCACGCCCTCTTCCCAATACTCGCGGGCGACATCGTCGACCTCCTGCTTCGATGCGGCAACGCAGGTGAGATGCGCTGCGGGCTTGAGCCCTGTCTCGCGGACGATGCGGGTGACGGTATTGTGCGTGCGCTCGCGGGTCGACCCGCCCGCGCCGTAGGTGACCGAGACGAACTCCGGGCGCAACGGCGCCAGTCGCTCGACCGCACCCCACAACGCCTGCTCCATCTTCTCGGTCTTCGGCGGGAAGAACTCGAACGACACGTCGATTTCGCCGGCTCCGAGCAGCCGGCTCTTGCGTTCCGATGCAACGGCCATCACGGAGCCTCCTGAAGGGCGCGAGTGCGCGCCGGTTTGTCGAGTGTCGCCGCCGCCTGCGGTCGCTCGCCCAGCCACAGCGAAACGGTCAGCGCCTGCGGGCCGGCGGCGGCCGCGGGAGCCAGATCGCGTTGCAGCCGCGGCTCCAGCCCGGCATCCCGCATCCAGTGCTGCACTTGCTCGCCGGTGAAGCCCAGCCGGTCATGAGCGTGCTCGTCGCGCAGGAACTCGAGGTCATGCGGGGCGAAATCGACGATCAGCAGCCGACCGCCAGGAGCCAGTACGCGCGCCGCCTCTCTGATGGCCAGCGCCGGATCCGATAGGAAGTGCAGCACCTGATGCATGACGACGGCATCGGCGACGCCGTCGGGCAGGCTGAGGGCATAGAGGTCGCCGTGGCGCACCTGCGCGCGGGTGAGCCTGGCCTTCGACAGGTTGCTGCGCGCATAGGCGAGCATGGCATTGTTGAGATCGAAGCCGATACCGCGTTCGTACCGGTCGGCGAGCAATTCGAGGATGCGCCCGGTGCCGGTGCCAAGGTCGACCAGCAGCTTGAACGGACCGCGCCCGAGCCCATCGACGATCGCCTGCTCGACTTCCTGCTCAGCGATGTGCAGGGCACGGATGCGGTCCCAGTCGGCGGCGTGCGCGTGAAAATAGGTCTGCGCCGAGGCTTCGCGCTCGCGCTTTAAGGCCTCGGCGCGCTCGCGATCACGGGCGATGACGCGATCCGAACCGTCGACGAGGCCGAGGATGTCGAGCGCGAGCCGCCCGCCGGCGGACCGGTCGGAGACGTGGAAATAGGCCCAGCTCCCCTCGCGGAAGCGCTCGACCAGACCGGCTTCGGCGAGCAGCTTCAGATGCCGGCTGATGCGCGGCTGGCTCTGCCCGAGGATCACCGTCAGGTCCTTGACGCTCAATTCGCCGGCCGTGAGCAGCAGCAGGATGCGCAGGCGCGTCGGCTCGGCCGCCGCCTTGAGCGCCATTACGATATCGTCGCTGGCGAATGATCCGGCCATTACGTGCTCCTTCTAGGGGCGGAGCATATAAAGATATGTTTATGTGTCAAGTGCAGCGGGCCGGCAACATGTGGGTTCTTTTCGGCACGCCGATTAACGGAGCGGTAAGCACGCGCGTTTACCTTTGAACGCAACCACCTCTCGATCCGCGGATACCATCACTATGCGCGTTGCCATTTACGACCGGGTCGAGCCCCCGGTGCCTGCCCAACTGCCCCTCCGCCTTGCCCAGACCTGCTCGCAGCGCGCCGCCATCGCCCTGCTTGTGCTCGTCGTGCCCGCTGCCTTTGCTGGTACGTTCGCCGCGCTCGCCGTCGTCTTTCAGGCGCTATTGGCCCCCGACGCGCGCGCCGTGGTCGAGCAGCATCCGACTCTCGGCCTCGAAATTCTATTCGCCATCGCCTTTATCCTCTATCTCCTGGCGCTGCCGACGCGCCGCCTCGTGGCGCGACTTTCAACCACGCGCACGGTCGAGATCGCCGATGGGCTCGTCAGTGTCACGGAAGGCGGCCATTTCCGCTCCTGGACGTGGGTTGCACCGTTGGCCTCGTTCGCCGGAGTTGCGCATCACGTGCGTGCATCGCTGTCGGGCACGCGCCACGAGCTGATCCTCGTGCACCCGACGCGCGCGATGAGTGTGCTCTTGAGTGTGGCGCCGCGGACATCACAAAGCGAGGTGGACCGCGTTGCGACACTTCTCGGCCACAAAGAGATTCCGCCCAGCGAACTCTATCGCTTCAAGGCCCTATGGCCGCGAATGACACCAGCGTCTTTGCCGGATGCCGCCCATGCCTAGATCCGCCGCCGTCCAAAAATTCGACGTTATCTCTCGCCACCCTTTGACGGAGAGAGGCCGCGCATGGCTAATACAGCTGAAGAGGCCAGGGCCGGCCGGCGTCAAAGCGGCTGCCGTTGATAGTACGTACCCCCTCTGCAGGGAGCCCGACCGAATGAAGTCCCCCGTGACCCTAACTGCGCCGCGGCAAAGCCTCTTGTGCGCGCTGGCGTTGTCCGGCGTAGCGCTGCTGGCGATGTCCATGACCGCCTCGGCGCAAACCCCGGCGGTGAAGGTGGCGCCTCCGGCCGCAATGGAAGCGGCTCCGGTCGTGCGCAGGGAGGGCCCCGCGGGCTTCATGAAGCGCGTCGGCAACGAGCTGCTCGCCGCCTCGCGTTCGGGCTCGACCGCACAGTTCGCCATGGTGCTGAACTCGAACGCCGACATTCCCTCGATCGGCATCAGCGCGCTCGGCGAGTACGCCCGCAGCCTGCCGAAGACGGACCGTCCGATCTACTACAACGGCATGATCAATTTCATCGCGCGCTATGCCTCGAAGGAAGCGCCCAAGTATCCGGTCGCCCGCTTCATCGTCACGGCGCAGTCGAAGGACGACGCGCGCGGCACCTACGTCGACAGCCGCATCACGCTGGCCAGCGGCGACGGCTATGACGTACGCTGGCTGGTCGTCAAGCGCGGCGACACCTACAAGGTACGCGACGCGCAGGTGATCGGCTTCTGGATGACGTCGTTCCTCGACAACCTGTTCCAGAGCTTCATCAGCGACAACGGCGGCAATCCAAAAGCTCTGGTCGTCGCGCTCAATCGCTGACGCCCAGTACGCCTTCACAGCCCCGCATCCCCGGACCCCGTCCGGGGATGTTTGCATATGAGCGCCGCGAGGCGGCTCAGGTCTCCGACCAGTGGCGGATGAGATTGTGATAGTGCGCCGAGAGGCCCACCACGGCGGGATCGTCATCGGGCAAGCGTGACCTGATGCTCATGATCGAGACGTCGAGGTCGTAGAGCATGTGGCGGCGCCAGTCGTCCTTGACCAGCGACTGCGTCCAGAAGAACGACGCCCAGCGGCTGCCGCGCGTGACGGGCGTCACCGAGTGCATGCTCGTCGCCGGATAGACGACCAAGTGCCCGGCCGGCAGCTTGACCGCGTGCGTGCCGTAGGTGTCGTGGACCACCAGCTCGCCGCCGTCGTAGTCCTCGGGCGGGGTCAGGAACAGCGTCGATGACACGTCGGTGCGCATGCGCATGCCGGCGCCGGGGACCGCGCGGACCGAGCCGTCGACATGAGCGCCGAACGTCATGCCGACGTCGTAGCGGTTGAACATCGGCGGCAGCACGCGCAGCGGCAGCGCCGCCGTCATGAATTTCTGATTGGCGCTCAGCGCCCTGAGGACGATCTGGCCGAGCTCCTGCGCGGCTGGCGAGTCCGGCGGAACCTGCAGGTTGTGCTTGACCTTCGCCGCCTGGTCGCCGGCCGTGCTCCGCCCGTCGACCCAGTTGGTGGTCTCGAGGACGCGGCGGATATGGGCCAGCTCTTCGGCCTTCAGCACATCCGGGATCGTCACGAGCAAAAGGGCTCTCTCCTCTTCATAGGGGCCGCGTCCTCGAACAAACGAAAGCCTCCGGGCGAGGGACGCCCGGAGGATAACAGATCGAGGTCCGCCGAGCCTATTCTCAGTCGTATTTCCACTTAACGGTTAAGTAGCCGGCGCGGCCGGGAGCGACGAAGGCGAATGTGCCTGGATCGTGGTCTGGCGCCTGATAGATCGCATCGTAATAGAGCTCGTCGGTGAGGTTGAGGCCCGGACACCTCGATCTCCCAGTTCTTCGACATCTCGTACTCGGCAAATGCGTCGAACCGCCACCAGTCGACGGTATGGTTGTTCGCGGCATTGGCGGCGAGTGGCCGCCGTAAACCTCGCTCGCCGTACGTCGCCGTTCCACCGACCGCCAATTGGTCGGTCAACTGGTAGCGCGACAGCAGCGAGAACTGCGTCAGCGGAATGTTGGCCAATCTTCGCCCGATGTCCTGCGCGATGCGGTGATTCGAGCACTTCGGTGTCGAGGAGGACGAGGCCACCGAACACGCTCCAGTCTCGCGTGATGTTGCCGGCGGCGCCGAGCTCGATGCCGCGCACGCGGTACTCGCCGGCGAAGCTAGCGCGATAGTTGCGATCGTTACGCATGGCAGTGCTGGCGTTGGTCCGAGCATTGTCGACGTCGGTCTGGAACAGGGCCGCTGTCGCCAGCAGGCGCCGGTCGAACAGCTCCCACTTGGTGCCGACCTCGACGGCTCGCGCCTCCTGGGGTTTGCGCGTTGACGAGGGCGGGGCTGAGACCGTTGTACTCGGGTCCGGTCGAATCCAGCTCGCTGCCGATGGGGCTTTCGGAAGTGCCGTACGCCGCATAGAAGCTGGAGATTGGGATCGGCTTGTAGACGATGCCGACGTTCCAGCTGAACAGTCGGCTTCTACCTTCGCGGTGTTGGCTGATGGAAGTAGTACCTCCGGCAGCTCCCGTGCCTCCGACTTGATCGCGCTCGAAATCGTCGAAGCGGATGCCGCCATTGATGATCCACTGTTCCGACAGGTGGACCGTATCGAGTAGGTAGGTTCCGACCGTATCGATCGGTGGCGTCGTAGACCAGGCCCTTGCCAATGATTCGATCCGTTGGGCTGTAGGGATTGGGCGGGAATGGCCGTGGAACCGGATCAACATCGTCGAAATCGTTAGTCACGATCGTAGGCAGTATCGGTCGATGTTCTCGCGGGTGACCTCCACGCCGGCGACCACGTTGTGCTTGAAGATGCCCGTCGCGAACTTGGCGTTCAGCTCCGTCTGGTTGGCGTAGATTTGCGCCATCTGGTCGCGGTTGAGGATGGTGGACGTCGGGTATGCCTTCCATCGACGTGGCAACGTAGTCGAGGCGGCTCTCGGCCCACGCGCGACCGGTTGGTCAAGCGTCATGCCGTCGGCCAGCTTGGCGACGACCGTCGCCGTGCCGATGTCGGCCTGCTCCTTGAAGAAGTCGAGGCCCTCATGCCGACCCAGGTATCCCGCGGATATTCCGAATTCGGTGCATCGGCAGATCTGTGCGATGTTGCGAACCGGAACGCCCCAGTCCGGGAGTCGCGTCGTTGCGATAGCGGTAGTAGTCGAGCGTGATCTTCACGTCGTCCGATCGGCTTCGCCGTCGCCGAAATCAGTCCGCCCCACCTCTCGCTGTCGGCGAATGTCGCGGCCGGCGACGTCGTGCTGGTCGTACATGAGGTTGGCGCGCACGGCGAAGTCCGGCGTCACGACCTGGTTCGCGTCGATCGTCGTGCGGAAGGTGCTGTCGGTTCCGACCGTCGTCGCCGACCTCATAGAAATCGAAGTTGAGGTCCGGGCTGCTTGGTGATGAGGTTGATGGCGCCGCCGATCGTGCTGCGCCCGGCGATGCCGCCGCTCGGACCCTTGTAGATCTCGACCTGCTCGACGGCGAACACGTCCGGAACTGACGTTGCCGGGATTGCGGATGCTGTCGACGAAGATGTCGTTGTTGGCCTTGAACCCGCGAATTGCGAAGGCGCCGTAGGCGTTGCCGCCCTCGGCGGACCCGATCGTCAGGCCGGGCGTTTCGCGCGCGAGGTCGCGCAGATCGCGGACGCCCTTGTCCTCGATCACCTCCTTCGGGACCGCCGTCACCGTCCTCGGCGTATTCGACCAGTGGCTCGGTCAGCTTGCCCGATGCCGACCGCTCGACCTTGTAGGGCGCGTTCGGGTTGGCGTAGGGATTGCCGCCCGGAGCTCGGCGGCTGCGTCGGGACGATGCCCGCGTCGGCGCCGGTCGGCGGCGGCTCGGCGAGACGGGCCTGCGCAGGCGCGGCCTTCTTGGTGGCGCCCTTCTTCGCAGCCGCCTTCTTCTTGGCGGTCGCCTCGACGTTCAGCTGCGGCAGCGGAACGGCGTCGGGCGCCTGCTGCGCGCTGGCCGGATAGGCGATGCACGACGCGGCGCCGAGCAGCAGCGCCGATTTCAAGGCCCGCCAGTTCGAAGATGCGCGCTGGTCGCTACGTGCGGCCGCGCTACCTTCACCACTATTGTCGGCAACCAATGACCAGCCGCTGGTCAGCTCACCACCCATACTCATACGCCACCCCCACGCTTACAAACTCAACGCCTTGATGGGAGCGAGCGCGCTGGAACGAAGCTCCCTACACGGACATCGAGCAAAACTTGACTAATGCAGTCAAGCTTTAGACATGCGTCGGCCACATATGAGACCGTGTGTGATGCGGATCGGTCACTTCCTCATCGGAAGGACTACTCAGCGCAAGCGTCAAGACCGCGAAGGCGGCGGCGAAAACGAGAAGAGGGTGTCGCGCGTGTGTGCCCAGAAGGGCAGGAAGAACACCGTCGCCACGAACGAAGCCATGGGAATGATTTGCGCTGCGACGCCTCCGCATGCGTGGAATGATGGCTCGCGTCAAGGCCTTAGCGGCGCCCGAATTACCTTTCATGAGCACCGTCGGGGACGATGAAGAGCAAGACCCGTCAAGGGCTCGCATTCGGGGGGAACGAACATGCTTCGCGGAATAGGAATGCTGCGCGCTGCTGCTTCTATGGCCGCTCATCGTACAGGCGGCGAGCCTCAACGATCAGTTGATGAAGCTCGACCCGGAGGAGCGCGCGCATCAGGTGTGCGGCATCAAGGGCATCGATACCATCCGGCGCGAGGGCAAATTGCCGAAGGCCGACCGCCTCAAGACCAGCATCACCGGGCGCGCAGCCTTCACCGGCACGCAGGTCGCCGACCAAGGGCGGCGCGGTCCGCGCCAAGTCGCACTGGTACGGGCTGCAGTTCAAATGCGACGTGACGGCCGATCAGATGAAGGCGCTCACCTTCACCTATGAGATCGGCAAAGAGATCCCGGAAGACAAATGGGAAGATCTGGGTCTCTGGCGCTGACGCGCCGAGCCGATCCAGCGCGCCGAACCCGACGATACGCTCAGCATGAGCGGCCACCGCATCTCCCCCCCTGGCGGGAGGAAGATGCAGTCGCGTTTAGTCGACGTCGAAGCCCACGAGCAACTCGCCAGTCGCCGGATGCACGTGGCCCTCGATGCGCGTGCCGTTCTTGTCGACCATCTCGACCTCGTAGGCACCGTCGTCAGTTTCGATCTCAGTCACGCGATAGCCGGCGGCGACGAGCTTGTCGGTGACCTGTGCCGGGCTCATCCACTCGGCTTGCGGGACATTGAGGCGGATTCTGGGGTCGGCGAATGCCGGGAGGGCCGCCGCCGCCAGTGAAAGGGCAAGGATGGGTGCGAGGATGATCGTGCGCATGGGTTGCGTCTCCTGATGGTTTAGTGTTGTGACCTTGCTGTCCGACCGCCGAGACGGCCGGCCGAGACGCCACCATGTACGAGCCGCCCTGACAGGCCTCTGATCCGCTCCGTCAGGGAGTTGTCAGCAATTGGCCCGCAGAATTGGAGACATGCCAATGCGCAGCCTCCATCGCCGATGCACTTTTGTCGCCGTAGCCCTTTTCGCAGTGCTGGCGGCCGGGATCGCGCATGCGGATGACGTCGGGCCCGAGACCGCTAAACGGCTACTCGCCGAGGGCCGCATCAAGCCGCTTGCAGAGATTCTCGATGCGGTGAAGCGCCAGGTCCCGGGTGAGATGCTCGAGGTCGAGTTGGAACCCGACGAAGCCGGCTACGTCTACGAGCTGAAGCTGTTGCGGCCCGACGGCAAGGTGCAAGAGGTGGAGGCTGACGCGGCTTCGGGCAAGATCCTCAAGATCGAGGATGACGACTGATGCGCCTCCTCATCGTCGAAGACGAGCCGCGCATCAGCGACGGTATCAAAGCCGCGCTCGATGCCGCGGGGTATGCGTGCGACGTCTCCGCCGACGGCGAGGACGCCTGGTTCCGCGGCGACACGGAAGCCTACGATCTCGTCGTGCTCGACCTCGGCTTGCCGAAGATGGATGGCCTCTCCGTGCTCAAGCGCTGGCGGGCCGCGGGACGCAACATGCCGGTGCTGGTGTTGACCGCACGCGGCACATGGCCGGAACGCGTAGAGGGTATCGACGCCGGCGCCGACGACTATCTCGCCAAGCCCTTTCGCACCGAAGAGTTGCTTGCCCGCGTGCGTGCCCTTATTCGCCGCTCTGCAGGCCACGGCAATGCGTTGATCGAAGCCGGCCAGCTGGCGCTCGACACGCGGCAAATGCGGATCCTTGCCGGCGGCACGCCCGTTCAGGCCTCCCCGCTCGAATACCGGCTGGTGGCCTACCTTATGCACCACAAGGGGCGCGTCGTGCCCCCGCACGAGTTGATCGAGCACCTCTATGGGGACGACGACGCACGCAACGCCAACGCGCTCGAGGCGCTGATCATGCGCCTGCGCAAGAAACTCGGATCCGAAGCCATCGAGACGCGACGCGGCTTCGGCTATCTGATTACGGATGGCGCCGCATGAGCTTCGGGTCGCTGCGCCTCAGGCTGCTCGCCGGCGCCGCCGCCTTTGTCGTTGCTGCCGTCGCCCTGTCGGCAGTCGGTCTGACACTCCTGTTCGAGCGCCATGTCGAGCGTTGGGTGGACGTCGAGCTGGCGACGGACCTCGACCAAGTCATAGCTGGCATCGACTCCGGCGCTGACGGCAAGCTTGCCGTCGTGCGCCAGCCCGCCGATCCGCGGTTCCAGCGTGCGTTGTCGGGACTCTATTGGCAGGCAGTGGTCGAGCCGGACGGGCCCGTGCTGCGCTCGCGCTCATTGTGGGACTTCGACATCGCCCTGCCGGCGCAGCGCGAGGTGGACGACAAGGTCACCAGTTACGACCTGTCGGGGCCCGACAGACAAACCTTGCACGTGCTGCAGCGGCGCATCGAGCTCCCCGAGCGCCTGGGTCGACGCACGGCGCGCGTCGCCGTCGGCATCGACGGCGCCGAGCTGAGCGCTGCGGTTCATCGGTTTACGAGTGCCCTCATCCCACTCCTCGTCGTGCTGGCGGCGCTGCTGACGGCGGCGGCGTGGGCACAGGTGGCCATCGGCTTGCGCCCGCTGGCGGCGATGCGCGGCAAGCTCGCCGCCATCGGCTCGGGGGAAGCGCGACGGCTTGGCAGCGACTTCCCCGATGAGGTTCTGCCGCTCGCCCGTGAGATCGACACGCTGCTCGAGGCGCGCGAGCGGCAGGTGGAGAAGGCCCGCACGCGCGCCGCCGACCTAGCGCACGGGCTCAAGACGCCGCTGCAGCTCTTGAGCGGCGACGCCGAACGCTTGAAGGCGAAGGGCGAGAGCGAGCTTGCCGAAGAGATCGAGGACATCGCCGGCAGCATGCGCCGGCACGTCGAGCGCGAGCTGGTGCGTGCGCGCAGCGGGGCCAACGCCGCCAACGCATCGGCAAGCGTGGCGGCGGTCGCGCAACGCGTCGTGCGCGTGGCCGAGCGCACCCCGCAAGGAAAGCGCGTGACCTGGACGGTCGACGTGCCGCCGGGCCTCATGGCGCGTATCGACACGGAAGATCTCACCGAAGCCCTCGGTAACCTCGCCGAGAATGCGGCGCGGCACGCGCACTCGGCGGTCACACTCCGCGCCAGGGCGGAGGAAGGCGTCGTCGTTCTCGCCGTGATCGACGACGGTCCGGGCATCCCGCCCGAGCGGGCACAGGAAGCACTGCGACGCGGTGGACGCCTCGATCAAAGCGGATCAGCGGGCCTTGGCCTTGCCATCGTCGGCGACATCGCCGATGCGTGGGGCGCCTCGGTGTCGATCGAGACTCCGGCGCAGGGCTGCCGGATCGTGCTGCGCATTCCCGCATCCCGCCTTCCCGGCTTCGCTCCCGCGTGAACCGGCCCCATCGGCCAGCTCCTGTAACGACCGCAGCCGCCGCTGCGTATGATGCGGTACACCTCGCTTCGCCCCGCCCCCGGAGGATCAAATGCAGGCCGTGAGATTCATCAAGATTGCCACCGTTGCACTTATTGCCGTTGCCGCGAGTGCCGGGGCCGGCTGGGCGTTCGATGAAAAGCCCTTCGATGCGAAAGCATTTGCAGCGGCGCAAGACGCCGGCAAACCTATCCTGGTCGATGCGTTCGCTCCCTGGTGTCCGGTTTGCAAGGCACAGCAGCAGGTGCTCGGCGAGTTGAAGCAGAATGCCAAATACGACGCGGTAACCGTGTTCAAGATCGACTACGACAATCAGCCCGATGCGTTGAAGAGCTTCGACGTGCGCAAGCAGAGCACGTTGATCGCCTTCAAAGGCAAAGCCGAAACCGGCCGCACTGTCGGCGATACGAAGCCGGCTTCGATCACGGCGCTGATCGACTCGGCGCTGAACTAGCCGCCGGGAGTAGGGAAATGCTTCTCGGCAGCGCCCTGTTCGCCCTCCTGGCCGGCATCCTCTCCACGCTGTCGCCATGCGTGTTGCCGCTACTGCCGATCATCCTTGTCAGCGCCGTGAGCGAGCATCGACTGGGGCCGCTCGCCCTCGCCTCGGGGCTGGCGTTGTCGTTCGTCACCGTCGGCATGTTCATCGCCACCATCGGTTACGGCATCGGGCTCGATGCGGGATTCTTCCGCATCATCGCCGCCACCATGCTGGTGGCGCTCGGCATCATTCTGCTTGTGCCGCAACTGCAGACGCAGATTGCCGCTGCCGCTTCGCCGATCAGCGGCTGGACCGAGGAGCGCTTCGGCGGCATCGAGACCGCCGGCCTTTCGGGGCAGTTTGCGCTCGGCCTCTTACTCGGCGCCGTTTGGAGCCCTTGCGTCGGACCAACGCTCGGCGCCGCCTCCGTGCTGGCGGCGCAGGGGCAGGATCTGGCCGAGGTTGCGCTCGTCATGCTCGCTTTCGGCCTGGGCGCGGCGCTGCCCTTGCTGCTGCTGGGCCTCCTCTCCCGTGATACGTTGATGCGCTGGCGCGGCCGGCTGCTTGACGCCGGCAAGGGCGGTAAGCTCGTGCTCGGCGGCTTGCTCGTCGTGATCGGCGTGATGATCCTCTCAGGTCTCGACAAGCGCATCGAAGCCGCGCTCGTTGAGGCATCGCCGGCTTGGCTTACGGAGATCACAACGCGCTTCTGAGTAGATGCGGCGCGCATCGGCGCTGCCAAGCGAGGATCGCGAGGAAAGATGACCATGGCCAGCTCAGTCGCCATACCTCATACGGAGATCGTCTACCGGCACACGCTGGCGGTGCGCATCACGCATTGGGTGAACGCCTTCTGCCTGCTCGTCCTCCTGCTCAGCGGGCTGCAGATCTTCAACGCGCATCCGACGCTGTACTTCGGCGAGAAATCCGAGCCTGATCGCGCCGTGTTGAGCATGGATGCCGTGCAGCGCGCCGACGGCAGCTACGCCGGCGTCACCACCATCGGCTCGACGAAGTTCGACACCACCGGCGTTCTCGGCCTGTCGCGCGATGCCAACGGCGAGCTCGAGGGCCGCGGCTTCCCGCATTGGATCACGCTCCCCTCCTATCGCGACCTCGCAACCGGGCGCCGCTGGCACTTCTTCTTTGCCTGGCTGTTCGTGCTCAACGGGCTCGCGTATCTCATCTACGCGGCGTGGAGCGGTCATGTGCGCCGCGACCTCGCCCCGACGCGCGGACAGTTGCGCCACATCGGGCAATCCGTTTGGGAGCACGTCCGTTTCCGCTTTCCCAAGGGCGATGAGGCGAAGAGCTACAACGTGCTGCAGAAGCTGGCCTACCTAGCCGTGATCTTCGGCCTCCTGCCGCTCATCGTGCTCACCGGGTTGACGATGTCGCCGGCGATGAACGCCGCCTTCCCGTTCATGCTCGACATGTTCGGCGGACGGCAATCGGCCCGCACCATCCATTTCCTCTGCGCCACCGGCATCACGCTGTTCGTCATCGTGCACGTGTTCATGGTTTTTGCCTCGGGCGCCTGGAACAACATCCGCTCGATGATCACCGGTCGCTATGCGATCGAGCCCGAGGAGGCCTCGCATGGCAAATGAACGCCTCAGCCGCCGCGGCTTCCTCATCCGCGGCGCGGCAGTCGGCGGCGCCGCCATGTTAGGCGGCTGCGATCAGCTTTCGCAGAGCCCGTCATTCCGCGACATGCTCTACAAGGCCGAGGGCGTGACGGAGCGCGTGCAGCGGCTGGCGCTGTCATCCCGCTCGCTCGCTCGCGAATACACCGAGGCGGACCTTTCCAAGCACTTCAAGGCCAACGGCTCCACCGACGTCACCGACCCTCTCTATCAGCAATCGGCACAGACTGGCTTTGCTGACTGGCGCCTCGAGGTCGGCGGGCTCGTCGAGCGCCCGACCTCGTTGAGCCTTGCAGAGTTGCGCAAGCTGCCGGCGCGAACCCAGATCACCCGTCACGACTGCGTCGAGGGCTGGAGCGCCATCGGCAAATGGACCGGCGCGCAAATGGCGCCACTGCTGCAAAGCGTTGGCCTCAAGCCGGAAGCGCGCTATCTCGTGTTCCATTGCGCCGACACGCTCGGCCGCAACGGCAAATACTACGAGAGCATCGACCTTATCGACGCCTTCCACCCGCAGACAATCCTCGCCTACGACATGAACGGCGCGCCGCTCGGCGTGCCGCACGGCGCGCCTCTCCGTCTCAGAGTGGAGCGCCAGCTTGGCTACAAGCACGCAAAGTACGTGCAGCGCATCGAGGCGGTGCCGAGCTTTACGATGATCCGGGGCGGGCGCGGCGGCTTCTGGGAAGATCTCGGCTACGAGTGGTACGCCGGCATCTGACCCGAGCGCGGCTCATTCTTTCTCGTCGAGATTGAGACACACAGAATTGATGCAATAGCGTTTGCCGGTTCCCGTCGGGCCGTCATCGAAGACGTGTCCCAGGTGCGAGCCGCAACGCGCGCAGGTGATCTCGGTGCGCACCATTCCGTGCGAGGCGTCGGTGTGCTGCTCGACAGCGCCGGGCAGTGCCTCGTCGAACGAGGGCCACCCCGTTCCGGAATCGAACTTGGCGTCCGAGGCAAACAGCGGGTTGCCGCACGCCGCGCACGTGAAGGTGCCATCGGCTTCGGCGTGCAGGAACTCGCCGGTGAAAGGCGCTTCCGTCCCCTTCTCACGCAGGATCCGATACTGCTCCGGCGTCAACTGCTTGCGCCATTCGGACTCGTCTTTGGGCATTGGCTTTTGTGTCATGGTGAATAGATAGCGCGCTCGCGCCGCCTCAGAAAGGGCGTACGGGAAAGCAAGAAGCGCATTCGCAGACAAAGTTGCGCCGCCTACATTTGCTCTGCGTCACGGAGAGGCGTTCCCTGTTGCGCATAACCCGCTATACCTCTTCGCGTTGTCGCATAATTGAGTTCAAACTTGACATGCATAGTCAGGTATTACCTATGGGGCTTGAACTCTCCAGCATTGGAACAGAATTCGGCGCCATGGCTTCTCGTCGCTCGCTATTTTCGAATGTTTCTAAACTGGCCGGTATTGCGTTGGTGTTGACGCTCGGTGGACTGGCCGTCGCCGTTGCGCAGGAAAGCACGCCGCCGGCGCCGACGGCGCCTCCTTCCGCTAGCGAGCCTGCCAGCCCGACACCCGGCGCGGCGTCGACGTCGCCCACTGCCACGCCGGCACCCGCGGCGTCGGAGCCGCAGACGGGCGCAACACCTCCAGCCGCTTCCGAGACGACGCCGGCGCCCAACGTTGCCGCCTCACCTTCCGCTCCCGCCAATGACGTGACGGCGCCCGGCACGCCCGCGCCGGCAACGGTCGCCACCAGCTCACCCGCGCCCATGGTTGGGGCCCACAACCTTCCCCGCGACCTGTCGCCGTGGAAGATGTTCATGGAGGCCGACATCGTCGTGAAGTCGGTGATGATCGGCCTCGCCTTCGCCTCGGTCGTCACCTGGACGGTGTGGTTCGCCAAGAGCATCGAGCTGTGGGCCGCCAAGCGGCGCGTGCGCTCGGCGTTGCGCAAGCTCGCCACAGCCAACTCGATCGCCGAGGCGGCGAGCCTCATCGACACCAAGCGCGGCGCCGTGCCGGCGATGATCCGCGCCGCCATCGCCGAGACCCGCGCCTCCTGGGACGTCGCCGACAAATACGCCATCAAAGACCGCGTCTCGGCGCGCCTCGACCGCATCGAGCTCGCCGCCGGACGCGACATCAATCGCGGCACGGGCGTGCTGGCAACCATCGGCTCTACGGCGCCGTTCGTCGGACTGTTCGGCACCGTATGGGGCATCATGAACAGCTTCATCGGCATTTCCGAGGCGCAGACTACCAACCTCGCCATCGTCGCGCCCGGCATCGCCGAGGCGCTGCTGGCCACCGCCATCGGTCTCGTCGCTGCCATCCCCGCGGTGATCATCTACAATCACTTCGCGCGCGCCATCGGCGGCTATAAGGCTCTCATCGGCGACGCCGCCGTCGGCGTCCTGGGGCTTCTGTCACGCGACTTCGATCGCGGCGTGCGGCCCGAGTTGCGCGCGGCGGAGTAGGAGTAGGCCATGGCCAGTCGCCTGCAGGACGACGACGACATCTCGGAAACGCACGAGATCAACGTCACGCCATTCATCGACGTGATGCTCGTGCTGCTCATCATCTTCATGGTGGCGGCGCCGCTGTCGACGGTGGATGTGCCGGTCGAGTTGCCGGTGTCGGCGGCGCACCCGGCGCCCAAACCCGACAAGCCGCTGTACGTGACGCTGAAGGCCGATCTGTCGCTCGCGGTCGGCAACGACATGGTGCTGTGGAGCGGTCTTGGCCCGGCGCTCGACGCGCAGACCAGCAGCGACCGCAACAAGCGCCTGTTTCTGCGCGCCGACAAGGCCGTGCCCTACGGCGAGCTGATGCGCCTGATGGATACGCTGCGTGCTGCCGGCTATCTGAAGGTGGCCCTCGTCGGTCTCGAGGGGCCGCCCGTGCAAGGCGCCCCCACGGCCCCGGCCGCGCCGGGCGCCGCGCTTCCGCTCTCCACGCCGCCGGCTACCCCGCCGACCGTCCCGTCGGCCGGAGCCGAGCCCTCCGCCCCATGAGCGCGCATCTGGAACTGCTCGAGGGCGCGGGCGCGCGCGCCCGCCGCTGGCTGCTGGCCGCAGCGCTGATGGTGTCGATGCACGCCGCGGCCGGCGCCATCGCCGTCATCAACTGGCCGGAGGAGGACGCAAGCGAAGAGGACGCCGGCGCCTTCTTGCTCGAGCTCGCCCCGGTAGCGGTCGCCCCGCCGACCGAGAAGCTGAACCTCGCCATCGGCGTGCGCGCCGAAGAAGCCGCAGCCGCGGTGGCCCCGACCGAGGAGATCAAGGAAAAGTCCGAGATCGAGGTGCCCAAGGTCGAGGAAGCCCCGCTGGCGCCCGAGCCCGAGATCGTCCTGCAAAAGCAGACGCCCGTGGAGGAGATCGAGACCGAGGAGGTCGAGGAAGACCCGCGGCCGGAGCAGAAGGCGCTACCACAGCAGTCGGTCGCCTCGCAGGAGACGAGCGCACCACCGCCGGTCGAGGCGCCGCCGGCGGAGAAGCCTGCCGCGCCCAAGGCGGGCGTTTCCTCCAAGCCCTCGGAAGCCACCATGAGCTGGCAGAAGTCGCTGGTCTTCCATCTCAACAAGCACAAGAAGTATCCGCACGACGCCCGCAAGAACGGTCACGAAGGCGTTGCCAACGTGTCGTTCACCATCGACCGCTCGGGCAAGGTGATCTCTTCCAGCCTCGATAAGAGCTCAGGCTCGGACCTGCTCGACAAGGAAGCCATCGAGGTGCTCAACCGCGCCAGCCCGTTTCCGACACCGCCCGCCGACGTGCCGCAGTTGACCATCCATCTGTCGCTGCCGATCCAGTTCCGCATCAAGCGCTGACAGCTCAGTCGTCTGTCAGATGGCCCGCGACAGGTGCGACAGCTCCTTGCCACCGACATGGCGCAGATGCGCTGCCGGCGACCGGCGCAGATCCTCGAAGATGGCGAGGCCGTCCGGCCAGGGACCGAAGCCCGATGCGGCGTCGAGGCCGCCGACACGCCCGGCGTTGACGAACTCGGCGCTCCAGAAACCTGCCCAGAAGGCCGCCTTGCTGAGCCGCATGTGCGGATCGTTAGAACTGCCGACGATGACGCAGGGAAATCCGAGCGGCTCTTCCGGCAACATCCAGGCGAGGCGCAGGTTGTCTGGATCGAACGGCGCCGCCAGGAGCGCGGCCTCGATGCGGTCGGCGTAATCGAACGCGGCGCGCACGGCGGCAAGACAACCAAATCCGTGCGCGATGATCGACACGGGGCCATCGATGCGGTCGATGTGCCAGCGCACGGACGCCGACCACGCCGAAAGGTCCATGCTCTTGATGTCTGGTTGGACAACACGTCGCGTATCGGAGACCGATGCTTCAATCCAGGAGAGCCAGTGGCCGTCGCCACCGCCGTCTAATCCGGGAACAAGGAGAGTGGTAGCCATGGCGGTACCTCGCTCTGATTGCTGGTCGATATCCCCGTGAATAAGCGCCTTTCCGATCGTAGCTCGTGCCCTGGCACCGAGCCTACGCGCGCTGCGACAAATTGGGCAACGAAGAAATCGGCATGTCGATATTCTATTTTCTGCTGCATCAGCGCCCGTCGATAACCGGCGCTTTCAATGCTGCGCCGCACATTGTCACGAATTCGATCGATGTCGGTTCACGCGGCAGTAGCCGGCCGACACCGCACCACCAGCCGCGCGGCGGCCGATCGTCCGTCGTTCGTTGCCTGGGTTCTAAATATTGCAGGTCTTCGTATTTGACCTTCATGCCTCCCGCACCCATGTATGGACGCGTCGGCTTACGCCGGCCGCGGTGATTTGCAGAGCAGGTTGCGCCGCGAAACCAAACGCTAAGGTGCCGTGTTTCTACGCACGGCCTCGGCTCCAAGGAGAAGAACCATGGCAAGCGTCGTGTATTCGACCAAAGACCGTCACCCGCCGATCGGCGGCTCGATGGGCCACTCCTGTTGCACTTGCTGTTGAAGCGTAGCTAGGCGGCGCAGAGCGCCAACCCCGCGAAACAACTGTCATCAAAGCAATGCAAAGGAACGCCGGTCGCCCCGGCGTTGAGGTGAGCTCATGTCTTCACAAGCCTACATCATCGAAATCGGCAGCGATGCAGTCGGCATCGTCGTGCGCGAAGCCGGCGAGGCATCGTTCCAGTTCCACTCGGCGTTGAGCACCTATCGCTCGCTCGACGGCAAGAAGTTCGCGACGGCGCAGGCGGCACACCGTGCGGCGCTCGATCACGGCGCGCATCGCAAGCGCCGGCCGTCGAGCCGCCGCGTGCCGGAGCTGGAATACGTTTGATGTGTTCGGGCCGCACTCCGCGTCACGCCTGATGGCTGCAGGCACGTGGCCGGTCAGCGGTTCGCCTCCGCCCTAGCGGAGATCTTGCCCCCGCGTAGTCCTTGGACGCTACGCGGGGGCATCTTTTTTTCTAAAGCATCAGAAATGAAGGGGTTGGGCGCTAGGCGACCGATTGCGGCTGGGGAGCTTCCTCGAGCCGTCGAGCATCGACGTTCGGCTCAGCATTCCACGCAATCGGCTCCGCGCCGACGGCGCCGTCGCAGCTCACCTGCACAGCGCGCAGCTCGGCGCGTGTCAGATTGAGGCTCGGAGCCTCGAGCTCGCGGCCGTCGAGATCATGGAAGCGATGATCCCAGGTGGCTTCCTCGGCGATGAGGAATGAGACGCGATAGATACGCGTATTGCGCGCCTTGAAGGTGAAGGGATACCAGAACCGCTTGTCCATGCCCGCGTCCGCTCGATATGTCGATCTTGGCGGAAAGCTATTGAGCGGGGCCGCGCGGACAAACCAAGAAGAAGTGCAAAGCTTATGACGCGTCACCGTGCGGCCAGCTTGGCGGCGATTTGCGCCACGTGGCGCCCCTGATAACGGGCACCGGCCAGTTCGTTGTCGCTCGGCTGGCGCGAGCCGTCGCCGCCGGCAATCGTCGAAGCGCCGTAGGGTGATCCGCCGGTTATCTCGCTGAGGTCCATCTGCCCGGCGAATGAGTACGGCAACCCGACGATGACCATGCCCTGGTGCAAGAGCACGGTATGCGTCGACAGGATCGTGCTCTCCTGCCCGCCGTGCTGCGTCGCCGTCGAGGTGAACACCGCGCCCACCTTACCGATCAGCTTGCCCTGCGCCCACAGGCTGCCGGTCTGGTCGAGGAAGTTCTTCATCTGCGCCGTCATGTTGCCGAAGCGGGTCGGCGTGCCGATGATGATGGCGTCGTAGTCGGCGAGCTCATCGACGGTAGCAAGTGGCGCGGCCTGATCGAGCTTGAATCCGGATTTCTTCGCCAACTCTTCCGGCACGAGTTCCGGCACCCGCTTGACGACGGCGTCGGCGCCGCCCTCGCGCGCGCCTTCGGCAACGGCGCCGGCCATCTTCTCGATGTGGCCATAGCTCGAGTAATAGAGAACGAGAACCTTGGTCATGGTCGCCTCCATAGTGGATAGCCGTGAACGGGCAGGCCGCCTTGCGGCGGCCGGCCCATCTTCGGAAGGCAGCACTAAGCGGCCATGTCGAACACGAGCACCTCGGCATCCGACGTGCCGGTCAGCTCCAGAGCGCCGGCCGCCTCGATGGCGACGCCGTCACCGGGATAGAGCTGCTCGCCGTTGAGCGTCACGCTGCCGCGCGCAACCTGCACCCAGGCGACGCGCCCCGCCTTCAATTCGTGGCTGACGCTGTCCTTGTCGCCGAGCACGCTGGCGTAGAGGTCGACGTCGCGGTGAATGGTCACCGAGCCGTCACGCCCGTCGCGCGAGCCGACGAGGCGCAGCCTGCCGCGCTTGTCGTCATCGGAGAACGTCTTCTGCTCGTAGCTCGGCGTGAGCCCCCGCTTCTCCGGGACGATCCAGATCTGCAGGAGGTGCACGGGATCCGACTCCGAGGCATTGAACTCCGAGTGGCGGATGCCCGATCCCGCCGACATGCGCTGCACGTCGCCGGGACGAACAACCGAGCCGGTGCCGAGGCTGTCCTTGTGCTCCAGCGCGCCTTCGAGAACGTACGTGACGATCTCCATGTCGGCGTGCGGGTGGGTAGGGAATCCTCCACCGCCGGCGACGCGGTCGTCGTTGATGACGCGCAGCGGGCCAAAGCCCATGTGCTTGTCGTCGAAGTACGAGCCAAAGGAAAAGCTGTGGCGACTGTCCAGCCAACCAAAGTTGGCGCGGCCGCGCTCCTCGGCTCGGCGAAGGGTCAACATGTTGCATCTCCCTTTCTGAGGGGCGCCGGAAGAGCCGGCGTCTACTGCCAACCTATATCGGCCGTTGACCGAGCGCGCTCAATCCACAGAATATGAACCACTCTGGTTCCATAATGGCGACAATGGACAAGCTCGACGCCATGAATGCGTTTGCCAAAGTGGTGGCCTCCGGCAGCTACGCCGAGGCAGCACGGCGGCTTGGCCTGACGCGCTCGGCGGTGAGCAAGGCGGTGATGGAGCTCGAGCAGATCCTCGGCGCCCGCCTTCTCGACCGCACGACGCGGCGGGTGACGCCCACCGAGGCGGGGCTTGCCTACTACGAACGCTGCGTCTCGATCCTCGCCGACGTCGAGGAGACCGAGATCCAAATCTCGCGCCTGCACGACGAGCCGCGCGGCGTCCTCAAGATCAACGCGCCGATGTCCTTCGGCACCATGTATCTCGGCGCGGCCGTGGCCGAGTTCATGGCGCGCTACCCGGAGCTGCGTATCGAGCTGGTGTTGAACGACCGCTTCATCGACCCGCTCGAGGAAGGCGTCGACGTCACGGTGCGCATCGGCGCCTTGGCGGATTCGAGCCTCATCGCCCGGCGGCTCGCCCCGGCGCGCCTGGCGCTCGTCGCCTCCCCCGAATACCTCGCCGCCAACGGCACGCCGCTCGTTCCGCAGGACTTGGTGAAGCATCGATGCCTCGCCTACGGCCACATGGCGGCGGTGCACCGCTGGCATCTGCGACAAGGGGCCGAGTTCGTCTCAGTGCAGATTGCGTCGGCTCTCTGCTCAAACAACGGCGAGGTTCTGCGCACGTCGGCGCTGTCGGGCAACGGCATCGCCATCCTGCCGACGTTCTTCGTCGGCCCTGACATCGGATCGGGAAGGTTGGTGCAGGTGCTGGCGGACAACCCGCCGCCCGAGCTCGGCATCTTTGCGCTCTATGCGCCCAATCGCTATCTCGCCGCCAAGACGCGCGTATTCATCGATTTCCTCTCCTCGCGCTTCGGCGACGAGCCGGCCTGGGACGCTTTCAGGGACGCTGCACGCCGCTGACGCTACTCCTCCCAGCGCGGTCGCAACGAGCGCTCGAGCGTCAGCCCGCAGACATACATTGCCGCAATGACGAGGATGGCCTGCGTCCACAGGGGCGGCGGGAAGCCATGCCAGACCGCCGCGACGGCGGCGACCGACCAGGCAACCGTAATGCCGAGCGTTAGACCTTGCAGACGCTTCACGCGCATCGGGTGCACCCAATGCATGGGCACGAACGTCAACACCACGCAGGCGGTGAGTATCGCGTATGTCAGCCAACCGGGCGGCGACAGCGCGAAGACGTAGAAGGCGACGATATTCCAGACGGCGGGGAAGCCGATGAAGCTGTAGTCCTCCCCTTTGCTGGCGAGATCGGAAAAATGATACAGCGACGACAGCAGGATGAGCGCGGCAATCACTAGTCCGACGGTGCCCGTGAGATAGCCGGCCCGCAGCAGCGCCAGCGCCGGCACGAACACATAGGTCACGTAGTCGACGACGAGGTCGAGGCGTTCGCCGGAGAAGCGCGGTAGGCGCTCCTCGACGTGGGCCATGCGGGCGAAGGTGCCGTCGATGCCGTCGATGATCAGCGCCAGGCCAAGCCAGGCGAACATGCGCTCCCACGCGCCGTCGAATGCCGCCAGCGCAGCCAGCAGGCCGCACACGGCGCCGAGCCCGGTGAAGAGGTGGACGCTTGCGGCTGCCAGATCCTTCCAACGGAGGGGCAGCATGGGCGTCCCCTCCGAGCCCCGAGGGTCAGAAGCGGTGCTTGACCGAACCGCGCACCGTCAGGTCGTCGTCGGGATTTGGCGCCGGCGTCGGCTGCCCGACGGCCTGGTTCTCGGCCGCCCCGTACAGCAGCTCGAGGCCGAAATCCATCTTCGGCAGCACGCCGAGCTTGCCGAGGCCCGGAATGCGGATCTCGGTGCCGGCCTCGGGCTTGGGTGCGGATTCGTCGGTGAGCCCGGCCTTGGCGTCGCCGGGCGCGGCTTCAGCGGGAGCCGGCGCTGCCTCGGAAGGCGGCGGGGTGCTGCCCTTCTGCTCTTGGAACGCAAACGCGCCGTGGCCGGCGAAAACTGCCGCAACCAACGCCAGCGCAACTACGAACCGGCTTCTCATAGCGAAACCCCGCAACGTCATCTTCAAGTCGCCCCGACGCGAAAATGCTGTCTGGCGCCGTTGAAGACAAGGATGTTTTAGGGCCAGTTAAGCCCAGGTAAACGATTGTCCCAGCAAGTGTGATCGTTGGGCCATGTGGCAGATGCGCATCAACAATAGCACCATCCACTGTGATCGCGATTTACCCCCGTTTCGCCCGCTCAGAACCGGAGATTCGCCGCAAAAGAAAGAGCCGCCCGGTGAGGGGCGGCTCTCTTAGTCAGTCTAGGGTTTGCGCGCGTATCAGAACTTGATGATGGCGCCGCCCATCGCAACGTCGAGGTCGTCGAGCTCGATCTTGGTTCCGGCGTTGGCGAGTAGTACCGGTGGTGAGGATGTCGCCCTCGTAGTGGCGGTAGACGACATAGACGTGCATCGCCGCCTTATCGATCCCCTGGATGACGCCTAGCCCGAAGGACTCGAGTGTAGACGACTTGAGATCACCGTTTGAGAAGGCGCCAGCGGGGGTGCGCCGTATTCTCGGGATCGTTCCAGGCAAAACCATCAGGGACCGTGATCACTGTGCGGTCCTGCGATCCGCCTTCATTGCGATAGTACTGGCCGAAGAAGGTGGTCTTGCCCAGTTCATGCCACTTCTTCTCGATGCCGAGCTTCGAAGGCATAGAAGCTGCTGCGATCATCCGGGATTTTGCCCAACGGCTTGGAAGCCGGGATCGGTGTTCAATGGCATCGTCCTTCATGTAGCCGGCGGCGAAGTTGCCGTAGATGCCCGACTCGATGTGCATGACGCTGATTGATCCACCGAGCTGCGAGCACTTCGTATCCGGGCGACCGGCAGTTCCGAAACCGAGCCCATGTACTAGGTTATTACCCAGGCACTGGATAGCCAGGCACGGGATCGGCGTTGTAGGCATCCACCGGCCTTCAGTATTCTCACCGTAAGCGATGGCAGCGGCGAGCTTGAACCCGTGGAACTTGTCGTTGGTATAGCGCAGACCCGCCTCCCAAGTGTCGTCTTCGCCGAAGTTCACCGTACCCACGAAGCCGAAGATCTCGGGCGTATCATAGCGGATCATGTTCCAGCGCCGGCCTTCACCGGGCTGATCACCGCCGCCGCGGATGAGCTGGCGCCACTCGAGACCCGTACGGCCGCTGGTCCCGCTTTGGGTGGCAAGACGAGTGCCGCCGGCAGTCCGCGTAAATAGTCCGAGACCGGTATCCTCGATGTCCGAGTACTTCAGGACGTCTTTCGAAGCGGCCAGGTTGACTTCGGTGACCAATTCACCGGCGCCGCCCGTCAAGCCCACCCAAACGCGACCGTACTTCTTGCTGTCGATGTACCAGACGCTGTGGCGGACATCGAGGCCGCAGTTGGGAGTCGGATTGGCTTGAGATGGCACGGTGTTGGTGCAGCCGCTCACATCCTCCTGATCGAAACGCTTGGAGTTCGCGCCGCGAATGCCGATTTCGAGGAGGAAGCCAGCCTTCACGTCGTCGGTGATCTTGGCGTCGCCCTTGAAGCGGAAGCGGGTGCGAGCGTTGTCGTTGGTGTAGACGCCAGCGTTCGATTCAACTCCGTCGTCCCACCAGATGAACGCCTCGTTGACCTGGCCGGAGACTTCGAGCTTAACCTTGCGGTTGCCCTTGCGGGCGGTGGTCGCCTCGAGCTCGGCGACGCGCTCTTCGAGATCGCCGCAGCAATCGCCGCCCAAATCGGCGGCCTGGGCCGAGGCGCTGGCCCCCAGCATCAATCCACCTGTGACAAGGATGGTTGCCCATCCTGCCTTACCTATTCCCCCGAACATATACACACTCCCACGAAGGTACGCCTCAACTCGGCCTTCGATCGACGCAACTGCACAGCAATTACAAACGCATACGCACTTACGCTGACCACGCCGCTCAGCCGTGCACCGCCGTATTCCCCGCCGGTGGGCTTCGCTGGCACTAGGCTTACGCGAGTGATTCGAGGATCGTAAACGGCAAAGCGATGTGTGACAGTTTGTGACACGGCCCGCGTTGCGGTCTCGCCACGAGATTATTGAAATTCCTTACTCTTATTAGTTCTGCTCGCATTTAGGGTAGGGTGGCCTTGTCATGAAAAACGACACTTCTTTCGACGTTGGCGTCGTCGGCACCGGCCCGGCAGGATTGGCGTCCGCGCTGGCGCTCGCCGGGGTCGGCGTGCGCGTCGTCGTCATCGGCGCGGGGCCGGCCAGCCGCGACACGCGCACGGCGGCGCTGTTTGCGGGGTCGATCACGCTCCTGGATAACCTCGGCGTCGGCGGCGTTTGCCGGCAAGCCGGCGAGCCCATCATCGGCATCCGCATCATCGACGATATGGGGTCGTTGCTGCGCGCCCCAGAGGTAGCGTTCACCGCCGCCGAGGCGGGCTTGGAGCGCTTTGGCTACAACGTGCCGAACGTGCACCTCGTCGAGGCGTTGCGGCGGCGCGCCAGCGAACTACCCCAGCTCACCTTGGTTTATGCGAACGTCGACGAGGTCGTCGTCACGGATACCGGTGCCGAGGTTCGCCTTGCCGATGGCCGCACCCTGGCCGCCAAGCTGATCGTCGGCGCCGACGGCCGGCAGTCCCTCTGCCGGCAAGCAGCGCAGATCCCGGTCAAGACTTGGTCCTACGAGCAGAGCGCCCTCGCCTGCACCTTCGCGCACCAGCGTCCGCATGGCGGCATCTCAACGGAATTCCATCGGCCAGCGGGGCCATTCACGGTTGTGCCGTCGCCCGGGCGCACGTCGAGCCTCGTCTGGGTCGAGCGTCCCGACGTTGCCAAGGAGCTTGCCGCGCTTGACGACACGGCGTTCCGGCAAGCGCTCGAGCTGCGCTTGCAGGGCATGCTCGGTGCCATCGGCGACATCGGACCGCGCGGCGTCTTTCCGCTCACGGGCATGGCGGCGCAATCGGCCGGGCGCAATCGCATCGCGCTCGTCGGCGAAGCCGTGCACGTCATTCCGCCGATCGGCGCGCAGGGTTTGAACCTCGGCCTACGCGATGCCGCGTGCATTGCCGACTGCGTCGCCGACGCGCTCGCGACCGGCGGCGATATCGCGGCGCCGGCGGTGCTCGAGGCCTACGGTCGCATGCGCCGCACGGACATCGCATCGCGCATTTGGACCGTCGACCTGCTCAACCGCAGTTTGTTGTCGAGCGCCCCCCCAGTGCAGGCGCTGCGCGGCATCGGGTTGCATATCCTGAAGAACGTCGGCCCGCTGCGCCGCTTGGCCATGCGTGAAGGCCTGGGGCCCTCGTTCATAGCGCCGCGCCTGATGCAGCCGCCACCGTCTCCTGCCGCCTCTGGCTCTTGACGCACGCCCATGGGCTGGGCATGACCGCAGCCCTTGGAACTTGAGATTGCTGCTGGCCGATGCAGACAAAGGAACGCCTTCGTGACCTGCAGTGGCGCGCCGAATACGTGGTGCTACGGCTGGTCGCCGGTTTTTTCCGCGCCCTGCCGCTCGCCATCGCCACCGGTGCCTCGGCTTGGTGTTGGCGACGCTTAGCGCCCATCATCAATCCGAAGCGCCATAAACGCGCGCTCGACAATCTCGCCATCGCCTTTCCCGAGAAGACCGACGCCGAGCGCCTGGCCATCGCGCTTGCACACTGGGAAAATCTCGGCCGCGTCATGGTCGAGACCATGCGCATCGATCGCTTTCTTGCCGAGCCCGAGCGCATCGACATCGTCAGTCAGAACATCTTCTCGCGCTACAAGGACAAGCTCGGGCCGGCCGTCGGCGTCAGCCTGCACATGGGCAACTGGGAGCTGGCGATCCTCCCCTTCACCTGGGCAGGGGCCAATCCCGCCGCCGTCTATCGCTCGGTCACCAATCCCTACGTCGACCAATACTTGCGCGATCAGCGCAAGGAGCTCTACCCCGACGGCCTGTTCGGCCGCGGCAACGTCGGCGATCACGGGGACGACCAGCGGACGGCGCGTGCCATCATGGACTTCGTGCGTCGAGGCGGCCGGCTTGGCCTCGTCTGCGATCTCTACGATCGCACCGGCATGCCGGTGCCGTTCTTCGGGCGCGATGCCAAGACACAGGCGATAGGCGCCATGATCGCGCGGCGCGTCGGGGCGCGCATCTGGCTGTCACGCTGCAAGCGCATCGGCACGCAGAGCCGTTTCGAGATCGAGCTGAAGGAACTGCGCGTGCCGCGCACATCCAATCAAGCCGAGGATATCCGCTGGACCATGGTCCACATGCAGCAGCAGTTCGAGTCGTGGATCCGCGAGGCGCCCGAACAGTGGATGTGGAGCAACCGGCGGTGGAACTGAACGCGCCGAAAGACGCAGTCCACTGAAGAAGCGCGCTTGAGCGTCCGGTCTTGTGGTGACGTGATCGCGCGCCCGCTATCCTCCTTTATCAGCCCGACTCGGCACGGGCCTTGGAGCAGGGGTGGGGAACGCCGATGCAGAAAGTGCTGACGACTGCCGATGTTTCACCGCGCGACCGGCTTGCCTATTGGCACGATGTTGCATGCAAGGTTTTCGTCAATCATGAGTGCCGCCTGGAGGGCCCCACGAACTTCCGCGCAACCATTCACCACGCTTCTTTCGACCAGCTTGAAATCTCTCGCGTAGAGAGCGATGGCCTGCGTGAGAGCACGCGAAATGCCCGCGGCATTCCGCACGGCGAAGACAACGTCTTTTTCCTGTGTGCCCAGCTTTCCGGGACGTCGATCATGAGCCAGGACGGTCGCGATGATGCGATGGGTCCAGGTGATTTCATGCTCCTCGACGCCCAGCGGACCAGCAGCAATTTCTTTCCGGGACCGTACGGCCTGCTCATTATCAAGATCCCGCACCGGGCGATGAAGGCGCGCGTGGCATCGAGCTCACAGCTCACCGCTTGCACAATGAGTGGGGCCACCGGTATCGGCAGCCTCACGTCGGAATTCATCCGCATGATCCCAGAGCGCCTCGACGACCTCACGCCAACCGCGCGTGCGCAAATCGGTGAGCAGGTTCTCGATCTCGTGGCGCTGGCGCTGGCCGCCGAACGAGGCGAGGACAGGCCGGCGCTCTCATCGGCGCGAGCCATTGCGTTGTTGCGATTGCGGACAGCAGTCGAGCGCCGCCTCAGCGATCCTGGTCTCGACCCTGCAACCGCGGCCGCGTCGGCGGGCATCAGCGTGCGCTATGCCAACGCGCTGCTCGCCGAGGAAGGTCTGTCGATCCAACGGCTCATCGTTCAGCGGCGCCTCGAGCGCTGCCGTCTCGCGTTGTCCGACGCGCGGCAGTCGCATCGCACCATCGGCGACATCGCGTTCGGCTGGGGCTTCTCCGACCTGTCGCACTTCACGCGCCGCTTCAAGAGCGTCTTCGGCTGCACGCCGAGCGACTATCGCAAACAGCAGCGCGCCTGACGCGCACGAAGCGCACCTTGCATCTCTAAAAAAACTGCAGCAATTGCGCGGCTTTTTCGCTGAACGCCGCTCCTTACCAAAGCGTATGCGGCGGGTCAGGTGACCGCAAAGGTCGCGGCGCAGTCTGCTGCGCGGGTGATCATGAAGCACCCGAACAAGAGATGGAGAGTCAAATGTCCAAGAAGCTGATGACCGCCGCCGTCCTCGCCGCCGTTGCCTTCGGTGTCGCCGCCCCGGTTATGGCCAAGGGCGCCCCCAAGACCAAAGCCGCCTGCGAGAAGATTTCCACGATGAAGTGGGACGACGCCGGCGCCAAGTGCGTGAAGAAGTAAGCCCCCGGGCCTCAATGCGGCAGGCCCTCGGGCCTGCCGCCCCTCTAGTGCAAACCGGATCGCGAGATCCAATTCTGTCCTCCGCACGTCGTCTCGGCGCGCGGAATGCTCGGGAGTTGTCCACCATGAAGCGCTACATTCCGCTGTCCCTCATCGGCAGCGCCATCGTTCTCTGCCTCGCAGCCACCTCCGGCCAGGCAGCCGTTCCCGGTGCAAGGTCGGCGGTTCCCGCCGCCTCGCATCTCTCCCTCATCAGCAAGACCGGCTGGCACCGCCACCATCGCCATTGCTGGTGGAGTCACCACCACCGTCACTGCCGCTAACGATACGCTAACTCCTCCGAACGCCTTCCTTGGTGCAATGCCTCGTGCATTGCACCCCTTTTTATGATTGTGCGCCTCAGGCGCGCGGAAACGAGACCTCGACGCGCAGCCCCGGCGCGTTATCGTCCAGCTCCACGGCGGCACCGTGCAGCTCGGCAATGGCGGCCACCAGGCTGAGCCCCAAGCCGCTACCGGGAGTCGTGCGTTCGCGCTCCAGCCGGTAGAGGCGGCGAAACACGTTGTCACGTTCATCAGTCGGGATACCGGGACCGTTGTCGGCGACGAAGGCGACGTGATGCTCGCCGCGTTGCGTCAGCCCCACTTCGATGCGCGTGCCTTGCGGCGAATGACGGATGGCGTTCTCGATGAGGTTGGCGAACAACTGCGTCAGCAGCTCGCGATCTCCGGTCACCTCGGCGCGCTCGGCGACAGCGACGGTGCTGACGAGCCGATCGCCCGATTCCTCGGCTACCGGTTCGTAGATGTCGGCGATATCGGCCAGCACCGCGCCGAGTTCCACGCGCGTGAAGCGCGCACGCCGGGCTCCGGCCTCGAGCTGCGTGATGCGCAACAGCGCCTCGAACGTCTCGACGATGCTGTCGAGCTCCGCGAGCGATTGCTCGACCTGGGTTCGGAACGCATCGGCATCATCGGCGCTGCCGAGCGCCAGCTCCAGCCGGCGACGCAGCCGGCCAATCGGCTTCTTCAAATCGTGGGCGATGTCGGATGAAGCCTGGTTGACGCTTTCGATCAGCTTCTGCAGGTGCGCCAGCGTGGCGTTGATCTGCGCGGCAACGTGGTCGAGGTCGTCGTGCGAGGCGGTTACCGGCACGCGCTCGGAAATCTCCCCGCGGCTTACCTTCGACAGCGTCGTCGCGAACACGTCGATCTTCTGCTGCGCACGCCGCGCCAAATACGTCGCCGAGCCGACGGCAAGCAGCAACGTGGCGACCAGCGCCCATCCAAGACCGTGCAGCAGAATGCGGCGGACCTCGCGGATCTCCCTATCGCTGCCGCCGACGAGGAGATGCCCTTTGGAGACAGGCGTCCATATCGCGAAAAAACGGTCGTCGGGGTTTCCCTTGTCGGCCACCATTGGCAGCCACGAGCGGTCTAGCTCGCCCCACCCGTTGAAGAGGCGCACGTTCTGGACGTTGCCGGCGCGGAAGGCGCCGTCCTCGCCCCGCAGCAGAAAAAGACTGTCGAAGTCGCGCACCGACTCGGCTTCCTCGGCGACGACCGCGGCGAGATCGTCGAAGCCCTGCTGCCGGTCGATCGCCTTTAGCGTGTCGCTCATCTCCTCGACATGCTGGCGGATGGCGGCATCGAGCTCGGATACGAGGGTGAAATAGAGAACGGTGACGAGGGCGATGACCGTCAGTGCGAAGAGAACAGCGAAGGCGCCGGCGAGGCGCACCGGCGTTCTCTTGAAGAAGTCATTGCTGATCATGCATGGTGTAGCCGGAGCCGCGCACGGTATGGATCAGCTCCTTGGCGTACGGGCGGTCGATCTTGGTGCGCAGGCGCGAGATGTGGGTCTCGACGACGCTGGTGCGCGGCTCGAAATGGAAGCTCCACACGCGCTCGAGCAGCATCGTGCGGGTGAGAACGCGACCCTTGTTGCGCATCAGAACCTCCAGCAGGCGGAACTCCCGCGGCTGCAGGTCGATGACGTCGCCGCCGCGTGCGACCGTGCGGGCGATGAGGTCCATCTCGAGATCGCCGACACGCAGCACCGTCTCCGCATCCTTGAGGTGCGGGCGCCGCGCCAGCGCGTTGACGCGCGCCAGCAGCTCGGAAAAGGCGAAGGGCTTCACAAGATAATCGTCGCCGCCGACGTTGAGACCGTCGACGCGATCATCAACGCCACCCAGCGAGGTGAGGAAGATTACCGGTACCTTGTGACCGACCGCCCGCAACGCACGGACCAGCGACAGACCGTCGAGCCCGGGAAGCATGCGATCGACGACCAGGATGTCGTAGGTTTCGCCCATCGCCTGGGAAAGACCGTCGCGTCCATCGTCCAACGCCTCGACGACATGGCCCTCCTCGGCGAAGCCGTGGGTGATGTAGGCGGCGGTTTCGGCATCGTCTTCAACGACCAGGATGCGCATCTGCTGGCTCCAGCCCTATGGCAAGATCCTACGCTGCGTGCGTTGCCAACTGATGTCCGCAGCATTACCGAAGTGTAAGCTTGACGCGACAAACGCCCAGCGGCGCAGGCAAATGGTCGCAACTATCGATCGGCCGCAAGCTGCAGTTGCCGGTAATCGCCGGGCGTCATGCCGAAGGCGGCGCGGAAGCGACGCGTGAAGTGTGAATGGTCGGAGAATCCCCAACTGAAGGCGATCTCGCCAACCATGCGATGCTCCTGTAGCGGATCGCCGAGCGCGCTGCGGCAGCGCTCCAGGCGGCGGTGCAGGATGTAGCGCTCCAGCGAGAAGTTCTCCTCGGCGAGCAGGTCGTTGGCGTAGCGAACGCCAATACCGGCTGCGGCGGCTGCGGATGCCGGCTTGAGGTTTGGATCGCTGAGGCGCGCCTCGATCGCCATCTTCAGGCGCAAGAGTGCGCTGGCGCGGGGCGAAGATAGTGCCGGCGTGCCGCCGGCGGGAGACATGGTGAGGGCAATCAGATCAATTGCCTGCTCGGACAGGCGTCGATGTACGGTTGCATCTAGCATGCTGGCGCGCGCCGCGAGTTGGGTGAGGAATTCCGCCGCCAACCCGGCAATCGGAGCCTTCGTCGACACGGCGCCGGTCAATGCCGCGTCACCGATGCGTGCCTTCAGGCCCGCGCGCGGAATGTTGACGAAAATCGACTTTGTCAACTCGAGGAACTCGACCTCCATCGGACGTCCGGAGTCCTGCAGTAAAACGGTCCCGGGATCGACGACGATCTCGCGATCGCCCTGCTTGAAAATCGAGCGGCCCGAAAGCCGGACACACAGGATCAGTTCGTCGATATCGTCGCGTGCCACGTCTTGCCGTGTGCGCGTTACATGGCACGGACCGCAGACGCAGCTAGACAAGACGATACTGTCGAGCTTCTCGGCGTAAAGATTGCCAACGAACGTCTCCGCCGATGCGTCGAACCCATGCCTGAAGTAGGCCTGGGTTGCCACATCCACCCAATAGGGAATGCGATCACGCGGATTGAGATCTCCCGTTGTGAAGGCGACAGACATCGTTCCCCTGCTCGCGAAATCTCCCCCACGGTCAACCGATTGTGCCGTGTCGGTCAAGCAGCGCACGCGCATCTCTTGTTTAATCAGTTCACCGAGGGTCAGGAATTCAAGGTTTCATTCGGCGTGCAACTTCTCCGAGCCCAGACTAGCAAACACTCGCGCAGGTGGTGAACCTTGAATTTTTCGACTTTGCATCTCCTACATCGCGTTCATCAATGTGCCGGGGAGCTGTTCCAATCGCACATGAACGGGCTCGACGTGACGACGACCCAGTACACAGTACTGGTGGTGGCGGGCGAGAAGGATGGCCTCAGCCAGCAGGATATCATCAACGCCACCGGCATCGACCGGTCGACGGTATCGCAGGTCGTGCAACTGCTGGTCCGCAAAGGCTTGGTCAAGCGGCGGCGCACGCGCCACGATGCGCGCGCTTACGCGGTGTCGCTCACCGATGCGGGAAAGGATGTTCTGAAGACATCCGAGCCCATCGTCGGGCGCATCGAGGACGCGTTGGTGGAGGCGTTGCCGGCAACGCGGGCGAAGGTGTTTATCGCTAATCTGCGCGCCATCGTTGCCGCTCTCGAGCCAGCCAAGCCTTAGTCTGCGCTTCGACTTCCGTACGCCTCCGCGCCGCTTGCCGCGGCAGCGCTCACGTTGACTCGCGCCTGCGGGCCAATAGAGTGCGCTGCGCTGCAACACGGGAGTTCCAATCGCGATGGCCGCCAGCCGCACCCCGCAGAAATTCTACGCCCCACTCGCCATCGGGGCTCCTGAACCCTACCGCACGCTCCCCGTGAAGTTGGAGCGCATGATTCATTTCGTGCCGCCGCAGAACGAGAAGATCCGCTCCAAGATCAAGGACATCGCCGGTCAGGTCGACGTCGTCCTGGGTAACCTCGAGGACGCCATCCCCGCCGACCAGAAGGAAGCCGCGCGCGCTGGCTTCATCGCTATGGCGCGCGACAACGATTTCGGATCGACCGGCCTGTGGACGCGCATCAATTGCCTCAACAGCCCGTGGATGCTCGACGACGTGCGCGAGATCGTCGCCGCCGTAGGCGACAAGCTCGACGTCATCATGCTGCCCAAGGTCGAGGGGCCTTGGGACATCCACTACCTCGACCAATTGCTTGCCCAGCTCGAAGCCAAGCATAACGTCAAGAAGCCGATCCTCATTCACGCCATCCTCGAGACGGCCGAGGGTGTCAACAATGTCGAGGCCATCGCCGCCGCCTCCCCGCGCATGCACGGCATGAGCCTCGGACCGGCGGATCTGGCTGCCTCGCGCGGCATGAAGACCACGCGCGTCGGCGGCGGGCATCCCGACTATGGCGTGCTGGCCGATGGAAGCGGCGACAGCAGCGCCAAGCGGGCGTTCTACCAGCAGGACCTCTGGCACTACACGGTCGGCAAGATGGTCGACGCCTGTCTCGCCTACGGCCTGAAGCCCTTCTACGGACCGTTCGGAGACTTTTCCGACGCCGCCGCGTGCGAGGCGCAGTTCCGCAATGCCTTCCTGCAGGGCTGCCTCGGCGCCTGGTCGCTGCACCCGACGCAGATCGACGTCGCCAAGCGCGTATTCTCGCCAGACGACAAGGAGGTCGCCTTCGCCAAACGCATCCTGGAAGCGATGCCCGACGGCACCGGCGCGGTCATGATTGACGGCAAGATGCAGGACGATGCCACCTGGAAACAGGCCAAGGTAATCGTCGATCTCGCCCGCATCGTCGCTGCCAAGGATCCCGAAAAGGCCGCCGCTTACGGTTTATAGGGTGCGGTCGGAATGCCGCACTTCGTGAACCGAGTTTGCCGTGTGCGATTGACAGCCGCGACCCGCTCACTTCGAATGGGCCAGGGATAAACGGGCACGCGCACTATGAGCACGGTGAAGCAAGCAAAGTTCGCAGTGGGGCAGGTCGTGCGCCACCGCTTCTATCCGTTCCGCGGCGTTGTCTTCGACATCGATGCCGAATTCGACAACACCGAGGAATGGTGGCTGTCCATTCCCGAGGAGATCCGGCCGCACAAGGAGCAGCCGTACTATCATCTGCTCGCGGAGAACGCCGAGACCGAATACATCGCCTACGTCTCCGAGCAGAATCTATTGCCCGACGAGACCGGTCAGCCGCTGCGCCACCCGCAGGTCAGCGAGCTGTTCACCGAAGACGACAAGGGCGGCTACCGCGCGCTGTTCCTGCAGTCCCACTAATTCGAAACATCCGCTCAACGAAAAACCGCCCGGCCGTATGGCCGAGCGGTTTCTGGTCGTGCAAGTTTTGCGGCGCGCTTACTTCTTGGCGGCCGGTGCTGCCGGTGCCATGCCGGCGGCGCCCGGCGGCGGCGGCGGCAGGTTCTTCATCTGCTCGGCCTTGTACTTCTCGACCGCAGCCTGCTGACGCTCGCGGATCTGCGCCATGAGCTGACCGCGCGCCTTGGCGTATTCCTTGTTGTCGACGGGCTTGCCGGCAAACGCCTCGACGAAACCGTCGAGCGGGACCGGGAAGCCGATCGGCTGGGCGCCAGCGTTCATGGCGATCACCATGATGCCGCCACCTGTCTTCATCTGCTCGACGATCTCGGGCGTCGCCTCGACCTCGGCGGTGCAGCCGGCGGCGTGGCACAGCGAGTACTTGAGCGCGATCGGCTTCAGCGTCTTCTCGTCGATCTTCTCGTTCTTGGCGGCCTGAGCCCACTGCTCCTTGGTATAGACCGCAGCGCGCAGACCCGGCGGCAGCGCCATGCCGAGCGGCACCATCACCATCATGCTCTTCTTGTCGTTGCCTTCGATCTCGCGGATCGCGGCCGACACCATCACCATGCCCGTGTTGCCATCGAGGCGCTCATGGTGCGTGAGGCAGATGTTCTTCTCGTTCTTGACCTCTTTGCCGTCCTTGTCCTTGGTGTTGAACGGCGCCTTCTCGCACAACTTCACCCATGCGCTCTTCTTGTCGGCAGCGGCAGCGGCCTTGTCCTTGGCGGCGGGAGCGCCGGCGGCAGGGGCCTTGGCGGCCGGAGCTGCTGGAGCCGCGGGAGCCGGATCCTGCGCCGATGCCGGAGTTACGATCACGGCGGCCAACCCGACGGCGGCGCACATGGCAGCGACCCCGCGAGCGCTCCGCCCCTTGCCCAGGAGGTGCGCAACGTTCTTTGTCATGAATACAAACCTCTCTTAGAGAACTGGTCCGACCAGCTCATCCCTCGGTGGCGAGCACGAATTGCGCGCCTATATGACGCCCCTCGGCGCTCATGGGTGCGGCAGTAAGGCCCGGATTGCGGCAATCCCGTGGCCGTAGAATTGGCACGCGCGCGAACGCGCCATCACGTTCATCGCATCGTTGCAAAGGCGCAACGCAGGATGTTGCCGAGACCTGCCGCCGCGCGGCGTAGCCGAAGCGCTAACGTGTGATAATAGGGCAGCAATTCGCCTCGCAGCCGCAAAAAGCAGACAGGCGCCCGGAGTCCGAATGCTGCACAAGCTGACCGCCGCCCTCACCTTTGCGCTGCTGTCTTGGATACCACCGGCCGTCGCAGAGCCGACGCATGGCATCGCGCTTTATGGGGCGCCGAAGGAGCCGCCCGGCTTCACGCACTTCTCCTACGTCAATCCGAACGCGCCGAAGGGAGGGCGCCTCGTCATCGGCGCCTTCGGTTCGTTCGACAGCCTCAATCCGCTCATCATCAAGGGCGTCGCCGTCAACGGCACGCGCGATTTCACCATCGAGAGCCTGATGGCGCGCGGGCTCGACGAACCCTTCACGCTTTACGGTCTCATCGCCGAGACGGTGGAGATGCCCGAGGATCGCTCGTCGATCACATTCAACCTCGATCCGCAGGCGCACTTCTCCGACGGCAAGCCGATCACCGCCGACGACGTCATCTTCTCCTTGCAGCTCCTGAAGGAGAAGGGGCGCCCCAATCACCGCACGTACTATGCCAAGGTCGCCAAGTCCGAGCGGCTGTCGGATCACGCCGTGCGATTCACGTTCGATGCGGCAGGCGACCGCGAGGTTCCGCTGATCATCGGCCTCATGCCGGTACTTCCCAAGCACGCCATCAACCCGGACACGTTTGAGAACACGAGCCTGCAATTCCCCGTAGGCTCCGGCCCCTACCGGGTCGGCAAGGTCGACGCCGGCCGCTCGGTTACCCTCGTGCGCGACGAGAACTACTGGGGCCGCGATCTGCCTGTAAACCGCGGACGTTTCAACTTCGACGAAATCCGCTTCGACTACTTCCGCGAGGCGTCGGTGATGTTCGACGCCTTCAAGTCGGGGCAGCTCGACCTGTGGCCGGAGGAGGATCCGCGCCGCTGGGCCAACGGCTACGACTTCCCCGCGATGCGCGACGGGCGTGCGGTGAAGCGCGAGTTCGACATCGCCTTGCCGGCCGGCATGACGGCGCTGGTGTTCAACATCCGGCGCGCGGTGTTCAAGGACGCACGCGTGCGCGAGGCGCTGATCTATTTGTTCGACTTCGAATGGATCAACCGCACCCTCTATGCCGGCCTTTATCAGCGCACGCAGAGCTACTTCGAGCGCTCTATCCTTGCCTCGGCGGGGCGTCCTGCGGATACGCGGGAACGCGAGATTTTGGCCCCCTTCCCCGATGCGGTGAAGCCGGCCGTCATGGCCGGCACCTACCGCTTTCCGACGACGGACGGGTCGGGCCGCGGCCGCGAAAATCAAGAAAAGGCGTTTCGGCTGTTGCAGGAGGCCGGATACGAGTTGCGGGGCGGGCGCCTGGTCGAAGCCAAGAGCGGCCGTCAGATCGAGTTCGAGATCCTCGCGTCGTCGACCTCGCAGGAGGGATTGCTGCTGTCCTTCGCGCGCGATGTGGAACGCCTCGGCATCAAGGTGAAGCTGCGCGTCGTCGATGGCGCCCAGTACCAGCAACGGCTGACCAACTACGACTACGACATGATCCAGAATACCTGGTCGTCGTCGCTGTCGCCGGGCAACGAGCAACTGTTCCGCTGGTCTACTGCATCGGCAAAGACTCCGGGCACCTATAACTTTGCCGGTGTCGAGAACCCCGCGGCCGACGCCATGATCCAGGCCATGCTGGAGGCCAAGACCGAAGAGGATTTCGTCTCCGCTGTGCGCGCGCTCGATCGCGTGCTGCTGTCCGGCGACTACGTGATCCCGCTGTTCTTTGTCCCCAAGCAGTGGGTCGCCTACTGGACGCGGCTGCAGCATCCGGAGGTGACGCCGCTGTTCGGCTACAACGTCGATAGCTGGTGGTCGGCGGACGCGAAATGACCGACGCGGCCGATACGCTCCCGCAGCGCTTTAACATGGCCGCATATGCGATCGGCCGAGCGGCGACGGCGCGGCCGAAGCATCCGGCGCTGCTCGTCATGGACGCACCAGGGGCGCCGCCCGCCGAGGTCTGGACATTCGCCGACCTCGAGGAGGCGGTGCTGCGCATCGCCGGCGGCCTCAAGGCGGCGGGCTTAACCCCGGGCGACCGCATCCTCATCCGGCTGGAGAACACCAGCGCCTACGCGCTCACCTTTTTCGGCGCCATCGCCGGCGGCTTCGTGCCGCTTGCCGACCTCCTCCCAGCTCACCGACCGCGAGGTGCAGTTCCTGCTCGAAGACAGCGGCGCCGAAGCCGTCGTGCACGGAGGCAGCGCCGTACCGCCCGGCGCTATGCAATTGGATGCCGACGCCATCGCCCGCATGTTGCGCGAAGCCCCGCGGGCGAGCTACGCCGACACCGCCGCCGACGATCCGGCGTTCCTCATCTATACGTCCGGCACCACGGCTTTGCCCAAGGGCGTGCTGCACGCCCAGCGCTCCGCGTTCGGACGCCGGCCGATGTATCAGGGCTGGTACGGCATCGGGCCCGATGACCGCATGCTGCATGCGGGCGCCTTCAACTGGACGTTCACGCTCGGCACCGGGCTCACCGATCCCTGGGCCAATGGCGCCACGGCGATCATCTACACGGGCGAAAAGGATCCGGCGCTGTGGCCGCGCCTGATAACAGAGACCGGCGCGACGCTGTTCGCCGGCGTCCCCGGCGTCTACCGCCAGATGCTCAAGTACGCCAAACCCGCGCCCACCGACTTCGGCGTTCTGCGGCACGGGCTGATGGCCGGAGAAACGCCGCCGCCGGGCCTGTTCGAAGACTGGGAAGCCCGCACCGGCAGGCCGCTCTATGAAGCGCTCGGCATGAGCGAGATCTCGACCTACGTGTCGTCGGGTCCCGGCGTGCCGCGCAAGCCCGGCGCCGTCGGCAAGGCGCAAGCGGGGCGGCGCCTCGCCGTGCTGCCGCTCGACGGCGGCAGTGAGCCGTTGCCCTCGGGCGAAGAAGGCCTGCTCGCCGTGCACCGCTCCGACCCGGGACTGATGCTCGGTTACTGGCAACGGCCGCAGGAAGAACGCGAAGTCTATCGCGGCGAGTGGTTCGTCGGCGGCGACCTCGCCGTCATCGATCCGGAGGGCTACGTGTTCCACCGCGGTCGCGCCAACGACCTCATGAAGGCGCTCGGCTATCGCGTCTCGCCGCTGGAAGTGGAGGCGGCGCTGGCCGAACATTCCTCAGTCGCCGAGGTGGCCTGCGCCGAGGTCAAGGTGCGCGACGACGTCAGCGTCATCGCCGCCTTCGTCGTGGCGCATCCCGGGACGAGCCACGATGCCGCCGACATCGAGCGCTTCGCCGCCGACCGGCTCGCCGCCTACAAGCGCCCGCGCTGCATCGTTTTTGTCGAGGCTCTTCCGCGAACCGCCAACGGCAAGCTCATGCGCGGCGCGCTGCGCCTTCCCGCCGGATTTTCCACAGGCTAACGCTGTGGCATCCGCGCCGCGGGGCTAGTTTTTCGTCCGCTGCTTTGCACACGTCATAGATTTGAGTGCTAATGGCAGTGGGCTGGCGGCCGAGGTCTCACGGCTGGTCGAGGGACGACGCGAAGGTGGGAGGCAGAGCATGCTGGACGAGCTGATCCAATATCTGAGCGCGCATCCGGGCGTCATGACCGCGATCGGCATTACGGCGGTCCTTGCCGTCGTTGGTCTCTGGTACGTCGTCTCGCACCACCTGCAGGCGATCATGATCACGCTGCTGACGGCAGCCGGCATCGGCTCGGGGCTGCTTGTGCTCTATCGCGGCTTCCGCACCGACATGAAGGACTTGATGGGCATCGGCCTGTTCCTCGTCATCGTGTTCCCCATCATCTTCTGGCAGGCGATCAAGATGCTGGAGCCGATGGCGCCGGAAGAGCGCGGCCGCCGGCCGACGCCCTCGCGCGCCTTCTTCAAAAAGAAACTGAGCTGAGCCTCAGGCGGCCTTCTTCGCTTTGGCGGCGACGGCGGCGAGCTGGCCGATGAAGGCGCGCACGCCCTTCAAGCGTTCGGCCGGCAGATCCCACTCGGCGCGATAGACGAGCTTCTGGTCGGGCTGCACCTTGAGGTGCCCGCGCGAGGACTGCACGTACTGCACGAGGCCTTCCGGGTTGGCGAACTCGTTGCGATAGAAGCCGACGACGGCGCCGCGCGGCCCCGCATCCACCTGGGCGACGCCCGCCTGGCGGCACAGCGCCTTGATCTCCATGACGTCGAGCAGATGCTCGACCTCCTCGGGCAGCGGGCCAAAGCGGTCGACCAGCTCGGAGGCGAAGGCGTCGATCTCCTCGCGCGTCTCCAGCGTCGACAGGCGGCGGTAAAGGCCGAGGCGGAGTTGCAGGTCGGCGACGTAAGTTTCGGGGATGAGCACCGAGGTGCCGAGCGAGATGGTCGGGCTCCACTGCTCGGTGGCGCCTTCGAGGTCGCCGCCTTTCATCGAGGCGACGGCCTCCTCCAGCATCGACTGATAGAGCTCGAAGCCGACCTCGCGGATGTGGCCGGACTGCTCCTCGCCCAGCAAATTGCCGGCGCCGCGGATGTCGAGGTCGTGCGAGGCGAGCGAGAAGCCGGCGCCGAGCGTATCGAGCGACTGCAGAACCTTGAGGCGCTTGTCGGCGGCTTCGCTCAGCGCCTTGCCGACGGGGATGGTGAAATAGGCGTAGGCGCGCGCCTTCGAGCGGCCGACGCGGCCGCGCAACTGGTAGAGCTGCGCCAGGCCGAACATGTCGGCGCGATGCACGACCAGCGTATTGGCGTTGGGCAGGTCGAGACCGGATTCGACGATGGCGGTCGACAGCAGCACGTCGTACTTGCCGTCGTAGAAAGCGGTCATGACGTCTTCCAGCTCGCTCGGCGCCAGTTGCCCCGTGGCGCGGGCGAAGGTCAGCTCGGGCACGGCTTCGCGCAGGAAGTCGGCGATCTCGTCGAGGTCGGCGATGCGCGGGGCGACGTAGAAGCTCTGGCCGCCGCGATACCGCTCACGCCGCAGCGCGTCGCGGATGATCATCGGATCGAACGGCGAGATGTAGGTGCGCACGGCGAGACGATCGACCGGCGGGGTGGTGATCAGCGACAGCTCGCGCACGCCGGTGAGCGCCAACTGCAGCGTGCGCGGAATGGGCGTCGCCGACAGCGTCAGCACATGCACGTCCTCGCGCATCTTCTTCAGGCGCTCCTTGTGGGTAACGCCGAAGTGCTGCTCCTCGTCGATGATGAGCAGCCCGAGCCGCTTGAAGTCGATCGACTTGCCGAGTAGCGCGTGCGTGCCGACCACGACGTCCACCGAGCCGTTGGCCAGCCCCTCCTTCGTCTCCGCGAGCGCCGCCGTGCCGACGAGGCGCGACGCCTGCGCGATGCGAATGGGCAGGCCCTTGAAGCGCTCGATGAAGGTCTTGTAGTGCTGGCGCGACAATAGCGTCGTCGGCACGACGACGGCGACCTGCAGCCCGTTCATGGCGGCGACGAAGGCCGCCCGCAGCGCCACCTCGGTCTTGCCGAAGCCGACGTCGCCGCAAACGAGGCGGTCCATCGGCCGGCCGGAGGACAGATCGGTGAGCACCGCCTCGATGCTCGCATCCTGGTCCTCGGTTTCCTCGTAGGGGAAGCGGGCGACAAACTCGTCGTACGCCCCTTCCGGCGCGGCGACTGACGGCGCTTCCTTGAGCTGGCGCAGCGCCGCGATCTTGATCAGCTCGGAAGCGATCTCGCGGAGGCGCTTCTTGAGGCGTGCCTTGCGCGATTGCCAGGCGACGCCACCCAGCTTGTCGAGCTGCCCATCGGATTCGTCGGCACCGTAGCGCGACAGCAGCTCGATGTTCTCCACCGGCAGGAACAGCTTGTCGCCGCCGGCATAGTGCAGCTCGAGGCAGTCGTGCGGGGCCTTGAGAACGGTGATGGTCTTGAGACCTGAGAAGCGGCCGATGCCGTGGTCGGCGTGCACGACGAGATCGCCGACCGACAAGCTCGTCGCCTCCGTCAATACGTCGACGGCTGAGCGCTGCTTGCGGCGCGGGCGCACCAGGCGGTCGCCGAGGATGTCCTGCTCGCCGATAACGGCGATCTCAGGCGTCTCGAAGCCCTGCTCGATGCCGAGCACGCCGATGGCGGTCGCCTGCGCGGGCAGCGCCAGCGCCTCGGCGTAGGATTTCGACCCGCGTCACATCCTTGAGGCCGTGATCGGAGAGCAGCGTCGCCAGACGTTCGCGCGCGCCCGGCGTCCAGGCAGTGACGATGACCCGGCGCGGCTCGCCCTGGAGGCGGCGGATGTGGCCGACGACGGCGTCGAACACGTTGACATCGCCCTGTTGGCGCTCGGCGGCGAACGTGCGCCCGCCGCGCCCGCGCCAGGAGCGCACGTTGGGACCCTCGCCTTCCTCGAACGGCGTCAGCCGGAATGTCGGGCGGTCGGCCTGCGCGGCGGCGAACGACTTGGCGTCGAGAAACATGCGCTCCGGCGGCACCGGCTTGTACGGCGGCCCGCCGAACTTGTGCTCCTCCAGCGCCTCGGTGCGCGCCTCGTAGTGCTCGGCGATTTGCTCGAAGCGGCTGTTGGCGGATTCATCGCTGCGATGATCGAAGCTCACGGGCACGCCCGGCAGGTAGTCGAACAGCGTTGCCAACTGATCATGGAACAGCGGCAGCCAGTGTTCCTGCCCGGGGTAGCGGTGACCGGAGCTGACGGCCTCATACAGCGGATCATCGCCAGTGTTGCCGCCGAACAGCTCGACGTAGCGGGTGCGAAACAGCTTCTCCGCCTCGGCGCCGAAGGCAACCTCGCTGATCGGCATCAGGGCGAGCTTCTGTACCGGCTTCGTCGTGCGCTGCGTCGTCACGTCGAAGGCCTTGATCGTCTCCAGCGTGTCGCCGAAGAAATCTAGGCGGACGGGGCTCGAGCGGCCCGGCGGGTAAAAGTCGAGAATGCCACCGCGCACAGCGTACTCGCCCTGCTCCATGACGGTGCCCGAGCGCGTGTAGCCCATGAGGGCGAGACTTTGCGTCAGGCGCGCCATGTCGATGCGCTGGCCCGGCGCCATCGCCTTGATGGTGCGCTTGATGAAGCTCTGCGAGGGGATGCGCTGCACGATCGCGTTGACGGTGGTCAGCACGATAGTCGGATGCTTACGCGTCGCCAGCGCCAGCTTGGCCAGCGCTGCCATGCGGCGGGCAACGATATCCGAGCCCGGCCCGACGCGGTCGTAGGGCACCGTGTCCCAGGCAGGGAATGTGATGACCCGCACGTTGGGCGCGAAAAATGACAGCGCCTGCTCGAGCTGCTCCATGCGCCGGTCGTCGCGGGCGACGTGCAGCAACGTACCCGGCGCCTTGTCGGAGGCAGCCTCGTTGACGAGCTGGGCCAATACCAGCGCGTCGAGGCCTTCTGGGACGCCGGTGATCGTACGGGCGGTGTGATCGACGTCGCTCGGTCGGGCGCTCATTGGCTTTCAACACCTTCGGCCGCGATCGGCGCCAATCCGTGATGCGCACGCAGCGCGTCGATCAACCCGGCAAACTCCCCGGCGTCCGCGGACGTTGCACCACGCGAGAACCACAGCGTCAGTGTGGGATCGGGCAATGCCAGAAATCGTTCGAAGGCGTCCAGCTCGTCATCCTGCATGCCGGCCAGCCGCGCCTCGGCGTAACGGCCGAGAATGATATCCATCTCCTTGGTGCCGCGATGCGATGCGCGATAGGCTGCGCGCCGGCGCCGCGTCTCCAGGTCGTCCTGCATCATGTACCGCTTTCTTGGATAACCCGCGCGCGAGGCTTGACGCGGCGCAGACCGACCGCCACGCTCGTCGGGGCCGGGACGTTGATATAGCGCCCGTTTTCCATCACGCAAAGGGCGGATGGCGCGGGTTCTCCACTAACGCGGCGCGACGCTTTCCCGCGCCAGCCCACCAAAGTTTATCGAGGCCCACCAGTGTGATGATCGGGAAGTTCGCCGTCATCTGCGCCATGGTCGGGAGCGAACTTCTCGATCTGAATCACGCTGGCAAGTCTATGCTTGTAGTGTCCCTTATGATTCCGAAGTTCGCTCCACAGCCCAACGGCCAACACCGGCGAACTTCGGAATCGGGACACTAGCGCGCATGCGGCCGATTGAGCTCACGCCCCTCTTCGCCTCGCTGCAGTCGCTGACCGGTATCGGTCCGCGCCTGATCCTATTGATGCGCAAGTGCGTCAACCTGCCGGCCGGCATCACCGAGCCGCGCGTGCTCGATCTGCTGTGGCACCTGCCCAACGGCGTCGTCGACCGGCGCGCCGAGCCGGCGATCGCCGAGGCCGTGCCGGGCTCCATCGCCACGCTCAAAGTGCGCATCCTCAAGCACTACCCGCCGCCGCGCGGCAACAACCGCGCACCCTACAAGGTGCGCGTGGAGGACGAGACCGGCAAGCTCGACCTCGTCTTCTTCCACGCCGAGCGCAAGTTCATCGAGCGCCAGCTTCCCGTGGGCGAGGAGCGCTACGTGTCGGGGCGCGTCGAGCGTTACGGCGAGAAACTGCAGATGTCGCACCCCGACTACATCGTGCCGCCGGAGGCACGCGGCGACCTGCCGATGCTGGAGCCGGTCTACCCGCTCACCGCCGGCTTGTCCGGCAAGATCGTGCAGAAGGCAACGCGGCAGGCGCTGGAGCGGCTGCGCGAGGTGCCGGAATGGCAGGAGGCGACCTGGGTTAAGTCGCGCGGCTGGCCGGACTTCTGCACGGCGCTGCAGCGGCTGCACAAGCCGACCGACGCGAGCGACGTTTCGACCGGCGGCATGCCTTGGCAGCGGCTCGCCTATGACGAGCTGCTCGCCGGCCAGTTGGCACTCGCCCTCGTGCGGCAGAATTTCAAGACGCGCCCCGGTCGCGTGGTGAAAGGCGATGGACGTGTGCGTGCAAAACTGGCGGACGCGCTTCCCTTCTCGCTGACCAATGCGCAGCGCGAAGCGGTGCGCGAGATCGAGGCCGACATGGGCGCACCGCGGCGCATGCTGCGGCTGCTGCAGGGCGACGTCGGCTCCGGCAAGACGGTCGTCGCGCTGCTGGCCATGGCCATTGCGGTGGAGTCCGGCGCGCAGGCGGCGCTGATGGCGCCGACGGAAGTTTTGGCGCGCCAGCACTTGGAGACCATCGCACCGCTGGCCGAGAAGGCGGGTCTGCGTGTCGGCCTCCTCACCGGCCGCGAGAAAGGCCGCGCCCGCAAGGACGTTCTCGAACGCCTTGCCCGCGGCGAGATCGACGTCGTTATCGGCACGCACGCGCTGTTCCAGCCGGACGTAGTCTTTCGCGACCTCGCCTTCGCCGTGATCGACGAGCAGCACCGCTTCGGCGTGCACCAGCGCCTGTCGCTGCAATCGAAAGGCGGCAGCGCCGGCACCGACGTGCTGGTCATGACGGCGACGCCCATCCCGCGCACGCTGGTCATGACGCATTACGGCGACCTCGACGTGTCGCGGCTCACCGAGAAGCCGCCGGGGCGCAAGCCGATCGTCACCAAAGCGCTGCCGACGGAGTCCATGGAGAAGCTGATCGATCGGCTGCGCGCGCAGCTCGCCGAGGGCGCGCAGGTGTATTGGGTGTGTCCGTTGATCGAAAGCTCCGAGGTGTCGGAGCTCGCCGCCGCCGAGGAACGGCATGCACACCTGACGCAGCTGTTCGGCAAGGAGAATGTGGGCCTGCTGCATGGGGGCATGCAGGACAAGGCCAAGGACGCCGCCATGGAGGCGTTTGCGTCCGGGCAGTTGAAAATCCTCGTCGCCACGACGGTGATCGAGGTGGGCGTCAACGTGCCCAACGCCAACATCATGGTCATCGAGCACGCCGAACGCTTCGGCCTCGCCCAGTTGCATCAGTTGCGCGGACGCGTCGGCCGCGGCTCGCGCGAGAGCTTCTGCATGCTGCTCTACAAGGCGCCGCTCGGCGAGACGGCGCGCGCGCGCCTGGAGATGATGGAGAACACCGAGGACGGCTTCCTCATCGCCGAGAAGGATCTGGAGCTGCGCGGCGGCGGCGAGGTGATGGGCGCGCGGCAGAGCGGCGCGCCGGGCTTCCGCGTCGCCGAGGTGCCCGGATTTGAGGCGCTGCTGACGGCGGCGCGCGATGACGCGCGCATGGTGCTCGGCAGCGATCCGATGCTGTCGACCCCGCGCGGGCAGGCGCTGCGCACGCTGCTCTATATCTTCGAGTGCGACGAGGCCGTGCGCCTCTTCCGCGCCGCATAGGGCTAGGCGGCGGGGCCGGTGTTGATCTTCGGCTTGCGCCGCGCCTGCTCGGCGAGGTCGCGCAGCTTCGCCTGCGACTCCGGCGTCACCATGCCGGCGGAGATGATCACCTTCGCCGCGTCCTCGATGTTCATGTCGAGAAAGATGACGTTGCGGCGCGGCAGGAAGCAGACGAAACCCGTGGGCGGCACGATGCCGGTCGGCATGAACACCGTCAGCAGGTCTTCCTCGCCGCCGGGCATCATGGCGCCGACCTCGCCCGTGGTCTCGCCGGTGACGAAGACGATCGACCACAGCCCCTTGGAGGGAAACTCGATCAGCCCGACCTTCTGGAAGGCCTGGCCGGGCCCGGTGGCGCTGACGACGGATTCGAAGATCTGCTTCAGGGCGCGATAGACGTTGCGCACGATCGGCATGCCGCCGACCATCTGCTCGCCGAACGAGATGAGCGTGCGCCCGAGCAGGTTGGCGGTGAGTGCGCCGATCAGCGTCAGCGCGGCGATGCCGACGACGAGGCCGAAGCCCGGCATTGGGAACGGAAGGTAGGTGTCCGGCAGATACGCCGCGGGCACGAACGGCTTGATCCACGCGTCGGTGACGTTGATGAACCACCACGCGAAGTAGAGCGTGATGGTGACGGGGCCGACGATGACGAGGCCGGTGAGGAAATAGTTGCGTAACCGCGCGCCGACGTGCCATCCGCCGCCAGAAGGATCCTCGCGCACCAGCCGGCGCAACCCGGCGCGCAGCTCGGAGGACGCGTCATTGGGGCCTTTGCGCGGGTCGGCTGGGCTCATCGAACGTCCATGGTGGGTCCCCCAGCGGAGCATGCGCCCGTCGGCAGAAGTTGCCGGACTTTCCCACGGATTTCTGCCGGGCGTAAGGGCGCAGCTTTACCCATCACCGGCTATCGGCGCGGGCCATGCGGCTATGGGTTGACGACCAGGCAGTCAAAGCCGTCCGAGCGCAGCGCCACGCACAAATGCTCGGGCTCTTCGGCGCTGGCGTAGGGCCCGAGGCGGACGCGGTAGAAGGTGCCCATGCTGCCGATAACCGTTTCGTCGACCTGCGGCTGGCGACCGCCCAGTTGCTCGGCATGGCGGCCGACAACAAGGCCGGCTAGCGCCTCGGCCTCGGAGCGCGTGCGTACGGCGGCGACCTGTAGTTTGTACTTGCCCGACGGCGCTGAGCGGGCGACGGGCGCCGCATCGTTGGCCGAGCTCTTGGGCTGGTCGACGGCGGCCACCTGGGTGACGAACGGAGAAGCGATCTCTGGCGCCCGCTGCGGTGGCGTTGCGTCCGCCGGCGAGACCTCGGTGGTTCCGCCCCAGCCGGAGCTATCTGCCGGTGTGATCGAGGCGGTGCTCGTCGGCGCCTCGGCCGGCTTCTCCGCGCTCGATGATCCGCCCCCGAAAATGCTCGAGAAGAATCCGCCGACGCCGCCCGAACTCGACGTTGGTTGGGTCGGCGCCGCCGGGGCATTGGAGGGTGCGGGCGCACCGCCGGCCATCGCCGTTTGCGTCGGCGCCGCATTGCTCTGGCCAGGCAGCGCTGGCGCCTCGGCGTACGACGATTGCGGAACCGGCGGCACATCGCTGATGCCCGCCTCGTTGTAAGCCAGTGCACGAACCTTGATGGCGTCGGCGCGCTCGGCCTCGGACAAACCGTTCTTGAGCCACAGCGCGCTCGTCAAATCGGAGACGGCAAACCCCGGCTTGCTAAGCTTGCGGAAGACGAGGCCGCGGTAATAGAGGGCGCGCGGCATCTGTGCGCTCGGCAGACCGCCACGCATGGCAGCCTCGAAGGCGCGCAGCGCCTCCTCGTTCTTGCCGGCGCCGTAAGCTTTGACTGCCGGCATCGAATGTCTGCTGAACCAGCGCGGCCGTCTTGCTCTTGTCGTCACCGGCGGCTTCCGCCGGCTCTTCCTGCTGCTTCTTTGAGGCGGCGGTCGACTTCTTGGCGCCGGACTGCTGCGGGGGGCCATCGAACGCGACGGCGGGCAGCGCCAGCGCCGCCACGGCCGCGAGAAGCGTCAGATTGCGCAGAACGTCCCCCATAGTCCGACCAAATCCCCTGCAGGAACCGCCCCGTATCAGCGGCGACCGTAAGCCAAGCTCAATATAGAGGCAAATCCGCGGCCGGCCGGAGGGGCTTTTCCCCTTATTCGACCGTCACGGACTTGGCGAGATTGCGCGGCTGATCGACGTCCGTGCCCATGATCACGGCCGTATGATAGGCCAAGAGTTGCACCGGCACGGCATAGAGCAGCGGATTGGTGAACTCCGTCGCCGTCGGCATGACGATGTGCGCGGCAATGTTGCAACCGACCGCCTCCGGCGGGGCATCGGAGATGAGGATGATCTGGCCGCCGCGCGTCGCCACCTCCTGCATATTGGAAACGGTCTTCTCGAAGAGCTCGTCCTGCGGGGCGACGACGATGACGGGGACGTTCTCGTCGATAAGGGCGATGGGGCCGTGCTTCAGCTCGCCCGCCGCGTAGCCCTCGGCGTGGATATAGGAAATCTCCTTCAGCTTCAGCGCGCCCTCGAGGGCCAGCGGGTAGCTGGTGCCGCGCCCGAGATAGAGGACGTCGCGCGCCTTCGACAGCATGTGCGCGATGGCCTCGTACTGCTCCTCGTTGCGCAGGATATTGGAGATGTGGCGCGGCACCTCGATGAGGGCCTGCACCAGCTTGCGCTCCAGCTCGCGATCGATCGTTCCGCGCGCGCGGCCGAGGCCCAGCGCCAGGCAGGCGAGAACCGAAAGCTGGCAGGTGAACGCTTTGGTCGAGGCAACGCCGATCTCGGGACCGGCGAGCGTCGGCAGCACGACGTCGGACTCGCGCGCGATGGACGAGGTGCGCACGTTGACCACCGCCGCGATGCGTTGCGCTTCCGCCCTGGCGTGACGCAGCACAGCCAGCGTGTCGGCGGTCTCGCCCGACTGCGAAACGAACAGCGAGAGCCCGTCCTTCGCCAGCGGCGGCTCGCGATAGCGCATCTCCGAGGCGACGTCGATCTCGACGGGCAAGCGCGCGTAGCGCTCGATCCAATACTTGCCGACGAGGCCGGCGTAATAGGCGGTGCCGCAGGCGGAGATGGTGACGCGCGGCAAGCTGACCGGGTCGACTCCGAGATCGGGAATTTTGACGATGGCTTCCGCCATGTCGATGTAGTTGGCCAGCGTGTGGCTGATGACCTCGGGCTGCTCGTGGATCTCCTTCGCCATGAAGTGGCGATGGTTGCCCTTGTCGACCAGCAGTGAGGAGGCGACCGACTTGACGAGCGCGCGTTCCACGCGCTTGCCGCTGCGATCGAAGATGTCGACGCCCGACCGGCGCAGCACGGCCCAGTCGCCCTCGTCGAGATAGGTGATGGCGTCGGTGAACGGGGCGAGCGCGATGGCATCCGAGCCGAGATACATCTCGCCCGTGCCGTGCCCGATGGCCAGCGGGCTGCCCTGACGCGCGGCGATCATCAGGTCGTCGTGCCCGGCAAAGATGATGGCGAGGGCGAAGGCGCCCTGCAGGCGTCCGAGCGCGCGGCGCACCGCCTCCTCCGGACCGTGGCCTTGCGCCAGCTCGTCGGCGACGACGTGCACGATCGCCTCGGTGTCGGTGTCGCTCTCGAACACATAGCCCTTGGCGCCGAGCTCCGCCTTCAGCTCGCGGAAGTTCTCGATGATGCCGTTATGGACGACCGAGACCTGGGCATTCATGTGCGGATGGGCGTTGCGCTCGGTGGGACGTCCGTGCGTCGCCCAGCGCGTATGCCCGATGCCCGTGTGTCCCCTCAGCGGCTCCTGCAGCAGACGCCCTTCGAGGTTGCGCAGCTTGCCTTCAGCACGCCGCCGCTCCAGGTGGCCGTTCTCGACAGTGGCGATGCCGGCAGAGTCATAGCCGCGATACTCGAGCCGACGCAGGGCGTCGACGAGATCCGTGGCGACGGCCCTCCGGCCGATAATTCCGACGATGCCGCACATACGATGCGAATCCTTCAAGCTTGCGCGCTATCATACTGCTAGCGTTTGCTTAATATGTCGCTCAAATCACAGATTGTTTCTGCGACAACGGTTACTCGCCGCCGGATTGCTTGCCTAATTCCTAACCGGGCCTTGCCTTCCGCCTGGCCATCATGGTGCGGAATTTGGCCGCCCAGCCTGGTCGCTCCTCCTGGGGGGAGCGTTCGAGGGCCAGGGCGCCGGCGGCGACGTTCTTGGTGATGACGCTGCCCGAGCCGATGTAGGCCCCGTCGCCCACTTTCACAGGCGCCACGAGCGAGGTGTTGGAGCCGACGAAGGCCCCCTCACCGATCTCGGTGCGATGCTTACTGAAGCCGTCGTAGTTGCAGAAGATGGTGCCGGCGCCGATGTTGGCGCCCGCCCCCACCGTGCCGTCGCCGATGTACGACAGATGGTTGGCCTTGGCGCCGACACCCAGCGTCGAATTCTTCACCTCGACGAAGTTGCCGACGTGCACTTTGGATCCGAGCACGGCGCCGGGGCGCAGGCGCGCGAACGGGCCGACGCGCGCGTTCTGCCCGATGCGGGCGCGCTCGAAATGGCAGTTGGCCTTGATCTCGGCGCCGTCCTCGACGGTGACGCCGAGACCGAAGAACACGTTTGGCTCGATGATGACATCGCGGCCGATCTTGGTGTCGTAGGAAAGCCAGACGGTCTCCGGCGCGATCAGCGTCGCGCCCTCGCGCATCACGGCGAGGCGTGCGCGCTTCTGGAAGATCGCCTCGGCGACGGCCAGTTGCTCGCGCGAATTGACGCCCAGCACATCGTCTTCGCTGCACGTGATGACCGCGGCGCGCGCGCCGCTCGCACGCGCAATCTCGACAGCGTCGGTGAGGTAGAATTCGCCCTTGGCGTTCTTGTTGCCGATGCGCGACAGCACGCCGAGCAGATCGTCGACCCTGAAGGCCATGACGCCGGAATTGCACAGCCGCACGCGGCGTTCCTCGGCGCTGGCGTCCTTGTCCTCGCGGATAGCATTCAGCCAGTCCCTCGCCGTCCGCGAGTAGGCGTCCGTAGCCGCGTCGGATCGGCGGCCTCGAAACCGAGCACCGCTATACCGGCGCCCTCATCGAGGCGGCCTAGCAGCGCGGCGAGCGTCTCGCTCGGCAGCAGCGGCGTATCGGCATAGAGCACGAGCACATCGCCCACGTGGCCCGCGAGTGCCTCGCGCGCGGCAAGCACGGCGTCGGCGGTGCCGCGCTGATGCTCCTGCACGAACACCTTGGCAGCCGGCGCATGCGCCAGAGCCTCGGCGCGCACCGCGTCCATGTCGGGGCCGACGACCACCGACAGCGCGTCGGCGCCGAGCTGTTGCGCCACAGCCAGCACGTGGCCAAGCATCGAGCGGCCGGCGATCTTGTGCAGCACCTTGGGGAGTGCCGATTTCATGCGCGTGCCCTGACCGGCAGCAAGGACGACAACCAGCAGGGGACGGCGGCTCATCAAGCTCTCGCTTATTATGGATGGCGATGGCGCGGCTGGACCAAACCTTCCCGGCCGGGCCGACTCACGCGACGAAGCACAAGATACGCGTGCAGTTCTATACCGAGGCTCGCCGGGCCCCAACAAGGCGGCAACAATGTGTCGGTCGAGTTGCGGATAGGGCTGCACAACATGTTGCTAAGCAGGCACATGCCGTCCAATTACCTCGTTACTTATCAATCCATTACTTGGGTTGCGGACGCCATCCACAGGCACCGCTACGGCTGCCCCAGTGCTGTCGTTGCCCCGTGCGCCCGACTCACCAATCTTCCGCCAGTGATTTCAGGGCAGATCGGCGCGGAGACCGTCCCGCCTAACCTGCCGAATGACAGCCCTGTGCCGCGTTGAAAACCGTGGAAGCAGCAGAAATGTCCGTTCTCCCCTCTATCGGCCCGACGCGGCGCCGCACGTTCACGATGAACGTGCTCATGTTCATGGGCCTTGGCGCCTTGGCCCTCGCCTACCTGATCTTCGTCGGGGCGCGGCCGGATCTCGTCGCCGCCTGGCGCGACAAGCCGAACGAAGCGCAGACGGCGATTGTCGAAACGCAGCGCACCGTTGAGCGGGCGCTCGCCGACCTCGATCCCATCAAGCAGGGCGTCGGCGAGATGAAGATGGACGTCGAGAACATGAAGACCGGAATGCAGGAAGCGATAGAACGCGACCGCATCCTACTGACGAAGGTCGAGACACTCGAGCGCGCCGCCACCGCACAGGCGACCGACAAGGTCGCCGCCGCGCCGGCCGCACCGAAAAAGGCGGCCGCCGTGCAACCTGCTGCCAAGCCTGCCGCCACCCCGGCGGCCGCCGAAACCTATCGAGACCGGCAGCATCGAGCCACCGAAGGCTGCGGCGCCCGCCAAGCCGGCTCCGGTCGGCGTGTTGCTCGCCACCGGCCCGTCGCTCGAACTCGCTGCGTCTCTCCTGGCAGATCCTCAACGACCGCCACGGCGCGTCCATGAAAACGTTGCAGCCGCGCTACGTCGTCAGCGGCAAACCGGATGAACGCACCTATGGCCTCGTCGCCGGCCCGCTCGAGACGGTCGCCGATGCCAAGTCGGTGTGCAAGACGATGACCGACAACGGCATCGCCTGCGAGGTCAGCCAGTACCGCGGCAACGCCTTCTGATTTCGCGCAATGCTAGGGCTGCGACGCGCCGAACGTGTCGCACGCCTCGATGTCGCCGGTCTGCGCTCCACGCAGGAACCAGCGCTGACGCTGCTCGCCTGTCCCATGCAGTCCGACGCGACGGACGGCCGCGGACGATTGACCGGTGAGAACCGTGTCGTCGCCGATGTCGGTGAGCACAGCCAGCAGATCGGCGCGAAACGCCGACGACGTCGCCCATGCGGCGCTGCCATTGATCCACACGCCAGCTAGGCAATCGGCCTGCAGCTCGAAGCGGCGCACGTAGTCCGGCCCATTCTCGGGCGATGTGTAGATCGCCTGGCTGAGCGCGTGGAAGCGGCCGTTCAGGTTCTGGATGTGGTGGCCGATCTCGTGGCCGATGAGGAAGGCAATGCCTGCCTCTGCCTGCGGGCCAAACTTTGCCATCAGACGTTCGGCAGCCGCGGTACCGACGAAAACGGTCTGATTGCCGCTGCAGTAGGCCGGCCCATCGCCCGGATATAGGCCATAGCAATTGGCCGGCGCGAGGCGCGAGACGAACTGTACGTTGACCGCCGCGACCTCGAGCGCCCGCCCCTGCATGAGGCGGCTCCACGTGGCGATGGAATCATCGCGCGCTCGCGCGACGATGGCGCGCAGGCGCATGTCAGCGGGAGGCATGCCGCTATCGTTCGCGTGCGGGCCGGTTGGGAGCGACATGGCGCCGGGCGGCGCGGCTTGGGCATTCTGAAGGTGCGAGAAAACCAGCGAAACGGCGGCCACGCCCGAGAGGGCGGCAACGGCGAGCAACCTGACCTTTTCGCGTGGCTTCATGGGGCCGAGCCTATGGGCACAATCTCCTGGCGACCAGCATAACTCCTAGAGGGCGCCAACGGTTTCTGAAGCCCTCATTCTAAAGACTGCTTGCATTGAAAGTATCGCACTCGCTGACCTCTCCCGCCTGCAGCCCGCGCTTGAACCAGCGCACGCGCTGCTCCGAGCTGCCATGGGTAAAGGCGTCGGGGACGACCTGTCCCTGGGTACGGCGCTGGATCATGTCGTCGCCGATCTGGCTCGCGGCATTGAGGCCCTCCTCGACGTCGCCCGGCTGCAGCCGGTTCTTCACCTGATCGTTGAGGTTGGCCCACACGCCGGCGAGGCAATCGGCCTGCAGCTCCATGCGCACCTGCAGGGCATTCGCGTCCGTCTCATCGGACTGCTGCTTCAGCTCCTGCACCTTGTCGGCGATGCCGAGCAGTTTCTGCACGTGATGGCCAACCTCGTGCGCGATCACGTAGGCCTGCGCGAAATCGCCCGGCGCGTCGAACTTGCGCTTCATCATGTCGTAGAACGACAGGTCGATGTAGATCTTGCGATCGAGCGGACAGTAGAACGGGCCCATCTGCGCCATGCCAGTACCGCAGGCGGTGCGAGCAGCGCCCGTGAACAGCACCATCTGCGGCTCGGTGTAGCGGCGGCCGAAGCCAGTGAACACCCGCGTCCACACATCCTCGGTGTCGGCGAGCACCTGCGACACGAAGCGCTTCATGTCGTCCTCGGTGCGCACGCTCGTCCCGCCCGGCAGGCCCGGAATGTCCGGCCCGCGACTGGCCTGCCGGCCGGGTGACTTCGGCACCTCGGTCTGCTGCGGCATCTGCGGGACTTGCGGGAACTGCCCCTCGCTCAACAGGTCGAGCGGATTGATACCGAGAAACAGCATGATCACGCCGATGATGACCAGCGTCGTCAGGCTGACGCCGCCGCCGCCGATCGGAATCTGGATGCGCGTACCTTCGGCGCCGCCGCCGCCCGGAAAACGGAACATCGGTCCGCGCTCGCCGCGCCGATCCTCGACGTTCTCGCTCTCGCGATCCTCGTCACCGTAGCGCATGGCCATCTCCGACTTTGCGAACGGAGCTCAACCTGAGGCGCGCGCGACGTCCGTCGGCGTCGGCGCGAAGCCCATTGTGCATGGGGAGCCCAACGAGTGACAAGGGCCGCGCCCGACGCGGCAACACATACCCGGTCGCCCAGGGTCAGGTTTCCAGCTTTTCCGGCTGCGGCGGCCGGAAGCGCCGGCGGCTGTGGCCTGTCGGCGGCAATGGCCGCGCGCCTTCGGCTTGAGCTTCAGCAGGCTGCGCACCGCGCGCGAGGAGGCGACGACGCCCTTCGTTGGCGTAAGCCTCGTGGTTGCGCTCGATGTCCTTGGGGTCGTAGCGGTAGTTGACCATCAGGCCGTAGGCCTCGCGCATGCTCTTTTCCGAGGTGTCGGCAAGAAAGTTGATGCGGTCGAGCCGCGCGCCGTTGCCGAGATGGAAGCGTGCGACGGGATCGACCGGGCGCCCGTCGGCCGCCTTGGCGTTGAGGAAGTAGTGCGCCGCGAGCGCCATCAGCGCCGTCTCGACCTCGGCATACTCGGCTGTCGCTGGCGCCTTCCGGCCAGTCCGTGCGGCGCATGAGCTCGATCAGTGCCCGCGCCTCGCCGGCGGCCGCGTCGCATCGCCGGTTCGGCGGCGACGCTCTCCAGCCAGGCAGCGAACTGCGGGACCGGCGACAGCGTGACGAAATTCTTGAGGCTCGGCTTCTCGCGCGCCAGCTCCTCGACCACCTGCTTCAAGAGGAAGTTGCCGAAGGTGATGCCCTTCAGCCCTTCCTGGCAATTGGAGATGGAATAGAAGACCGCCGTCGTCGGCGGCTTGCCGGGCACGTTCGGCATGCGGCTCCTCCAGCACCTGGCCGATGGCGTCGGGCATATCGCGCATCGAGCGCCACCTCGACGAACACCAGCGGCTCGTCAACGAGCGACGGATGGAAGAAGGCGAAGCAGCGCCGATCGGCCGGATCGAGGCGGCGGCGCAGGTCGTCCCACCCCTGGATCTCGTGCACCGCCTCATAGCGGATGATCTTGTCGAGAATCGCCGCCGGCGTGTTCCAGTCGATGCGGCGCAGAACGAGAAAGCCGCGGTTGAACCACGCGTAGAACAGGCGCCGCAGGTCGGCGTCGACGGCGGCGAGAGCTGGATCGGTCGGCGGCACGCGCAAGCAGGTCGCGGCGCATGCCGACGATCTCGGGCGTGGCGCCGGGCGCGAGGTTGAGGCGGCGGAAGAACTCGACCCGCGGGCTCTCCAACGCCTTCTGCAGCGTGGCGAGGCTTGCGATCGGACGGATCTCGAGATGCGCCTGCGCCGCCTCGGCGACACGCCTCGGGATCGGGGCGCATCTGCGTGGCGAGGAAGGTGAAGAACGCAGCCGCTCCGCCGCATCGAGCCGTGCATAGCGGTCGAGCAACTCGCGCGCGATGGCGACGCCGGACGCCTCGCCCCGTGCCGGAGACGAGCGCCCGCGTCAGCTCCTCGACATCCTCCCCCGCGTCGGCGCCGAACAGCGACTTGGGCAGCAACGCGCGGCTCTGCTCGGCGACCGAGCTCAGCAGCTCCTGGAGAAACGAGACGTTCAAGGTGCAGTCCTTCTGCCATTCGGACGAAGCGACGATAGCGCAGCTGTGCCTTACTCGGGGACTGCAGCACGTCGGCACATGCGGCGTGCGGCCGGCTGACTTGGCAGGTGGTGGTGGCTTCCGCTGCGGCTCAAGCGCTGCCCTGCAGGGCGACTGCCTGATAGGTGAGCACACGTCGCGTGCGCACCCACGGGTCGGTGAGCATGCGGAAGTCGGCATAGTGGGGCAGCTCGCGATGGGCGAGGTAGGCCGCCTCGTCGTCGTAGACCTGGTAGAGCAGGAACGACGCGCCCTCGAGCGGATCGACCGAGATGTCGTAGCGCCGGCAGCCGGGCTCGCGCTCGAGGCAGGCCGCGGCATGCACGCGCGAGCGCCGCGCGCAATTCCTCCTGCCGCCCGCGCTCGGCCTCGAGAAATACCACCACCACGTGCATGCCCGACTGCCTTCCTCTCGATCGCCAGGAGACGTCCGTTAACCATTCGTAAACCTCTTACGGTGACATTTCATTAACCACCGTCCGCGGCGTCACAGGGACAATCGGCATGGAAGCTTCCCCGGCATTGAGCGGATGACGTCGAGCCTCTCGGAGGCCAACAACGACACCGGCCGTACCGCCTTCTGCGGCCCCTACGTGTTGTCGGCCATCACCGGCTATCCGATCTCCAAGATCGAGGACGATGATCCGCACCGACCGCAACTGCACGCGCAAGACGGTCGTCAAAGGCACCGGGGCCGACGAGGTCGCCGCCGCGCTCGCCCAGTTCGGCTACGAGATGACGCTGAAAGAGACGCACATGGCCAAGCCGCGCAAGGAGCGGCCGACGCTGTGGGCGTGGATGCAGAAGCCGCGCAACGTCTGGGCGCACTACATCCTCGCCGTACACAAGGGCAAGGAAGGCCACTGGATCCTCGTGAAGGGTGTGAAGATGTGCGACACCTACACCGAAGGGCGCTGGACCTTCGTGTGCGACGGTCCGCACCGCGGCGCGCGCATCATGGAAATCTTCGAAGTGAAGAAGTCCCTCGGCTGATCTGCAGGGGCTTGCTCAGCATCGACCAGCTCGCGCCGGTCGCGGTTCGTTGAATCGCGAGCACAAAATTCGTCGCGCTAGATCAATGAATTGGGAATGTGTCCGGCCCACATTGGGCGCACTGTGCCGCGCCTAGCGCTCAATGGAGGGCCCCATGAATTGTCTCCGCACCGTCATCATCAGCCTTGTCGTGCTCGTCTGCACCAGCGCCGTTGCCGAAGCCGCACCCGCTGACGAAAGCAGCAAGATTTCCGCTTGCCTCGCAGAGGCGAAGGGCGACGCCGCCCGCGAGCGCACCTGCATCGATCGCTTGGCTGGCCCGTGCATGCAGAAGCCGGAGGGCCAATCGACGCCCGGCATGGTCGATTGCCTCATGGGCGAGACGAAAGCGTGGGATGACATCCTCAATGCGGAATACCAGCGCCTGCTACCGCTGTTGAATGCCGAGGCCGCCGGCGACGTGAAGAAGGCGCAGCGGCTCTGGATAGAGGCGCGTGACGCCGATTGCCGCGTGCCCTATTACTTCTACGACGGCGGAACGATCGTGAAGATCCTTGGCGCAGAGTGCGAGCGCGATCACACGGCCGATCGGGCGATCCTCATCAAGAACTGGCGCGAGATGGCGCAGGGCGAAGATCAGTAGGGCTTACGGATGTCACACTTCTGGCGAGACTCGCAGGCTGCTGGCTCGCGCTTCTCGTCGCGTACCCGCTTCCCACCGCGGCGGATGACGCCGCCATCATCGAGGCGTGCCTCAAAAGCGCCGACGCCGACAACGGTAAGCCGCGCGACTGCATCGGCCGCCTCGCCGACGCCTGCCTCGACAAACCGGAAAACCAATCAACCCACGCCATGGTCGGCTGCTCCAACAAGCGAGGCGGAGATCTGGGACGCGCCTGCTCAACGCCGAGTATCAGCGGCTGCTCGGCGCGGTCGACGGGAAGGCGAAGGACGACATCGTCAAGGCGCAGCGCCAATGGATCGGCCTGCGCGATGCCGACTGCGCCATCCCCTACGCGCTGTTCGACGGCGGCACCATGGCGCAGCCGATCGGCGCCAACTGCGTGATGGAGAATACGGCCGAGCGCATGCTGCAGGTGCGCGCCTGGCGCATGATGGTGCAGCCGGAAGGGAATGACTGACGCTGACGCGCGCGTCAGTCCTTGGCGCGCTCGACGTAGGAGCCGTCGGCGGTCATGATGACGACGCGCGTGCCGGTGCCGATGTGCGGGGGCACCATGATGCGGGCGCCGTTCGCCAGCTTCGCCGGCTTGTAGGACGACGACGCCGTCTGCCCTTTGACGACCGGGTCGGCCTCGACGATCTCCAGCGTCACGCGCGCCGGCAGCTCGATGGCGATCGGCTTGCCCTCGTGCAGCGACACCGAGCAGGTCATGCCTTCCTGCAGCCACTGCGCCTGATCGCCGACGACGTCCTTCGACGACGATGATCTGGTCGTACGTCTCGGGATGCATGAAGGTGTAGCCGTGGTCGTCCTCGAACAGGTAGTTGTAGTCCTTCTCGTCGAGGTAGGCGCGCTCCACCTGGTCGGTCGTGCGGTAGCGCTCGGTCACCTTCACGCCGTCGGCGATGCGGCGCATTTCCAGATGCGTGACGGGCGTGCCCTTGCCGGGATGGATGTTCTCGGCGTGGATGACGACGGCGAGCTTGCCGTCGAGATCGAGCACGTTGCCCTTGCGCACCGATGAGGCGATGACCTTAGCCACGTAATTCTCCATTGTGGACGGCCGGCGCCGGCGCCAGCGCGCTCGCGAACGGCCGATTAGGGGAAACTTGCGGGCTCTCATACCCTTTCCCGCTGCAAAGGCCAAGGCGGCTGCCGGTTTCGCCCCTTTCCCGCGTCCCGCCAAGCGCATGTGCTTGGCGACCACGGATGGTCTAGAGAAGCGGCATGAGCACCGATCGCCCCTGGTGGACACCCGAAGCGCACGCCGACCGCCGGCCGTTCTCGACGCTCGCGGCACGCATCAAGTCCGCGTTCCGCGCCTGGTTCGAGGAGCAAGGGCTTCATCGAGGTCGAGCCGGGCTGCCTGCAGGTCTCGCCCGGCAACGAGGCGCACCTGCACGCCTTCGCACCGAGCTCGATCGGCCCGATCTGTCGACCCGCGCCGCTCTATCTGCACACCTCGCCCGAGTTCGCCTGCAAGAAGCTGCTGGCGGCCGGCGAGGAGAAGATCTTCGCCTTCGCGCCCGTGTTCCGCAATCGCGAGCGCGGCGCGCTGCACGCGCCCGAGTTCACCATGCTCGAATGGTATCGCGCCGGTGCGGCCTACGAGGCGCTGATGGACGACTGCGCGGCGCTCTTGAAGCTCGCCGCCGAGACGGCCGACAACCGCTTCGTCTCCGTGGCGCGGGCGTGACGAGCAATCCGCGCGCCGTGCCGGCGCGGCTGACGGTCGCCGAAGCGTTCGCGCGCTATGCCGGCATCGATCTCCTCGCCACCATCGGCGTCGACGGCAATGACGCGAAGCGCTCGCCGCCGCAGCCGAGAGGGCCGGCATCGCGCCGCGCGCCGACGACACCTGGGCCGACATCTTCGCCAAGCTGCTGACGGCACTGATCGAGCCGAAGCTCGGCAACGGCCGCGCGACGTTGCTGACCGACTATCCGGCGAGCGAAGCGCCGCTCGCGCGCGTCTCGGCCGACGATCCGCGCGTCGCCGAGCGCTTCGAGCTCTACTGCTGCGGCGTCGAGCTGGCCAACGGCTTCGGCGAGCTGACCGACCCCGAGTTGCAGCGCCAGCGCCTCGAAGCCGAGATGGACAAGAAGCAAGAGCGCTACGGCGAGCGCTATCCGATCGACGACGACTTCATCGCCGCGCTGGCGCACATGCCGCCCGCGTCCGGCTGCGCCATGGGCTTTGACCGGCTGGTGATGCTGGCGACGGGCGCGACGCGCATCGACCAGGTGCTATGGACGCCGCTGCCGCGCGCGTGACGCCAACGCCGCATCGTCTGGACTTTGCGAGCCGAAACGCCATATTTCTCGGCATGACCAAGGTTCGTGACATGCGCCTATCCGACAAGCAGTTCGCGCAGATCTCGCGCGCGCTCGCCGAGCCCCGCCGCCATCAAATCCTTGAGCAGATCGGCAGCGCCGACCCAGCCCTGCCCTGCAGCGCCCTGCACAACACGCACGAGGTCAGCGCCGCCACCCTCTCGCACCACCTCAAGGAGCTGGAGAGCGCCGGACTGATCAGCGTGACGCGCGTCGGCAAGTGCATGAACATGACGCTCAACCGCGACGTCCTGCGCGCCTACCTCTCGCGCCTTTCCCAAATCTAGCCCGTAGATTTGGTCGCACCCTCCCCCGGCCTTGACGACCCACAGGGCCATACTTAGATGCTCGTCGAAGTTAGATGAATATCTAAATGATCATTGGAGACGGATGTCATGGGAAAGCTAGCAGGCAAGGTCGCCATCGTAACGGGCGCGTCCAAGGGCATCGGCGCCGGCATTGCCAAGGCCTTCGGCGCTGAAGGCGCCGCGGTCGTCGTCAACTACGCCTCGAGCCGCGAGGGCGCCGACAAGGTTGTCGCCGAGATTACCGGCAAGGGCGGCAAGGCAGTGGCGGTCGGCGGCGATGTTTCAAAGGCAGCCGACGTCAAGGCGTTGTTCGATGCCACGCAGAAGGCTTTCGGCAGGGTCGACATCCTCGTCAATAATGCCGGCGTCTATAAATTCTCGCCGATCGAGGACGTCACCGAGGCGGACTACCGCTGGCATTTCGACATCAACGTTCTTGGACCGCTGCTGACGATTAAAGAGGCGCTTAAGCACTTTCCGGCTGAGGGCGGCTCGATCATCAACGTGAGCTCGGTCGCGGCCTTTAGCCCGACACCAACTGCCGCCGTTTACTCCGGCACCAAGGGCGCGCTCGATACGATCTCATTGGTGCTCGCACATGAGCTCGGACCGCGCAACATCCGGGTGAACTCACTCAATCCGGGCGGCGTCGAGACGGAAGGCACGCACAGCATCGGCGTCATCGGCAGCGAGTTCGAGAAAGACCTAGTCCGGCGGACGCCGCTCGCGCGCATGGGCCAGCCCGACGACATCGCCAAGGTCGCGGTGTTTCTCGCTTCCGACGATTCCGCCTGGGTGACCGGCGAGCGCCTCACCGCCTCGGGCGGCTTGCGCTGATCGAACAGCATCACACGGTGGCCAGCTTCGCGGCTGGCCACCGCAGCATTCAGTATCCGATCTTGAACTGAATTGAAGCGGTAGTTGATGCCGGCACGCACCATGCTGCCATCCGTCTCGACGTTCCAGGTGTTGGCGCCGATGGCGCCGCCGGCGGGTGTCGTCAACGTCACGGAACCGAGGTCGTAGTAGAGATATTCCAGCTTCGCCGTCCAGGCGCCTTCGAGGGCGGTTTCGAACCCGCGCGCCTAGCGTCCATCCGTTGCGGAAGCTTGAGCTCGATGCGCTGACGGCCGGGGTGCCGCAGACAAATCCATCGCAGGCTTCGAGGACGGAGACCGTCGTGTCGGCGCCCAGATAGCCGCCGGTGAAGTACAGCATATAGCCGTTCACCACCACGCCGAGACGGCCGCGCAGCGTCATATAGAAATCCGCGTCCGTCGACGTTGACGCGTCGTACCCGAGAGGCACGTAGTAACCGCCGCTGCCGGCAAGCCCGAGATTGCCGAGATCGGCTTCGACGCCGTAGATCATCGGCCCGAGCTGCCAGTTGTAGCCGAGCGTGCCGCCGACGACGAGGCCGCTGGGCGAATAGCTCCATGAATTGTTGAGGGTGACGCCAGTTTGCCCATTGGCTTCCGAGCTGCCCCACGTTCCGCCAAGATGCGCGCCGAGGTAGAAGCCGCGCCATCCTTGTGGGGCGGGCGTGTATGCAGGGGCCGCGTCGTACGGCGCATATCCGTCACTGAGCGCTCGCTCCATGGCGCCGGCGATACAAATGCACGCAACCAATACAGCAAGCACATGACGACGCATCAACGCCTCCTCGTAATCCACGGACTGAAGGGACGCATGCACTGGAAGGCGCCATCGGTACGCGAAAACGGGCAGCCGCGTGCGGAGTTGTCCAATAGTCTCCCCGCTATCAACAGCGCTCCGGCGGAACTCGTCTCACTGTTGCTCAGGCGGCACGCTATGCTCTACGGCACGGGCAATGCGTTCGGAGCGCCGATATGACCGCCTTCCGCAGAACATTGACGACGACGAGCGATCTTGCCGATGCGGGGCTCGTTTCCAAGCAGCGTGCCCCGGCTATCGAGGCTGTCGGCGCGCGCTATGCGGTGGCGGTGACGCCGGCCATGGCGGAGCTGATCGACGTCGCCGACGCTGACGATCCGATCGCGCGGCAGTTCGTGCCTGATGTCCGCGAGCTCGAGCGCCACCCGGCCGAGGATGCCGACCCCATCGGCGATGGCCTCAAAAGCCCGGTGCCCGGCATCGTCCATCGCTACCCGGACCGCGTGCTGTTGAAGCTCGTCAGCGTCTGCCCGGTCTATTGCCGCTTTTGTTTCCGGCGCGAGATGGTGGGTCCCGGCAAGAGCGCGGCGCTTGCCGAAGCCGATCTGGCGGCAGCCTTCGCCTATATCCGCGGCCACCCTGAGATTTGGGAGGTCATCCTCACCGGCGGCGATCCGCTCATCCTCTCGTCCCGCCGCGTCGCCGAAGTGACAGCCGCCCTCGGCGACATCGAACACGTGAAGATCATCCGCTGGCACTCGCGCGTGCCGTCGGTGGCGCCGGAGCGCGTCACGCCGGCACTCGTCGAGGCGCTGCGGTCGACCTCGAAGACGGTCTACGTCGCGCTGCATGCCAATCATCCGCGCGAGCTGACCGACGCGGCCCGCGCCGCCTGCCGCCGGATCGTCGACGCCGGTATCCCCATGGTCAGCCAGAGCGTGCTGCTGCGCGGCGTCAACGACGACGTGCAGACGCTGGAAGCGCTGATGCGCGGCTTCGTCGAGATGCGCGTCAAGCCCTACTACCTGCACCACGGCGACCTGGCACCGGGTACGGCGCACCTGCGGACCACCATCGACGAGGGCCAGGCGCTGATGCGCGCGCTGCGGGCCCGACTTTCCGGCCTGGCGCTGCCAACTTACGTCCTCGACATTCCCGGCGCGCACGGGAAGGTTCCCGTCGGTCCCGCGTTCGTGCAGCGCACCTCACCCGGCGTGTACCGCGTCGAGGATCGCGGCGGCGCCGTGCACGTCTACGAGGACGTCTGTGCTCCACCGGCGCACATGCCGTCCGTAGACTGACTCGCCTTGCGCCCCTCCTTCCGCTGGGTCAGACTGCCGCACCGGCCGCAACTGAAGCCCATAAAGAAGCTTCGGCGCCAGGCAACCTACCGGGAGGACGTCAATGAACGAGCAGCTCAACCCCACCAAGACCTTCTTCGGCGCCTGTCCGCACGACTGCCCGGATACGTGCGCGATGATCTACGAGGTAGATGACGGGAAGCTCGTCCATGTGAAGGGGAACAAGGAGCATCCGATCACGCGCGGAACGCTGTGCGTGAAGCTCAAGGACTTCCACGACCATCACCACAACCCCGATCGCCTGATGTACCCGCTTACGCCGCGTGGGCCCCAAGGGTTCGGGCCCCAACGGCGGCAACAACTTCGAGCGCATCACCTGGGAAGAAGCGATCACCGAGATCGGCCGTCGCTGGCGCGACATCATCGCCGAGTACGGCGCTCAGGCGATCATGCCGCAGAGCTATCTCGGCAACATGGGCCTGGTGCAGGGCATCAACTCGGGGGATCCGTTCTTCAATCGCCTCGGGTCGACGGTGAACGAGAAGACCTACTGCACCTCCGGCTCCTCGTCGGCCTGGCTGCTGACCTACGGGCCGACCGGCGGCGTCGACCCCGAGAGCTTCGTGCACTGCAAGTACATCGTCATCTGGGCGTGCAACTCCATCTCCACCAACCTGCATCACTGGCCGTTTGTGCTCGAGGCGCAGAAGCGCGGTGCCAAGGTCGTGGTCGTCGACGCCTACAAGTCACGCACGGCGAAGGCCGGCGACTGGCACATCTGCCCGCAGTCCCGGCACCGACGGCGCGCTCGCCATGGGCGTCATCAACTCGATGATCGAGCAGGGCCTCGTCGACCAGGACTACGTCGACAAATACGTCGGCGGCTATCCGGAGCTTAAGGAGCGCGCGAAGGAATTCACGCCGGAGTACGTCGAGCAGGTCACCGGCGTGAAGGCAGCCGACGTCGTCAAGTTCGCGCGTGAGTTCGCAACCAGCCAGCCCTCCGCCATCCGCATCGGCGTCGCCATCGAGCGTTCGGCCGGTGGCGCCCAGGCTGCGCGCGCCGTCTACGCCATCCCGGCGCTCGCCGGCTCGTGGCGCCACGTCGGCGGCGGCATGCTGCAGCTCCCGCTGTGGGACTTCCCCGTCGATTGGGTGAAGGCGGCGCGCCCCGACTTCATCAAGCCGGGCACGCGCGTCGTCAACAATCTGCGGCTCGGCCAGGCGCTCAACGGCGAAATGAAGCTCGACCCGCCGATCAAGAGCCTGTTCGTCTTCTGCACCAACCCCGTCAGTCAATCGCCCGAGACCAACAAGATCGTCGAGGGCCTGAAGCGTGAGGATCTGTTCACGGTCGTCGCCGAGCACTTCAACAACGACACGGCGAAGTACGCCGACATCATCCTGCCCGCGGCCATGGCCGGCGAGGCCGAGGACATGATGTGGTCGTGGGGCCATTTCTACTTCACGTACAATCAGAAGGCGGTCGATCCGCCCGGCGAGTGCAAGCCGACAAGCGACATGTGGCGGCTGCTCGCCGCCGAAATGGGCTTCGATGATCCGGTCTTCAAAATGACCGACAGCGAGCTGTGCGAGGCCTACATCAACTGGGCCGACCCGAAGATGGGCGGCATCGACATGAACTACTTCAAGGAGCACGGCTACTACCGGATCGACGTCGGTCCGGTCGATACGCGTACGCCGCACGCCGAGGGCAAGTATCCAACGCCCTCGGGCAAGGTGGAGCTGCTGCTCAACGGGGCGAGGAACTTCGTCGCGCCGCCGTTCCGCGCCATGTACGAGGGCGAGCAGGACGGCACGCTGCTCGATCCGCTGCCGGGCTACCAACCGGTGCGCGAATCTCCGGAGACCAATCCGGAGCTGGCCAAGCGCTATCCGCTCAACATCATCTCGCCCAAGAGCCACGCGTTCTTGAACTCGTGCTACGCGAATGAGCCGCACAAGATCAAAATCCAGGGCGAGCAGTTCGTGATGATTTCGCCGGTCGATGCGGAGAAGCGCAACATCCGCGAGGGCGATCCCGTGCGGGTGAGGAACGACCGCGGCGACTTCGAAGGCGTCGCGCGGGTGACCGAAGACGTAAACCCCGGCATCGTCGTGGCGACGCTCGGCTACTGGCGCCAGCTCAACCGCTCGGACGGATCGGTGAACTCGATCTCGTCGGATGCCTGGTCGAACATCGGCCGCGCCCCGACGTTCTCCGACAATCTCGTCGAGGTCTCGCGCGTCAACTAACGGGCGCCGGCAACGACCGGTTCGCACCTTCGCACCGCGGCAGCAATGCCGCGGTGCTTGCGTTTGGCCGCCACAGATCGCGGCCCAACAGCAACCCTCCCTGATTCGTTCATCGCCCGGCGTTGTCTCCCGAACGCGAATCTGACGATGAGGTAGTGCGTTATTTCATTAGCGACATAATTCCGCACAGTGCGTTTGGCCGTCCAACCCAGGTAGCGCCATGCACGGCATTGCCAATTCCCTCGGCAAGGCAGTCGTAGCCCTTCTTTGCATGTGCACTGCCGCCGTTGCTGGCGAGCCTGCCGTGTCGGGTCCGAACGGTAAGTTTGCGGTGGAAGGCGGCGGCGGCGCCGACGAAGGCGAAGGCATTGCCACCGGCAGCTTTGCCCTCCCCATCGGTCACGACTTCGGGATGCAGGCGGACGGCGCGGTCGGCTCGTTCGACGACGAAATTCTCGGTGGCGGCGCGCTCCACCTCTTCACCCGCGATCCCTCGCGCTACCTGTTCGGCGTGTACGGCAGCTATCACACCTGGGATCGGATCAACATCTGGCGCGCGGCGCTTGAGGGCGAACTCTACATCGGCCCTGTCACGCTTGAAGGCATCGCCGGCTATGAGAGCCTTGACGTGCCGAGCTTCGCCAATGGCCCGTCGCTCGACGACAATCATCTGTTCGGCCAGGCGGATGCCGGCTACTACATCACCGACGACTTCAAAATCTACGCTGGCTATCGCTACATCAATGAGCGCAGCTTCGGTGCCGCCGGCACCGAGTATCTGATCCGCGGGCTCGAGGTGCCGGTGGCACTGTTCGCGCGCGGCGACTTCGGCGACGAGTTCGTCCAGAACATCACCGGAGGCGTGCGCATCTATCTCAGCGACGACCCTGACAAGTCGCTGATCGATCGCCATCGCAAGGACGACCCGAAGGTCTACGCACCGACCTTCCCGACGCTGGCCGCGCGATCCACGGCGGTGCCTCAGTGCGCCATCAACAGCTCCAACAAGGTTTCCTCGCCCGCCAGCGGCAACTGCATCTGCCCCGCCGGATCACCATGGGCGGGACAGAAGCCGCAACTGAGCGGCGACGGTGGCTACTACTGCCAGAACCTCTAGCTCCGATCGCGCCGGTCGCAACGGGCTTGCAACCCTTGTGCGTTGGCGCTGTTTGAACGAGGGTGCCGCATGATTGCGGGGCGCCAGGAGTTGGTCTCGATGAGCGTGCAGCAGTTAGGCTTGGTCGGCGACATAGGCGCCACGAATGCGCGCTTCGCGCTCGTTGAGCCGAACGGCGCTATCGTCCGCGCGGGGACGTTTCTCTGCGAGGACCATGCCTCGCTCGCCGACGCTCTCGCCGCCTACTTGCGCCAACATGATGGCGCCAAGCCAACGCGCGCCGTTCTCGCGGTGGCGACGAGCCCGCAAGCCGACCTGGTGAGCTTCACCAACAATCCCTGGACGTTCTCCGTCGCCGAATTGAAGGCCCAGCTCGGTTTGGAGCGTCTCGCAGTCATCAACGACTTCCACGCCAACGCTCTTTCAGTTCCGCACCTCGCGGGCAGCGATTTGCGCCAGGTCGGTGGTGGCGAACCGGACGCCCACGCGCCCATGGGCGTCATCGGCCCTGGCTCCGGCCTCGGCGTCAGCGCCGTTGCCGCATCGAATTCCGGACATGTCGCAATTCCCGGCGAAGGCGGCCACGTCACCATGGCGGCAGGGAGCGACGAGGAAGCCGCCGTGATCGCGCTGTTGCGCCAGCGCTTCGACCACGTCTCGGCCGAGCGCGTGCTCTCCGGCCCCGGCCTCGTCAATCTCTACAATGCATTATGCGAGCTCGGTGGGCAGCCATCGGCGGGCTTCACTGCGGCGCAAATCACCGATCCCAAGACTATGGCCGAGGACGCCTGCGCCTCCCGTGCGGTTTCCATGTTCTGCGCCATGCTCGGCACCGTCGCCGGTAATCTGGCGCTCACACTCGGCGCCCGCGGCGGCATTTATATCGCCGGCGGCATCGTGCCGAAACTCGGCGATGCCTTCACGCAGTCGCCCTTCCGCGATCGCTTCGAGGACAAAGGCCGCTTCAGCACCTACCTCGCGGCCATCCCTACGTATGTCATCGTCCGGCCCCACGCCGCGCTGCTTGGGGCGTCAAAGCTGCTCGATGCGGATTAGAAAATGCAGCTATTCAGGGGGCGTTGACGGCAATGCATGCCGCCGCCATCTAAATAGGGCAGCGGCTGAACGGGGATGCCGGCAAACAACCCTGGAGGTAAGCCATGAAATCCACTGTCAAATCGGCAATGCACAACGGTGCAGAGTGGGTCGGACCGCAAACGTCTGTCACCGACATCGCCAAGAAAATGCGCAAGCTCGACGTCGGTTCGATTCCCGTGGGCGAGAACGATCGTCTCATCGGCATGGTCACCGACCGTGACATCATCTGTCGGGGCTTGGCCAACGGCGGCGACGTCAGCAAGTTGACGGCCCGCGATGTGATGACCGAGGGTATCGTCTACTGTCGAGATCGCGACAGCATTGACGATGCGTTGGGCATCATGGAGAGCAAGCAGGTCCGCCGGCTGCCCGTTATTGATGATAATAAGCGCATGGTCGGGATCCTCAGCTTCGGCGACATCGCGCATGCCGCGCCGCCGAAGCAGGCAGGAGAGCTGGTGGCCGCCTGCTCCGCCCACCACGAGTGACCCTCCCTGGCCGCTCGACGCTATCGTTGCAGCGATAGCTCGAGCGCGCCTATGCAGAGATCGCCGCGGGGTCGTCGCCTTCGCCTTCGCCCTCACCTTCGTCGAAATCGGTGATCAGCAGCGGCGGCTCGTGCAGATAGCGCGTCGCCCGGCGTTTCGCCTCGATGTCGGCCCAGACGATGTGGACCTGCTCGACGGTGAGCCCGGCGGCGCGCGCCACGTCAGCGGCGGGAATGTCATTCTCGTCGCCGTATAGGCACAGATCCATCTGCGCATACGGCAACGCGAAGTAGAACTCCTCTTGCGTCTGGTCCATCGACCAGGTGTCGGTGCTCGGCGGACGCGCGCAGATTTCCTTCGGCACGCCGAGATCGGCGGCAAGCTGATAGACCTGCGTCTTGTAGAGATGGGCGATGGGCTTGAAATCGGCGGCGCCATCGCCGTTCTTGACGAAGAAGCCCTGGTCGTACTCGAGCCGGTTCGGGGTGCCGGCCACAGCGTAGTTGAGCCGGTCGGCGTGATAGTACTCGAGTTGCTTGCGCGTCCGCTGCTTCATGTTCGTTGCCGCGACGACGGCCTGATAGATGGCCAGCGGCATACGCGCCTCACGGCGCTCGCCCGTCGGCGACTGGACGACCAGCTTGGTCAGGTTGTAGCGGTTGCCGTTCAGGGCAGTGTGCAGCACGACTTTGCAGCCCCAGTCGGGTCCGAAGTCAGGGAATAGCTCGCGGATAGCACCATCGCGGCGCAGATAGCAGCCGGCGGCCGATAGCGTCGGCGCGATATCCTCGACGACGTGGCGGATGCCGAACGTGTCGGCGACGATGCGGGCCAGACGCACGCTCTCGGGATCGGAATCCTTTTCCGGCATGAGGACGCCCAGCACGTTGCCGGGACCGAGTGCGGCAACGCACAAGGCGGCGGTCAGGCTCGAATCTATGCCGCCCGACAGGCCGATGACGGCGCCGCGCCGGCGCAAACGACGCAGCACCTGATCGCTGATCCCGCGCGCGATCGAGCGAGCCACGGCGTGGCTGTCGAGACGCAGGCTGTCGGCCGAGAATTCAGCCGGATTGTCGGAACGTCGCATCATGGCGCATCTCGGTTTTGGGTTTCGGCCACCAGCCGACGACTGATCTTCCCTGAATCGGTCTTGGGCAAAGACGGGCGAAATTCCACAACCTTGGGAACCATGTGGTCCTCGAGGAAGCGGGCGCAATGGCGCACGATCTCCGCCGCTTCCAGCGCCGCCCCCGGCTCGCCGGCGACGACGGCCTTGATGGCGCTGCCGAGGATCGGGTCCGGAATGCCGATGACCGCCACTTCGGCGACGCCGGGGAACGCGTAGATGACGTTCTCGACTTCCTTCGGCGCGACCTTCTCGCCGCGCGACTTGATGATGTCGTCCTTGCGGCCGACAAAGTACAGGAAGCCCTCATCGTCGGTACGGAACAGATCGCCCGTGTGCAGCACCCGCTCCCATGCGTGCGGGCCGGGACGCAGGGCGCGAGCGGTGGCCTCCGGGTTTTCCCAGTAGCCCTTCATGACGTGCGCGCCGCGGATGACCAGCTCCCCGACGACGCCGGCGGCGACCCGCCTGCCTTCATCGTCGACGACATAGGCCTCGGTGCCGGGGATGGCGATGCCGACGGAGCCGATGCGGTTCTTCAGCTCGGCCGGCGGCAGCCACGTGCAGCGCTTGCATTCGGTGAGGCCGTACATGGAATAGAGCGCAACGTGCGGGAACAGCGCCTGTAGCCGTTCGATGTGCGCGGGTGGCAGTGCCGCGGCCGTGTTGGTGATGTAGCGCAGATGCGGCAGCGTGCCCGGCGCGAGATTGCGTTGGGCAACGAGGATCGCCGCCATGGTCGGCACCAGCGGCAGGCCGGTGACCTTCTCCTCGGCGCAGCGATTGACGATGAGCTGCGGGAACGCGAACGACTTCTCGAGGATCAGCGTGGCCCCGACCTTCACGGCCATCAGCACCTGATAGAGGCCGTAGTCGAAGGCGACCGGTAGCACGTTGAGAATGACGTCGTCGGCGGTGTTCTCGAGGTAGGTGGTGATCGACGTGGCGGCGGCGGCGACGTTCTGATGCGTCATCATCACGCCCTTGGGAAAGCCGGTCGAGCCCGAAGTGTAGATGAGCATCGCCAGATCGATGTCGATGCCGGACGCTCCATTGAGCAGCGCGAACTTGGGGGCGCTCAGCACCTCGTTCCAGTGCGCAAAACCGTTGGGCGCCGCCTCGCCATCGGCGATGACGCTGACGGCGATCGAGGGCGCAGCCTCCACCGCGTCGGCGGCTACGCCGGCGATCTTCTGCTGCGTGATGATGCCACGCGCCCGGCAGTTGTTGAGAATGAAGGCGAGCTTGTCGGCTTTGGTCGTTGGGTTAACGGGACTGAATACGGCGCCGGCCTTCAGCACGGCAAAAATCGAGACAACCGCCTCGACACTATTGTCCAGGAACAGGACGACGCGATCGCCGCGCGCGATGCCGCGGTTGAGCAGGCCCTGGGCGAGCTCGTCGGAGAGATCGTCGAGCTGGCTGAAGGTCAGGCGCTTGCCGGAGGCGACAAGAGCGGTCTTGTCCGGGAAGCGAACGGCGCTGTCGCGTAGGCATTGTTCAAAACGCATTTGCCTCTGCCCTCCTGCCCCAGCCAAGGCCGGGTTTTAGTTTGCCGCGGCGACGAGAACCCGTCCGCCAATTCGCTTGTGGTCGACGTAGAGGGCGATCTGCCTGACGGAATCGAGGTTTTCCGGCACAATTTCTTCGTCCTGCACGACGATGCCGAACTCTGCCTCGAGGTAGGAAACGAGCTCGAGAATGCCGGTGGAATCGATGAGGCCGGCGCCCAGCAGGGATTCATCGTCCGCCAGCCCCTGGCGGCCCTCGCGGAACAAGAAGCTGGTTTCTATGAACCGGCGGATCGATTCTTTGGAATGCTGTGCCATTGCTGTTAACTCGCTAGAGAGTGGACGGTGAATTGGCCGGTAGGCCCGCGCCGCCGGATTGCCGGAGGGCACTCGCCGGCTGCGAAGCAAGCGCTATGCCACGGTTACCGGCGCCCCCGTGAATGAAGGTCTCGTGCCAGACCTGCGTTGAAAGGATGCCGACAAACGCGAGGTTGTCGCGGAAACCGGTCGAGGGAAGCCGCGCGCACTTCTGCACCAGCCGGTCGACGAACTCCGCATCGAAGTAGCCCGCGGCATTGATGTTGGCCGGCGACATATGATCGAGCACGGCGGCGGCCGTCCCCGAGCGCAGAAACGCGTGGCTCTCGGGCGCGCGGTACGGCTGCTTGGGGCGCGTGGCAATGCTGCCGGGAAGCAGGTGGCGCATGCTCTGCCGCAGGATGTACTTTTCGGCGAGACCCTTGAGCTTCAGACGCGGGGGGATGCGCGCGGCGAGCTCTATGAGACGGTGGTCAAGGAACGGAAAGCGGCCCTCGACGGCGTGCGCCATGCCGACGCGATCCCCCTGTGAAGATAGGATGTAGCCCGGCAGCAGATACGCACTTTCCAGGTATTGCGACTGCGACAGCGGATGCCAGCGGGTGAATTCCACCGGCAGGCGCTCGCGCAGATCGGCGAGCGCGTCGTAGTCGCCGATCTCCTCGCGCAATTCGCGGGAGAAGAATGCCTTGGCGCCGGCGCTCGAGCGGAAGCGCGGCAGGTGCGAGTACAGCGGGTCGTCGAGAGCGCTGCCCCCGGCTCCGAAGAACGCCTCGAGGTAGCGCTGCGATTGCCCCTGCAGGCGCGGCATGTAGGGATAAAGCCTCTTCAGCAGCATCGGACGACGCTTCGAGTTCGGCTGGGCGGCGCAGAAGCGGCGCACCTTCGCCTCCTTGAACACGTCGTAGCCGGCAAACACCTCGTCGGCGCCCTCGCCCGTCATCACCACCTTGAAGCCGCTGTCGCGCACCAGCCGCGACAGCATCAGCATCGGCGCCGGCGCCGTACGCATGATCGGTCGTTCAGTGTGCGTGATGAGCTGTGGCAGCGCACCGGCAATGTCCCCGTCGCGGCATAGCGTGGTCGAGTGCTTGAGGTCGAGCGCATCGACCATTTCGCGCTGGAACTCGCTCTCGTCGAACTCGGCGTTCTCGAAGGTCACCGAGAACGAGCGAAGCTGGTCGGGAACGAAGCTGCGGATGGCGGCGGTGGTGATCGAGGAATCGAGGCCCCCGCTCAGGTAGGCGCCGATGGGAACGTCGGCGCGCAGACGAATGCGCACCGCGTCGAGCAGCAGCGCGCGCACCTCGTCGGTGAAGCGCGCTTCTTCGGCGGCCGATACCGGCCGATCCTCGGCCGCGTCCGGATACTCGAAGCGCCAGTACTGCCGCGTCGAGATCCCCTGCGCGCTGGCAATCAGGACGTGCGCGGGCGGCAGCTCGGCGATGTCCTTGAACGGCGTGCGCGGCGCCAGCGGAAACCAGAACGTGAACATCTGATCGAGGGCGATGGGATCGGCGGCGGCGCTGATGCCCGGCACCTCGAGCAGCGCCTTGACCTCCGAGGCGAAGGCGAGCCCACCATCGCGCACCGCGTAATAGAGCGGCCGCACGCCGGCGCGATCGCGCGCCATCACCAGGCGCTGTTCGCGCGCGTCCCATATGGCGAAGGCGAAGTCGCCGTTGAGCTGCGTCACGCAATCGGGGCCGCGCTCTTCATAGAGGTGGACGATGACCTCGGTGTCGGAGCTGGTCTTGAAGGTGTGTCCGCGGGCGATGAGATCGGCGCGCAGCTCCAGGTAGTTGAAGATCTCGCCGTTGAAGGTGATCCAGACGGTGCCGTCCTCGTTGCACATCGGCTGGCGGCCGCCGTCGACGTCGATGATGCTGAGGCGCGCGTGCGCCAGGCCGACGTCGCCGTCGACGTAGAATCCGTTACCGTCCGGCCCGCGATGCGCGATCGACCCGATCATGCGCGCGAGGAGGCCACGGCGCTTATCGGGCACAACAGGCAGGCGGTAGTATCCGGCTATTCCACACATGTCGTCAGCTCCAGGAGCGCTGCGCCCGCCTACACAAACTTTCCGCCGATGAGGCGCGTCCAACTTTCGCCCGCCAGTCCGGTGAGCATCGAGCGCGCATTGCGAACTTCGGCGAGCAGCGACTTGTCCCGCGCGTGCACCATCATCGCCGAGACGTGGAACAACAGGCAGCCACGCACGATGAGCGGATCGAGGGTGTCGAATTCGGTGCGGCCGCGCACCCCGACGCAACCCAGCTCGGAGGCGTGGCTGAGCAGACTATCGAGCGCGATGCCCATGGCCTCCGGGCGCGCTAGCAGTTGCAGCACGCGGCCGATGCCGCCACTTTGCCCGTGATAGAGATAGCAGCCGACGGGTGCGCCGTTGCGGTCATAGACGACGCGCCGATGGATCGGCCCGAAGCGCTCTTTGGTTTCCGCGTGCGCCATGAGGGCCGGCAGATCGGGCATCTGCCAATCGGGGTGTAGCGTGTAGCTTTGGCTCAGATCGCCAATCACGTCGGCGATTTCGCCGGCGGTGGCGTCTGCGTCGGTGACATCGCCGCGCGCGGCGATGGAGAAAAGCGGGTGTCTGCTGCGCGCCTGGACGACACGGTCGGCGATCTTCGCCAGCGGGCTCAGCCAACCAGCCGGCGCAAACGCGGTGCCGGCCATATGCGTCGCCAGGCCGGCCGGACGCAGGATGCGCAGCCAATCGACGCTCGTCGCCGTCAGCCGCTCGCCACCCGCCTTCTGCCACATGCGCTGCGAAATGTCGTTCGACGTCTCGCTGAACGAAAGATCCTGCGGACCGGTGAGAAAGCCGCGCAGCAGCCGCGCGCCGGCTGTGGGATGTTGTTCGGACCGCTCGACCATCAGCGAGCCGGCGGCGGCGGCCTCGATGCTGCGGCCCTGCAGGAGCATGGGCCGCGGCCACACGCCGATGAAGCCGCGCACCTCACCGGCGGCATCGACGAACACGCGCGAGCGCGCCTCGCCGCGGTGAAGCTGTCCGTCGAACACCAGCTCGTCGAAATAGCGCACCAGGCCGTCGGCTGGCGCGCGCTTCTGCTTCAGGAACACGCGCGAGAACATGCCGGCCACGCTCGGAATGTCCTCACGGCGGCAGGCGCGAATAAATTCAGCCATGGACGGCGCTCTCAACCTGCAATCTCGTATCCGCCAAACTGGTGCCGCTTCCGAACGAGCGGCATGCAAATGCGGCACCGGGCACCCTTCGGCGCCGCATGCTCTTCTGAACGTTGGAAGGGATATGCATAAGCCACACCAATGCTCGCACGCTCAGCGCGCGAAGGTGGGCGCCACTTCGTTTATAATTGGATTACGAGAATTAACCCCGCCGTGGTCCTCGGCAGCACGCGTCGCGCCCGCATGGCCGCGAAATGCCCGCTAAATCCGGTGTTAATCGCGCGGTGTAAGCAGCCGCATGTCGCTAATGCCAAAGCTTAATGTGCCGCGGCGCTGCAGCAATTATCGGATGCATGCTTAGGAAAGTGTGAACCGGATCGTCCACGGATGGCACATCGGGCGCGGCTGCGGAGCGCTAGCGGCGCAGGCTCACATCCTCGGCAAGGTAGTAACGGTTCACCCAGCCCTTCAGTCGGCCATGCTTGATCGGGCACCACGTGTCGCGGCACGTGCCGACGATCTGCACGCCACGTCCGCTGGCGGGAATACGTCCGACGGGCGGGTGATTTTCCGACGGGCCGCTGCGAACGTTCAGTGTGTCGCCGTCGATGACGCCCGATACGCGGAACGAGACCTGCACCGGCTTTGGCGTGGCTGCGGCCGGCGCGCTCTTGCGGGCCGGCGGAGAATGCATGGCGACGGCCGCGGGCTTGGCTTTGGGCTTTGCATCATTTTCAACCCGCGGCGGCGGCGTGGCGTCGGCGGTCGGCTGCTCGTCGACCGGCGGGGTTGCGACTTCGACAGGCGCCGTCTCACCCATGCCGAGCTTCGACGGCGTGATGGGCGCCGGCTTCGGCATCGCTTCGGCGAGAGCCGCGGCGGCGAACTGCAGCGCCGGAACCGTATCGAATGTCGCCGGCGTCTCGGATGCCGCCGGTGTTTCGGCTGTTGCAGGGGTCTCGGATGGCGGCGGCGTTTCGGATGGCGCCGGCGTTGCCGCAGTCTCGGTTGCCGGCGGAGAACTCGTGCTTTCGGACGGCGCAACCGGCTCGACGAGCGTGGCCGTCACGAAGCGTTTTTCCTTCTTCGCCGTACGCGGCGTTGCGGCCGCGACGACGGGCACGGCCTCGGTGATGGTGGCAGTGCCGCTCTCGCCGCTGCCCTCGGCCCATTGGACCTTGTTGCCGTCGCGATGCAGGACCATGCAGCGCGGCCTGGCGTCAAACCACCTGAACCACTTCATGCAGAGCTGGTCGCCGTCCGTCCACCAGCGGCCGCGGTCCTTGAGGGCGCCGAGGGTCAATCCAAGGGCACCGGCCTCGGCGGAAACGATCCCGCCGGGGGCGACCGTCACCGGAATCGAGATATGCAGCGGCGTATCGATGGCGAGCACCGCCCCCGGCTGCATCACGCGCTTGATATCGTCGCCAGTCATGCGGACCGGTCCGGCCTTCGCGCTGCTCGCGATACCAATGAGACCGATCACCGTGACCAAGCGAAACATCGCTACTCCTAAGCGCTCCGTAGGGAGCCTTGATGGTATGAGAAAGTGGCAAGAAGCCGGTTGGCCGCCTCCGGAATCAACCGGCGGCAAACAAATCTGCCCCTGCCGCCTCGCTGCTCCGATGGCTACCTCAGTCCCTGCCCGGACAAGTTGAGGCTGCAATCGGCGACGGCACGGCGCCCCGCTTGGCGCCGCCTGCCAGAATGATCGCTAAGGATTAAAGAGTGGTGGGCAGACGTGCCCGATGCAGCGCAGCATCGAGCGGAGCGCGCCGCGCAGCTACGGCGAACGCGACCATGGTCTGCAAATCAGTTCACGCGGTCTAGTTGCGTCTGAACGCCAGCAGGCCGCAACCGGCGGCGTTGCCTCCGTTCGGCGATCAGGACACTGCCCTGCGATGAAAGATTGGTGGGTGATGTAGGATTCGAACCTACGACCCGCTGATTAAGAGTCAGCTGCTCTACCAACTGAGCTAATCACCCATACCGTCGTGAGACGGGCCGCCTGGCCCCGTGCCGCGGATATCCGCACGGCCAAGACGGCAAAAGGGCCCGCCACGCGAGCCCTCGACGCAGCAGCATCTAGCATCATGCAACCGGGCTGTCCAGCATCGCGGCGAGCCCCATCAAGCCGCCACCCCGGAGCAGGCACCGGCACCAAATTGATGGGCGGGCGCAGCCAATCCACGCGTTCGCTGCGGCCCGCGCGCTATGGCGCGTGGGGCGTGCCTGCTACATATACATGGGGTCCGAGTCGCAATGCGGATTGCCGAAGCGATTGCGGGCATGGTGCGTGCGGTTGTCCCCCTCACCTCATCCGGTGACCCATGGACGACAGACGAAAGGTTCCCCGCCGGCGCGTCCTCAAGGAGGGCATGATCGTCTACGCCGACGGCCTGCGCGTCCTCGATTGCACCATTCGCGACATCTCGGAAAACGGCGCGCGGCTGTTGATCGCCAATACGGTCGGCCTCCCCGATAAATTCCAGCTTTTCGAAAAGTCCTCGGGCCTGCTGTATCCCGCCACCATTGCCTGGCGGCAGGCCAACGCCATCGGCGTCCAGTTCGACGGACCGGCCACCAGCATCCACGACCCCGCCAACAAGCGCTATGCGCGTTTGAAATTCTCGCGCTAGTGTCCCGATTCCGAAGTTCGCCGGAGCTTGCGGCTGGTATCGGGAGCGAACTTCGGAATCATAAGGGACACTAGAAATATGGACTTGCTAGTGTGATTCAGATCGAGAAATTCGCTCGATACCTACCAGCTGAGGTGGCGAATTTCTCGATCATCACACTAGGGCTGCATCAGCAGATGCTCGTGCTCGGGAAGGCCGGCGAGCACCGCTGCGGATCCCTTGACGACGCAATGCATCGGGTTCTGGTTGACGTGGAACTTGACGCCGACGCGGCGCGTCAGCGCGGCGTCGAGCTTGTCGAGCAACGCCCCGCCACCTGTCAGGTGGATGCCGCGCCGGGCGATGTCGCTCAGAATATCGGGCGGCAGATCCTCCAGCGCCCGCTGCGCGAAATCGGCGATGGCCTCCACGGGCTCGGCCAGCGCCTCGGCGATATCCTTGGCGCGCAGCACGGTGCTCTTGGCGTTACCCTGACGCACGTCGCGGCCGCGGATGTGCACTTCCGCGGAACGGCCGTTGACCGTCGCCAGCGCCGTGCCGGCCTCGATCTTGATGCGCTCGGCATTCACGTCGCCGATGATCAACTGATGCTGCCGGCGCACGTAGCGGATGATCGCGTCGTCCATGGCATTGCCGGCCACCCGCAGGGTGCGCGCCGAGGCAATGACGCCGCCGGAAAGCACCGCGATGTCAGAGGTGCCACCGCCGATGTCGAGCACCATGGCGCCGCCGTGCTCGCCGATCGGCAGGCCGGCGCCGAGCGAGGCGGCGACCGGCTCGGCAATGAGGTAGACCTTGCGCGCGCCTACCGATACGGCCGTGTCGTAGACGGCGCGGCGCTCCACCGGTGTCGCCTGCGCCGGCACGCAGATGAGGATGCGCGGCCGTCGGAAGCCGAGCATCGACTTCGTCCGCTTGATGAACTGGCGCAGCATTTCCTCGGTGGCGAGAAAATCGGCGATCACGCCGTCGCGCAGCGGGCGCACCAACTCCATGCTTTCCGGGCCGCGCCCGATCAGCGCTTTCGCCTTGCGGCCGACGGCCAGGATCTCGCGCGTGCCACGGTGCGCGCACACGGCGACGGCCGACGGCTCGTCGATGATGATCCCACGCCCGGCCACGTGCACCAGGGTGTTCACCGTACCGAGGTCGATAGAAATATCGTCCGAGAACGCGCTTCCCACGCCTTGCAGCATCACCGGCTCACAAACTCAAGCGGCACGCGGCCTCTTTAAGGCTGGGTCGCGCGGCTGCGGGATTTTACGCGCTTTCCTCCGCGCACGCCAATGCTGGAAGTCAGAGCGCCGCCGCGCAAGTTGCAGCGACGCCCATTGCTCGCTGGCGACTAAAGCGCCTGTTGCTGTACGCGCGCGGTCTTCTGGCGCTTCACCAGCAGCTTGTTTAGCGCCGAAACGTAGGCACGCGCCGAGGCGACCATCGTGTCGGTGTCGGCGCCGCGCCCCGTCACCATGCGCCCACCCTCCTCCAGGCGCACCGACACCTCGGCCTGCGCGTCGGTGCCCTCGGTGACGGCGTGCACCTGGTAGAGGTCGAGCTTGGCCTCGTGCGGCACCAGCATCTTGATGGCGTTGAAGATGGAGTCTACCGGGCCATTGCCGGTCGCCTGGATCGTATGCTGCACGCCCTCGATGTCGAGCGTCAGTGTCGCCGACTGCGGTCCCATGTTGCCGGCGATGACGGTGAGCGACACGACCTTCATGCGGTCGTGCATGTGGGCGATGCCTTCGTCGACCAGCGCCTCGATGTCCTCGTCGTAGACGTGCTTCTTGCGGTCGGCGAGACCCTTGAAGCGCACGAAGGCGTCCTCGAAGGCGTTCTCGCCCAGCTCGTAGCCGAGCTCCTTCAGCTTCGAGCGGAAGGCGTTGCGGCCGGAGTGCTTGCCCATGACCAGCGAGGATTTGCCGACGCCGACCGATTCCGGCGTCATGATCTCGTACGTCTGCTGGTACTTGAGGATGCCGTCCTGATGGATGCCGCTCTCGTGCGCGAAGGCGTTACGGCCGACGATGGCCTTGTTGTACTGCACCGGGAAGTTGGTCACCGCCGAGACGAGACGCGAGGCGCGCGACAGCATCGTTGAATCGATGCCCGTGTCGTACGGGAGATTGTCGCGACGCGTCTTGACCGCCATGACGATCTCTTCCAGCGCGGCATTGCCGGCCCGCTCGCCGATGCCGTTGATGGTGCATTCGATCTGCCGTGCGCCGGCACCCAGCGCCGCCAGCGAATTGGCCACGGCGAGGCCCAGGTCGTTGTGGCAGTGGGTCGAGAAGATGACGCGGTCGGCGTTCGGCACGCGCTCGCGCACGGCGCGGAACATGCCCGCGTATTCGTCCGGCGTCGCATAGCCGACCGTATCGGGTAGGTTGATGGTGGTGGCGCCGGCCTTGATCGCCGCGTCGACGCACTGGCACAGGTAGTCGATGCCGGTGCGCGTCGCATCCATCGCGCTCCACTCGACATCTTCGACGAGGTTGCGCGCACGCGTCACCGTGGCCGTTATGATCTCCAGCACCTCGGCCTCGGTCTTGCGCATTTGATGCGCCAGATGGATGGGCGAGGTCGAGACGAAGGTATGGATGCGACCGCGCCGGGCGTGCTTCACCGCGTCGCCGGCACGGTCGATATCGGCAAAGATGGCGCGCGCCAGACCGGCAACGGTGGCGTTCTGCACGCGGCCGGCGATGGCGGACACGGCTTCGAAGTCGCCGTCGGAGGCGATGGGAAATCCCGCCTCGATGATGTCGACGCCCATGCCGTCGAGACACTCGGCGACCTCGAGCTTCTCCTCGTAGGTCATCGTGGCGCCGGGGCACTGCTCGCCGTCGCGCAGCGTGGTATCGAAAATCACGACGCGGTCGGCGTTGCTACCTGCGCTCTTGCTCGGATCGGTTGTCATTGGCTGCTTCTTTCGCTCGGGGCCTGCTCCTCGGGAGCGGCGTTGAACCCTCAGATCGCTCGACTTGTCTCCCCTGAGCGGCCCGTTCCGGACGGGCCGGAACGCAGTGGCTCAGGGGCTGCTAAGGAGGCTCTGAAGCTGCTGAAGGCGCGCCGACAGGCCGCGGCGGATCAGCTCCGCGCGGGGAAAGGAAAAGCCGTCATTGCCAATGCTCTGGCGCATGCGCCAACTCTTAGTACATCGCCACAATTAAGGCTAGTACGCTCGTCGGCGGCCGTTCCGATGCGTTTTGCGTGGCGCTAGTCAGCCGGCCGGTGGCTTGTTGACCGCCAATTGAGCGTCGAAGGCACGCTTGTAGGCGGGCCGCGCTTCGCCGCGGGCCACATAGGCGGAGAGGTTCGGATATTCGTCCAGTATGCCCGACGCTCTCAACCTGAGCAGCACCGACACCATTATCAGGTCGCCCGCGCTGAATGCGCCATCGAGCCAGTCGGCATCGCCAAGGCGACGGGAAAGCTGGCCCAGCCGATTACGGACGCGATCGGCGACGAGAGGCACGCGCTCTGCGGACCAGGGCTTGTCGCCCTCAAAGATCCTGGCGGTTACGAGTTCAAGGATCGGCGGCTCCACCGTGTTGAGCGCGGCGAACATCCAGGTGATCGCGCGCGCCCGGGCATCCGCATCGTCCGGCAGCAGGCCCGCATGGCGCTCCGCGATATGGAACACGATCGCCCCCGTCTCGAACAGGGCGAGTTCGCCTTCTTCATAGGTGGGAATCTGCCCGAAAGGATGTAGCGCCAGATGTGCGGGTTCCTTCATCGCCCTGAACGAAACAAGACGGACCTCGTAAGGTTGGCCCACTTCCTCCAGCGCCCAGCGAACGCGCGTATCACGCGCCAGTCCCTGGCCGCCATCGGGTGAGCGTTCAAAGGCGGTGATGGTGATGGTCATGCGTCAAGCTCCGGGGTCATTCTCATTGAGATGTTCGGCCGCTTATGGCGCAGCGCGCATTTCCTTCGCCTCAACTGAGCGGCTATGCCACCATCATTCCACCAGCCTTAAGACGAAGAGGAGATGGAGATGAGCAGAAGGTTCGACGGCTCGACCGTTTCGACTCTCATTTGTGGTGAGGTTTAGGCCATGCTCCAGGCTTGGACGTCGATCGGTTTCATCGTTCTCATCGCGATTCTCGTGCTTGCCTTTAGCTTATGGCGCAGGGGAGGTCCCCTTCTGGCGATCGCTGCACTGGTAGTGGGTATTCCCCTCTGGTTTGGTTGGGAATACGCACGTCCAACATGGACAACCGGCGTCGTCACGGGAACGGAAGTGCGCCGCAGCGATCCCGACGCCCGCGGCAATACGACCGACATCCAATACATCTACATGCGAAATGCCTCCGACAGGGGGCTTGAGTTGACGAACGACGACTCCTGGTGGTGGTTGAAGCGGAACAGCGAGCGCGTTTTCAACGACGCTAAGACCGCGCAAACTCGCAACACGGAAATGACTCTCATGTGGAATTGGTGGCGCTCCACGCTCTTCAGTTGGTACCCCAACGTGATCGCCATCGGCTCCGCCGGCTCCTGGCCGTTTTGGTCGGTGCGAACCATCATCTTCTATGGCCTCTCCGTCGTCCTCTGGCTCGGCTATTTCTACGCCTTCGTCAGGCTGAGCCGAACAAGTGACTCCGCTGCATGATCGCGATCGTGTGGAGGCTTCTCGAAGAGGCCGTCTGTTAGCCTTTAGCTGACAAGGACTAGTCATGGGCAAACTTGTCTTCGGGATGAACGTCTCCCTCGACGGCTATGTCGACGGCCTCTCCGGCAATTTCGAGATGGGTCCGCCCGGTCCAAAGCTGTTTAGCTACTGGATCGAGAATGTGCGTGGCACTGCCGCCACCGTGTATGGCCGGCGCATGTACGAGGTCATGCGTTACTGGGACGACGCCCACCCGGAATGGGATGAGCCGCGCCGTGAGTTTGGAAGAGTTTGGCGCGAACTCCCTAAGTGGGTCGTTTCTCGCACGCTCCAGTCGGTCGGCCCGAACGCTACGCTCATCGCCGGCGATATCGAGACGCAGGTTCGCGAGCTCAAAGCTCACACGGAAGGGACGATCAGTGTCGCCGGCCCGGAAATCGCAGGCCTCATGACCAAGTTCGGTCTGATCGACCAATACCACCTATACCTTCGTCCCTTTGTCCTCGGCCAGGGTAAGCCGTTTTTCCATGGGGCTCGACCGCCCCTTCGGCTGGTATCGAACGAGTTGGTGGACGACGAGACGGTTCACCTGGCCTACGAACCCGCCTGAACGCGATGGCTAGGCCTTGCCTATTTCCAGCTGGTCGGCCGGGCTTCGGGGGCCAGCGTCCCATCGATGACGCGCACGGCGCTGCCGCCGATGCGGACCGTTTCGAGCCTGCCGGCGGACACGATCAGCGTGAGGACGATGGTGCTTGGGCGCCCCATTTCGTGGCCCTGCTCGATAACCCGCTTGTGCGTGCCGTCCGGCAACCCGTCGAAGTCGTGCACGACGCCGGCCAGACAGACCGCCGCGGAGCCGGTCGCCGGATCCTCCGGCACGCCGAGCTGCGGGGCAAACATGCGCGCGTGGAACGCCGAACCTTTGTGAATGCACTCCCGTGTGTAGAGGTAGACCCCGGCGATATCGTCGCCGAAAGCATCGTCCCAACGCGCCCTCTCGATGTGGGCCTTGCCGATCGCCTCGAGGGTCGACACTGGCACGAAGGCGAAGGTATTGCCGGCGGTGAGGCACATGGCGTTGTGGTTCTCAAAGCCGATTTCGCGCGGCAGCAGGCCGAGTGCGTCGGCTATGCGGTCGCGCGCCGGCGGCGACGCTTTGGCTTTCTCCGGCAGTTTCGGGGCGTCGAACTCGGCGAACGGCGGCTGACCGTCGCGCAACCTCACGCCGACGCGAACCGAGCCGATCGCCTGCTCGAGCAGAATGATCACGTCGCTCTCGCCGTTGACCAGAGGCGTGCGCGCCTGCGCCAGCAGGATCGCCGTGCCGATAGTCGGGTGGCCGGCAAACGAAAGCTCGCGTGCGGGTGTGAAGAAGCGGACCCGCGCGGAGTGCGCCGGATTGCTCGGCTTCAGAACGAACGCCGTCTCGGACAGATTGAGCTCGCGCGCGATGCTCTGCATCTGCTCGGTGCTGAGAGCGTCGGCGTCGCTGACGACAGCAAGCGGATTGCCGCAGAAGCGGCGATCGGTGAAGACATCGAGCGTGTGCAGCGGCAGCGCCATGCGAGCCATGATCCCCGGTTGAGGCCGGCGCACTTCTGACGAATTATCGAGGCCGGTCAAGCTGGCAAAAGCGACCGCAGCAGCGCCTGGGCATGCCCGGGCATGGTGCGCGCGTCTATGTCGGAGCGTTGGCGGACGATGACGATGTCGTCGAGCTCGGGCTCCGCCTCGGCTTCGATGAAGCCGAGGATGCGCTGCCGCAGCGCCTCGGCCGCAAGCGGACTGCGCCACTCGATGGCGACGGCGACCTGCCACCCGCTGATGGCGGCGATGTAACCGGGCACCCGCTCCAGCGAGCCCGGCACCAGTCCCGTCTCCTCGGCAAGCTCGCGCTCGATGCTGGCATCGATGTCGATGGCACCTTCGCGCAGGTCATCGCCATCGATCAGACCGCTCGGCGGATAAACGCGCCCCGAATTGAGCTGACCAGGTCCCTGGCGTCCGAGCAGGACGTGACCTTCGGCCGAACGAATGAGCGAAGCGCCGAACACCTCGCAGACGGCTTTCTCCTCATCGTGGCGGTCGCGCCAGTAGAGGAAGGTTCTGAAATCGGTCTTGAAGAGCGTGCCGGTCAACGTCGCGCCGACGATAGCCTGCTCGCGCAGCAGATAGACGGTCCCATCGAAGAGTTGCGGCACCAATGCGCGGCGACGCACCCAATCGTGCGCGATGGCATCGGCCCTTCCCGCCGCCCATGGCCATGCCCAATCGGCCACGGAAAAGCTGCAGCTTGCCAAGCGCACACAGCGCGGCTCGTCCCCTGAAGGTTGCACTCTCACCGTGTCTAGCGACCTCGGATTGGCGAAGTATTTCCGACGATCAAATTCTATCGACGGTCTGAAATCTTAGTTTCGCCGTGAACAAACCACGCTCGTTCCACGAAGGAGGTGTGGAATTCAAAGTGCCAAGGCAAGAGGGTGTCGAGGGGGACTTTACACAAACTTGCACAAGCCGATCACGTAGACGATTTGCCCCGTGTCCGCACGCACGCGAGCCATCCGTCACGCGTCGTTACCGCGCCCGTATAGCGGGCGCCCGAGTTCGAAATCCGGCGGCGTCATTCGCGTGATGCCGCTGGAGCGGACGGTGGAGGTCCCCGCTTCTCCGCCGTCCGTTTCTTTGCGCACCCTGATTGCGAAGCGTCGCTTCGTGGCAGGGCACCGCCTGGAAGACTCGCGCGGCTGTAGCCTCCCGCTACCTCCCCAAAGCATGCTGCGCGGGTCTTCTGGCATTCTCAGCGGCTCCCTAGAGGCAGCCGAATGTCTTCGATCCGCAGGTATAGTAGTTGATCATCTCGGCCGAGCAGCACGGCTGATTGGCGCCGCAGCGCCAGGTCTTGATCTTGCCGCTCGCGGTCTTGTGCTTGCAGATCTTCGTGGCCTTGGCGGCATTGGCGGTGCCGGCCGTCAGCGCCAGCGGCGCGGCGGAGATGAGCGCCGCGATCGCGATGGACGTCAGAACTCGCAACATGGCTGAACTCCCTGATGGCCCCCGGAGAAGGTCGGGGCCATCAGTATGCGCCCGTGGGAGGGCGTTGTGGTTGCAGCCGCGCCTCAGTTCTTCGACTTGTCGACCAGCGCCTTCGATTTGATCCACGGCATCATGTCGCGCAGGCGAGCGCCCACCTCCTCGATGGGGTGAGCATCGTTCATGCGGCGCGTCGCCTTGAACTTCGGCTGCCCGGCCCTGCACTCGCGCATCCATTCGGAGGTGAACGCGCCCGTCTGGATGTCCTTGAGGATCTTTTTCATCTCCTCCTTGGTCTGCGGGGTGATGACGCGCGGACCGGAGACATACTCGCCGAACTCGGCGGTGTTCGACACCGAGTAGTTCATGTTGGCGATGCCGCCCTCATAGATGAGGTCGACGATCAGCTTCACCTCGTGCAGGCACTCGAAGTAGGCCATCTCCGGCGCATAGCCCGCCTCGACCAGCGTCTCGAAGCCGGCGCGGATGAGCTCGACGAGACCGCCGCAAAGCACCGCCTGCTCGCCGAACAGATCCGTCTCGCACTCTTCCTTGAACGTCGTCTCGATGATGCCCGAGCGACCGCCGCCGACGGCGGAGGCGTAGGACAGGAACAAGTCGTGCGCATTGCCGCTCTTGTCCTGGTGGACGGCGATGAGGCACGGCACGCCGCCGCCCTTCTGGTACTCGCCGCGAACGGTGTGGCCCGGTCCCTTCGGCGCCACCATGCCGACGTCGAGATCGGCGCGCGGCTCGATCAGATTGAAATGCACGTTGAGGCCGTGCGCGAACATCAGCGCCGCACCCTGCTTCATGTTGGGCGCCAGGTGTTCCTTGTAGATGTCGCCCTGCAGCTCGTCGGGCGTCAGCATCATGATGACGTCGGCCCACTTGGCGGCTTCGGCGACGTCCATCACCTTGAAGCCGGCGCCCTCCGCCTTCTTCGCCGTGGGTGAGCCCTTGCGCAGGGCAATGCGCCACGTCCTTGATGCCGCTATCCTTGAGGTTCAGCGCGTGCGCATGACCCTGGCTGCCGTAGCCGACGATCGCGACCTTCTTGGCCTTGATGAGATTGATGTCGGCATCACGATCGTAATAAACGCGCATGGCTTCCTCTGTTCTTCTCGCTCGGTGTTTGTGCGGCTATGGCGGCGCTGCAGGCAGCAGCGCCGGATTGGCGGGACCGGCCGCAAGTCGGGCCAGCAGGCGAATAGGCAGCTCCTTTAAACGCTCGAGGGCCCGCGGCCAATGGCGGCGATGCCGGTCCGCGACACTTCGACAAGCCCGAGCTCGGTCATGATCTGGATGAACTGCTCCAGCTTGGAGGGCTTGCCGGTCAGCTCGAAGACGAAATGCTCGGTCGAGGTGTCGACCACCTGGGCCCGGAAGATCTCGGCTATGCGCAAGGCCTCGATACGCTTTTCGCCCTTGCCGGAGACCTTGATCAGGGCCAGCTCGCGCTCCAGCGCGTCGGCCTCGACGGTCAAGTCGCGGACGCGATGGACGGGAACGAGGCGTTCGAGCTGATGCTTGATCTGCTCGATCACGCCGGGGGTGCCGCTGGTGACGATGGTGATCCGCGACAGGTGCTTCTCGTGCTCGGTCTCCGTCACCGTCAGCGAGTCGATGTTGTAGCCGCGCCCGGAGAATAGTCCGATGACGCGGGCGAGCACGCCAGGCTCGTTGTCGACCAGCACCGACAGCGTGCGCGAGACGATGGCCTGCGCGGCGCCGGGCCCGACGTAGTGGCTTTTGGAAAGAGCTTTGGCCATGTTCTTACTTCTTCTCTGCGGGCGCGTTATCGGGCGCGCTCGGCGCGCTTTCAGGTAGGGGAATTGACGGGTTGATGGCCTTGGGAACCGGCATCTTCGCGTCGGGGAACAGGGACTGGAAGAACAGCGGGAAACCGTGCTCGTCGACGTTCCTCTTGAAGGTCGCGACCTGCTCGGGGGTGATCTTGTACTTGCCGAAGGCGGCGCCGACGCGCCGGCTCATGGACTCCGCCAACATCTGCGGGGTCGGGGCGCCGGCGCGCTTCAGGGCATCCGGCGACATGCGCGAATAGATCAGCGCCAGCACCTGCGTCTCGAGATAGTCCTGGGCGATGCAGGCCTCGAAGGCCTTGGTGTATTCGGACGACAGGCTGTGCGTGCGGTAGCAAGCGTCGATGAAGGTGAAGGCTTTCGTCGCTCCTTGCGTGCGCTGCATCTGCGCCAGACGCGTCGCCGCCTCCTTGATGTTGTCGACCTGGTCCCACTTGGGATCCTGCGCGGCGACGAGCGAGGTGGTGCTCATGCCGATGAGGCCAGCCGCGACGAGTGCCAGCGCCGCACGCACGCGCGGCTCCTGCCGCGCCGGCATTGCCACTCCGACCTCAGTTGCCCTGCGCGCCATCAGACCAGCACCTTGCCGGCTTCGCCGATGGCGCTCTCGACCTCCTCCTCGGTGTTGTCGCCGAGCAGCATCTCGTTATGCGCCTTGCCGGAGGGGATCATCGGGAAGCAGTTGGCGAGCGCGGCGACGCGGCAATCGAAGATCACCGGCCCCTTGGTGTTGATCATCTCCAGGATGGCATCGTCCAACTCGGCGGGATTTTCGCAGCGCATGCCTTTCCAGCCGTAGGCCTCCGCCAGCTTGACGAAGTCGGGCAGGCTCTCGGTGTAGCTGTGCGACAGGCGGTTGCCGTGCAGCAACTGCTGCCACTGGCGCACCATGCCCATGTACTGGTTGTTGAGGATGAACACCTTTACCGGCAGATTGTACTGCACCGCCGTCGAGCACTCCTGGATGTTCATCAGGATCGAAGCGTCGCCGGCGATGTCGATGACCAGCGACTTGGGATGCGCCATCTGCGCGCCGATGGCGGCCGGCAGACCGTAGCCCATGGTGCCGAGGCCGCCGGAGGTCATCCAGCGGTTCGGCTCCTCGAAATGATAGAACTGCGCCGCCCACATCTGGTGCTGGCCAACCTCGGTGGTGATGTAGGCGTCACGATCCTTGGTCAGCGCGTACAGCCGCTCGACCGCGTACTGCGGCATGATCACGTCGCGCGATTTCGTGTAGCTGAGCGACTTCTTTGCCCGCCACTGCTCGATCTGTTTCCACCAGCCCTTGTGCGCTGCCTTGTCGACCTGCGGCGCCTTCGACTTCCAGATGCGCAGCATGTCCTCGAGGGCGTAGGCGACGTCGCCGACGATGGGGATGTCGACACGCACGTTCTTGTTGATGGAAGAGGGATCGATGTCGATCTGGATCTTCTGCGAGCCCGGCGAGAAGGCGTCGATGCGGCCGGTGATGCGATCATCGAAGCGCGCACCGACGGCGACCATCACGTCGCAGTCGTGCATGGCGAGATTGGCTTCGTACGTGCCGTGCATGCCGAGCATACCCAGCCACTGCTTGTCGGACGCGGGGTAGGCGCCGAGCCCCATCAGCGTCGAGGTGATGGGAAAGCCGGTGAGGCGCACCAGCTCGCGCAGGATCTGGCTGGCCTTGGGACCCGAATTGATCACGCCGCCGCCGGTGTAGAACAACGGCCGCTTGGCGCGCGCCATCAGGTCGACGGCCTCGCGCACGGCGTTCTGGTCCGGCTTCACGCGCGGCTTGTAGGTCTTGTGCGCGATGTTCGAGGGACCGACGTAGTTGCCCGAGGCGAACTGGATGTCCTTGGGAATGTCGACCACGACCGGGCCGGGGCGTCCAGCCTTGGCGATGTAGAACGCCTCGTGGAGGATGCGCGCCAGGTCGTTGACGTTCTTCACCAGCCAGTTGTGCTTGGTGCACGGGCGGGTGATGCCGACCGTGTCGCACTCCTGGAACGCGTCGTTGCCGATGAGGTGCGTCGGCACCTGCCCGGTGATGCACACCAGCGGGATCGAATCCATCAGCGCGTCGGTGAGGCCGGTCACCGAGTTGGTGGCGCCCGGGCCTGAGGTGACGAGCGCCACGCCGACCTTGCCGGTCGAGCGCGCATAGCCCTCCGCCGCGTGCAGCGCGCCGCCTTCCTGGCGAACCAGGATGTGTTTGATCTTGTCCTGCTGATGCAGCTCGTCGTAGATCGGCAGCACGGCGCCGCCGGGGTAGCCGAAAATGTGCTCGACGCCCTGATCGCCGAGCGCCGCGAGCACCATCTCGGCGCCCGTCATCGTGCGTGCCATTGCCCACTCCAAGAATTCAGCACCGCCGCGGCAGCAGCGGGGTCCGTCCGTTGGCGCGGAACCTAAGGCCGAGATACTGAAGGGTCAATGAGCGCGCTGAATAAAAGTAACGAAATCGACGGCCAGTTGTCGCATTTCTTGCGCTGGTACCGACGTCCACGCAATCATATTGCTTCGTGCCCAGGTGACCTGCCGTTTCGCATACTGCCGCGTCTCCATTTGCCCAGCCGCGATCGCCTCTTCGAAGGACACCTCGCCGGCGAGGTGAGCGAGCAGCGGGCGACTCCGAGCGCGGTCATCAACGGCAAGGCTGGATCGAGCTCGAGCGCTTTGAGTTGCAGCACCTCTTCGAGCCCGCCCGTCTGCACCATCGCCCGAAAGCGCGTATCGATGCGGCGCGCCAGCTCGTCTCTCTCCACCGCAACGAGAAGCGGGATGGTGGCGCCGATATCCAGCACCGGCTGCCGCGGCAGCCTCTGCCACTCCGCCAGCGACATGCCGGTCGCGTCGAGAACCTCGAGGGCGCGCACGATGCGTTGCGTGTCGCCGCTGGCGAGCCGTTGCGCCATCACCGGATCACGCGTGGCGAGCTCACCGTGCAGGTGCGCGGCTCCGTCGTCTGAGGCGACGCTGCGCCAATGGGCGCGAATGTCGTCGGGGATGGCCGGAATGGGAGACAGACCCTCGGTCAGCGCCTTGAAGTAGAGGCCGGTGCCGCCGACGATGATGGGACGGCGACCCTCACGCTGCGCGTTCTCCAACACCTGCGCGACGTCGGTGGCATAGCGCCCCGCCGAGTAGCTCTCGGCGCCCGACACGAACCCGTAGAGCGCATGCGGCACGCGGGCCTCGTCCTCCGGCCCGGGACGCGCCGTGAGGACGCGCAGCTCGCGATAGACCTGCATGCTGTCGGCGTTGATGACCACGCCGCCGAGCTGCTCGGCGAGCCGCAGTGCCAGGCCCGACTTGCCGCTGGCGGTCGGGCCGGCAATGAGGATGGGGCGCAGGTCCGTCATAGCGGACACCTAGCGCACCTTGGCGCAACGGCCAACGTGCGTGCGATGCGTCTAGTAATTGACGGTGGTGCGCAGCCCGAAGACGGCGGCATTGGGGGTCGCGGTGGTCGGATCATCGGGGTCGCCCGAATGCCCGCCGGGGTTCCAGAAATACTGGAAGTCCGGCTGCAGCGTCAGCCCCTGCATGAGCTGCGCGGTGTAACTGATCTCCAGCCTCCCCTCGAAGCTCGGGATCACCGGAAAGCCTTGCTCTTTACTGTAGTCGATGATCTGCGACGACACGCCGATGTAGGAAAAGCCAATACCGAGCATGTCGTGCGGGCGCGTGTCGAGCAAGCCGTTGAAGGTGACCCCCGCGTCCCAGTAGCTCTCCGTCATGTTGCCTGCCGAAGGCGCGGTCATGATAGCGACCGAACACGGAGACGCCGCGCGGATCGCCGCTTCCCGGCAGGCGATAGATCATCTGGTCGAGGATGGCATAGAAGCCGTAGACATTCTCCGCGCGCACGCCCGGCACCGGCACGAGACCGATGGGTAGACCGTTGTTGCCGACGGATTGCGGTAAAAAACTGCCGAAATAACGCCACGCGCCCAGCTTCAACGTGCCCGCCAGCTCGCCCTCGTCCTGATTGTACTTGATGGCCCCTTCATACAGCAGCAGCGGCTGGCTGAAGGGAAAGTCCAGGCCGTTCGGGTTGCAGACTTGCGGAAGATCTTCGCAGTCGCTCGCTGGATCGCCGCTGAACACGCCGATGAGGAAGCCGAGCGTGTCGTTTGGATTGAAGGCGAGACGCGCCGCGGGCGCCGCCAACGGATAAGCCGGGCCGCCATCCGGCAGGTTGATGCCGAGGATCGACGGCCAGCCCCACGAGCCGTTGAGAAAGGCGCTGGCGCCCTTGGCTGATGACGAATTCCGAGATCCGCCGAGAGCTGCCCAAAGCGGAGCGTGAGGTTTTCGCCCATGAGTTCTTGCTGCAGCCAGAGCTCGAATAGCCGCGTTGACGGCAACGCCTCGATAAAGCTCACCGGCATCAGGACGCCAAGGTTGAGCGCCGAGATGCTCTGCCCATGGATCTGATAGCCGTTGGTGAAGAAGGTGAGGCCTTTCCAACCGATGGCTTTCTCCATGTCGACAGCAAGCTGGAATTCCAGGCGCCCCATGTAGCGCGTGCTCTGCTCGAAGCCGCCGACCGGATTGCCGAGCACGTCGCCAAGGTAGTTGATGCCGTACGTGACGCCGCGTCCGGCGAGTGCCGAGCGAACGCCTCCCGGGTCGCCGAAGTCTCGCGGAAAATTGACCGCGATCGATTCCTCCGGAATGCCGGGAATGCGATCGGCTTCCTGTTCCTGCGTCTGCGCCCGCACGCTCCCTGAACAAACGAGCTGCATGACAGCGAGAGTAGCGAGCAAGGTGACGGCGCGTGCAAAAGCGAGGCGCGCCGCGGCGGCGGCGACGCAAATGCCAGCGGCGTCCCCCCGACGCGCCATTCCTCACCCATCCGCGAAGCTGAGCGCCCGCGCCGCGACGTGTAATCCGTTTCGCGGGCTCGTATAGCGCAGAAATTCGCACGATTCGTGAAGCTACTGCCTGCACGGACGTGCCCCCGCAGCGCTCTGCCAAGGTACTTCGCCCTGGGCCGCCGCTATGTGTGACCTGCAGGGCACGCGCGGTCCCGATTCGCCCGGCAAACAAGCGGTCCACGTCAGCGCACCGGGCTTGTAGCAACGCGCCGAAGCCGCTAGCGATTCAACAGGAGCTTTCGGGAGGCCGCCGGGCCGCCGGACGAGGAGAGCGCGCATGGCAGAAGAGGCGATCGTCGCGCAGACGGGTCCCTACCAGGTCGAGCTGACCGAAGGAAAGCCGTACTTCTATTGCCGCTGCGGGCGCTCGCAGAAGCAGCCTTTCTGCGACGGATCCCACAACGGCACCGGCATCGAGCCGCTCCGCTTCGTCGTCGAGCACACCGGCACTTTCAACATATGCGGTTGCAAGCAGACGGACGATGAGCCCTTCTGCGACGGATCGCATCTTTTGCTCTAGAGTGCGCGGGCGCCACCGGGGGGAGCATGGAATACTTCGTTCAGCAGCTGATCAATGGCCTCACGCTCGGCTCGATCTACGGCCTCATCGCCATCGGCTATACGATGGTGTTCGGCATCATCGGCATGGTCAACTTCGCTCACGGAGACGTCTTCATGGTCTCCGCCTTCATCGCCCTCATCCTCTTCCTCATCATCACGCAGATCCTCGGCGTCGGCGCATTGGGTCTGGCGCTGCTCATCGTGCTCATCCTCGGCATGGTCCTCACCGCCCTGTGGAGCTGGGTCATCGAGCGTGTCGCCTATCGGCCGCTGGCCGGATCGTTCCGCCTGGCGCCGCTCATCTCGGCCATCGGCATGTCGATCTTCCTGTCGAACTTCGTGCAAGTCGCGCAAGGGCCGCGTAACAAGCCGGTTCCGCCGATGCTCAACGACGTGCTGTCCATCCCGCTCGGCGGCGGCACCGTCACCATCTCCGAGAAGCAGTTCCTCATCTTCGTCGTGACGGCGGTATTGCTCGTTGCCTTCTGGGCATTGGTGCAGAAGACGAAGCTCGGTCGCGCCCAGCGCGCCTGCGAGCAGGATCGGCGCATGGCCGCGCTGATCGGCGTCGATGTCAACCGCACGATCTCACTCACCTTCGTCATCGGCGGCGCGCTGGCTGCCGTCGCCGGCATGATGTTCATGACCTACTACGGCGTCGTCAATTTCAACGACGGCTTCACGCCGGGCGTCAAAGCCTTCACCGCCGCCGTGCTGGGCGGCATCGGCTCGCTGCCGGGTGCCGTCATCGGCGGGCTGCTGATCGGCCTCATCGAGACCATGTGGTCGGCCTACTTTTCGATCGACTACAAGGACGTTGCCGCATTCTCAATTCTTGCAGTCGTGCTGATTTTCATGCCGTCCGGCCTGCTCGGCCGGCCCGACGTCGAGAAGGTTTGAATTCCATGAGCGCGGGCGGCCAGGGCGGGCTGCCGCCCGCGACGGTTCCAATCCGAGAGCTGATCAAGGACGCCGGCATTTGGGCGCTGGTGACGCTCGGACTGTGCTTTCCGCTCATCCTCTTCCGCACCGACCAGAACCTATCGCATCAACCGGTGCTCGACGCCCGCCCGTGGCTCGTCGCGTTCTTCGTCTTTGCCGTGTTTGCCGGCCGGCTGCTGTGGCGCCTCTACAGTCATCCGCACCGCCCGCGCCGGGTGCTGTTTCCGCCGCTCGACCTTTCGCACCATCGCAAGGCGTGGCTGCCGCGCGCCGGATTGGCGGCGCTGTTGATCTTCCCGTGGGTGGCGCTGACGCTCACCGGGCAGGGCGGCGCCATCAAGTGGATCGACAATTTCGGCGTGCAGATCCTCATCTACGTGATGCTCGCCTGGGGCCTCAACATCGTCGTCGGCCTCGCCGGACTGCTCGATCTCGGCTACGTCGCCTTCTACGCCGTCGGCGCCTACACGTATGCGATCATCGCCACCTACGTGATCCCCGCCACGTTACCGGCGCTCGGGCCATGGGCGTTCTGGATCTGCCTGCCCATCGCCGGCATCCTCGCCGCTTTTTGGGGGATGCTGCTCGGCTTTCCGGTGCTGCGCCTGCGCGGCGACTATCTCGCCATTGTCACGCTGGCGTTCGGCGAGATCATCCGGCTCGTGCTCATCAACTGGGTCGATCTCACCAACGGCAACGTCGGCATCCAGACGCCGCGCATCACCTTCTTCGGGCTGCCGTTCACCTCGCGCACCGGCGAGACGACGTTTGCCGACGTGTTCGGCCTTCCCGGCTCGCCGACGGTGCATCGCTCGATCTTCCTCTATTACACCATCCTCGGCCTTGCCCTGCTCGTCGCCTTCGTCACCCAGCGCATGCGGCGCCTGCCGGTCGGGCGCGCCTGGGAGGCATTGCGCGAGGACGAGATCGCCTGCCGCTCGCTCGGCATCAACACCGTCAATACCAAGCTCACCGCCTTCGCCATGGGCGCGCTGTTCGGCGGTCTCGCGGGCGCGTTCTTCAGCGCCCGTCAGGGTTTCGTCAATCCGCGCTCGTTCGAGTTCCTCGAGTCGGCGACGATCCTCGCCATCGTCGTCCTTGGCGGCATGGGCTCCCTCGTTGGCGTCGCCGTTGCCGCTATCGTCGTCATCGGCGGCATCGAGCTCCTGCGCGAGCTCGACTGGCTGAAGTCGATCTTCGGCCCCGGGTTCGACCCCGGCCAATACCGGATGCTCATCTTCGGTTTGGCCATGGTGGTGATGATGGTGTGGCGCCCGCGCGGGCTCATCGCCGCGCGCGAGCCCTCGATTGCGCTCCATGAGGCCAAGTCCGTGTCCGGCGCCCATGTCAAGGAAGGGCACGGCTGATGCGCTGGCTGCGTGATCCGCTGCTCGTCGTCGAAGGTCTGACCATGCGCTTCGGCGGTCTCGTCGCCGTGCGCGATCTGTCGTTCTCGGTCGGGCGCGGCGACATCACCGCCCTCATCGGCCCCAACGGCGCCGGCAAGACCACCGTCTTCAACTGCATCACCGGCTTCTACAAACCGACCAGCGGCCTCATGGCGCTGTCGACTGGCGGGCCGATAGAAGCGGAAGCCGTTGCCCAGCTCACCGCCTCGAGCCGCCGTTACGTCTGCCGCGACGAGCGCATGGGCGCCGACGGGTTGTTCCTGCTCGAGCGCATGCCGGACTTCGAGATCGCGCGGCGCGCACGCGTCGCCCGCACCTTCCAGAACATCCGCCTCTTCCCTGGCATGACCGTGCTGGAGAACCTGATCATTGCCCAGCACAATTCGCTGATGCGCGCATCGGGCTGGTCGCTGCTCGGGCTCATCGGCTCGCCGCACTACAGGCAAGCGGAGGCTGCGGCGGTCGACGTCGCCCGCTACTGGCTCGACCGCATCGAGCTGACGCCGCGCGCCGATGATGCGGCCGGAGCCCTGCCCTACGGCGATCAGCGCCGCTTGGAGATCGCCCGCGCCATGTGCACGGACCCGGTGCTGCTGTGCCTCGACGAGCCGGCCGCCGGTCTCAATCCGCGCGAAAGTGCCCAGCTCAACGGGCTTTTGCGCGCCATACGCGATGAGCACGCGACCTCCATCCTGCTCATCGAGCACGACATGTCGGTGGTCATGGAGATCTCCGACCACGTCGTCGTCCTGGAATACGGCATCCGTATCTCCGACGGCACGCCGGACAGCGTGCGCAACGACCCGAAGGTGATCGCCGCCTACCTCGGTGTCGAGGACGAGGAAGTCGCCCAGGTTGCGGCGGAGGTCGGCCTATGACCGGCACCTCGCTCCTGTCGCTGCAAGGCATTACGGCCTCGTACGGCAACATCAACGCCTTGCACGATGTCTCGATCGAAATTCCGGCCGGCGAGATCGTCACCATGATCGGCGCCAACGGCGCGGGCAAATCGACCCTGATGATGACCATCTTCGGTAACCCGCGCGCCAACGCGGGACGCGTGGTGTTCAACGGGCAGGACATCACGCAGATGCCGACGCACGAGATCGCGCGCCTTGGCCTGGCTCTGTCGCCGGAAGGCCGGCGCATCTTCGGCCGCATGACGGTGGAGGAGAACCTGCGGATGGGCTCCGAGTTCGCCGGCCACCACGACTATAACCACGAACTGGCGCGCGTCACCGCCATCTTCCCGCGCCTCAAAGAACGTCTGCACCAGCGCGGCGGCACGCTATCCGGCGGCGAGCAACAGATGCTCGCCATTGCCCGCGCGCTGATGAGCCGGCCGAAGCTCTTGCTACTCGATGAGCCCTCGCTCGGCCTTGCGCCGCTTATCGTCAAGCAGATCTTCAGGGTCATCGCCGACCTCAACGCACGCGAGCGGCTGACGGTTTTCCTCGTCGAGCAGAATGCCTTTCACGCCTTGCGGCTTGCGCATCGCGCCTACGTGATGGTCAACGGCGCCATCACGCTGAGCGGAACCGGGCAGGAGCTGCTGGCGAGCCCAGAGATCCGCGCCGCCTACCTCGAAGGCGGGCGCCACTAGGAGGGCCGATTGGGCCGCACATCATGAGTTTCTATGACACCGGCGACAACGGTTTGTGGATCTTCCTGCTCGTCACCGTGCTGATGGGTGGGGCTGCGGCGCGCGCCACCGGCGCGGCCATCGCCTCGACCTGGCGGGCACCGTGGAAGGTTTTCGTGGCGGCCCTGCTGCTCACCTTCGTCGTGCGCTTCTTTCACTACGCGCTGTTCTACGAGCCGCTGCTTTCCTTGAAGAATTTCATTGTCGACTACGTCGTCGTCGCCGCCGCCTGCGCGCTCGGCTTCTGGACGACGCGCGTGCGCCAGATGGTCGAGCAGTATCCCTGGGCGTATGAGCCGGCAGGTTTCTTGCGCTGGCGTCGGCGGCAGGAGCTGCCCGCCCCGCCGCGGGGATGACTTTTGGCGCGTTTCGGATGAACATGCCCACCGATTGCCGGCGCGCGCCGACCCATCTTAAGAGGACCTCCATGAAACCAGCGATTTTTGCAGCCCTGGCGCTTGCCTTCACCGCCCTGTTCGCCGGCTGTGACAGCGGACCCGAGAAGTTGAAGATGGGTGTTGCCGGGCCGATGACTGGAACCGACGCGGCGTTCGGCGCGCAGCTCAGGAACGGTGTCGAGCAGGCTGTCGCCGACATCAACGCGGCCGGCGGCATCAACGGCCAGCAGATCGACCTGTCCGTCGGCGACGACGCTGCCGATCCCCGCCAGGGTGTCTCCGTCGCCAACAATTTCCTCGGCGAGGGCATCCACTTCGTCGTCGGCCACTTCAACTCCGGCGTCAGCATGCCGGCATCGGAAGTCTACGTCGACAACGGCATTCTGATGATCACGCCATCGTCCACCAACCCGACGATCACCGAGCGCAAGCTGTGGAACGTGTTCCGCACCTGCGGTCGCGATGATCAGCAGGGCGGCGTCGCCGGCAAGTACATCGCCGACCATCTGAAGGACAAGAAGGTCGCCATCGTCCACGACAAGACGACGTACGGCAAAGGTCTCGCCGACGAGACGAAGAAGGCGATGAACAATCTCGGCGTCACCGAAGTGCTCTACGAAGGCGTCGGCGCGGGCGAGAAGGATTTCGCCGCCCTCGTCTCCAAGCTGAAGAATGCCGGCGTCGAGGTGCTGTACTGGGGCGGCGTGCATACCGCCGGCGGCGCTCGTGCTGCGGCAAATGCGCGATCAGGGGCTCGGCGCCGTGTTCATGTCCGGCGATGGCATCGCCAGCGACGAGTTCGCCGCCATCGCCGGTCCCGGTGCCGAGGGCTCGCTGATGACCTTCGGCCCCGATCCGCAAAAGCGCCCCGAAGCCAAGGAAATCATCGATAGGTTCGAGGCGCGCGAGTACAAGCCCGAGGCCTACACGCTCTACAGCTACGCTGCCGTGCAGATCCTTAAGCAGGCGATCGAGGCAACGAAGTCGACCGACCCCAAGACGGTCGCCGCCTACATGCACACCGGCGTCAACTTCAACACCGTGATCGGCGACATCGCCTTCGACGAGAAGGGCGACATCAAGCAAATCGGCTACGTCATGTACACATGGGTGAAGCAGCCGGATGGCCGTATCACCTACGTGCAGAACTGAGCGCCGCAGCCACGCGCCGCGGTCGATGCTGCATCTGTGTGATTGGATCTGCGATTAGGAGGCGAAGGGGACCTGGTCCCCTTCGCGATGGCGGCGCGATGGCCGCCAAGAACCGCCCGACGTTCGCCTCGAGCGGCTCGACTTTCAGTCTCGACCCTGGGAAGCGGCCATGCACTCGGCCACCAGCCGCGTTTCGATCAACGCCAGATCGTCAGGAACCTGGATGCCTTCCTGGCGGTACCGGCGGATCTTCGCCTGCACCTTGGCGTAGCATTCACGGGGATCGTCGGATTCTTCCAGCTCGGAATTGAGCTGAGCAATTTCGCCTTGCATCTGAATAGACATTACGTGGCCTTTGCCCTCGTTGCTTTCAGCTTTCCTACCCTTACCCGGCCGGTCTCTCCGTGCTCGGGACGCCATTCGTATAAGAATGCGATGGCTGTGTTTAAGTAACATTCTGTTTCACTGATGCAGTTTCAAGAGTAAATCGCCGACAATCATGGCAAACGTGACAATCCGCCCACAGTCAATGACGCTGAACGGCAGCGCCGGCGGCAATTAATTGTGGCCACTTCTGGACAGTATTGTGGGGTTGCTGGTTCGACAGCAGTAATTCTTGTGTGCGTTGCAACATAGATACGCCTATGTGGACTTTCCGCCGGGTATCACTTCCATGGACTTGAGCGTGCAAGTAATGCGCAAGCCATTCGCGCGTAGCATGACGATTGAAGCTGGGGGGCCGCGTCTGCTACGGCTCCGCGCATTCCCTCCCGCGAGGCTTTGAAAATATGATCCCGCGCTACAGCCGTCCCGAGATGTCGTCCATCTGGGACCCCGAGACCCGTTTTCGCATTTGGTTCGAGATCGAGGCGCACGCAGCCACTGCCATGGCCGAGCTGGGCGTCATTCCGCATCACGCGGCCAAGAATATCTGGGACAAGGGCCGCAACGCCAAGTTCGACATCGCCCGCATCGACGAGATCGAGCGCGAGACCAAGCACGACGTCATCGCCTTCCTCACGCACCTCGCCGAGATCGTCGGTCCCGAGGCGCGCTTCGTGCACCAGGGCATGACCTCCTCCGACGTGCTCGACACGTGCCTCAACGTGCAGCTCACGCGCGCCGCCGATCTCCTCGTCACCGACATCGACACGCTGCTGGGCGCCCTCAAGCGGCGCGCGCTCGAGCACAAGATGACGCCGACCATCGGCCGCAGCCACGGCATCCACGCCGAGCCCGTCACCTTCGGGCTGAAGCTCGCCTACGCCCATGCCGAGTTCGAGCGGGCCAAGCAGCGGCTCATCGCCGCCCGCAAAGAGGTGGCGACCTGCGCGCTGTCCGGCGCCGTCGGCACCTTCGCCAACATCGATCCGCGCATCGAAGCCTATGTCGCCGACAAGATGGGGCTGACGCCCGAGCCGGTGTCGACCCAGGTCATTCCCCGCGACCGGCATGCCATGTTCTTTGCAACGCTCGCCGTCGTCGCTTCATCGGTGGAACGGCTGGCGACGGAGATCCGCCATTTGCAGCGGACCGAGGTTCTGGAAGCCGAGGAGTTCTTCTCCGCCGGCCAGAAGGGCTCCTCGGCCATGCCGCACAAGCGCAATCCGGTGCTCACCGAAAACCTCACCGGCCTTGCCCGCATGGTGCGCGCCTATTCAATCCCGGCGATGGAGAACGTCGCCCTCTGGCACGAGCGCGACATCTCGCACTCTTCGGTCGAGCGCATGATCGGGCCCGATGCGACGGTGACGCTCGACTTCGCCCTGGCGCGCCTGGCCGGCGTCGTCGACAAGCTCGTCGTCTATCCCGAGAACATGCAGAAGAACCTCGATAAGCTCGGCGGCTTGCACAATTCCCAGCGCGTGTTGCTGGCGCTCACGCAGGCGGGCGCCTCGCGTGAGGACGCCTATGCCCTGGTGCAACGGAACGCCATGAAGACATGGAAGGAAGGCAAGGACTTCCTGGCCGAGCTGAAAGCCGACAAGGACGTGACGGCGAAACTGAAGCCGGCCGAGCTCGAGGCGATGTTCGACCTCGGCTACCACTTCAAGCACGTCGACACGATCTTCAAGCGCGTCTTCGGCACCGTCTAGACGTCCGCAGTTGCGCCGGGGACGCGCTTCCTGCGCGCCTATCCCGACGTGCTAGAACTGCCGGCACCGGGGATGAGGGAGGCACTTGCATGCTGCTTACGCTCGACGGCGCATTCTACCGCCGGCTGGCCGTCACGGCAGCGGCGGTCATGGTCTATCGCCTCGGCTGCGCCGTGCCGGTGCCCGGGCTTGCCGCCGACATGGTCAGCGAGCTGGCGCGCTCGAGCGGGTTGCCTCCGACCAGCGTTTCCGTTTGCGCGCTCGGCGTCGTGCCGCTCATCACCGTGCTCATTCTCGCCGAGCTGCTGAGGACCATCGTGCCGGGCGTGCGCCGCTGGGAGCAGGCGAGCCCACGCAACCGCGAGTTCGCCGGCTATGCCATCATCACTCTGGCGCTGGCCATGGCGGCGGTGCAGGCGACCGGCGTTGCCGGCGGCGCTCGAAAGCATCTCGCGGCTCGTCATCGAGCCAGGGGGTCTGTTTCGAACCACCACCGTGGCGACGATGGTCGGCGGTGTGGCGCTGCTGATAGCGCTCGCCGGCATCATCGACAGGGCGGGTATCGGCTACGGCGTGCTGCTGCTGTTCCTCGCGCCCACGCTCGTGGAGCTGCCACTCAACCTGGCGTTCATCGCCGACGCCTACGGCGCCGGCACCTATCCCCTCTCGAGCATCGTGCTGGCAGCCCTGTTCACTGCCCTCAGCGTCGCCGCCATCGTCGGCCTCTTGCTCGCCGCGCGCGGCGCCGAGAGCGTAGCGGCCGCGTGCGTCTGGCCGCTGTTGATCGCCTATACGCTGTTGGCGTGGGTTCTCTTCGGCATCGGCATGGCGGTCACCGGCGGCGACGTGGATCGGGCAGCCGCGTTCTTGGCGCCTGGCAGCGGGGTCCGCTACGTGGCGCTGGCCGCCATCATCATCCTGACCGTCTGGCTCTACGTCCGCTCCGGCCGCATCGCGGGACTGCCGTCACCGGTCCCGGCAGCGCCAATTGCAGCGGCGCTGGTAGCGATCGCACTGGCGGCCGAATTGCTTCAATCGCAGCTCCAGACGGCGCTGCCGCTCGGCGCGGTGCACGTCGTCGTCGCCGCCGTCGTGGCAACGGGCATCCTATTGCGTTTGAGCCCGGCTGGCAGCGACGCGGAGGGCGCCGCTCAGTCCTCGGGTCTGAACAGGTAGCTGGCGCGCAGGCTCACGAGGGAGATGTCGGCATTGCCGCTGAGTCGCGGAGGCGTACCGATCGGAACGCCGATCAGACACAGGTCGCACGACGCGGCGGTGCCGAGGTCGAGCTGAACGTACTGGTATTCGACGCCGATGATGAAGCTCGGATGCCAAGCGTATTCGATGCCGCCACCGATGGTCCAGCCGTCGACGAAATCGCTCGCCGTCGCCGTCGCGATGCCGCCGCCGGCGGGCCCCGTGGCTGAAAGCGTCGCGTCGCCGCCGGCCCAGCCGCCCTTCACGAACACCATCGTGCGGTCCCAGGAGTAGCCGAGGCGCGGCTCGACCATCAGCAGCCAATCGATCTTGGTCGTGAAGCTGTCCGCCGGTGACACCGGGCTCGACGACCGTCTCGTTCAGACCCATGCCAAGATATGCCGCTTCGAGGCCGAAGACCCAATTGCCCATCTGCAGGTTGCCGCCCCAGATGACGCCGCCGGCGAAGCCGCTGGGCGAAAAACTCGCCCCGCCCGGCGCGTTGAACTCGCCGAAATTCTCGGTCCAGCTCGCGTCGCCCCAGGCGCCGCCCAGCCTGCCGCCGATGTAGAAGCCGCTCCAGTCGCTGACGTCTTGCGAATCCGTCATCGGGGTGCCCGGCACCCATCGGCCGGGCTCTCCTGACCGCCAACCATCAGCATGAGTTTGCTGCGTACCCGAAGCGAGTGCCACGACCGCTGCGATCAACAGCGCCGAACAGCGCGATGCGCGCGACTTATCCATAGGCTCCCCACGGGTTGTTCAGTGCCCCATGCACTTCTACGGTGAGTTGCGAATCCGCCATACTGCCTGGCGAACACAGTTGCCGCTCCTACATAGGCCCCATGAAGACTTCCGACGCCGACATCCTCATCGTCCCCGGCTGGCTCAACTCCGGTCCCGATCACTGGCAATCCCGCTGGGAGCGCAATCTCACGACGGCCCGGCGCATTGATCAGGACGATTGGCATGCTCCCGATCGCGATGCGTGGGTCGCCAACATTGTCGCCGCCGTGAGCGAGGCGTCGCGACCGGTGGTGCTTGTCGCCCACAGCCTCGGTGTCATTGCCATCGCCCACGCGGCGCCCAAGCTGGTGTCGGGCTCGGTTGTCGGTGCCTTCCTGGTGGCGCCGGCCGACGTCGACAACACACAGTGTTGGCCGACGAACCAGGGTAATGCGTGGCCGGCCGACAGTTTCGGCTTTGCACCGGTACCCATGCACAAGCTGGCCTTCCCCTCGCTGCTGCTGGCAGCGGACGATGATCCCTATTGCTCGCGGGCGCGTGCGAGGGCTTTCGCCGACGCCTGGGGTGCGAATTTTGTGGATGTAGGGCAGGCCGGCCACATCGCCGACCAGTCCGGCCATGGGCCCTGGCCGGACGGGCTCCTGCGCTTCGGCAAGTTCCTCGCCGACCTCAAGGGCTGACGGTCAGGCCTACCGCGCCGACTCGATGTCGGACACGGCTTTGGCCAGCAAATCGACCATCTGGGTGCGTAATTCGGTCTCCGACACCTTTATCCCGGCTGCGGCGAAATCGTTGTGAAGCTTGCGGAAAACGTCCTCGTCGCCCTTTTCCTCGAGGTCGGCCTTGACGACCGAGCGGACGTAATCGGGGAGCTGATCGCCGGCGATGCCCAGCTTGGCGGCCGCCCACTCCGCCAGGAGCTTGTTGCGCCGCGACTCGGAGCGGAACTTAAGGTCTTGATCTAACGCGAACTTCCGCTCGAATGTCTTCTCGCGATCGTCAAACGTCGTCATCAGGATTCTCCACTAGACCGGGGTCGCCGCGTGGCCCGCGGCAGGACGGAAAGGTTGCATCTCCCGCCAGGCAAATCAGCCGCCGGGGAGCCATAACCCGGGCCTTCCCAGCGTTCAATGACGCATCCTCCAACCATTAGCGACACTTGCGACCTTTCCCATCGTTAAGATTGTTTCGAGGGAGCGGTTCGGCTAGTGTCTGGGGTGGGTGTCCGACCTCGCGAGCCACTCACCCAATGCGGCACCTGCAGACAAGAACAATTCGGAATTTCAAAGGCTTGGCTCTTGCCGGCAGGCCGTCACCAATCTGGCAGCACACGCGATTTTTAAGGCAAAGGACAGAGGCTCAATGAACAGGCGTCGTCGCATCTATGAGGGCAAGGCCAAGGTGCTTTACGAAGGCCCCGAGCCCGGCACGCTCATCCAACATTTCAAGGATGACGCGACTGCGTTCAACGCCAAGAAGCATGCCGTGATCGAAGGCAAGGGCGTGCTCAACAATCGCATCTCCGAGTACATCTTCCTGCGTCTCGGCGAGATCGGCGTACCGACGCACTTCGTGCGCCGCCTCAACATGCGCGAGCAATTGATCCGCGAAGTGGAGATCGTGCCGCTCGAGGTCGTCGTGCGCAACGTCGCCGCCGGCTCGCTGGCGACGCGCCTCGGCCTGGAAGAAGGCGTGCAACTGCCGCGCTCGATCATCGAGTTCTACTACAAGGACGACGCGCTCAACGATCCGATGGTCTCCGAAGAGCACATTACCGCCTTCGGCTGGGCAACGCCCCAGGAGATCGACGAGATCATGCAGATGGCGCTGCGCATCAACGACTTCCTCGTCGGCCTCTTCCTCGGCATCGGCATCCGTCTCGTCGACTTCAAGGTCGAGTTCGGTCGCCTGTGGGAGAACGACGTTATGCGCATCGTTCTCGCCGACGAGATCAGCCCCGATTGCTGCCGTCTGTGGGACATCGCCACCTCCGACAAGCTCGACAAGGATCGCTTCCGCCGCGACCTCGGCGGGCTGCTCGAGGCGTATCAGGAAGTGGCGCGGCGGCTTGGCGTGTTCACCGGCAACCGTCCGGCCAAGGGCCTCGGCCCGGTGCTGGTCGCTTCCAACCCGACCGCCAACGGCAAACCGAACTGAGTGAGCGAATAGGGCGTAGCGAGTAGGGAATAGTTGCGCCCAACCGCTCGCCCTATTCGCAACTCGCTACACGCTGAGAATTGCATGAAAGCCCGCATCCGCATCACGCTCAAGAACGGCGTCCTCGACCCGCAGGGCAAGGCCATTCAGAACGCCCTTTCGGCACTCGGCATCTCCGGTGTCGAGGATGTGCGCCAGGGCAAATACATCGAGGTCGTGCTCAGCGAGACGAGCGAGGATCGCGCCAAGGAGACGATCGAGCGCATGTGCAAGGATCTGCTCGCCAACAGCGTGATCGAGAATTACGCCTACGAGCTGCAGCGCGCCTGACGAGGACCGAACCTAAATGTTGCGCGCCTCCGTCGTCGTCTTCCCCGGCTCCAACTGCGATCGCGACGTCAAGGTCGCGCTGGAGCGCGTCACCGGGTTCCCCGTGAAGATGGTCTGGCACGGCGATGCGTCCGTGCCCGCCTCCGATCTCATTGTGCTGCCCGGCGGCTTCTCGTACGGCGACTACCTGCGCTGCGGCGCCATGGCCGCCCACTCCCCGATCATGCGCGACGTCATCGCCAAGGCGAAAGCCGGCACGCCGGTGCTCGGCATCTGCAACGGCTTCCAAGTGTTGTGCGAGTTGGGGCTGCTGCCGGGTGTCCTGATGCGCAACGCCTCGCTGAAGTTCATCTGCCGCGACGTCACCTTGCGCGTCGACAACGACAAGACGTTCTTCACCAAGTGTTACCGCAAGGGTCAGGTCGTGCGCCTGCCCATCGCGCACGCGGAAGGCAACTATTTCGCCGATGCGGCGACACTCGACCGCCTCGAGGGCGAAGGGCGCGTCGTCTTCCGCTATTGCGACGCGGCCGGAGAAGCGACGCCGGAATCCAACCCCAACGGCGCCCAGCGCAACATCGCCGGCATCAGCGACGAGAGCGGCCGCATCGTCGGTCTGATGCCGCATCCCGAGCGTCTGTTCGAGCTGTCGCTCGGCGGCGCCGACGGCCGTCGCATGATCGAGAGCGCGCTACTCAGCGCCCTCGAACCCACCGCCTAGACAACCGACGCAAAAAAGCGCGCCGGACCCGAAGGTCCGACGCGCTCGCCACCTCGCCGAAAGTGGCTGTGTTTTATTTGCGCTGCCGATTTACGCCCTCGCTGGTCATGGCGAAGCCATGCTCCGCATGGACGTACGCGGGGCGATCGGAGCGTTAGTGCGCGGCCGGCGTGTAAGCGGTCTGCTGCATGGTCTCGACCGACATCGCAGTCGCGGCCGGACCGCAGTAGAACGCCAGCTCCTTGCCCTCGCCGGTGTCGAAGCGGACGTGCTGGCCGGCCTTGACCGAGGCGCGGAAGCGGGTCGGCGTCACGGCGAGAACTTCCTCGGCGCTCGGCTCCTCGCCGACGACCAGCGTCAGTTCGCACACGCCGCCTTCGGCCTGGTAGTAGCCGACGGCGTGCTTGGAGCCGACGTGCAGGCTGATGCCGTGCAGCGGCTTGAAGGTCTTGGACGGCTCCGACGCGGCACTGTTCGCCCCGATCGAGGTGAACCCGGCAAGCATGGCGGCAACGATGGCGCCCTTGGAAATCGCGGACATGCTCCAGCTCCTTTTGCTGCAAAGTGGAAGTCCAGGCCGGCGGATTGGGACAGGGGGAAGCGCCCGCCGACATCTGAGCAGCAAAGTTAAGTGACGGACTCCGCGAGGAAAATACAGATTGTTGCATTGCAGCACTGCGAGCCTAACAGCGCTCAACTGTCGCGGGTAGGCGCCTCTTCCCACCCTGCCGGGTAGTCCGCCGAGGACGTGCGCACGCACACCATCGCCCGACTTTTCCAAGCACGCCCGAGGCTTCGATGGGCGGCGAGTTTGTCAATGACCCGTCGCGACGCACGTCGGCGCCGCCACATTGCGCGCCCAAGATTTGCGCAGCGTCATGCCCGCGTTGCAGACACGCCAATGCAGTCGCCGGCGCGGCGCTGTGCGCGCCCCTAGCAGGCGACAACACCAAACGCGGTCGTTATAAGCGCAAGCATCCGTCCCCCAGAATCGCCCGAGACACGAGAAGCGCCTGCGCATGGATGCCAAATCCGAGAGCCGTTTCGAGATCACGCCCGAGATCATCGCCGAGCACGGGCTGTCGGCGGGCGAGTTTCAACGGCTGCTGAAGATCCTCGGCCGTGAGCCGAGCTACACCGAGCTCGGCATCTTTTCCGTCATGTGGTCGGAGCACTGCTCCTACAAATCCTCGCGCGTCTGGCTGCGCACGCTGCCGACCACCGGCAAGCAGGTGATCCAAGGCCCCGGCGAGAACGCCGGCGTCGTCGACCTCGGCGACGGCGACTGCGTGGTCTTCAAGATGGAGAGCCACAACCACCCCAGCTACATCGAGCCCTACCAGGGCGCCGCGACGGGCGTCGGCGGCATCATGCGCGACGTGTTCACCATGGGCGCGCGCCCCGTCGCCAACCTCAACGCGCTGCGCTTCGGCGCCCCTGACCACCCCAAGACGCGCCATCTCGTCGACGGCGTCGTCGCCGGCATCGGCGGCTACGGCAATTGCGTCGGCGTGCCGACGGTCGGCGGGGAGACCAACTTCGACAAGGGCTACAACAACAACATCCTCGTCAACGCGATGTGCGCCGGCCTCGCCCGCACCGACAAGATCTTCTACTCGGCCGCCAAGGGCGTCGGCCTCCCCGTCGTCTACGTCGGCTCCAAGACCGGCCGCGACGGCATCCACGGCGCCACCATGGCCTCGGCCGAGTTCGACGACAAATCCGACGAGAAGCGCCCCACCGTGCAGGTCGGCGACCCGTTCACCGAAAAGCTCCTCATCGAGGCGTGCCTGGAGCTGATGGAGAAGGACGTCATCATCGCCATCCAGGACATGGGCGCCGCCGGCCTCACCTCTTCGAGCTGTGAGATGGCCGACAAGGGCGGCGTCGGCATCACCCTCAACCTCGACCATGTGCCGCAGCGCGAAACCGGCATGACCGCCTACGAGATGATGCTGTCGGAGAGCCAGGAGCGCATGCTCATCGTGCTCAAGCCCGGCGCCGAAGCCGAGGCAGTAGCGCAGGGCATCTTCAAGAAGTGGGGCCTCGACTTCGCTGTCGTCGGCGAGACGACCGACACCGGCCGCATGATCGTCACCCATCACGGCATAGTCGAAGCCGACATCCCGGTGACGACGCTCGCCAATTCCGCGCCGGTCTACGAGCGCCCGTGGTTCCCCATTGCGCCGCCGAAGATGATCCTGCCCGAATGGGTGCCGGCGCCGAACGCCATCCTGACGACCCTCAAGACCATGCTATCCGGCCCGGCGCTTGCCTCGCGCCGCTGGATCTGGGAGCAGTACGACCACATGGTCATGGGCGACACCGTGCAGCGCCCGGGCGGCGACGCCGCCGTCGTGCGCATCCACGGCACGCAGAAGGGCCTGGCCCTCACCTGCGATGTGACGCCCCGCTACGTCGCCGCCGACCCGGAAATGGGCACCAAGCAGGCCGTCGTCGAGACGTGGCGCAACCTCACCGCCGTCGGCGCCGATCCGCTCGCCATCACCGACAACATGAACTTCGCCAACCCCGAGCGGCCCGAGGTGATGGGCCAGTTCGTCGGCTCGGTGAAAGGCATGTCGGAAGCCTGCCGCGTGCTCGACTATCCGGTCGTGTCGGGCAACGTCTCGCTCTACAACGAGACCAATGGCGTCGGCATTCCGCCCACGCCCGCCATCGGCGGCGTCGGCCTCATCCCCGACGTGTCGCGCATGGCCGACATCAAGCTGAAGCGCGAGAGCGACCTGCTCATCGTCATCGGCCGCGAGGCGGGCCACCTCGGTCAGTCGCTCTACCAGGAGCTGGCCACCGGCAAGCTCGAAGGCGCACCGCCGCCCGTCGACCTCGCCGACGAGATCAAGGCCGGGCGCCTCGTCCGCGCGCTGATCCGCGAGGGCAAGGTGACGACCGCGCACGACGTGTCGGACGGCGGCCTGCTCGTCGCCATCGCCGAGATGGCGTTGGCGGGCGGCATGGGCGCCGAGCTGTTCGCCTACGAGGGGCGGCTGCCCGCGCACGCGGTGTGGTTCGGCGAGGACCAGGGCCGCTACGTGTTGTCGGTCGATCCGATGCTCGCCGAGGAAGTCTTGGAGCGCGCGCGCCTGTTGGCACTGCCCTCGCGCATCGTCGCCCGCACCGGCGGCGACGTGATCGGCCTCAAGGGCGAGCCGCCGTTGCCCCTCGCCGACCTGCGCGCCGCCCACGAAGCCTGGCTGCCGGGCTACATGGCCGCCGTTTAGGCGGCATCCGGATTAAATTTTCAGGATCGACGTTCAATTTTACCAATCGCTTACGCATTGGGCGCGTGCTGATCGTCATGCGCCTGACGATGGTCATGATCCTGGCGTTCGCCTTCTTGTCGTGGGATCTCGGCAAGAACCGCGGTCGATTGACGAACACGCTGCAAGCTTCACTCAGCGGCTTGGTTCCGTAGCCGACGCGCCCGAGCGGCGCGCTGGCCTAGCGCCGCGCCGTCCCCGCGCTGCCAACTGGTCGAGCCCGTTGCCTTACCTCTCGGATCCCCGCTCGCCGGCTCCCTCGTCGGTTTGCGCGCGCGCGAAGTCGGCGAGCCGCTTGTACTTGAGCGACATCAAACGTAAGGCCCGCCGCCGGTTGGGGTCCTGCGTCGTCTCGGCGACGAGCTTGGCCTCTTCGGCAAGTTTCGTCAGATTTTCCGGTGCTTTAACATCGTCGGTCATGAAAATTCCCTGTCCCTCGCGGATGCGCAACGCCGCAAGAGGCAATCGGTTCCGCTTTCCTCTGCAAGGAGAAGCCCGTTGGGATTGCTGGCAAATCGGCTTATGCTCAGCCTCCGGTGCCACAATCGCGAGGAGACCGCAGCATGGCCATGGACGCCGGCGAGATCGAACGGCTGATCAAGGCCAAGTTCCCCGACGCGCACATCGAGATCCGCGACCTGGCGGGCGATGGCGACCACTACGCCGCGCACGTCGTCAGCGCCCAGTTCAAAGGCAAGAGCCGCGTCCAGCAGCACCAGATGGTCTACGAGGCTTTGGGCGGCCGCATGGGCGGCGTGCTCCACGCGTTGGCCCTCACCACGGCGGCCCCCTGATACTGCCGCGGCTCCGCCTCCCCAGGCCCGCCGATTGACTTCCACGCGCCAATCCACACATTGCGCTCAGCAGCGCGCGGGCGCACGGCCCGCCGCACCTTAGTTTGCAAGGGGCCCTAGATGAGCAATCCGCAGCAGGACGTCCAGGATTGGATCCGCACCACCGTCGCCGGCAACGACGTCGTGCTGTTCATGAAGGGCAACAAGAACATGCCGCAGTGCGGGTTCTCGGCGCAGGTCGACCACATCCTCCGCGGCCTCGGCGTCGAGTTCAAGGACGTCAACGTCCTGCAGGACTTGGCCATCCGCGAGGGCATCAAGGCGTATTCGAACTGGCCGACGGTGCCGCAGCTCTACGTCAAGGGCGAGTTCGTCGGCGGCTGCGACATCGTCCGCGAGATGCTGGAAGCGGGCGAGCTGACGGCGATGTTCGACGAAAAGGGCGTCGCCTACGACAAGACGAAGCTGACGGCTTAGTCCCAGCTCACGCTCGTCGCCTTCGCCGGACCGGCTGAGCGCGGCACTACCTTCGCCTTCGGTCCGTGCCGACTAGCCGAAGGCGCTGTCGCCGATCCACGGGCTTCACGGCTGTGGCGCCAACCGCGTCAAACGCGGCCTGCTGAAGTTGCGTAAAGCCGCGCTCTCCGCCGGCAACGGCCTTTAGAATTGCCGCTTCCATTGTCACGCGATCGCCGTCCGACAACTGTGGAACGCCCAAGCGCGCGGCCATCCACGCTGTCTCAAGCACAGCGGTCATCAAGCCAATCGTGTGAGCATCGTACGGGGCAGCAGCAAACGGCATGCCGCCCACGCTAGGGACCACTTCCTGAAGGGAGTGTTGAGCCGTCTGGTCAATTTAGATGCTTGCCGCGCGTGCCGCAGTCCTCGATCTCAAGCCTGACCTGGACGAGCACATCCCTCCCATTCAGCAAGAGCAGCTACTCATCTGAGCCATCAGCATTCCGGAGCACGCCGTAGTCGGCTGACCGCATGCCACGATTGGGCTCCGAACCCAACGCCGCCATGCCGAGCCTAAGAAGCTGCCTCACGGCGGCGGCTCGACTGGGGATCCTGTTCTGAAAACGATAGTCATCTATGGCCGCTAGCTCGTCATCATCCAACATGATCTGCAGCCGCGTCTCGCGAGATAGGCCGGACATCGGAACACCCTCCCAATCGTGTTCAATGAGCCAACAACGCCAAGTTAGGGTATGGAGTTCCATACGTCAACAGGGCCAGTTACTCATTTGTGGGCCTCGGCGTGATAACCTCCTAACTTGGCTAATGGTTCAAGCGAGTTAGCGGCGGATTTACCCGGAGCTTGCCGTGCCTACTGTGGTGCTGGGTGGGTGTGGGCTAGGAGTACGTCATGATCATCCACGGCAACGAAATCATGGAGCCGGAAGAACTCTCGCAACTCGGTAGGTTGTTTGACGAGGTCTGGGCTGCATTGAACGCCACAGCCGGCCAAGAGAGCGCTGAGCTACGGACAGCCCTAGCGAGCACCCTTTTGCGGTTGGCTCATCTTAGGCAGTTAAGCCCTGATCAAATGAAGACCACCGCACTCCGGATTTTTCGGTGCGAACCCGTACAGCAATCGCACTCAGTTGCTCCAGCAGTCGGGCTCCATCAACCGCCGAGCCTCACGGACGAAGCGACGCGCTGCTCAGCGTCAGCGGCTATCGCCGGTCCTCCCGCAGGTGCATAAGATGCTTATGGTTGTGGAAGATCGCAAAGAACTGGCCAAGCAATCGCTCCGACTTGGAAGCCATGAGGTGGAACTCAATCGCCTCGACACGGCGTTCGTAACTGCGGTCAAGGCTGGAACTCGCCTACCCTCCTCGACCAAGATTTTCGGAGCGCTGGCGGACGCATCGATCGCGTGTGCTGAAGTGATCGATGCTTATGACGCTAGGCCCATCCCGGCAAATGTTCGAACCGGCCTCGCTCGTCTCCATTGCTCGATGACCGACCTCAGTGCATCGCTGAAGATGTACGCAGTGCTGTCTGTTTCGAGAAAATAGTATGCCGCGAACGCGAATTTTGAGTTGGGTTTGCGACCGCGCTCCAACGCAATCCACCTCATCGCTATTGCTGGCCGGCCTGATTTCGATAATCACCAGATGACTGAACGCTCTGAGCCTGCAAGCAGAACGAGGTCAGCGGCCAGCATTGCCCACGACCTCTGGCTTCATGACACTGTCGCTGACCTGTTGGCGGCTGGCGTGCGTCGAGAGAAAATCGCGGTCCATTTTCGTACTGGCCTGCGCACCGTCGTGATGGTGGACGGCGAGACGAAGTTTGAGTTCACGCCTCCTGCCCAGTGACCCAACCAGGCGCGAGCATCAGTGCCAATCCAGTGGCCAGCGGCGACGGTAGGTCAGCGCCAATACCTGCAGCGCCGACGTCTTTAAGCCCGCAATGTCATGACAATCGTGATCGGCCGCCACGAGTAAGATGGCTTGCGCCAGGCGTGCGCGCGCCAACTCGACATCCGTCTCGCCGAAGTGATGTTCGATCTCAGACCACGCACGCTCAAAGGCCGTTCCGATCTCAACGAGGGTCGTCGGATCGAACGCTGCACTCTCAATGAGCTGACGGTCACGCATGCTGGCCTCCCACGACCTTGATCTTATCCGTTGGAGAGGCGAGCGCGTTTTAGTGCAAAACGGAATTTGTGGACATGTGGCCAGCCGAATACGCTCGCAGTCTGCATAATTCCCGTATGCACCCGATTTCCGATGGGATTGGGCAACGGTGGGGCGGGCCGCTTCCATCCGGTCACTCACTCGTGCCTGGATTAAACTCCGGACGGCCTAGACGTCCCCCGCCGCTCGCGCGGGGATGGGAGGGCGCCTTTCAAGCCGTCGTCCAAGCCAGTAGAGCGGGACGCCCGATGCGAGAATGGCCAGCCCAACCAGGGCGCCCAACCCGGTGTAAGCAACGCTCGCGTACACGAGATATACGGCAGTCGCGCAGAACACGATCGGCACGAGTGGGTAAAGAGGGACGCGGAAGGGCATTTGCCGGCCGGGCTCACGCCAACGGAAGATGAACAGCGAGAAGCCCACCAGTGCCATGAACATCCAGAAGGTCGGTGCCGTGTACTCCACCATCGCCGTGAAGCCATCGCGCGTGGTGGCCCCGAAGCCGATGAGCCCGAGCGCGATAACCGCCTGTACGATGATTGCATTCGTCGGCGCGCCGCTACTCTGATTGATCTCACCGAAGGGGCCCAGCAGAGGAAAATTCCGCCCAAGGGCAAGTATGGAGCGTGCGCCCGTGAACATGGTGCCATTCAGCGTGCTCAGTGCCGCGACACAGACGATGACGGCGACCGCAACGACACCGAAGTGCCCAAATACGGCTTTCACCGGCTCAGTGACGAGCTTCTCCTCTCTCAATCCCCCGAGCCCGACGCTCGACACGAGCGCTATATTGATAAGCAGATAGAGCGCCGTGACGACACCTGTGCCTGTGAGGAGCACGCGCAGGACATTGCGTTTGGCGTCGCGAATCTCGCCCGAGAGATATGCAGCCTCATTCCACCCGCCGTAGGTGAGAAGAATGAAAACCAACGCAAGGCCTGCTGCACCTTTCGACTGGGTGGAAGCAGCCTGCGGCGCCACCTCGGCCTGGGCACCGACAAATCCCGAAACCGCCACGACCACGACTAGCAAGACTGTGAGGAGCGTGAGCGTCACTTGGACCCTGCTACTCATTTGTGTGCCAGCAAGTTGCAGGGCCGCCAACACGATCACGGCCAGGGCCGCGTGGAGTGCAGGTCCCGATGGCCCCAGAGAAATCACGGTGGCGGCGTAGTCGCCGTACGCAAAGGCAACCGCCGCAATGGCGCCGGTCTGCATCACGGTCATGCGGCCCCATCCGAACAGAAAGCCTAACCCGTGGCCGTATGCCTCCGTTAAATAGTGATACTCACCGCCCGCATGGGGCCGCGCCGAGCCGAGCTCGGCGTAGCACAACGCTCCCACCACCGTGAGCACGCCCCCGATCAGCCAAAGGCTTATGAATGCGAACTCGCTGTCGACATTGGCGGCGACGATTGGCGGCGTTTTAAAGATCCCGATGCCGACAACAATTCCGACGACTATGGCGCTGGCTTCCAGCACGCTCAACGCCGGAAGGGAACTGCGCGGACCGCTCACGAGATGCGCTCCTCTACCGAGTTGGGAAGGCAGCCAGCCGCTATTTATTAGCCGTAGGATACGCGCCGCGCTCAGGTACGATCCATAGGTAGATCGTACGGCCGTCGACCTTGACCTTCTGATCCGGCTTCCAATCTCCCATGTCGAAACTGTGCGAGACGACCCGGGTGCCAGGCTTCAACTCGTTTAGAATGCGCGGTCGCAGCTGAAGGTTGATGCGAGGCAACAAGTACATGGTCAGTACGGTCGCCTTGCTCAGGTCGGTTTCAAAGAGATCCTGTTTCCTGAACTCGACCTTGTCTTCGACGCGTGCGTTGACCGCGTTGAACTTGGCTTCCTGAACGCGCACCGGATCGATTTCTACGCCCATCCCCTTCGCGCCGAAGCGCTTGGCCGCTGCAATCGGAATGCGCCCATCACCGGAACCAAGGTCGATCAGGTAGTCCTCGCCGGTGACCTTAGCGATGTCGAGCATTTTATCGACGACAGACTGTGGCGTCGGCACGTACGGAACGTCGAGTGAATCTCCGGTCAGCGCTTGCGTTGGCGCGAACGACGGCTCGATCGCCTGCACGCCGACGGGTGTGACCAGCAATAATGAAGCTGCTGCGAGGGCGGACAAACAATGCTCTGTCAGGCGCATGGTGGTCTCGGCGGCGACCGTTAACGGGACTTTCCCGACAACGTTGGGATCCGCAGCAAAACGGCACCGTGTCTGCCAAGTTCCATTCGTGCGCCTTAGCGGGTCTTGGAGGCGCTTGGCCTACGGGCCAGCGACTTTGATGAGCCCTCTACTTCCGGGTGGCCTTCCAACCGTCCCCCTTGAGATTGCCGTCCACCACGCGGCCATCAAATCGCATCGACCGCTCCCCCAGATCGATGGCGAAAGCAACGCGATTTCCGGTCACCAACGCGTCGCGCAGAGGCGCCGCACTGCCGTCGATCATGGCTTTGCCGCCAAGCTGTTGAAACTCCTGCTCGAGCGTGACCTCAAAACCTCTTGCGCCCTGCGGACCTTCATAAGTCAGCTGCCAATTTCCAGCGACTTTCGCCGGCACGATCCACAGGTAGACGACACGACCCGAAATCCGCTCTGTCCGATCCGGCAGCCAGTCTCCCATGTTGAAGTCATTCGACAGCACGCGTGCTCCCGGTTTCATCGCCTCCAGTATGCGCGGCCTAAGCTTGATGTTGATGCTGAGCGACAGATAGAGCGTCAATACCGAGGCGCTACTGATATCGGTTTCGAAAAGGTCTTCCTTCCTGAACGTCACCTTGTCGACGACGCCCGCTTTTTTGGCATTTTCGTTGGCCTCGACGATCCGCTGAGCTTCGAAGTCGACGCCGAGGCCCGTCGCGCCGTAACGCTGCGCGGCGGTGACGGGAATTCGCCCATCGCCACATCCCAAGTCGATCAAGAAATCGCTCTCCTTCACCTCCGCCATTTCAAGCATCCGGTCCACCAAGGGCTGCGGCGTGGGGAAGTAGGGCACGTATTGAGCGGCAACGCGGCCTGTGCCGAACAGCATGGCAACTGCGGCATATGCGCAAAATAGCGCGAGAAGGCACACCAGCCTCGTTGCACTTGTGCGCGGCCATGTCATTGGCGCGAACCTCGCTTCAATCGATAGAGGAATATAGGCCACGGCGATCAATCCGCTACATGCCAGTTTTCGGATGCAAGGCGATGGCGCGGCCCTAGTTTTGCCGCGCGTGCTGCCTTCAGTGACCCCAGCGCGGCGCCGGGTTAGGATCGCTGCCGACGTGGACGAGGTGACTTGCATGCGGCTCGGTGGCCGACGCTTTCTGTTGAGCTTTGCCATCATCGGCGCCGCCGTGTTCCTGGCGCTCGGCATCAGCCTGCCGATCCTCAAGCTCACCAAATTCATGTTCTGGACCAGCGAGTACTCCCTGCTGACCACCGTCGAGGTGCTGATCCGCCAGGGCCAGACCTTCCTCGGCGTCGTCGTGCTGCTGTTCTCGATTATATTCCCCATCGTCAAGCTGCTCTACCTGCTGCTCGTCTCGACGCTGCCCGCGGCCGAGCTCAAGCGGCACTCAAAGCGCCTCAGGGCCATCGAGTGGATCGGCAAATGGTCGATGCACGACGTGCTGGTGCTGGCGCTGACGATCTTCTTCCTCAAGAGCCAGGGGGTGTACGACGCGGCCAGCCTGCCGGCGGTCTACTTCTTCACCGCCTCCGTCGTGCTGATGATCCTCTCCTATGCCTGGCTGAAGACGGATCTTGCCGCCGCCAGCGGCATCGGCCTCGAGCCGGAGGTGCCCAAACGCCTGTCGGCGGTGCGCAACTTCCTGCTCTCGTTCCTCATCATCGTGGCGACGGTATTCTTCGCCCTCGGCATCATCCTGCCGGTGATCCGCTTCACCACCGTCTACGTGTGGACCAACGAGCACTCGATCGCGACCATCATCTGGGCGCTGTACGAGAGCAGCGAATACTTCCTGTGTGCGGTGGTCTTCGCCGTGTCGATCTTCTTCCCGTTCCTCAAGCTGTTCTACTTGCTGACGCTCGTCACCTCGCCCGACCTGTCTCCGGAGTTCCGCCGCCGCTCGATCTCGACCATGGAATGGCTCGGGCGTTACTCGATGACCGACGTCATGGTGCTGGCGCTGATGATCTTCTACGTGAACTCCTCGGGCTACACCGAGGCCGTGGTGATGCCCGGCGTCTACTTCTTCGCAGCTTCCGCGCTGATCACCATGCTGGCGTACGGCTGGGCCAACACCGTTCCCTCGCGCCCGGCAGGCCTCGACGGCGAACGAGTTGTGTCACCAATCGAGACGGCGCCGCCCGCGGGCGCCGTCGTCACGCTGCCGACCAATCCGGGACGCCGGCACCGGCCGTTAAGCAAGGGGGGAAGTTTCGGGCCGCCGGTCGCCGATGCGGAGCCGCTGTAGGAGAATTCGCAACCGCCGCCGCGCGATCCTCGCCGCCCTACGTTGCATTCGCGGAGACGGCCAATGGAAGAGACACTTCCCTCGGAGCTGGCGTGGAGCATCGATCCCGATGCCTTCCCCGCGGGCGGCTCGGCGCGCGAGCAACTCGCCTTCCTCGTGCGCTACGCGGTTCTAGCGCCCTCCGGCCACAACACGCAGCCCTGGCGCTTCGTGTTGAGCGACACGCACGTCGACGTCGTCGCCGACATGAGCCGCGCCCTGCGCATGGTCGACCCGCACGATCGCGAGATGACGATGTCGTGCGCCGCGGCGGCCGAGACGTTGCTCGCCGCCCTGCGCGCCTTCGGCCTCACAGGCACGCTGCTACCGCAGCCGCTGCCGCCGGTGGCGGATGTGATTGCCCGCGTCACGCTGCTGCCGACACGGCGTGCCGACAGCATCGATTACGCGATGCTCAACGCCATTGCCACGCGTCGCACGGTGCGCCGCGCCTACGCCGAGACGGCGGTGCCGGAGGAGCTGCAGGCCTTGCTGCGCGCGACCGCGCGCCCGTTCGGCGTCGAGCTGAGCCTGTTCGAGGACGCCGCGATGCGCGACGCGGTCGCCGAGCTTGTCGTCGACGCCGACCACGCCCAGTTCGCCGACCCGCGGTTCCGCGACGAGCTCGCCTCGTGGATGCACCCGCTGACCTCGCCGGCCGGAGACGGTCTCGCCGGCCCTGGCTTCGGTTTCCCCGACTGGGCGACCCGCGTTGCCGCCGCCCTGATGCGCACCTTCGACCTCGGCGGCGCCGTCGCCCGCATGGACAAGCCGAACGTGCTCGGCGCGCCGCTGCTCGGTGTCTTCTCCACCCGCGGCGACTCGCGCGGCGAGTGGATCGCTACCGGCCGCGCGCTCGCCGCCGTGCTGCATCAGCTGACCTTGCACGGCCTCGTCAACGCCTTCCTCAACCAGCCGGTCGAGGTGACGGGCATCCGCCCGCAACTCGCGCAACTCGCAGCCCCTCGCCGCACACCGCAACTGCTCAGCCGCTTCGGCTACCTGAAGGAAGGCATCGCCATGCCGCCGCACGCCGCGCGCCGGCCGCTGGATCAAGTGCTCATCGCCGCCTGAAACGACAAAGGCCCCCGACGTTCAGGGGCCTTTGTAAATCTCCGGACGCAAGGCGCTCGTGGTCGGCGTCCAGCTCGCGATTAGCGCGAGTAGAACTCGACCACCAGGTTCGGCTCCATGTGCACCGGATAGGGCACGTCGGACAGCGCCGGAACGCGCACGAACTTGGCGACCATGCGGTTGTGGTCGGCCTCGACGTAGTCGGGCACGTCGCGCTCCGGGCTCTTGATGGCTTCGAGCACGAGCGGCAACTGGCGCGACTTCTCCTTCACCTCGACGACGTCGCCGACTTTGCAGCGGTAGCTCGGCACCGTGACGCGGCGGCCGTTGACGGTGACATGGCCGTGGCTGACGAACTGGCGGGCGGCGAACACCGTCGGCACGAACTTGGCGCGGTAGACGACGGCGTCGAGCCGGCGCTCGAGCAGGCCGATGACGTGCTCGGAGGTCGAGCCCTTGAGGCGCGAGGCCTCGACGTAGATTTTGTGGAACTGGCGCTCGTTGAGGTTGGCGTAATAGCCCTTGAGCTTCTGCTTCGCCTTGAGCTGCTGGCCGTAGTCGGACAGCTTCTGCACGCGGCGCTCGCCGTGCTGGCCGGGGCGCGACTCGCGGCGATTGAGCGGGCTCTTGGGGCGGCCCCAGATATTCTCGCCGAGGCGACGGTCGATCTTGTGCTTGGCGCGGATGCGCTTGGTCATGGTAACAGCACTCCAATTGCTTGTTGTGTTTGGAGCGCCCCCTCCTCTGCCCGCCGGGGCCGCAAAGCCCTTCGGAGCCGACAGGCCGCGCCGCAAATGGGTGCTGCCGCGGGTGCGCAATTAAAACGCGGGCCATGCACGTATGGCCCGCGTGGGGTGGCTAATAGCGATTGCCGGCCTCTACGTCAACCAAGGCCGCGATCCAACCCAACTTGGTCGGACCGCTACTTGGCCGGCGGCGCCTTTTCGACGGGCGCAGCTCCTGCCTGAGGTGCCGGTGCCGCAGCCGGGGCCGCGCCGGCGGCCGGCGGCGGGTTGTTGGCGGCGAGCGGGCCCGTCTTCACGTAGGCCGCGATCAGCTCCTTCACCTTGGCCTTCTGCTCGGCGGTGCAGGTCTGCGCCGCCTTCTCAGGCTCCTGCGCGACCACGACTTCCTTGTCGGGGGCCTTGCCGCCCTTGTCATCCGGCTTCTCAACCAGCTTGATGCGGCCGGTGAGCAGCATCACCACCGTCAGGTGGAGCTGGTTGATGTAGACCATCTGCTGCGGCGTCCACTTCTTGCTGAGCGATTGACGACGCATCAGCGAAGAATGGTTCTCGCCCTGCTCTTGCGCCAGGCCGCACGCCTGTGCATGCGCCGACAGACGACCGGCGCGAATGATGTCGCGCGCGACATCGAGCGGTATCGTGATTTCAGTGCGTTTCGACTTGTCGATGATGATGGTTTCGCCGTTGGGCTTGGTGAAGCGCTCCGGCGTCAACGCCCACGCGTATTCCATGAACGTCAGCGTCGCCTTTTCGCTGAGCTCCTGCGCGACAGCGGGCGCTGCCGCCACAGTGGCGGTCATCACCACCGCGCACGCCCAACCCCTCCCCGCCCATTTCATGATCCGCATCTCCTGAAGCTGTCCCTGGGTTATGTTGTTACCGTTGCTTCTCGCCGCGTTTGCCGCGCGATGAAGAGCGCTAATCCGGCTCGTTGGGAGCGGCATCGCTCGGCTGAAAACTTGGCCAGATAATGGCAGTCAGTTGGACGGCTTGCGGGCATTTCCCTTGCCTTTCGCCAGCGTGGCAACAATACCACGCAGGGTGCGCACCTCCTGCTCCGTGGGGCTCATACGCGAGAACATGGTGCGTAGATTGCGCACCACCGTGGCGCGCCTCTGGGGCGGGTTGAAAAAGCCCAGCCGCTCCAGCTCGCCCTCGATATGATTGAAGAATCCGAGCAGCTCCTCCTTTGTCGCCGGCCGGTCGTCGCCCATGTAGAGACCGCCCTCGAGCGGCTTCTCGTATGTGGTTACCCGGCCGAGGCTCTGGGCATCGCTGCCACGCATCCACTCGTATCCGAGGATCAACACGGCCTGGGCCAAGTTTAGCGAAGCGAAACGAGAATTTACCGGAATCATGATTAGCGCGTCGGCGTTGGCGACCTCCAGCGTCTCCAGCCCGCTGCGCTCGCGCCCGAACAACACCCCGCAGCGCTCCCCGGCAGCGATGCGCCGGCGCATCTCCGCCACCGCCTCGATAGGGGTCAGGACCGGCTTGCGCAGGTCGCGCTGGCGCGCGGTGGTGGCGGCCAGCCAGTTGCAGTCGGCGATCGCGGCATCGAGAGTTTGGAAGGCGCTCGCATCGTCGATGATGTAGTTGGCGCCGGACGCGGCGATGCGCGCCTTCTCGTTCGGCCAGCCGTCGCGCGGCGCGATGAGGCGCAGGTCGTCGAGCCCGAAATTGGCCATGGCGCGCGCCACCATGCCGATATTGTCGGGTAGCTGCGGCTCCATCAGCATGACCGATGGCGTCTCGCCCAGGTCGGCGAACGCGCGGCCCTGGATATTGGCCCGGCGAATGCCATGGCGCAGCTTGCGCAGCACGCGCCGCGCCCAGAACCAGTAGTTCTCGCCCGACCACGTCTTCTCCAGCGCAGCGAGCGCCGGCGTGTGCAGCGTGCCTTCGCCCTTCCCGACGAGGCGCACGGCGCCGTCGCCGACGACGATTTCCTTGTGGCGGGCGATGAAGTCGTCGAGCGAGTGGATGCCGAGCGCCTCGGTGCGCCGCTTGCAGCCCGGACACGTGGCGCTGTCCGCCTCGCAGCCCAACTCGGCGCAATAGGTGAGGACCGGCTCGAGCGTTCCTCGGTCGAGCCCGGGCATCGCCAGCTCGCCCAGTGCCACGTCGATCGTGCGCTCATGGCAGGCGTGTACGATCTCGGCGACGGACGTGGCGCTGGCGAGGACGCGCGGAACGCGGCGCCCTTCGGCATCCATTCCTACGCTGACGGTCAGGTTCACTGCGGCGCCTTTGCTCTCTTGTTGCATCGCAACACCGCGGATATGGTTCCGGGGAAGCGAAGTCGCGCCCCTTTCTTGAGGCCTAAATGCAAAAGATCAAGGTGACCGGAACCGTCGTCGAGCTCGACGGCGACGAGATGACCCGCATCATCTGGAAGCTGATCAAGGACAAGCTGATCCATCCCTATCTGGATGTGAACCTCGAATACTACGACCTTTCGGTCGAAAACCGCGACGCCACGAGCGACCAGGTCACCATCGACGCGGCCAACGCCATCAAGAAGCACGGCGTCGGCGTCAAGTGCGCGACCATCACGCCGGACGAGGCGCGCGTCAAAGAGTTCAATCTGAAGGAGATGTGGAAGAGCCCCAACGGCACTATCCGCAACATCCTCGGCGGCGTCATTTTCCGCGAGCCGATCATCTGCCGCAACGTGCCGCGCCTGGTGCCCGGTTGGACGCAGCCCATCGTCATCGGCCGCCACGCCTACGGCGACCAGTACCGCGCCACCGACTTCCGCTTCCCCGGCAAGGGCACGCTGACCATCAAGTTCGTCGGCGAGGACGGCGAGGTCATCGAGCGCGAGGTGTTCAAGTCGCCGGGCTCGGGCGTCGCCATGGCGATGTACAATCTCGATGATTCCATCCGCGAGTTCGCGCGCGCCACCTTCAACTATGCGCTCAATCGCAACTACCCCGCCTACCTGTCGACCAAGAACACCATCCTCAAGGCCTACGACGGCCGCTTCAAGGATCTGTTCCAGGAAGTGTTCGACGCCGAGTTCAAGGCCGAGTTCGACAAGAAGCAAGCTCACCTACGAACACCGGCTGATCGACGACATGGTCGCTTCCGCCTTGAAGTGGTCGGGCGGCTACGTGTGGGCGTGCAAGAACTACGACGGCGACGTGCAGTCGGACATCGTCGCGCAGGGCTTCGGCTCACTCGGGCTGATGACGTCCGTGCTGATGACACCGGACGGCAAGACGGTCGAGGCGGAAGCGGCACACGGCACCGTCACCCGCCACTACCGCGAGCATCAAAAGGGCAAGGAGACCTCGACCAACGCCATCGCCTCGATCTTCGCCTGGACACGGGCCATGGCGCACCGCGCCAAGCTCGACGGCAATGCGGCGCTGGCCGAGTTCGCTTCGGCGTTGGAGCGGGTGTGCATCCGCACGGTCGAGAGCGGCCACATGACCAAGGATCTGGCGCTGCTCGTCGGCGACAAGCAGAAGTGGCTGTCGACCACCGGCTTCCTCGACAGGATCGACCACAACCTCAAGGCCGAGATGACCAAGGCCGCGTAATGCTGCAGCGAGCTCTCTCTGCCATCGCCGCCGCGGTTCTTGGGCTGTTTGCACCGGCGCGCGCATCCGCGGAACCCGGGGAGCCTCCGACCTATGCCGCGGCGTTCGAGAAGGCGTTCGCGCGCGGCTTTTCGGTCGAGACCAGGACCGAGTTCCAAGGCGAGACGCGCGTCGAGACCGTTCTATTCAAGGTCGTCGAGGCCGGCTCGCTCAAGCTTCCGAGCGGCCGCATCTGCGCCGCCGACCCGTTCATCGCGCTCAGCGACGCCAAACCGTTTACGCAACCGACTTCGACCGGCGCGTTTCCCGTGCGACTGGCGGTCGCGAGCTTTCCGTCCGGAGGGCTTCGCGTCGCTTTCGCGCGTGTCGATTTCAAACAAGCACGGATCGCGCGCTGGTCGATGGCGGTGCCCGACGGACAGAACCTGAGCTCGCTCGAAGAAGGTCATATCTTCGGATACGGCGTCGACGCCGGCACCGGCTCGTTCTTCGATCCTGCGGCTGGCAAAGCAGCGGCGGATCTCCTCAGGGCCAATCCGGAAGCCTGGGAGGCCTGGCAGACCGAGGGCGAAGACAACGGACCGAAAGTCGTCGGCCCGTATTTTTTCCTGCTGGACCTGCCGCTCGGCGAGGCCAACGCCATCATGTTCGGCAGCGGCTGGGGCGATGGGTTCTATGCGTCATGGTTCGGCTATGACGCCGACGGAAACGTTGCAGCGCTGGTGACGGATTTCGAAACTATCGATTGGGGCACGGCAAAGTGGTGAGCTCAATGCGGGCGGCCAGCCGGTCGACGCCGGCGCGTCCCTCGGTGAGCGCCGTAACGGTGAATGCCGCTACGGTGGGGCCGGTGAACGTGCCGAGCCCAATGATAAAGAGGTAGCTCGCCGGTGCGTGGAACGGGAGCAGCGCGAGCCCATCCAGCGAGAGCACGTAGAACGCCCACACCAGCCAGCTGCCGGCGTAGGCGAGCACAAAATACGCGATCAGCGGATGGCGTCGTACGAAGTCAGCCAAAGAGCCTCCCGCCGCCACGCGCATGACGCGCACTAGCGGCCCGGGCTGAGGCGCAGCTCGGCAACGCCGACGGCGATGTTGAGACCTTCCTGCCCCTGCACGCTCAGCGGCTGCAGCGCGATCGACTTGTTCGAGCCGCCGAGCAGTGCGTTGGCGCCGATGCCGAGGCCTGCCGTCGCTTCCGCCGACACGCCGGCGTAGCCGCCGGCCAGCGCGCCCGAGGGCACGTCCTTGGAAGGCGCCAGCACGGTCCACACGATCTTACCGCCGTCGGTGAAGCCAAGGTCGATGCCGAAGCGATCGATGGAGCCGTGGTATTGCTCCGACCCGTGCGGGCCCTTGAAGGTGCACTCGAGCTCCTTGCTGGAGCCGAACACGAAGCCGATGCCGCCGGCGACCTTGCAGGTCAGGAAGCCGATCTCGATGTGCGCGGCGCGTGCCGGCAACGCCATGGCCAAAGCGGCGGCGATGAGGCCGGTTCCGATGGCGAGACGGTAACGAGTGTTCGAACGATGGGCCGGACGCATGTGAGAAAATCCCCGTGGTCAGTTTTTGCCGTTCTCCGATCCATACCACGCGAGGGAAAAGCGGCAATCTGAGTTGCTGGCGCCCGCATGGCTCTCGGCCAGGCTCTAGTCTGCGTTTACTACGTCTTGCGTTTGAGCTGGCTGGCGCGCAGGCCGCGCGTCGGCCGGCCGGCGGCGCCCTGCAATTGCTCGCGGAACTCATCGCGCTTTTCGTGGATCGAGGCGATGACGGGTCCGGCCGGAACACCCAGCCCGACCAACGTGGCCTCGGAGAGCTGCAGGCTCGCCTCGATGGTCTCCGGCACGGCATCGGAAACCGCCTGCTTGTAGAGCTGCCGCGCGTGCTCGGCATCGCGCGCGCGCGCGACGATGAGGATGTCGCCGCGCAATTCGCGCAAGCGGGTGACGATGTCGGTGACGGCCGACGGCTTGTTGATGGTAATGACGACGCCCTTCGCCTCGTCCATGCCGCAGCGTTTGAGGAATAGCGGGTTCTTGGCGTCGCCGAAGTAGACCGGGAAACCTTCTTCGCGGCCCCGCGTCACGGCAGCGGGGTCCTTCTCGACGATTATGTGCTTCACCTTGTGGCGGGTCAGCATCTCCGATACCAGACGCCCGACGCGTCCGCAGCCGATGACAATGGCATCGACGCGCTCCTGCGGCGGCGGCACGCTGAGCGCAGGATCGGCCGACTGCTTCTTTGCAGCGACGTCATGCGACCAGCGACGGGCGACGTAGTCGAGCGCCGGCACCATGGCCATGGAGAACGAGGTGAGCGCCAGCACCACTTCGCCCATGCCGGGCTCGACGATCTTCTTGGCGATAGCGAGTCCGATGACGATGAAGGCGAACTCACCGCCCGGCCCGAGCAGCGCCGAGGTCTCGATGGTCGCCGGCCAGGGGACGCGGAACAGGCGCAGCAGCACCACGAGCACGCCCGACTTGATGGCGATGAGACCCAGCAGCCCGAGCAAGATCGGTAGCGGGTTGTTCCACAGGTAGGCGACGTCGAGGCTCATGCCAACGGAGAAGAAGAACACGCCAAGCAGCAGCCCCTTGAAGGGTTCGATCGTCGCCTCGATGGCGCGGTGGTACTCGGTCTCGGCGAGCAGCAGGCCGGCGACGAAAGCGCCCAACGCCATCGACAGGCCGGCGGCGGCAGTGACGAGACCACTGCCGACGGCAACGAACAGCGCTGCGGCGACGAACAGCTCGGTCGAGCCGGCGGCGGCCACTGAACGGAACATCGGGCGCAGCAGCGCCGTGCCCACCAGCGCGATCAGCCCGATGACAAGTACCGCTTGGCCGAAAGCCTGCGCCAAGCCGACGAGAAGGTTACCCTCGCTCTCGGGGCCTAGAATATTGACGAGGAACAGCAGCGGGACGACTGCCAGGTCTTGCAGCAACAGGATGGCGAAAGAGGTGCGCCCCGTGCTGCTGCTCAGCCGGCCACCGCGCGACAGCACTTCGATGACCACGGCGGTGGAGGACAGCGCCAGAGAAAGGCCGATCAGCACGGCGGCACCGGCGCCGGCTCCAAACAGCGCGGCGATGAGCCCGATGATCACCGCCGAAATGGAGACCTGCAGCGTGCCGAGCCCGAATACCAGCCGGCGCATTGTCAACAGCCGCTTGAACGACAGCTCGAGACCGATGATGAAGAGGAGAAAGACGACGCCGAGCTCGGCCATGGCGCCGAGACCGCGCTCCTCGGAGACCGTCACCCACTCGAGGGACGGAAGGAACCCCTTTAGCGCGCCGAGACCGTGCGGGCCGAGCACGGCGCCGGCGATGAGGAAACCGAGGATAGGGCTGAGCTTGAAGCGTTGGCCGATCGGCACCAGCACGGCGGCGGTGGCGAGAAAAATCATCGCCTCGCGATAGATGGTGAAATCCGTGCCTTCCGCCGTCATCTTCTTCCCCGCCGGTCGCATCCTCGCCAATAGCGCGCGAAGCCTGGCTACCGATCAATAGCAGAACCTTCCCGACAATGAGGCGGGCGAGACGCTACCGGGCAGAAAGTCAGGCGGCGTTGAGCCGTGCTTCGATCGCCTCCAGCGCAGCATCGGCGCGCGAGCCGTCGGGCCCGCCCGCCTGCGCCATGTCGGGGCGCCCGCCACCGCCCTTGCCGCCCACCGCTTCCGAACCGGCGCGCACCAAGTCGACGGCGCTCACCTGGTCGGCGAGGTCGGTGGTGACGGCGACGACGATGCCGAGCTTGCCGTCGGCCGAGTTGTTGGCGATGGCGACGATGCCGGAGCCGATCTTGGCGCGGCCGTCATCGGCCATGGCCTTGAGATCCTTCATCTCGACACCGGAGACCGATAGCTTGAGGAACTTGCGGCCGCCGATTTCGACGATGGCCGGCCCGGCGTCCTTGCCGCCGCCGCCCATGGCCATCTGCTTCTTGGCGTCGGCGAGCTGGCGCTCGAGCTGCTTGCGTTCCTCGATCAGCGCTTTGACGCGCTCGGCCGCGTCCTCCGGGCGCACGTGCAGCGCCGCGGCGATCTCCTTCAGGCGCGCTTCCTGCTCACCGAGGTAGGCGCGGGCCGTATCGGCGGTGAACGCCTCCAGGCGGCGCACGCCCGAGGCACTCGCCGACTCGGCGATCACCTTGACGAGGCCGATATCACCGGTGCGTTTGACATGCGTGCCGCCGCACAACTCGACCGACCAGCCGAGGCCGTTGCCGGTGGGTTTTGCTTGCTCGCCTTCGGCAAGACGCCCCATCGATACGACGCGCACCTCATCGCCGTACTTCTCGCCGAACAGCGCGCGCGCCCCCGACTGCTTGGCCTCCTCGACGCCCATCAGCCGCGTCTCGACCGGTGCGTTCTGCACGATGATCGTGTTGGCGATGTCCTCGACCTTGGCGATCTCCTCGGCGGTCATCGGCTTGGTGTGCACGAAGTCGAAGCGCAGGCGGTCGGCAGCGACGAGTGAGCCGCGCTGCGCCACGTGATCGCCGAGCACTTGGCGCAGCGCCTCGTGCAGCAGGTGAGTCGCCGAGTGATTGGCGCGGATGGCGGAGCGGGAAGCGTGATCGACGTCGAGATCGACGGCTTCGCCGTGCTTGAAGGCGCCGCTCTCGACCTTGCCGAGGTGGACGATCAGACCACCCGCCTTCTTCTGCGTGTCGGTGACGCGGAACAGCGCGCCCTTGGCGCCGCGGATGACGCCCGTATCGCCGACCTGGCCGCCGGACTCGCCGTAGAACGGCGTCTGGTTGACGACGATGGCGGCCTCGTCGCCGGCCTTCAGCGTCTTGGTTTCCTTGCCGTCCCTGACGAGCGCGACGATCTCGCCCGTGGCGCTCTCCGCATCGTAGCCGAGGAACTCGCCAGCGCCGGTCTTCTCCTTCACCTCGAACCAGATCGATTCCGTCGCCGCCTCGCCGGAGCCCTTCCAGGCCTTGCGCGCTTCCGCCTTCTGCCGCTGCATGGCGACTTCGAAAGCCTTGGTGTCGACAGTGACGCCGCGCGCGCGCAGCGCATCCTCGGTGAGGTCGAGCGGGAAGCCGTAGGTGTCGTAGAGCTTGAACGCCGTCTCGCCCGGCAGGACGTCGCCGTTCTTGAGCTTGCCCGACGCTTCGCCGAGTAGGCCGAGCCCCTTCTCGAGCGTCTTCTTGAAACGCGTCTCTTCCAAGTGCAGCGTCTCGGTGATCAGCGGCTGGGCGCGTTGCAGCTCGTGATAGGTGTCGCCCATCTCGTGCACCAGCGCCGGTACCAGACGATACATCAGCGGCTCCTCGGCGCCGAGCAGATGGGCGTGGCGCATGGCACGGCGCATGATGCGGCGGAGCACGTAGCCGCGGCCCTCATTGGACGGCAGCACGCCGTCGGCGATGAGGAAGCTCGAAGCGCGCAAGTGATCGGCGATGACGCGGTGCGATGCCTTGTTGTCGCCGCTGGCGGCAACGCCGGTCGCCTGCACAGAGGCTGCGATCAGCGCCTTGAACAGATCGATATCGTAGTTGTCGGTGACGCCCTGCAGCACCGCGGCGACACGTTCGAGGCCCAATCCGGTGTCGACCGAGTGCTTCGGCAGGTCGACGCGCTCGCCGCCCGGCAGCTGCTCGAACTGCATGAACACGAGGTTCCAGATCTCGACGAAGCGGTCGCCGTCGGCGTCCTTCGAACCGGGCGGCCCGCCGAAGATCTTGTCGCCGTGATCGAAGAATATTTCCGAGCAGGGGCCGCACGGGCCGGTGTCGCCCATCTGCCAGAAGTTGTCGGCCGTGGCGATGCGGATGATCTTGTCGTCGCCGAACCCCGTCAGCTTCTTCCAGATGCCGTAGGCCTCGTCATCGGTGTGATAGACGGTGATCGTGAGGCGCTTGGGATCGAGCCCATAGTCCTTGGTCAGCAGATCCCAGGCGAGCGGGATCGCTTGGCTCTTGAAGTAGTCGCCGAAGGAGAAGTTGCCGAGCATCTCGAAGAATGTGTGGTGGCGCGTCGTATAGCCGACGTTGTCGAGGTCGTTGTGCTTGCCGCCGGCGCGCACGCACTTTTGCGAGGAGACCGCGCGCACGTAGGGGCGCGTCTCCTGGCCGGTGAAGACGTTCTTGAACTGCACCATGCCGGCGTTGGTGAACATCAACGTCGGGTCGTTGCGCGGCACCAGGGGCGACGACGGCACGACCTCGTGGCCGTTCTTCTTGAAGAAGTCGAGGTAAGCGCGGCGGATGTCGTTGACGGAGGCCATCGGTCAGCTTTCGGAAAGACGCCAGCGGCGCCGACTGCATCGAGCCGGCGCCGGATCGTGGGGCCTATCCGTCGGGGATCGGGTGCCTTTGTGTCAAGCGCCTGCGGCGCTTTCTACCGCTTCAGACCCGACAACCGCAAAACAAACGGCGCCGGACCGCCAGGCCGACGCCGTTGCCACAACCTTGTCGGATCACCGTTTGGCGCGGGCGGGCTTCTTGGCGCCCTCGTCGTCGGGCAGCACGCCGTCCTCGTCCGGCTCCTCGCCGTCGGCGCCCGACTGTTCCTCGATCAGCAGCTTGTCGACGATCAGCCCGGCGTTGGCGCGGATGGCCTTTTCGACGGCGGCGGCGATCTTCGGGTTCTCCTTGAGGTACGCCTTGGCGTTCTCGCGGCCCTGGCCGATGCGGTTGCCGTCATAGGAGAACCAGGCGCCGGATTTCTCGACGATGCCGACCTTCGAGCCCAGGTCGACGAGCTCGCCCATCTTGGAGATGCCCTCGCCGTACATGATGTCGAACTCGACCTGCTTGAACGGCGGCGCCACCTTGTTCTTGACCACCTTGACGCGAGTCTGGTTGCCGACCACCTCCTCGCGGTCCTTGATCTGGCCGATGCGGCGGATGTCGAGGCGCACGGAAGCGTAGAACTTCAACGCGTTACCGCCCGTCGTCGTCTCCGGGTTGCCGAACATGACGCCGATCTTCATGCGGATCTGATTGATGAAGATCACCATGGTCCCCGACTTGGAGATGGAGGCGGTCAGCTTGCGCAGCGCCTTGCTCATCAGTCGCGCCTGCATGCCGGGTTGCATGTCGCCCATCTCGCCTTCGAGCTCGGCCTTGGGCGTCAGGGCGGCGACGGAGTCGACGATGAGCACGTCGATGGCGCCGGAGCGCACCAGCGTGTCGGCGATCTCCAGCGCCTGCTCGCCGGTATCGGGCTGCGAGATCAGCAGGTCCTCGACCTTGACGCCGAGCTTCCTGGCGTAGACCGGATCGAGCGCGTGCTCGGCGTCGACGAAGGCGCAGATGCCCCCCGTCTTCTGGGCCTCGGCCACGACCTGCAGCGAGAGTGTCGTTTTACCGGAAGACTCCGGGCCGTAGATCTCGACCACCCGGCCGCGCGGCAGGCCGCCGATGCCGAGCGCGATGTCGAGGCCGAGGGAGCCGGTCGAGATAGCCTCCACGTCCATGGACTGATCGTTGGCGCCAAGGCGCATGATCGAGCCCTTGCCGTGCATTTTCTCGATCTGGGAGAGCGCCGCCTCCAGCGCCTTCATCTTGTCCATCGACCCCGCTCCCCCCTCGACGACCTTGAATTCCGGCCGGTTCGTCATGTCGTTCACCTATATGGCAAGCGCCCAATGTTCTCAATTTCGACTCGACTGTACTCTTTTTGTTCTTGTGCGTCCAGGTGGCCCGCGCGGCGCGGCGGAGCGCGATGAAACTGCGCGTAAATCGATGAGCAGCGTGGCCAATTAACCGCAAGCGTGTGCGGCGCAACGCGTTAAAGTAGAAGCATCAACCAAGAGCCGATTCGCAACCGTTCATGGCCGAGATCGCAGCACTGGCGGCAGAGCTGGCGGGAGAGATTCCGACGGCGAAGGAAGCCTCGTCCCCTGACGAGGCGGCCGGCGCCGACGCGTCTGGCGGCCTCTTTGGCGTGCTCGATAGCGATCAGCGCATCCGCACCACCGCCGAGCACAACGAGCGCACCCTGTGGGCCAGCGCCGTCGTCGTCACCTTGCTGTATGTGGCCGTCGTCGCCGCGCATGTGATGGGCCTTGGCGGCCTCTCTGCACTCGAACAAGAGTTGGCGCGCCAGGAGCAGGAGCGCCGCGGCCAGGACTCGACCTCGATCAGCGTCGAGCTGGTCCCCGATCCGGACAAGAATTCCAAGACCACCAAGTGGCAGGACGGGACGCAGCAGGGGCCGACACCCAATCCGGCGCCACCGCAACCGCAGCAGCAGGCGATGCTGCCGCAGCCGGAGGTGGAGGCGCAGCAACAGCCTACCGAAGAGCCGCCGAAGGAAGAGCCGAAAGAGGAACCGGCCGAGAAGGAGAAGTCCGGCAAGCCGGCGCTCGACCTGGAAGCCCTCGTCGACGCCGCGGCCGACGATCTCTCGGCGAAGGTCAAGGAGCACTACGACCGCAAACCGAGCAAGCCGCAACGCCAGCAGCAGGCGATGTACTCGGGCGGCGGCATGCAGGTGCGCGGCACCGGCGCCAGCGGCAAATCCGACGAGTTCTCGCGCAGCGTCATTGCCGCGCTGTTGAAAACGCGCCCCGGACCATTCGCTCTGTGGGGTCGCGTGCTCGTCACCTTCCAGATCACCCAGCAGGGTGACCTGCTCTACGTGCGCGTGCTGCATTCCAGTGGCAACAAGGCGATGGACGACGCGGCCGTCAACGCCATCCACAAGGCGCAATTCGTCAAGCCGCCGCCCGGCCTCAGCCCCGAGGCGCGCACCTACATCATCGACTACGTCTTCGGCTGAGCCGCCTCGCGTGGCGCGCGTGACACGCCACGATCCGCGCGAATCAGACATTGTCCACAGGTTATGAACAGCTCTGGGGGGCCGTATGCGCGTGCCTGCTTTGGCGAGTGCCGCGATGATGCTGCTCGGCTGTGCAGCCCATGCCGACGGCACGCCGCCGACCTCGACCATCAAGCCCGGCCCGACCGGCTGGCAATTCCAATTCACGCCCTATGCTTGGCTGCCCTGGGTCGAAGGCGATGCCGTCGTGCGGGGACGCTCGTTCGAGGTCAGCGAGAACCCCGTGCAGGTGCTCGAATCCCTCGACTTCGCCTGGATGAGCTACATGCAGGCGCGGCGGGGCGCGGTGACGCTGTTCTCCGACATCATCTATGCCGACGTCACCAACGACGGTTCATTGGTGCGGTCGAAGACGTTCTCTCCGCACGTCGCGGGCACGCTGGGTGCAGCGCTGTCTTCCGACTACAGCTACTGGATCGTCGAAATGGGCGGCATGTACGAGACCAACCGCTGGAACTTCGGCAACAACTACGGCGCCGAGACCGATACCTGGCTCGAGATCCTCGCTGGCGGCCGCTACTGGCACCAGGAGCTGGACGTCAACGTGGCGCTGGCCGGCACGCTGAATGTCGACGGCCTCATCGTCTCCGGCACCACGCGCGCTGGCGCGCTCGGGCGGCGTCGCACTGGATCGATCCGTTCATGGGCATGCGGCTGCACTACAAGCCGACGTTGGCGGACGAATTCACAGTGCGCGGCGACATCGGCGGCTTCGGCATCGGCAGCCAGTTCACCTGGCACGTGCTCGCCACCTACAGCTCGTATCTGGGCACGCACAGCGGCATCGTCTTCGACGGCTACCTCGGCTACAAGGCGCTGTCGGTCGACTACGACGAGGGCGTCGGCGTCAGCCGCTACGAGTTCGATACGACCCAGCACGGCCCCGTCATCGGCATCACCGGCAAGTTCTGAAAACGTAGCCCGCACTCGATGTCTCCCGACACTTCTTGCCGGGATCCGGCTTCCCTCACCTCTCCCATGGGGAGAGGTAAAGGGCGCCTCGACCATGTTCGGCCTCGGGATGACAGTGGGGCTGACGCCGTCAATCCAGCGATTGCAGTGGCGCCCAGCCCGGGTGGTCGAACTCCTTGGCGTAGCGCGTCAGCGCCTCGTCGGCGCGCACGAGCCCATCGAGCGGGCTGACGGCCTTGTCGCGCCCCGCGACCGCGTCGATGCCGGCGACGATCTCGTCGAGCACAGCGCGCAACTTATCGCGCGCCTCGCCGGCGATCTTGCTGGTGGCGAGGATGCTGTCAGCCTCGACCTTCACCTGCCTGGCAAAGCGTGCCGCGTGATCCGGCGGCATGCGCCGGTGCGTCACCAGTGAATGGTTGACGCGTACGAGGTCGCGGATGGCCAGCATGCCGCGGCGCACGGCCTCGTCGGTGGGCAAAGGCGCCACGACCCCGCCGGCCGGCGGTACGACGCCGCCGGTCTCAGCCGAAGTACTGTCCGGTTGCGACAAGAGCAGGAGGGCGACGCCGGCAACGCGCGCAAGGTGCATGCGCCTATCCTCGCCCACGCCTCACTCGCGGGAAAGCTCTTCCTTCACCTTGGCGGCGAGCTGCGGCAGCGAGAAGGGCTTGGGCAGGAAGGCGAAGTCCTCATCGCCCAGCGCCGCCTTGAAGGCATCGTTAGGATAGCCGGAGACGAAGATGATCTTCAGATCGGGATTGGTCTTGCGCAGCTCCTTGAGCAGCGTCGGGCCGTCCATCTCCGGCATGACGACGTCGGAAACGACGATGTCGATCTTGCCCTTGTGCTTCTCCATCACCTCGAGCGCTTCGACGCCGGTCGAGGCTTCCAGCACCTTGTAGCCCTGGCGCTTCAAGGCGCGGGCGGCAAAGTTGCGCACGACCTCCTCGTCCTCGACCAGCAGCACGCGGCCGGTGCCGGTGAGATCGGCGGCGCGCTGCTCCTTCTTCTCCCTCTTCGGCGCGACGACATCCTCGTCGCCGTGATGGCGCGGCAGGTAGATGCGGAAGGTGGTGCCCTTGCCCTCTTCGCTCTCGGGATAGATGTAGCCGCCCGACTGCTTGACCATGCCGTACACCGAGGCGAGGCCGAGGCCGGTGCCCTTGCCGATCGCTTTGGTGGTGAAGAACGGCTCGAAGATCTTGTCCATCACCTCGCGGCTCATGCCGTGCCCGGTATCGCCGACCTCGATCAGCACGTATTCGCCGTGGGCGAACTCGCGGTGCTCGAACTTCTGCGTCTCGCGCTCGGGCACATTGCGCGCGCGGATGGTGAGCGTGCCGCCGTCCGGCATCGCGTCCTTGGCGTTGGTGATGAGGTTGAACAGCGCCTGCACGAACTCGTGCTTGTCGGTCATCACGTACCAGAGGTCGGGCTCGGTGGAGATCTTGAGCTCGCTCTTCTCGCCGAGGTAGCGCTTCAGCAGCGAGGACTCATCGCTCAGCACCTCGCCGAGGCTCACAACCTCGTTCTGCAGCGTCTGCTGCCGGGCGAGCGCCAGCAGCTTGCGCACCAGCTCGGCGGCGCGATTGGCGCTCGACTTGATGTTCATGATGTCTTTGTAGGCGACATCCTTGGGACGATGCATGGTCAGCAGCATGTCCGAGAAGCCGAGGATGGCGGTCAGCATGTTGTTGAAGTCGTGGGCGATGCCGCCCGCCAGCTTGCCGACGACCTCCATCTTCTGGCTCTGGGCGAAGCGCGCTTCGAGCGCCTTTTGCTCGGTGGCGTCGACGACGTAGAGGATCGCCGCCTCGCGCGCTCCGCCGGCCGCGAACGGGCTCATGTAGACGCGGGTGACGTGATCGCGCTTGGCGCCGGCGGTGATCTCGATCGGCGCGTTATGCACGCGGCCGGAGATGACGCGCTTGAGGCCATCCTCCACGGCCGTGCGCGTTTCCGGGTCGGCGGCGCGGCCCAGCGCATCGGCGGCGGAGATGCCGGTGCCGGCAGCGCCGTCGAGGACCATGCGGCAGAAGGCGGAGTTGGCGCTGACGATGCGGCCGTCCGAGCCCAGCATGGCGATGCCGAACGGCGCCGACTGGAAGAAGCGCGCGAAACGGGCGCCCAATTCATCGCTCTCGAACTCGGCGGCACGCTCGCCGGCGAGGTCGACCACGGCGATGGTCAGCCCCTTGCCGCTCGGCAGGGCGCGCGCCAGCAGACGCGCCGGCATGATGCGTCCGTCCTCGCGCGTCAGGTCGACGTCGAGCGTCGCCGACTGCTCGTTGGCGCCGCCGGAGAGGCGCGACAGCAGCCCGGCGCCCTCGCCCGGCGCGATGTCGGCCAGAGTGAGGTGCTGATCGATCACCGACTTCGGCGAGCGGCCGATCCAGCGCGCCAGCGTTCCGTTGACGTGCAGCAGGGTGCCGTCGCCGGCGACCGAGGCCAAGCCGATCGGCGCGCCGTCGAACTGGGCAAGCTGCACCTCGACGCCGGCGACGCGCGTCGCCTCGCGCTGACGGTCGGCGGTGACGTCGGTGAGGCGCCACAGCACGAGGTCTGCGGCCTCGTCGGCAGACAGCGGATTGACCGAGAGCTGCAGCGTGCGACGCGTGCGGGCGCCCGGCAGCAGGCGCCCGATGGAAAATTCCTCGGCGAGGGCTTCGCCGCGCTCGGCGGCGCGCGTCAGGCGGAACAGCGCCGCACTCGCCGCCGCATCGCCGGCGAGGAATTGCTGCAGGGCGACGAGGCGATCGCGCTCGCCGCGGCCGACCATCCGTTCGAAGGTCGTGTTGGCGTACACCGGCTCGCCGTCGCGACGCGCGATCAGCACGCCGACATCGAGACCGTCGGCGGCAGCCTTGACCACATCGGCGAGCGGAGCACGCTGACCGATGCGGATGTAGCCGGCCGAGTAGGCGAAGAGGAAGAAAAGCCCGACGGATGCCAGGGCCACCAGCATGGCGATGAGCACAGGCGTGCCCACACCGCTGGCGACGACGCCAAAGGCGATGCCCGCGCCGATGACGATCGCGCCTATGGTCGGCAGATAGGCGGAGAGCCCCTGCAGCGGCGGGATCGCGTCGAAGGGCGCGGACGGCAACTCGATTGCGTCATGCTCGCGCATGCGCAGGGAGGCTATCTGATTCTGAGTTTGGGAGGCGTGAGGCGCCGGCATGGGCGATGTACTCTGATACGCATTACACACAACAAGCTTCGCACCGGTGGCAACCGCGGAGCATGACCAATGTGGCCGTTTTGCTGGGGTCGCGGGTCGTGAGGTTGCGTCGCTTTACCCGTCAACAGTTCGATCATTAGGGTTAAAATCGCATGAACCGCCGGGTATACCCGGAAGGGGGGCGTGCACCCGTTTGCGCGCATTTCGAAAGTGCGAGCGATGCGCGCGAGTTACGGAAGTTGAGTGAGAAATGACTGGAGTTCTTGTGCTCGTTTTGGGCGCTGCATTGGCCGCGGCGGCGATCGTCGCGGTCGCGTTTATCGTGCGCCGAACGATGCGCGGGCCGGGGCTGACGACGTTGTTCGCGGCTAAGTCGCCCAAGCGCCTCGACATCGTCGAGCAGGCGGTGGTCGATGCCAAGCGCCGGCTCGTGCTCGTGCGCCGCGACGACGTCGAGCATCTCGTGATGACCGGCGGGCCGACCGACATCGTCATCGAGAGCGGCATCGGTGCGTCGCGCACGACGGGGGAGCCGCGCGGCGCCGCGACGCGGCCACTGCGCTCGCTCGGACAAGCGGCCGGCGATCGCTAGATGCGGCGGTATCTCCGCCTGGGGAATAATCTGCGGGGAGTTTCCTGATGCGCCGCTCACTGCCGACGAAACTGGTCGCACTGTTGTGTGCCGCGAGCGTGTGCGTCGGCCTAGCGCTGTCGGCCGGCGCTGCCATGGCGCAGGCGCAGGCCCCGACACCGTCAACGCCCGCCGCGCCCAAGCCTCCGGAGGCGAGCAAGGCCGCCCCGGCGACGCCGACCACCGCGCCACCGGCAACCGCTCCCCTGGCGCCCGCGCCGCAACCAACGCCGGCCCCGGCCGCTGCAGCGCCGTCCCCACCTCCGCCGCCGCCGCCGCAGAAGCCCAGCGGCCCGTCGATCGAGGAGATCGTGCGGCCCGTCAACAGCCTGCAGAGCGCCATCGAGGCGGCGGAGAAAAACCTCGAGCAGTCGCCCGGCAGCCAGCGCGACCTCGCGGCGCTGCGTACGGGCATCGAGAAGATCGAGAACAACGCCAGGGAGGCCGTCGACGATCTGCGCAAGCCGCTCGATGAGGTGCGCTCGCAGATCGCCAAGCTCGGCGCGCCGCCTGCCGCCAACGAGCCGCCGGAAGAGCCCGACGTCGCCGCCGAGCGCGCGCGCCTCAACGGCATCGCAGCGCAGATCGACGGCGCCATCAAGAAAGCGTCGCTCATCGAGGTGCGCTCGCGCCAGCTGATCGCCCGCGTGCAGAGCGCCCGTCAGGGCGTCTTCACCCGCTTCCTGTTCCGTCAGACGGATACGCCGCTGCAGTGGCGCGTATGGCAGCAGGCCGGCGACCAGCTCCACCTGGCCCGCAGGCAGATCAGTTTCATCCTCGCCAACTGGTGGTCGGTCGCCAAGCTGAACCTCTATGGCCTGCTCTCCGTGCTCGGCGCGGCGCTGCTCAGCTTCTTAGGCCTCAGGATGCTGATGGGGCGCTTGATCCGCGCCAACCTCGACACCAGCGGCCCGTCGATCCCGTCGTTGCCGGAGCGGGCGGCAACGGCGGCGTGGGTAGCCCCGGCGTTCGCGCTGCCCGCCGCCGCCGCCTTGCTCGTCCTCTACGTGGGCCTCGATGAAACCGGTTTGCTCTACTGGCAGGTGGAGAAGTTCGCGCAGTCGGCGCTCTATCCGCTCTACGTGGCGATCGGCATCACGGCCCTGGCACGCGCCCTGCTGCAGCCGAAGCGGCCGCGCTGGCGCGTCTTCGAGCTCGATGACGCCAGCGCCCGCACCGTCAGCTTCGCCGTGCAGTCGATCGCTGTCGTCTACGCGCTCGACTTCCTGGCGCGCCGCGTCGTCAGCATCCTGTCGCTGCCGCTGTCCACCAGCATCGTCACCGCCTTCATCGCCAGCATCCTCTATGCCGGCATGCTGCTGCTCATCGTGCGCACGCCGCTGACGACGTCCAGCGTCGCCCCGGGCGTACCCGTCTCGCGTTGGCGGCCGTACTGGCTCAAGATCATCCTCGTTGTCCTGGCCGTGGTGCTGGTCGGTGCATCGCTGCTCGGCTACGTCTCCCTCGGCCGCTTCATTGTCTCGCAAATCCTGACCACCGGCGCCGGCGTCCTCGTTGTCGGGCTGCTGCACATTGCCATCCGCGGCATCGTCCCCGAACCGAGCGAGCACGCGGGCGGCATGAGCGCGCTGATCGAGCAGCGCCTGAACCTTCAGGACTTCGGACGCACGCAGCTCGCCCGCCTATTGCGCGGCGCGCTCAACATCCTGCTGTTTGCGCTGGCGGTGCCGCTGTTGCTGCTTGCCTGGGGCATGTCCGGCGCCGAGATCATGAGCTGGGTGCGCGCTGCCGTCTTCGGCTTCGACGTCGGCGGCGTGCGCGTCTCGCTGGCACGCATCCTCGTCGCCGTCGCCCTGTTCGTCGGCCTGCTGGCAGCGACGCGTTTCGTGCAGCGCTGGCTCGCCGCCGGGGCGCTGGCGCAAGGCAAGATGGATCCCGGCCTCGCCAACTCCATCTACACGGGCGCCGGCTACATCGGCTTTGCCGTCGCCGCGCTCGCCGCCATCGCCTACGCCGGCTTCGACATCACCAGCCTCGCCATCGTCGCCGGCGCCTTGTCGGTCGGCATCGGCTTCGGCCTGCAGTCCATCGTCAACAACTTCGTCTCGGGGCTGATCCTGCTGATCGAGCGGCCGATCAAGGTCGGCGACTGGATCGCCATCAAGGAGGGCGAAGGCTACGTGCGGAGCATCGCCGTGCGCTCGACCGAGATCGAGACGTTCGGCCGCGCCAGCCTCATCGTGCCGAACTCCGAGCTCATCACGCAGACGGTCGTCAATCTCACGCACCGCAATCTGCTCGGCCGTCTCAAGATAGCGGTGCGCGTCTCCTACCAGGCGGATCCGGAGCGTGCACTGCACGTGCTGCAGAAGGTCGTCGAGACGAACACCTCGATTTTGCGCCACCCGCCACCGGTCGTCGTGCTCGACAACTTCGGCGACCAAGCGCTCGAATTCAGCGTGCGCGTCTATCTCGCCGACATCAACCGCTCGCTGGCAGCGCAAACCGAGCTGCGCATCGCTATCTTCAAGGCTCTGCACGAGGAAGGTATCGATATGCCTTACGGAGGCGCCCTCGCCGGGCACGCGACGACGCCCCCGCCGCTGTTCAAGCACGCCAGCATCAAGATCGGTGTTGCTCACGACAGCGACCCGCAGGCGGTCGAGGATGCGCTCGCCGAGGCCGCACGACGTGCCGGCCTCGAGGCCGACGGCACCACGGCTCAGGTCTTGTTCGAGGGCGTCGGCGACAGCGCGCTGCAATTCTCTGTCACCGTCCCCTTACTCGACGGCGTGGGACAGATGACGGCCGAGACGGCGCTGCGCACGCAGGCGCTCAAGACGCTGCGCGAGCGCGGTATTAGCATAGCCAGCCCGCAGCGGCAGGTGCGTTTGCGCGACCTCGAAGGGCTGCGCGCGTTCGTGATGAAGCTGGCGGAGGAGCGCGCCCGCAGTGCGCAAGCGCGCGGCGATGACGACGCGCCGATGCCGACGCGCAAACCCGACAACGATTGATCGTGCAAGGAGCGCGGGCGAAAGCGCGCGCTCAGTCCTCGCGATAGACGCGCTCGCGCCGCTCGTGGCGCTCCTGCGCCTCCACCGACAAGGTGGCGATGGGGCGCGCATCGAGCCGCTTCAGTCCAATCGGCTCGCCGGTTTCCTCGCAATACCCGTACGAGCCGTCCTCGATGCGGGACAGCGCCGCGTCGATCTTGGCGACGAGCTTGCGCTGACGGTCGCGCGCACGCAGCTCCAGCGCGCGGTCGGTCTCCGAGGTGGCGCGGTCGGCGAGATCGGCATGCTGCGTCGAATTCCTCGTGCAGCCCGACCAGCGTCTCGCGCGTCTGGCGGATGATCTCGTCTTTCCAGGCAACGAGCTTCTGGCGGAAATACATCCGCTGCCGCTCGTTCATGAACGGCTCGTCCTCGCTCGGACGGTAGTCAGGAGGCAGCACAATCGACGAAGACTTGGCGCGTGCCGACATCTTTTTCCCCGCAACCTTCTGCTTTACGACTGCCTGCTTGTCGGCAGGCTTCTTCTCGATGGCCTTCTTGTTTGCGACCGGTTTCGTTTTTAGGGCGATAGCGCCGTTACGTTTCGCAGCACGCGATGGTTCCGCGCGGGCCACCGAGGGGGCCTTCGCCTTGTTAGGCTTCTTAGCGTTCTGCTTGCCCATCCTGGCCTTCGAAAGGCTTGAAGAGACGGCCGGTCCCTCAACCGGCGGGTAACAAGCGAATTTAGGCGCCTCCTATTGGCGGCAGCCGGGGCGTCTGTCAAGGCGTTCTAAGGGCTGGCTTAAGTTGCGATAGGGAAAAGGAAAATAGCCCGGTCGCAAATCGGTCATCAAGGCAGCAGCCGCCCATCGGGCGGGCAACCCGGGCCTTGCGGCATCGGGACGGCGCCCGCGGCTTGCCCCGGCCGCGCGGCGGCCTCTAATGTCTATTGAGCCCCTCTGAACCGACAAGGACCATCCCCCGGCGATGAAATTCGATGGAACCCGGCGCTACGTGGCGACGGACGATCTCAAGATTGCCGTCAACGCGGCGATCACCCTTTCCCGTCCCCTGCTGATCAAGGGCGAGCCCGGCACCGGCAAGACGGCGCTGGCGCTGGAGGTGGCCGAGGCGCTCGGCGTCCCCATCATCGAGTGGCATATCAAATCGACGACCAAGGCCCACCAGGGCCTTTACGAGTACGACGCCGTCTCGCGCCTGCGCGACAGCCAGCTCGGCGACGCCCGCGTCCACGACATCAAGAACTACATCAAGCGCGGCAAGCTGTGGGAAGCGTTCGCCATGGACGTGCGCCCGGTGCTGCTCATCGACGAGATCGACAAGGCCGACATCGAGTTCCCCAACGACCTGTTGCAGGAGCTCGATCGCATGGAGTTCTTCGTCTACGAGACCGGCGAGACGATCAAGGCCACCAATAGACCGATCGTCATCATCACCTCCAACAACGAGAAGGAGCTGCCGGACGCCTTCCTGCGCCGCTGCTTCTTCCACTACATCAAGTTCCCTGACGACGAGACGATGCGCCAGATCGTCGAGGTGCACTTTCCCGGCCTCAAGGGACGCCTCGTCTCGGAGGCGATGCGCATCTTCTACGAGATCCGCGACGTGCCGGGCCTGAAGAAGAAGCCGTCGACGTCGGAGCTGCTCGACTGGCTGAAGCTGCTGCTCAACGAGGACGTGCAGCCCGAGACGCTGCGCGAGACCGACAGCCGCAAGCTCATCCCCCCGCTCGCCGGCGCGCTTCTGAAGAACGAGCAGGACATGCATCTGTTCGAGCGCATCGCCTTCATGGCCCGCCGCCGCGGGGAGTAGGCGACCCGCGCGCCGTCCTCAACACGCGTTACGCAGCGTTACAGATCACGGATTTGCCGGCGCTTCGCCCAGGTTTCGTCCGCATTCGCGATCTACGAGGCAGGCGCCGTCGCCGTCGTGCGACGCATCACGATCTCCATGCCCGAGAAGGGGTGGAGCGCCGCGCCTGCGGCGGACAGCGGGGGGACCTAGCGTCCCATAGCGAGCACGGCTTGCGCCTCAAATCGGCGGGGACTGCAGCTCGCCAAAAATGAACAGGGCCTGACGCTCCGCTTCAGCGGTCGTTCAATGGCTCATGCCTAGACTGCAAGCATCGTGACACACCGGACGCAGGTGGAGACCCGACATGGCAGAGTTCATTCGTAGCGGCTTGATCATCCTCATGGGGATGACGGTGATGGCTGCCGGCGTACTGGTCATCTTCTACGGCTGACGCCGCCCGAGCGCCGCCGGCAACTTGCCCTCGCAACTTGCCGCGGCGCCTAACTCGCACTAGCTAAAGGGACCTTCGCGAGGTCCCCCCTTGCCTACATCCCAGTCCGTCTCCGATCTCGATGACCCGATGCACCTCGCCTGGCATCGCGCCGGCGCCGTGCTGACCGACATGATGACGCCGACGCTGCGGCTCGGCGTCACCGGGCTGTCGCGCGCCGGCAAGACCATCTTCATCACCGCGCTGATCCGCAATCTCGTCTCCGGCGGACGCCTGCCGTTCTTCATGCCCGAGGCCGAGGGCCGCATCGAGCGCGCCTATCTCGAGCCGCAGCCCGACGACGAGGTGCCGCGCTTCGACTACGAGGCGCACCTCGATGTCCTGTCGCGCGATCCGCCCGAATGGCCGGAGAGCACGCGGCGCCTTTCGCAGGTACGCATCACCATCGAGTTCAAATCGGCCAGCGCCTTGCGCCGTGCCTTCGGCATCTCCCGCCTCAACCTCGACGTCGTCGACTATCCCGGCGAGTGGCTGATCGACCTGCCGCTGCTCGACATGAGCTACGAGCAGTGGTGCGCCGAGGCGGTGGAGCAGGCGGCGGCGCCGCGCCGGCAAGCGCACTCGAAAGCCTGGCGCGAGTTTCTCTCCAGCGTCGATCCAAATGCCGCCAAGGACGAGCAGGTGGCGCTGCGCGGAGCAAATCTCTTCGCCGCTTATCTCAAGGCGGCGCGTGCCGACGATCATGTTCTGCACACGACCGGGCCCGGCCGCTTCCTGCTGCCGGGTGATCTCGAAGGCTCGCCGCTGCTCACCTTCTGTCCGCTCGCCCTCGGCGACAAGCCGAGCTACGGGCGCTCCTCGCTCGCCGCCATGATGGCGCGCCGCTTCGAGAGCTATAAGACACACGTCGTGCGGCCGTTCTTCACCGATCACTTCAGCCGTCTCGACCGGCAGATCGTCCTCGTCGATGTGCTCGGGCCGCTGAACGAGGGCGGCGATGCCGTCGTCGACCTGCAGCGCGCCCTCGAAGCCATCCTGCGCGTGTTCCGCGCCGGCTCCTCCAACTGGTTGACGGCGCTGTTCGTGCGCCGCATCGACAAGCTGCTGTTCGCCGCCACCAAGGCCGATCACATCCACTCCTCCAGCCACGACCGGCTGGAAGCGATCCTCCGCGTCATCACCGACCGGGCCATGGGTCGCGCCTCCGACGCCGGCGCCGAGGTCGGCGTGCAGGCGCTCGCCGCGCTCAGGGCGACGCGCGAAACCGACGCCAAGGTCGGCAACGAATGGCTGCCGTGCATCGTCGGCGTGCCGATGCCGGGCGAGCGCATCGGCGGCAAGGTGTTCGACGGCAAAACGGAAGCCGCCGTATTTCCCGGCGACCTGCCGGCAAACCCGTATGATGCCTTGAAGCCCGACGCGGCGCCGGCCGGGCTACACTTCGTGCGCTTCCGGCCGCCGCGCGTGCTGCCGCCCGGCGTCGACGGCGAGGCGCCGCCGCTGCCGCACATCCGGCTCGATCGCGCCCTCGATTTCCTGCTTGCGGATTGGCTCGCATGACATCCGATACGGACATCAGACGTCCCCGCTCTTTTGCGACCGACGATCCGGCGCTGCGCGCCGCCGCCGCCGAGAAGGTCGAGCAGCCGCCGGCCGACGCCGGACCGATGTCGGCGCGCCGCAAGCGTCAGGCCGCGCGCACGACCGTGCGCCCGACGGTCGCCGACCTGCGCCATGGCATACGCTGGGGCGGACTACTCGTTTCCGGCGCCCTCGGCCTGCTCGTGCTGGCGACCACGCTGTGGTTCACGCGCTACGTCGAGATCGCGCTCGCGCGCCAGGATTGGGTCGGCTGGATTGCTTTCGCGCTGCTGTGCGTCGTCGGCTTCTCCGCCGTGGTGCTTATCCTGCGCGAAATCTACGGCATGTTCCGTCTCGCCCGTCTCGGCGCGCTGCGCAAGGAAGTGACGCAGGCGCTGAACCAGAACGATGTCGCCAGCGAGCGCCGTGCCGTGCGCCAATTGAAGAACGTGCTTGGCGGCCGCGCCGATCTGCAATGGCCGCTGGCGCGCTTTGCCGAGCACGAGCGCTCGGTGCTCAACCCCGGCGATCTCCTAGCGCTGGCCGATCGCGAGCTGATCATGCCGCTCGACCAGGAGGCGCGGCGCACGGTGCTGGCCGCCGCCAAGCGCATCGGCATGGTCACCGCCATCAGCCCGATGGCGTGGATCGCCATGGTCTACGTGCTGGTCGAGAATTTGCGCATGCTGCGCGCCATCGCCGGGTTGTACGGCGGACGCCCCGGGCCGCTCGGCGCCTTGCGGCTCGCCAAGCTCGTCGTCGGCCATATCATCGCGACGGGCGGCGTGGCGCTGACCGACGATCTGCTCGGGCAATTCCTCGGGCAGGATCTGTTGCGACGCCTGTCGCGGCGGCTTGGTGAAGGTGCCTTCAACGGCGCGCTCACCGCCCGCGTCGGCGCTGCCGGCGTCGAAGTCTGTCGCCCCCTGCCGTTCATCACGGCGCCGCCAGTGCGCGCGCGCGACATGCTGACGGAAGCTTTCCGTCGCAACGCGGCTTCGACTACTGACACGAGCGGATAGAAGCTTGCCATGCCGCTCTCGACGCACGAGCTGACAGCCGCGCCTCAGGCGCGAGGCCCCTTGGGCCTTGGCCCGCTGCGCGAGCAAAAGCAAAATGCTGCTCGTTGGAGCTTGCCGGTTGGGCGCGGCAGCCAGGGGCCAAGGGCCCCCGCGCCGTTGGCGCGGCCGTCAACTTGCGCGCCGGCCAAGCCTTGATCGCGACGCCGCGGCTCGTGTCAGTAAACCAATTAGGCGGCGCGCGTCGCGATGTCGACCACGTTCTCGGCCGAGCGCATGGCGATGTGATCGGCCCATTCGCCGCTGGCGCGGCGCGCGCTTTCGACGATGGCCGGGGGGCTGCGCCCGTCACGCGTCGACAGCAACGTGCGCAGCGACCGAGAAGCCGCCCGCGACGTCAGCCAGGTCAGGGGCGCCGCAAGAATGAGGCCGACGATGACCGGCGACATCCACGCCAGCACCAGCGCCGAAGCTTCGTAGCAAGCGACCGCCATGACGACGCCGACGAGCATGTGCCAGCGGTGGTAGCGCAGCGCCTCCATGAAGGGGATGCCGGCCTTGTCGCGGCTCTGCGAGCGCCAGCCCGAGTTCGAGCCCGAACAGTACCTGGAACACGGCCGCCGTCTGCGTGACCATCAGGATCGGCGACAGCAGGACCGAGAACAGCGTCTCGGTGGCAACGCCGAGCACGGCGCGCGTGGCGCCCCAAGTCTCGCGCGCATGCCACGTGCGCTTGATCTCCAGCGCCAGGCCAAGGAACTTCGGCATCAGCACGACGAGCATGGTGGCGAAGAACAGCCGCAGGGCGGCGCCTGGGTCGGTCACCGGCCATACGGGGAATAGTGTCTTCTCGTCGATGAAGTAGCTGGGAATCATCTGCTGGCCCTGCAGGGCAAGTACGATGCCGACGGCGAGCGACGACGCCCAGATCAGCGACATGAGATAGGACGTGGCGCCCATCAGCAGATGCAGACGGCCCATGGTGGTGATGCCGGACGAGAAGACGATGCCGAGGTGCTGCAGGTTGCCCTGCGCCCAGCGCCGGTCGCGCGCGACGACGTCAGGCAGCGTCGGCGGCTGGCCCTCGTAGGTGCCTTCGACCGTCGGCACCATGTGCACGCCCCAGTCGGCACGGGCGAGCAGCACCGCCTCGACGAAATCGTGGCTCTGGATGTCGCCGCCGAACGGCGCCTTGCCGGGCAGCGTCGGCAGGCCGGCGGCCGAGGCGAAGGCCGCCGTGCGGATGACGGCGTTGTGGCCCCAGTAGTTGCCCTGGTCGCGATGCCAGAAGGCGAGACCGGCGGCGACCAGCGGGCCGTAAACGTTGGAGGCGAACTGCGTCAGGTACTGCAGCAGCGTCGTCGCACCGGTAAGGCGCGGTACGGTCTGGATCAGGCCCGCACTCTGGTCGCGCTGCATGGCCAGCACCAGGCGCGTCAGCGTCGTGCCCGACATCACGCTGTCGCCGTCGAGGATGACGAAGTGCTCATAGCCAGCACCGAAGCGGCGCACCCAATCCTTGATGTTGCCGGACTTGCGACCGCGGTTCTCGCGGCGCCGGCGGTAGAAAACGGGGATGACGTCCTTCAGGCGATGGCGCAGGGCGCGATAGGCGCTCTCCTCGGCGGCGCCTTCGCGCTCATCGCGCGTGTCCGACAACAGGAAGACGTCGAACGCCGCAGCGCTGCCCATCGATTCCAATTCGAGCGCGATCGCCTGCACCGTGCCGGCGATGCGCGCGGGATCCTCGTGGTAGACGGGGAAGAGGAGTGCCGTACGGCTCGTCAGGGGCGCGCCGGGGTGCGGCAGGTCGATCGTGTCGGCCTTCTCGCCGCCAAACAACGGAATGAAGCCCAGCGCGGCATTGAGCGAGCCGAGCGCGATCCAACCGAAGGCGATGGTCGACAGAATGAGGAAGAGAACCTGCAGCGGCGTTGCCTGCTCGACAGCCAGCACGCTGTAGAGCTCGTGCGCAAACGCCGCAGTTAGAATCCCGGCTCCGGTAAAGACGGCGGCACGCGGCACCCAATAGCCGCGGCGCCGACGTGGCTTTGAAGCCGCGCGCGCCTTGAAATCCTGATCGGGCATTTCGAGCGGGACTTCGGCGGGCAGCAGCTCAGGGCTGCTTGCGTCGGGAATGCGGCCGATTTTCTGTCCGGCCACAGTAAGTTCGCTCATGATTTCGTCCATCGATAGAGCCAGGTCTCGGAGATCTGCTGATCGCCAAGCCTCAGCGCCAAACGTAGCTCCGACAATTCGGTTCCACCCGGATCGAGCTCGAAGCTGACCCGTAGTCCATTTGTCTCAGGGTTCTCGTGCACGGCGATATCCGACACCGTACCTGGATTGGCCGTTACCACCGCGACGGGCAATTGCCGCAAGCCGGTCACGGCGGGTCCGGTGAAGTCGACGACGAACATCGTCGAGCCTTCCGTCTTGCCGCGGCCGACGCGTGTCGCGGCTGTCGAGGCGCCGCTCCAAGCGATGGGTAATGTGTCCGTCCAGTACATGCGGTAGCCGAACTGGAAGGGCGTGCCAGGCGTCGGCCCCGTGGTCGGCTTCCAGTAGGCGGCGATGTTGTCGTGGATTTCCACAGCGGTCGGAATCTCGATGAGCTCGACGTAGCCCGGGCCCCAGGTGCCCTTGGGCTCGATCCACAAAGTCGGGCGCTTCTCGTAACGCGCCTCGAGATCCTCGAAGGAATGGAACGAGCGCGCGCGCTGGCACAGACCGAAGCCCTTGAGGTTGCGGTCGAGGAAAGCGCTCGTCTGCAACGTCCGCGGATTGGTGAGCGGGCGCCAGATGCACTCGTTGTTGCCGTTGTAGATGGCGAGGCCGTCGCTGTCGTGCACCGACGGACGGAAGTCGTCGTCGATGCGATGGTGCCCCGGTCCGTGCAAGTACATGCTGGTCAGCGGCGCGATGCCGAGATGCGTCAGAGGACGCCGCGGATAGAGAGTCGCCTCGACGTCGATGATGGTGGCCTCACCGGGCTCCACCTCGAAACGATATGCGCCCGTCGTGGAGACACTATCGAGCAGCGCATGAATGACGATTGAACGCGCGCCGAGCTTCGGCTTCTCGACCCAGAACGCGCGGAAGATGGGGAACTCTTCCCCGCCCGGTCGCGCGGTGTTGATGGCGAGGCCGCGCGCGGAGAGCCCGTATAGCTGTCCGCGGCCGACGGCGCGGAAGTAGCTGGCGCCCTGGAAGACCACGTACTCGTCGAAATAGTCGGGCCGGTTGATCGGCCCATGCACGCGAAAACCCGAGAAGCCGTACGGAGCGCCCGGCTCGGCGTCCTTGATTAGCGGTCCAAGCGAAAACAGGTTGCCGTCCGCTTTCAGGCGCTTTGCCGTTCCCTCGTCGACGAGCCAGATCTCCACGGGCAAGTTGTAAAGCCAGCCCATCGGCAGGAGCTGCAGCTCGAAGTCGATCTTGTCGCCGCGCCAAATGGCTTGGTCGGTGCGGAAGCGGATGTCGCGAAATTGGTCGTAGCCGAGCTTCTTGAAGGATTCCGGCAGCGTCAGCGAGGGACTGGCGTATTCGCTTGTCGACAGCTGCTGCGCGAGGTTCTGCACCAGCGCGGCGGTGAACGGCGTCGAAGCATCGCTCACGGCCTCGGCGGCCGCCGGCGAGATGCTTCCCGGGCGTGCCCCCGCCCCCAGCATCGCGAAGGCACCAGCCGTCATGAGGACCGATCGCCGGTCCAGCCGTGTCGCTCGCATCGAGTCGTTGCTTTCCGTGCTAAGCCCCTCGCCGGCCTCAACGCTCACAGTACGCATTGCGTTCGCCGCTGCCGATCCGAGCCAAGGAACACGTTCCTGCGGCTCGCCCCCGTTGCAGTGGCTTAACAGCGCTTCGTGGCGTTTCTTCCGGTAACCATTCGCATCGCGCACCGCGGTGCACCTGGACGACCACTTGCCTCGCTAAAACCCCCGGGAAGCAAGCTTGCGCGATCGATTGGCATGACTTGTTGCGCTGCAGCAGAATAATGTAGCCCAATGATTTGGGCAAGGGCGTGACAAAGCGCAGCCTAGGCGCCCTCCGGACGTGCGACGCGGCGGCGCATTCGATATCCCGACACATTCACGGCATAGTCTCGACCATCGAGTTGCTGCACCGACCGCACGGCGTGGTATCGCCCCGGGGACGGTAAACGGGCGGCATGGGGCGGAAAGTACCAAGTAGCGTAGCGACGCAGAAGGTCGGCGAGACCGCAAGCGTCGCGGGGGAGTTAAGGATGACCGAAGCGCTCCAGGAGGGGACCCTCATCGAGGCCATCCTGTCCATCCGTTCGCAGGTGGACTTCCTCTGGCAGTTCTTCGTCACGGCGCACATCGCCATCTTCGCCCTGCTCTTCATCTATGATGAGGCGGTCGAGAGCCTCAATGTCATCGCCCGCGTCTTCGCCCTCGGCGGCATCGCCCTGTTCGAGTGGATCAACGGCAAGGCGCTGGCCAACACCTACATGCTGCTTGACGCCACGCTCGACCAATATCGGGCCCTTTATGGCGCTGCCAGCCGCTTCCAGCCGGCCTTCTTCCAGCACTTCGTCGGACAGTCCTTCGAAGATCGCCCGGCCATGGTTCTCATCACCCACAGCATGGCCTTTGTCGTCATTCTTCTCGCCCTCCTTTCGCGCGAATTCATCCAGACTCGCCGCGGCCGTCGGCAGGGGGTCGCCAATTGATGCGATCGCTCAAACGGACGTGTGGAAAAGCGTTGCAGAACTCACATAGCGCGCCTTGCTTTGGGGATAAGGGCATCCACCGGGCGGTGGCGAAGTCAGAGAAAAATGTGGTTTTGCAACCTGTTGCGGTCAAAAAGTGCGTCGTGGCAACAAGGCCACAACAGCCGTGGATTCCGCCGGCTTTGGCGCACTTGCGGTTCCCCAAGTCGTCAATCTCTGCTTAATCTTTCACCCCGAGCGGTGATTCGGCTTCGCGGCCGCCGCGGTGCAAGTGACGAAGGATGCGTTGGGTTTTGTAGGGAGTAGGCGGCCTTGTGCGTGGCGTCGCCTTCAAAAAGTAAGCAGACGGGAGTAGGTCAATGAAAAAGTATAGTTTGGGTGCCCTGGTGGCAGCAGGCCTGCTGGTTGGCGGTCTTTCCGCCGGCAGCGCCTCGGCCGCCGATCTGGGGGGCAACTGCTGCGCCGATCTTGAAGAGCGGATCGCAGAACTGGAAGCCACGACCGCTCGCAAGGGCAACCGCAAAGTCTCCCTCACCATCTCCGGCTGGGTCGCTGAGCAGGTGATGTGGTGGGATGACGGTGTTGAGAAGAACGTCTACGTCGGCGGTCATCGGCACGCACGCTCGCCAGCCACTTCAAGTTCACCGGCCAGGCCACGATCACGCCCGGCTGGTACGCTGGCTATGTGCTGCACGTCGAAGTCAGGTACTGACGAAGCTTGACGCGGAACCAGAGCCGCAACCGATGATCCTGCCTGACAGCATCAATCAGACCGCTTGTGGCTATCTGTGATACCGACAGCGGTCTGTACGCCTGCAGTCGTTCTGGTTCGTGAAGAGCGACCACCTCGGCAAGCTGAGCGTCGGCAAGCAGTCGCAGGCTTCCGACAACACCGCCATCCTCGTTGACGGCTCGGGCTCGCTCGTTCCCGCCAACTGGGTGCTGTTCGATGGCGCAGCTTCGCGCAACTTCAACGCGCGGCCTCAACTTGGCGGTGCCGAGTTCACTTGGGGCATGTTTGGCTGCTGCGCCACCATGGCGCGGCATCGGTGGCGACTGCAACGGCTTGACGACCAACGTCGGTTCGCTACGACTCGCCGACCTTCGGTGGGTTCTCGGTGTCGGCCTCTTGGGGTGAAGACGACATGTGGGACGTCGCCGCTCGTTATGCGGGTGAGTGGAACGGCATCAAGTTGGCTGCCGCCGCCGCCTACACGCAGACCACGGACAAGAACCTCGCCATCAATGACGTCAACTCCGCGGCCCAATCGGCTTCGGCTTCGTTCCGGGAAGAGGATGTCGACTACTTCCAGGCTGGCCTCTACGTCGAGCACGTTCCGACCGGCATCTTTGGTTATGCCGCCTACGGGAAGGAACAACGACAGCGTCTTTCAGATGCTCTGTCATTACCGCTCGGTGCACTTGGTTCACGCGCAGTTCGTGGTACGGACCAGCAGACGTTGGTACTTCAAGGCTGGTCTGCGTGAACGCTGGACCCCGCTGGGTCACACGGTCCTCTACGGCGAGTACGCTGGACCGATGATGCCTACCCGGCTCTATCGGCAGACTGCTCGGCACGGTGCTGGCGACGGTGACTCCGATGACACGCTGGGGCTTGGGTGTGGTGCAGGAGATCGATGCAGCCGCCATGTCGATCTGGCTCTCCTACCGCGACACGAAGGCGATGGTCACGTGCGACGGTGCCGAAATGGACGACGCTTCGGCTCCGGAAGGACTTCCAGTACATCAAGGCTGGTGCGCTCATCAACTTCTAAGCGCCTGACCTAATGACAGAAAACAGGAAACCGCCCTCGCAAGGGGCGGTTTTCTTCGTTTGAAAGGGCGCGGGATCCACACCGCGCTAGGCGGGGTTAGAATGGGGTTAGAAATGGGGTTAGATTTGCGCTCCGATGAGTGCCAAGCGTGGTCCCTACCGCAAGTGCTACTTGGTCCCTCACAGACGGGGTTCAAATACTGCCGCGCGGTGCCCAAGGACCTTCAGTCCATCGAGGGTAAGCAAGCCTGGGTGAAATACTTGGGCCCCGTGTCACGAGCAGTCGCCGAGACGATGGCACACGGCTTGGCTTTTGAGCACGGGCGCCGCATCCTGGCGTTGAGGGGCGGGGCGGCGGAAGGCGATCCCAAAATTGGTGGCGTATTGAATCTGCTCCACCACAAGCTCGGAACTCCGCGCAGCAGCTTCGGCTCAAGGGTCGAACCAAAGCCTATGACGCTTCTGCGGCCATCAATCTCGGAGACCTCGTAGAACTCGTTTGGGAGCGGGTCAGAGCACCCCCGCAGTACTATCAGCCGCGCGAGGTCACGGCTGTGTGCCCGACGCTTCATCGACTTGGTTGGAAATATAGACGCTCAGGCTGTCCGCCGAGCCGATGCAGTGGCGTACCGAGATAGCCTTGAAAACCTCTTCCGACTCAAAGCCAAAAAACGTCGCTGACCACCTCGGTCGGTTGCACGTCCTTTTCACAGTGGCGATGAGTGAAGGGCTTCTGAGGACGCTAATCCCTTTCAAAACGTTCGACCACGCAAAACGGCAGCGTTTGCTCCACGGCGTCAGGGATCCGCCGTCGAGCAGGTCGGCGCTATCTTCGCTGGCCTCAAAGACGAGCCGCACGAATTCTGTTGGATCGTCAAACTGCTCGCCTACCACGGCATGAGAAGTGGAGAAGCCTGCCAACTAAGATGCGACGACATTACGATATTACACGGCGTGCCCGTGCTCCGCATCCACGACCACCGATGAGTAATGGCAGCACGCCATCCGAGGTCGCCATTGCTTTCGATCTAATGGCAGACGCACTTTACAATCGCCGCCTGGGCTACGGCTTTGAATGGGACCGCTTGGCCAGCCGTACAGCTACCGAGTGGGATGCTTGGCTGAATGGTAGGTTGCGGCCGCTTCGGTGGTAAAGACAGGACGCGGCCTGCTTAAGCCGTTCCCTCTGGCGACGGCGTGGCTTGTCTCCGCGAAGCTGACGATTCTGCTGGCTGCTCGTTGAGCCAGACGCCGCCAACGCCTGAAGGAGCCAGACAAGCTCTGAACGGGAGCATCCACGTTAGTGCCAGTTCAGCGGCCATCGGCAACGATAAGTGAGCGCCAAGACCTGTAAGGCCTCTGTCTTCAGCTTTGAGATGTCGCGGGGCTCCTGATCTGAGGCAATGATCAAGATCGCCTGGGCTAACCGCGACCTTGCAAACTCAGCATCCGTCTCACCGAAGTGACTTTCGATTTCGGACCACGCACAGTCAAAGGCTCTTCCGATCACACCGACCATGGATGGGTCGAACGCCTTGCCGTCGAGAAGCTGGTGCCCGCTCATTGTCATCTCCCCGCGATGACCAATCATACCGCAGAGACGGGCCGACATACTTAGTCCGCTTACTGTTGTTTGTGGACATGTGTCGGGCGCTACGCTCACGGCATGGATTAGCTCCTTACCATGGGTTCCGACATGTCACGGCCCAAGACCAGCCGTCAGGTCGACGGCGAGTAACCGCTGGAACGGAAGTGACGAATGGACCCGGATGTGGATGTGGCCCTGCTGATACGAGCCATCGAGTTTGCAGCACGGAAGCACCGTCTACAGCGTCGCAAAGATGTTGAGGCAAGTCCCTACATCAATCATCCCGTGGCGCTCATGTCAGTGCTTTGCGTCGAAGCTGGCGTTTGTGATGTGGAGGTTTTGAGTGCTGCCGCCCTTCACGACACGATTGAGGACACGCAGACGACACGGGATGAAATCAGCCGAGAATTTGGAAAAAAGATCGCGGACATCGTGGCCGAAGTGACGGACGACAAGTCCTTGCCGAAGGAAGAGAGGAAGCGGCTACAGATCGAAAGAGCGCCGCATAAAAGTCCCGCAGCGTCGCTTGTGACGATGGCAGACAAGATCGCAAATTTGAGAGACGTAGCGGCAAACCCACCATCTGGGTGGAGCCTGGAACGGCGACAAGAATACTTCGCTTGGGCCAAGGCTGTGGTCGATAAACTTCCAGGAGTACATCCGCTTTTGCGGGAGCTATTCGAGGTGGCCTATGCACAGAGGCCCCGAGTGTGAGCCCTGAGCCTGACCTTGGGAGCCACGACTATGGAGAGGCGGGGCTTCAGTCTCTTCCGCTCGTAGGATCGATTGATCTGCTGGTTTGCTCGGGTTGCTCGGTTTGCTCAGTTTGCTCGTTTGCTCGCTCGCGGGGAGATGCGGACATGGGAGAGAGGGTGGGCCTTCTGTCTTCCTTCCTAACTCCCTTGTCTCACCTGTCTCACCTTTAAATAGTAAAATCTAACGTGAAGCCTCTGCGCGCCCCTCTTGTTAGGGAACTCACGCGCGCGCCAGCCACAGCCCCGGTTTTGAGAGGGTCCAAAGGTGAGACAAGCGAGACCTTAGCCCCCGAAAAGCCCCCTTATCCGGCTACACTGACGAATGGCATCTTTGTATCGACGCAACGGCTCAACGGTCTGGTGGATTCGGTTCCAACTGCACGGCATCCGGGTTCAAAAATCCTCCGGCAAAACCCGCAAGTCTGACGCTCTCCGGTTCCTCCCCAAGCCATGGAGGCGGTGAGTGCCGCTGGCAGAACGGAGTTCACCTCCGTCCGTGTCATCAGGGTTTAGCCCTCTCGGCACAGGACGATGTCACAGGATCCATAGTGGCATCAGGGTCGATTTCAGCCCGATGACATAGGAAGCGAGGCCCCCCATATCCTGGCGACACAGCATGCGGAGTTCATCGATGGCCAGAGTGTATGGCTATGCCAGGGTTTCTACGGCTGATCAGGACCTCACCTTACAACGCGAGGCACTGATCAAGGCGGGAGTGAACCCAGACCTCATCTTTGCCGAGAAGGTCACCGGCACACGGCGGGATGGGCGGGAGAAGCTTGACCTCCTGCTCAAGTTTGCCGACCAGGGCGACACGATCATCATCACCCGCATCGACCGCCTTGCCCGTTCAATGCGCGATCTTCAAAACCTCGTGCATGAACTGCACCAAAAGGGAATTGCCCTGAAAGCAACCGAGCAGCCCATCGATACATCTTCGGCAGCGGGTAAGGCCTTCTTCGACATGCTGGGGGTGTTTGCCGAGTTCGAGACCAACCTACGCCGGGAACGTCAAGCCGAAGGGATAGCCAGTGCCAAGCTCAAGGGCGTCTATACGGGCGGAAAGCGACGCATCGACCGCAACCGTGTCCGTGCTTTAGCTGCTCACGGCCATGGACCTTCCGACATCGCCCATGAACTTGGCATCTCCCGCCGTCATGTCTACCGCCTTCTGGAAGAGCCACCACCCTTGAGCGATCCCCCATAAGCCTTCTGACCTCCTGGGGTTAGATTTGGGGTTAGAAGTCAGTCCGGGCGTCACGGAAAATGGCAATACTTTCAATGGCCCCTGTCAGACGACAACTGCTGCGCCGATCTCGAAGAGCGTATCGCTGAGCTCGAGGCCACTACCGCTCGCAAGGGCAACCGCAAAGTCTCGCTCACCATCTCCGGCTGGGTTGCCGAGCAGGTGATGTGGTGGGATGACGGTCACCGAGCAGAACATCTACGTCGGCGGCATCGGCACGACGCTCGCTTCCCACTTCAAGTTCACCGGCCAGGCCACCATACGCCAGGGGTGTCTATGTATCGTGTTGATCTCCATCCACTCGCGCGCGCAATCTTAAAGATGGCGCGACCTCCGTAGGCGCCGTGTTCGCCGCCGCCGAGCGCGTGGCCCATGATGCTTCGCGACACACTCTCTGGCATTTCGCATTCACGAGCTAGGGTTCGCCACAGATGCCGGAATGAATGCATCGTGTATCGGCGATCCGTTATGCCGACCGTTCTGCCGTAAGAACCGGCTGCCATAGTCCTGAAACCAGTCGCCGCGCCCTAAGTCTTCACTGGCATCGACGGAAATAGCCATCCCCCTCGCTTCGGTGGCGCTTCATTGCGCAACGCTCCTGATTTCCATGCAGGCCGGATGGATAGGAATATCGCGAACACTTGGCCGATTTTTTACCGAGCCGTGTCGGTCATGGATGCGCAACACGGCACCCCTTGAGAACGATGACATCGTCGCAGCGAAGTTGGCAGGCTTCGCCACTACGCATGCCGTGATAGGCAAGCAAGCGCACGATCCAAGGGAAGTAGACGGACTCTCGTGTCGAGGGCAGTGAAGATTGCGCGGACGTGTTCCTCTGTGAAGCCTTGGCGTCGCGCGGTCTAAGCTCGTTGTGGCTGCCGAGCGTGATACTGTTGAAGGGGTTTGCGATCCAGAAGCCCTTCGCTCATGGCCACTGCGAAAAGGACGTGCAGGCCCTCTAGGTGCTCCGCGACGTTCTTCGGCTTCATCCACGGCAATGTCTTCGAGGGCGTCGCGGTAGGCGACGGCGTGGGCGCGGGTCACTTCCTGAGCGTCGGGATGTTGCCGATTAGTTCAATGAAACGGCGGACGCAAAGGCGGGTCTTCGCTCGAGCTGATTGCGCTGCGGGGTGCCCTGACCCTCTCCCACAAAGTATGAGACGAGGTGCTATCGACGCTCGGAACCTCGGAGGGCAGTATCGCCTGGCCGGGCACGGCGAGACGTCATTGGGCTGGGAATGGCTTGCTGTCGCCAAGTGATGCATCCCTGCACCGAACGCCAAAATGCGCTTGCCCGTGCTCGTGGGCCAAGGCGTGCGCCATGGTCTCGGCGACCGCCCGCGAGACCGGCCCCAGGCACTTCACCCAGGCTTGCTTTCCCTCGATGGGTTGGAGGTCTTTGGGGACGGCGCGGCAGTATTTGAAGCCAGTCCGTGGGGACCAAGTAGCACTTCCGGTAGGGGCCACGCTTGGCACTCATCGGAGCGCAATTCTAACCCAATTTCTAACCCCATCTAGCCTGCCGGTCACGGCGCTGGGCCCAATGAACGCCCTTCAAAACGAAGAAAACCGCCCCCTTGCGGGGCGGCTTCCGATTTTCTGTAATAGGTCAGGCGCTTAGAAGTTGATGAGCGCGCCAGCCTTGATGTACTGGAAGTCGTCGAAGCTTCACTAGACGCCGAAGGTGTACTATGAGCAGCCTGCGTGTGATCGTCGCCTTCGAAGTGCGATAGGAGAGCCAGACCGACATGGCAGCCGCGTCGATTTCCTGCACCACACCCAGGCCCCAGACGGACGCTCAGCGAGATGTGACGGCCGTCACCGCGCCAGACGCTGTCGGTAGAGCCGGGACGATGCCGGGCATCGGTCGTTTCTGATACTCGCCGTAGAGCACCGTGTGACCCAGTGGCGTCCAACGCTCACGCAGACCAGCCTTGAAGTACCAGGTGTCTTGATCCGGCACGAAGCGCCATCGACTGGCGGAACGGAGAGCACCAAGTTGGTATCCGCAGTGCCGATTGAAGTGTCATCGTCGTCTTTCGCCGTAAGCGCCGTAGAGGAAGATACCCGTCGGCACGTGCTCAACATAGGCGCCGACCTGGAAGTAGTCGGCTTCGCGATCTGTCCAGGCGTTATGAGCCGCCGGAATGGCGGGCCGCACCCGACGCCGCAGGTAACGTCCGTCGGTGCTCGACATCGCTGTAGGCAGCAGCAGCGGCAACCTTGATGCCGTTGCACTCACCCGCGTAACGAGCAGCGACGTCCCACATGTCGTCTTCGCCCCAAGAGGCCGACACCGAGAACCCGCCGAAGGTCGGCGAGTTGTAGCGGACGACGTTCTTGCGGAACGCCGTTGCAGTCGCCGCCGATGCCAGCGCCGCCGTTGGCAGAAGCCGATGTCACCCCAGGTCGCGCGCCGACAGAGTCGCCGTCTTGATTGCGCAGGTAGAACCCGGCGTAGTCGAACAGCACCCAGTTGGCGGGAACGAGCGAGCCCGAACCGTCAACGAGGATGGCCGTGTTGTCCGAAGCCTGCGACTGCAGACCGACGCTCAGCTTGCCGAGGTGGTCGCTCTTGATGAACCAGAACGACTGCAGCGCTGATGCCGAGGCCGCCGAAGGCGTCCGAGTGCCAGAGGGTCGTGCTGCTGACGCCTGGTTGATGCGTCAGCGCGTTCGCTGCCGTCGACTTCCACGTGGATCACGTAGCCAGCGTACCAGCCGGGCGAGATCGTCGCCTGACCGGTGAACTTGAAGTGGCTGGCGAGCGTGCGTGCCGATGACCGCCGACGTAGACGTTCTGCTCGTCAGCCGTCATCCCACCACATCACCTGCTCGGCAACCCAGCCGGAGATGGTGAGCGAGACTTTGCGGTTGCCCTTGCGGGCGGTCGTGGCCTCGAGTTCTGCGATGCGCTCTTCGAGATCGGCGCAGCAGTTGCCCCCCAGATCGGCGGCCGAGGCGCTGCCGGCGGAAAGACCGCCAACCAGCAGGCCTGCTGCCACCAGGGCACCCAAACTATACTTTTTCATTGACCTACTCCCGTCTGCTTACTTTTTGAAGGCGACGCCACGCACAAGGCCGCCTACTCCCTACAAAACCCAACGCATCCTTCGTCACTTGCACCGCGGCGGCCGCGAAGCCGAATCACCGCTCGGGGTGAAAGATTAAGCAGAGATTGATGCACTGGAAACCGCTGTGTGCCAAAGTCGGCGGAATCCACCGACGTTGTGGCTTGTTGGCACGACGCACTTTTTGGCCGCAAAGCTTGCTATCAAACCAAATTTTTCATCTGAATTCGCCATCGCGCCGATGGATGTCCCTATCCCCAAAGCACGGCGCGCTATGTGAGTTCTGCAACGCTTTTCCACACGTCCGTTTGAGCGATCGCATCAATTGGCGACCCCTTGCTGGCGGTTCCGGCGCGTCTGGATGAATTCGCGCGAGAGCAGCGCGAGAGAATGACGACAAACGCCATGCTGTGGGTGATGAGCACCATGGTCGGGCGATCTGTGAAGCTCTGGCCGACGAAGTGCTGGAAGAAGGCCGGCTGGAAGCGGTGCACCGCCGTACAGGGCGCGATACTGGTCGAGCGTGGCGTCGAGCAGCATGTAGGTGTTGGCCAGCGCCTTGCCGTTGATCCACTCGAACAGGGCGACGCCGGCGAGCGCGAAGGCGCGGGCGATCACGTTGAGGCTCTCGACCGCCTCGTCGTAGATAAAGAGCAGCGCGAAGATGGCGATGTGCGCCGTGACGAAGAACTGCCACAGGAAGTCCACCTGCGAGCGCAGGGACAGGATGGCTTCGATGAGGGTCCCTTCCTGGAGCGCTTCGGTCATCCCTATCTCCCCCGCGACGCTTGCGGTCTCGCCGACCTTCTGCGTCGCTACGCTACTTGGTACTTTTCGCCCCATGCCGCCCGTTTACCATCCCCTGGGCCGATACCGCGCCGAGCAGTCGGTGGAGCAACTCGATGGGCCAGACTATGCAGCGATTGTGTCGGGATATCGAATGCGCCGCGGCGTCGCACGTCCGGAGGGCGCCTCGGCTGCGCTTTGTCACGCCCTTGCCCAAATCATTGGGCTACATTATTCTGTTGCAGCGCAACAAGTCATGCCGATCGATCGGGCAAGCTTGCTTCCGGGGGGTGTTAGCGAGGCAGAGTGGCCGTCCAGGGAACTGCGGTGCGCAATGCGAATCGTTCCGGAAGAAACGCCACGGAAGGGCTGTTCAGCCACTGCAACGGGCGCAGCCGCAGGAACGTTTTCCTTGGTGCGGATCGGCAGCGACGAACGCAATGCGTACTGTGCGCGTCGAGGCCGACGAGGGACTTAGCACGGAAAGCAAAGAACTGATGCGAGCGACACGGCTGGACCGGCGATCGGTCCTCATGACGGCTGGTGCCTTGCGATGCTGGGGGCCGGGGCGCGCCCGGGAATCATTTCGCCGGCGGCGGCCGAGCCGGTGACCGACTTCGACGCCGTTCACCGCGTCGCTGGTGCAGACCCTCGCACAGCAGCTTTCGACGAGCGAGTACGCCAGTCCCTCGCTGACGCTGCCGGAATCCTTCAAGAAGCTCGGCTACTACGAATTTCGCGACATCCGCTTCCGCACCGACCAAGCCATTTGGCGCGGCGACAAGATCGACTTCAGCTGCAGCTCCTGCCACGGCTGGCTCTACAACTTGCCCGTGGAGATCTGGCTCGTCGACGAGGGAACGGCAAAGCGCCTGAAAGCGGACGGCAACCT
>CAWEWG010000002.1:0-79733 GCA_963812795.1 uncultured Alphaproteobacteria bacterium | reverse complement strand
GCCGGTCGCAGCTGACGCCGCCAAAGTTGCGGCCGCCAAGATGCCTGCAATCGATAGCTTCATCATTTGGGGTCCTCCAATCCGGTGACGCCGGCGAGCGTCGTGCGCTCGGTGAGCTTCAGCAGCGCCGGCGGATAGCGGTTGTGATAGGTCGCCAGCAAGTCAACGATCTCCCCCGGCACCTGCTCGCTCACGATCACGTCGTACTTGGCGCCCTCCCATCCCTGCATCTTGGATTCGAACTTGTCGCCGACGTAGGGCGTCATGGAGATGCGATAGGCGTCGATCTTCTTGCCGTTGTAGTCGACCTTGACCGGCTCGACCGTGGCCTTCAGCCAGCCATCGGAAAAGCTGCGCTGCAGGTAGTTCACCTGGCCGCCGGCGAGCTGATTGAAGGTGGCGGTGGCCTGCGAAAAGAACACGGCGAAGACCGGGTTGATGCTGAACTTCTCCAGCTTCTGCGGATCGCGCGCGCGGTCGCCCGTGTAGATCTGCAGCGTCAGGTCTTTGTTGCCGTCCGGCTTGTCGCCGGTGACCTTCAGCGTGATGTCGTCGTTGAAACTCTGGCCGAGAATTTTCTCGTCGCTGGCGGTCCGCTTGAACTTGTAGTCGATCTGTTTGCCGGCCTCGGTCTTCACGAGATGCTTGCGCTCGAAGATGAGGTCGGTCGCCTTCGGCTGACCCGTCGCCGCATCGGCCGCCTTTGGCGCGTCGGCTGCACTCACGGCATGAGACCCCAGCACGAGAGCGACGGCGATGAGGACGCCACTCAAACCATAGAACCGCATAATAACGCTTCCTTCCTAGGACGGTTGCCACGCTATGTAATGTTATTGCCTTTATTGCCCGTTCTACCCTTGGAAGTGCGCTTGCGTAAACAGCCGGCACCTTAACGATTGGTCATGCGGTTTACGGCTGCACGGACGCTGCAGCGCAAGATACGTCAGCGCACGGATAGTGATTTCAGCGCAGAAACAGGCCGAAAGCCCGCGGCCCGTCACCGACCGCAGCCTCGCCGGACACCGCCATCGTGGCCGTATCGATGCGCATCAGCACGTTGTCGAACCAGCAGGCGACGTAAACGTGAGCGCCGCCAGGGTCGGCTTCGATCCCCTCCGGATGATCGCCGACATCGATGGTCTTCACGACCTTGAGAGTGCCGACGTCTATGACGCTCACCGTGCTCGCATACTGGTTGGTCACGAAGGCATGCTGTCCGGCCAGCGCCACCGCATAGGGCCGATGGCCGACCGGCACGTTGCCGATCAACTTGCCGGAGGCGATGTCGACGACGCTCACGTCATCGCTGGCGACGTTGGCCGTGTAGGCGCGCTTGCCCTTGGCGTCGATGGTGATGCCGAACGGTCGCTTGCCCACCGGCACCGTGCCGATCCGCGTGTTCGTCTGAGCATCTATGATCGATACGGCGTCGCTGTCCCGGTCGGCGCTCAGCAGCAGCTTGCCGTCGGGACTCACCGCGAGACCCGAAGGCGACTCGCCGACGGCGATCTCGGCGACCACCTTCGGCACCGACGGATCGATGACGGAGATTTTGTGGGTGAACCAGTCGGCAACGTAGACGCGGCCGCTCGTCGGATGGGCAGCGATACCCAACGGACCTTCGCCGACCTTCAAGCGGCTGGAGACCTGGCGCGCCGCTGCGTCGACGATGACGAGCTCTTTGCTGTCAGGCGACGTCAGGTAAGCGTGCCTGCCGTCGGGCGACATGGCGATACCCGCGGGTTTGCCGCCGATGGGGATCTCCGCCAGTGGCTTCATGTCGGCCAGCGCCACGATCGTCAGCGAGTCACCATTCTGATTGGTGACAAAGGCCTCGCTCACCGTCACCGGATCGGCCAACAGTCCCACCGACGCGCCGATGCCGCCCAGCATCGCCGCCGTCGATAGGATGATCAGCCGCTTGATGCGCGCCATCGGTTGAGGGCGGACGTCAGCCGCCCGCTTCGACTTTCGTCTTCAGAGCATCGAGGCCGCCGCGATAAACGCCCTTCACGGCCTTCACCGCCGCCTCGTCGTTCAGTTCCGGCGGGGGATCGTTGTTCATGAACCCGCGGTAGAAGGCGCCTTTCCACTCGACCGTCGATTTGTCGCCCTCGCCCTTGACGCTGAGGCTCGCGGAATAGTTGTTCACCGGCAGCACCTTCGGGTCGACCTTGGTGATCTCGTACTTGTAGATCTTCTTGGCCGGATCGTTGGAAAGAAGCTTCTCGTCGATCGTCCCGCCCGAGGTCAGGGTCAGGGTGCGGGTCGCGTTGGCGTCGTTGCCTCCGGACCCCTCGAGCTTGGCAATGGCCGGGTGCCAGCTCATGTCCTGGAAGTTGCCGATCACGGCCCAGACCTTGTCGGCCGGCGCATTGATCTCGACGGTCTCCGTCACCTTCTGACGCGAGGGACCGTGAGCGGACGCAAGGGTCGGGAACAGGGCCAGCACAACCAGCCCCAGCGCAACAGCTCTCACCATTAGGCTTCCTCCGGTATCGGTTTTTTGGCGCGCCTCGGGCGAGACCATAGTGGCGGCAAAAGGCCTTCGCAATCGGCGCCATCCCCGGCAAACCGCCGCATTCGCGCCGCTGTTGTTTTGGCAGGGCGTCCGTGCTTACTTGCGCCGCGCGCGAAGGAGACTGCACCGTATGACCGCACAAGCTGAGGGTGATCGTCCGGGCGAGCACGGCGCTTCCCACACCTACGACAACGTCACCTGCCCCTTCTGCGGACTTCTGTGCGACGACCTGCAAGTCACCCGCACCGGATCAACCCTCAAGGTCAGCAACGGCTGCCCGCGTGCCACTGCCGGGTTCCAGCGCCCGCTGCCGCCGGCCAAGCCGCTCGTGGACGGCCGGGAGGTCAGTTTCGAGGAGGCGGTGAAGGCCGCCGCGGGTCTCATCCGTGGGGCGAAGCTCCCGCTTTACGGCGGCATGGCCAGCGACGTCGCCGGTGCGCGCGCCGTCCTGTCGATCGCCGACCGCACCTGCGGCGTGCTCGATCATGCGCTCAGCGAGGGCCAGTATCGCAACTTCCGCGTAGTGCAGACGAGCGGCTGGATCATGTCGACGCTCACCGAGGTGCGCAATCGCGCCGACCTGCTGCTCATCGTCGGCACCGATGTGCACAAGCTGCACGGCCGCTTCTTCGATCGCATCGTCACCAATCCGCACACGATGTTCGAAAGCCTCGCCAACAAGCGCACGGTGGTGTTCATCGGCGAGGGCCTCGACGCCTCGGCGGCGGTCGGCCCGCGCATCGAAGAGGTGATCACGCTACCCGTCGCCAAGGATCGCATCGCCGAGGTTCTCGCCGCGATATCGGCGCGTGTGCGCGGCTTCCACGTTCCCGCGCCCGAGGCGTCGGAGGCGCCGCCGGCAAAGCGCAGCGGCATTCTCGCAGCCCTGCTGCCGAGCAGCGCCAGGAGCCGCGCCAGCGCGCCGGTGCACGAGATCGCCGGCGTACCTTTCTCTGCCATCGATGCCGTCGCCGAAAAGTGCAAGAAGGCGAAGTATGGCGTCATGGTGTGGGCCCCCCCGGCATTGAGCATGCCGCAAGCCGATCTCACGGTGCACCTGATGACCGAGGTCGTGCGCGAGCTCAACCTGCACACGCGCTTTGCCGGGCTTTCGCTCGGCGGCAACGAGGGGGCCCCCAGCGCCGCCTCGACCTGCACCTGGCAGACCGGCTTTCCTCTGCGCGTCAGCTTTGCCAACGGCTCGCCCGAATACGATTCCTATCGCTACAACGTCAGCCGCATGCTGACCGAGGGCGAAGGCGACCTGCTGCTCTGGGTTGCCTCCATCGGCACCGACATCGGCCTGCCGCAGACGAAGCTGCCGAGCATTGTTCTAGGGACGCCGGGCGTGCGTATGGCGCAGCCGCCCAATGTCTATATTCCCGTCGGCACGCCGGGCATCGATCACACGGGCCAGATGGTCCGTTGCGACAACGTCGTTTCCCTCCCCTTGAAGAACCTCGGCCGCTCTCAGTTGCCGAGTGCCGCCGCGGTCCTGGCCGCCATCGAAGCCGCCCTGTGAACGTGAGCCCTGCGCGATGATGATCAAGCTGACCGGCGGCAAGGTCTACGACCCCGCTAACAACGTCAACGGCGAGGTTCGCGACATCTATGTCGTCGACGGCCGCATCGTTCCGGCTGCGCCGGAGGCGCGCGTCGACAAGGAGTACGACGTGCGCGGCCGCGTGGTCATGGCCGGCGCCATCGACCCGCACACGCACATCGGCGGCGGCAAGGTGACGATCGCCCGCACACTGATGCCGGAGGATCACGAGCAGGATGAGGTCGCGCACACGGCGCTGACGCGCGCCGGCACCGGCCACGCGCTGCCCTCGACCATGATCACTGGCTACCGCTACGCCGAGATGGGCTACACGGCCTGCTTCGAGCCGGCGATGCTGCCCGCCAACGCGCGCCAGGCGCACATGGAGCTGGCCGACACGCCGCTGCTCGACAAGGGCGCCTTCGTCATGCTCGGCAGCGACGATTTCCTACTGCGCGCCATGGCCGAGAAGCGCGACTTCGAGTTCATCAAGGACTACATGGCGTGGACGATGCACGCCGCGCAGGCCATCGCCATGAAGGTGGTCAACCCGGGCGGCATCAGCGCCTTCAAGTTCAACCAGCGCAAGCTCGACCTCGACGAGAAGCACGTCTACTACGGCATTACGCCGCGCGAGATCATCCTGACGCTGGCGCGCGGCCTCTTGGAGCTGGGCGTTACGCATCCGCTGCACGTGCACGGCTGCAACCTCGGCATCCCCGGAAACGTCGAGACGACGCTCGCCACCATCCGCGCGACGGACGGCCTGCCGCTGCATCTGACGCACATCCAGTTCCACAGCTACGGGACCGAGGGCGAGCGCCACTTCTCGTCGGGCGCGGCGCAGATCGCCGATCTCTTGAAGAAGTATCCAAACATCTCCATCGACGTCGGCCAGGTCATGTTCGGCCAGACCTGCACCGCGTCCGGCGACAGCATGCGCCAGTACAATGGCTCCAAAAATGCCGACCCCAAGCGTTGGGTGGTCATGGACATCGAGTGCGACGCCGGCTGCGGCGTCGTGCCATTCCGCTATCGCGACAAGAGCTACGTGCATGCACTGCAGTGGGCGATCGGCCTCGAGACGTTCCTGCTGTGCGAGGATCCCTGGCGCATCTTCCTTACCACCGACCATCCGAACGGCGCGCCGTTCTACACCTATCCGCACCTCATTCGACTGCTGATGGATCGCGACTTCCGTCGCGAAACGCTGCACCGGGTCAATCAGGAGGCATTGAAGTACTCGACGCTGCCGATGCTGGAACGCGAGTACTCGCTGTACGAGATCGCCATCCTGACGCGCGCCGGCCCTGCCCGCAGCCTCGGCCTCAAGGACATCGGTCACGTCGGTCCTGGCGCCAAGGCCGACATCACCGTCTACAAGGACGACAGCAATCGCGAGACGATGTTCACGACGCCCGAATACGTCTTCAAGAACGGCGAGCTCATCGTGCGCGACGGCAAGGTGATCAAGGTCGTCAACGGCGCCACGCACGTCGCCCGCCCCGAGTACAACCGGTCGATCGAGAAGCCGCTGAAAGAATACTTCGACCGCTACCATACGGTGCGCATGGAGAACTTCCGTCTCAGCGACGACGAGATCATCGACGGCGGCCGCGGCGAGATCATCGTGCAACCGACGAAGGCCAGGGCGACGTCATGAAGGCAGGCGGCATTTCGATCGACGATACCTTCGCCGAGGCCTTCGGCATGAGCGCTACCGGCGTCATCATCACCGCCGACAGCATGCGTTGGGCGCGCCAGGCGGCAGTGACCATGAGCGGCTTTGGCACCTCCGTGATCGGCGCCGGCGCCGAGGTCGGCATCGACCGCGAGTTGAAGCCGGAGGAGACACCCGACGGCCGCCCCGGCGTGCGGGTGCTGTTGTTCGGCTTTTCACCCGAGTCGGTAGGTCCGCAGCTCAAGAACCGCGTCGGCCAATGTGTGCTGACCAGCCCCGGGTCGGCCTGCTACGCCGGCGTCGAAGCCGCGAATCAAATCGGTCTCGGACAAGGTCCGCGCTTCTTCGGCGATGGCTTTCAGACGGCCAAGCGGCTCGGCAAGAAGCGGTACTGGCGCGTGCCGGTGATGGACGGCGAGTTCGTCATCGAGGAGACGACGGGGCTCGTTACGGATGCGGTGGGCGGCGGCAACTTGATCATTCTCGGCAACGACCGCGCCGGGCTGCTATCGGCCGCGGAAGGCGCCGTCGACGCCATTGGCAATGTGCCGGATGTCATCACGCCGTTCCCTGGCGGCATCGTCCGCTCCGGCTCCAAAGTCGGCTCCAAGTACAAGGGCGCCATCGCCTCGACCAACGACGCCTTCTGTCCGACGCTGCGGGGGCGCGTGAAGTCCGAGCTTGGCCCCGACACGGTCAGCGTGCTCGAGATCGTCATCGATGGCTTGACCTCGAAGTCCGTCGCCGATGCCATGCGCGCCGGCCTCAAATCACTCATCGACAATGGCGCCGCCAAGGGGTTGACGCGCATCACCGCTGGCAACTACGGCGGCAAGCTCGGTCCACATCACTACAAGCTCCGGGAGCTGCTGCCATGAGCGGTCTCACTTTCCGCCTCAATGCGGCCCCCCAGCAGCGACTCGACTTGGCACATCTGACGCCGAAGCGGTTGTCGTCGATCCCGCTTGCCGAAGTGTTGAAGCTTAATGTCGGATCGACCAAGAGCGCGCTCACCGTCGGTGATGTGTTCGCCGTTTCGGGCAAGCCCGGCGACACGGTCCGCATCGAAAGCGGCTCGACGCGCCTCGACTTCGTCGGCGCCGAGCTCGACCATGGCACCATCATCGTCGACGGTGACGTGGGCGTCGGCGCCGGGCGCAACATGCGCGGCGGCCGCCTGGAGATCCGCGGCGATGCCGGCGCGCTATTGGCATCGGGGATCAGCGGCGGCGAAGTCTTCGTCAAAGGTTCGGCGGCCGGCCAGGTCGGCGGCCTCACCCCCGGCGACAAGTTCGGGATGACCGGCGGCCTCATCGTCATCGACGGGCATGCCGGCGACCGCGTCGGCGACCGCATGCGTCGCGGCACCATTTTCATCCGCGGCAAGTGCGGCAATTTCGCCGGCTCGCGCATGGTCGGCGGCACCATCTGGACGGAGCTCGGCTTCGGCGCCGATCCCGGCCTGCTGCTGCGTCGCGGCACGCTGATAGGCCCCTCGGTCGAGCAGATGCTTGCGACCTTCGCCGATACCGGCAAGCAGGAGCTTGTCATCCTGCGCGTGCTATCGCGCTACATGCGCGAAAGGCTCGGCGCCCTGGCCCCTCGCCCGCTGTCGGGCATCGTCCGCAAGTACGCCGGCGACCTGGCGACCATCGGCAAGGGCGAGATCCTCCTCACGTCTTGATCGAAACGACGGCCAGGCGTTATCTTGTAACGAACTACGCTCGGTGTTCGTATCAGTTCCGGACCGCCGATATTCCGGCCAACCGAGTCGAGGAGCGCGTGCATGATAGCTATCGTCATCTCGGCCTGCCTGATCAGCAACCCGAGCGTGTGCAAGGACTACCGCGTCCCGCTCGCGTCCAACATCGATGCCAAGGGTTGCCTCTATCGGGCCCAGCCGCACCTGCCCAAGTGGGCAGAGCAGCACCCCAACTGGCAAATCAAGAGCTGGCGCTGCGCCTCGGCCGACTACCAGGACCTCTGAGCCACCGATGTCGCCCCTGGGATCAGGGCGCGAAGAAGCTCGGTCGCGCGGCGGCGAACGCGCGCCGCACGCGGCTGCCGTAATCGCTGACCTCGAGCACGAATTTCTGTCGGATGGCGCGGCCGAAGTCTGAATAGCCGTTGGCCGGTAGCACGAAGGAGCCCGGCCCGCCCTTGACGTTGTCGGTGAACCACTTCTCCAGCGGATCGACCGACCGCTTTTCCGGCAGATAAGACTGCGCCGACGGCGCCGCACCCGGCGTCACCATCTCCGGGCCCTCGCCCACCAAGATCGGCAATCCGTTCACCGTGACGCCATACTTCACGAGTTCGTCGCGCACCTGCTCGATCGGCTCCTGACTATTGCAATTGTCGCGGCCGTCGCCCGAGATGTCCAAAACCACCTTCGCTGCCTTCGAGGGGATCTGCGGCACGATCTTGTCCGACACGACGCGCATCATGCGCGCCATGCAGGTGAACTCGCCACCCTGGCGCGGCAGTGCGCGCACCTTCTTGGCCGCCGCCTTGGCATCCGCCTCGCTGGCGATGTGCATCCATGGCAGGTTCCAGGTTGGCTGGTCCGCCCAGGTGACGAGCGAGAACAGTATGCCACCCTTGGCGCCGCCGACGATCGCCTCGATGACCCCTGGGTCTTCGAGCGCTTGGGCAATGCCCTCCATCTGCAGCTTGTAGCGCGTCTCGTCGACGGAATTCGATACGTCGATGGCGACGATCAGCGCCGTGTCGACCTCCTCGCTCGAAACGGCGACGGCCAAGCTGACGGCGGCAATTGACGCAACGGCCACCAACAGCAGCCTCAACATCGTGCGCAGCGGGGCGCCCTGCCGACTGCGCGCCGCATTGAGTCCCTCGAACGTTCGCATTCTGCCCATGATCCTAGTTGGATCTTTTCGACCTATGTTGTGAAGCGTCTCGGCGGAATGGGCAAGGGCGCAACGCGCATAATGGCTTCGTAGTGTCTCTGCGCTAGAAATGTCGAATGCCAGGATGCGGGAGGTTCCTATGTATGCGCATATTCTGATCGCGACCGATGGGTCGGACCTTGCCCAGCGAGCCGTCGAGCAGGGGTTGGCGCTGGCCAAGGCGCTCGGCTCGGCCGTTACGGCGGTGACCGTGACCGAGCCATGGACGGCGGCCGTGTCCGGCGAATGGGCCGTGGCATTCCCGGTCGAGGAATACGAGAAGGCGAGCGCCGCCAACGCCGAGAAGGTGCTCGACGTCGTGCAGCAGGCGGCGATGCGCCTCGGCGTAACCTGCGACGCGGTGCATGTGAAGGATCAGTATGCGGCCGAGGGCATCGTCGAGGAGGCCAAGGCGCGCCATTGCGACCTGATCGTCATGGCCTCGCACGGGCGGAGGGGCATCGCCAAATTCGTCCTTGGCAGCCAAGCGACGCGCGTGCTCGCCCACTGCTCCGTGCCGCTGCTCGTCTGCCGCTAGGAAAGCACCCGCTAAGTGTCATCCCGGCACTTGTTGCCGGGATCCACCGATCCACTTGGCGCGGGAGCTCGATGATGGATGGATCCCGGGGACGAGCCCCGGGATGACAAAACGCAAGCTTGATATCAATGGTCGTGGTGCATGTGCTCGTGGCCGCCTTCCGCGGCCGGAGCCGCCGTCTTCACTGCGAACTCGACGGCGACGTCGCCGGCCTTTTTGAACTTGAGCTGCGCCTTGACGACACCGCCCTCCTTCAACGGCTCTTTCAGGCCGAGGAACATGATGTGCTTGCCCGCCGGTTTCAGCTCGATGCTCTGACCCGACTTCAGCTCGACCGCGTCGAGCTTCTTCATGCTAGCGACACCCTTGTCGTCAATCGTCGTCTCGTGCACCTCGACGCGGTCGGCCACGTCGGAGGATGCGCCGAGCAGCTCGTCGGCATCGGTGCCGTTGTTGGTGATCTTTAGATAGCCGGCGCCGTTGCCACCGGCGCTTGCAACGGGCCTCGACCACGGCGCATCGATCTCGATGGCGCCGACCGTGGTCGCGGCCTTCGCCGCGTGTTGGTGCGGCTCATCGCCACCCACGAGCAGCAGCATCGGCGCGGGGTGAGCGAGACTATGCGCGTCCTGCCCCTCGGCCGGCACCTCGCTCCAGCGCTGCTCGCCGGTGGCGCACTTCTGCGTCACCGGAAAATAGATCGTGGAGCCGGGCTCGAGCTCGCCCGCCACGAACGTCGACAGCACGAACTGGTCGAAGTACTCGTCGGGCAGCGACCCGCCGCTCCACGTCACGCGCTTGACACCCTCACTTTTCGTCTCGCCATGATGGAACTTGTAGGTGCGCGCATAGGGACCCTTCTGCAACGCCAGCGTCCAGCCCGCCTTCGGCATCGGTTTGACGCCGATGACGCCCTCGGGAATGTCGATGCTGACTTCGGTGGTCGGTTGGCCCTCGCAGCCGTGCGGCACACCGAATATCGCCTTGTAGCCGGCACCCACCTTTGCCTGCTTGGCCTCCAGCGCCACGTGCGCCGACGCCGTCGCGCACGCGGTCAGCAGACAGAGCACTCCGCCGACGACACCGCGAAGATCAACCATCATTCCTTGTCTCCCAGTCATGTTTCTCATCTTCTGCGTTTTTGCCGTCACCAGCGAACTTGCACGCCGCTATAGATGGCGCGCCCGCTCCCCGGCTCGAACAGCGTGCTCGCCGCGTCGGCCTTGGTGGCGATGCTGGCGCTGCTGATATAGGCCTCATCCGACAGGTTGCGACCTTCAATGTAAGCCGTGATCGGGCCGCCATCGTCGAAACCGAGCTTGGCGCCCCATAGCGCGTAGGCTTCAGTAGCGAGCGTGTTGGCGCTGTCGACGTAGTAGGCCTGCGGCACCCATTCCACGTTCGGCCCGAGATAAACGCCGGAGGGATGCTTATAGAGAAGCTCGGCCCTCAGGAAGTGCCGCGGCGCGCCGGGCAACTCGTTGTCGCCGAACACCGGGTCATTGTCGAAACGGAAGTCGCTGAAGGTGTACGCGGCGTTAAACCAGATCGCATCCTTGCGCGTATGCGTCTCCCATAGGCCCTCCCACAGCCGCGCGCTGCCCCCCACCTCGACACCCTGATGTATGGTGTCGTTGAGGTTCACCTGCGTGCACGAACCGGTGGCGCCGATGGCGAGGCACTGGAATTCGTTCTCGAGGTCGGCGCGATAGAGCGCGAGGTCCCAGGTAAACCCGTCCACGGCGCCGCGCGTGCCGATCTCGTAGGTCGTCGCCCTCTGCACCGCAAGGCTGATGGTCGCCGCCGGGTTGAGTGTGATCTCGCTGAATGTCGGCGCTTCACCGCTGCGCGAAATGTTGGCGAACACCTGGGCGCTGCTGGTGACGTCCCACACCACGCCGCCCTTCGGGCTCCAGAACTCGAAGTCCGCCGCCCCCGATTGATTGCCGTTGGAGAGAAAGTCGTCCTGCACCTCGCGCGCTACCCGCACGTACTGGACTCCCGTTACCAGTGCCACGTCGCGTAGCGCGAAGAACGAGTTCTCCGCATATGACGACGGTGTTCTCCGACATTTGCATCGCGTCCGCGGCAAGCGGTCCACGCTGCCCGAGCACGTTCTGGTACTGGCGCGCGCGCACGTCACCGTCATGGCGGCTGACGCCGGCGACGAAGCGGTTGCGGAAGCCGCCGATCAGAGCCGTCGTCGACGACACGGGCAAATCCGCCCTTCTCGTCGTGCTGATTGTCGATGACGTTGAAGATCGGATGGTCGAGATGGCGGTCGAGGTAGAAGCCGCCGACCTCGACAACCGTACCCGGCGCCACCCTGATTGTCGTACGGTTAGCGACGCGCACCGTGTCGAGATTGCGCTGATAATCGCGATCGACGTTGTCGTTGCCAAAGCCGGTGCCGCCCAGCCCCGTCCGCGCGAATGCACCTGCCGGGTTCGACAGCGCTTCCTGCTTGGTCACCGCTCCGGGTATGCGCTGGCGGACGTAATTGGCATTGATGTAGAAGCGCGTCTCCATGTCGGGCGTTAGCCGGTAACCGAGGTTCATCGCGCCGCGGACGCTTTCGCCATCCGAGTGGTCACGAAAGCCGTCCTGCTCCTGCCAAGTGCCGGTGATGAAGTAGTCGGCGGGGCCGGCGACGCCGCCCGAGCTCGCCGCCAGCTTGTGGAAGCCGAAGCTGCCGATGTCGACACGCGCACCGAAGAGATCGGCATCGTAGCCCGTCGGCATCACGAAGTTGATGGCGCCGCCGAGCGAGTTGGCGCCGAAGCGGAGCGCATTGGCGCCCTTGTAGACCTCGATGTAGCGGTAGGCGGTCGGATCGATCTCCTGGAAGTCGCTCGCCCCGTCGGCGGTCGAGATGGGGATGATGCCGTCCATCATGAGCTGCACGCCGCGGCCGTGGAAATTGCGCGACAGGCCCGAGCCGCGGATCGACAGCCGCGAGTCATCGCCCCACTTAGGCTGCACGAAGACGCCCGGCACGTAGTCGAGCGCATCCTTCAAGGTGGCAGCGGGCGTCGACGGCTTATAGGCGGTATCGGGTACGAGTTCGACGCCGCCCGGCGTGCGGTCGATCTCGACGCGTGCTTCGGCGGTGTTGGGCACGCTGAGGCTACCGGAGCGCGTCCCGACAAGCGGTTGACCGCCACTTGCAGCGTCCGGCGGCGGCGCAGCCGCGACTGGTGTGGACGGCGCTGACTGCTTCGCCTTCGCAGTCTTCTTCGCGGGCTTGGCAGGCGCCGGCACGACGGCGCTCTGCTCGACGACCACCGGCGGCAGCGGCAGCGTCTCATTCTTCGATTGGGCAAACGCGCCTGATGATGCCATCAGGCCTACGGCCGTCGCCCAGGCGAGCGGCCTCCAGAAACTCGGGAACATGTACGCAAACTCCACGACAACGCTTTCCTGCACGCGTCCGCGTCATGCGGGATACGTGCGGCGAGGCAACCGTTGCGAGCGATGGCATGCGGGCCGGACCAATGCGGCCGATCACCCGCGGCTGTCACTCAGGCGTGGAGAGGTGGGCCGCGGCTGCGCGGTGGCGGGATCGATGCCCTGGCGACATCGTCTTTCAGGGCGGCGATGATGGCCGACGCGTGCGGCATTGCCGGGAGCGCGGCAAGTTCCGGCGGGACCATGGCCATGTGGAAGGCGGCGAGGCCCTTGCAGATCGGGCAGCTCGTCGCCGGCATGGGCTTGCCGCCCTCGTCGCCGGATTGGCACATGGAGTCGGCGAACATGCCGACTTCCGCCTTGTAGAGCTGCGCGTTGAACTGCGAGGTGAGGTGCCCGGGCAGCAGCAGCGCATAGAACGCGACGCCGAGCAGCGCCAAGGCCGCGCCGATACGTCGATGTCTACGCTGAACTCCCCACACCATGGCACAAGCATTAACGGTGTTACGTGCAAGCGCTCAAGTGCCACCCCGCCACAGGTCCCCGGCCACCGACCAGCCCGGCTAGCCCTCTCCCGGCAGGGAATGGCAAACGCGACTGCGCGGAAGTCCCGGGCTTTAGATCGCCATGACGGCGCCGAGGTGGTTCGGCAGCTCCGCCGTGGGGGTCTTGACGAGATCCTTGTCGAGCTCGGCGTAGACGAGCGGCTTGACGTGCGCCGACAGCGCCGCCCTCAAGTCGCCCAGCGCCTTCGGCGGGGCGACGATGACGAGGCGATCGTACGCCTTCTCGCTGAGGCGCTTGTCGAGCATCTCCGCCAGCTCCTTGGCGAAGTCGCGCTTCAGCTCGCGATGGGGATCGACGCGCGGCTCGATGGCGTGGCGCATCTCGCCGGCAGACCCGGAAGACTCGAACGTCCGACCCAACCCGTCGCGCACCAGCTCGTGGTCGGGCCGGTGGTCGCCGTTGATGGCTTCCAGCGCCTCGATCCCTTTCCCCGGACCGTGATTGGCAAACAGTCGCGCGTGCGCGCCGTCGGCGATGAGGATCCACGTCGTCGTCGGCTTCATGGCGGCTGCCTCCCATTGGTCGCGATGGCGGCAGTGTCGCGGCGAAACATCACCAGGACATTGACGCGCATCATTGCAATCGCCGCCCAAAGGCGAATATCGCTGCCAGCGGCACGACTAATCCGACAATGAGACAGATGCCGACGATGTAGGGAAGGTTTTCATAGTCGCCCCGACCGACCACGAACGCCTCGTTCAGGTATTTGGTCTGCAGCGATCCGGCGACCAACGCCAGGTTCATCAGCGAGGCCATTAGCGCGAACCACGTGGCGCGATGTCCGGTCGGCGCATAGATGGCGATCAGCGTGAGCAGCGGGATCATGCTGAGCTGCGCGAAGGGCGACGTCGTCGCTGTGTCGATGATGGCGATGGTGCGGGCGCCGAAACCGAACACCTGCTCCGTCCAGTTGGCGAGCCCCAGCGTCAACCCCAGCGCCGGCAGCGACAGCACCGTCGTGATCACCGTCAGCCACAACAGCACCTGCGCCACGGGACGGCGGGTGATGGCATCGGAAAACAGCCACATGCCGAGCAGCGCCAGCCCGGCGCCGATCTGCGCCAGCAGGCCCTGGAAGGCTTCGTCGAACCCGAGCACGTCGATGGTGAACCAGGTGTAGCCCTGGCCGGCCAGCGGCATGGCGCGATACGCGAAGATGATGACCGCGGCATAGAAGATCGTCCGCTGCGTCGCCGCATCGAGCGAACCGATGACGCGCCACAGCATGGCGCACACCACCGCCATCGAGACGACGAACACGATTTCCTGATTGTAGGGGATGTTGGCGAAGGCGAGCGCCAGCACGAAGGCGCCGTAAGCGATGCCGCCGCCGAGAATGCGCCAGTCGATCCGCCTACGCTCAACGGGCCTCAGTGTGATCAACAGGGCGCCGCTTACGGATATGAGGGGGATGATGAGCCCGAGAAGGAACACCGTCTCGTAGGTGTAGATGCTGGCGATCCAGCCGGCGAGGCCGGCGACGAGAAACATGCCGAGCGACAAGGCGAGGCGCCCGAGCACCTGCACCATGCCGAGCTCGCGGTCGACCTCATCCTTTACGCGCGGCGTGCCGTCCGGATTCTCGCGGTCAACGACCTCAGTGCTCATGGCGTCGGCGACGACGTCCTGGATCACGACGCCGAGCACGGTCGCGAAGGTGCCCAGTCGATAGAGGTTCTCGGGGCTAGCGAAGGTGAGCCAGCCGCCCGCCGCGCCGGCGAGTAGCAGCAGACCCGCGGCAATGAAGGCCGCACCGATGAAAACGTATGCGCGCCGCTGCGAGCCGAGGATCGGCACGCTGTCGACCAATTCGCCGAACACCATCTTCACGGTCCACGGCAGGGTGGTCCAGACGGCGAGCTCGGCGAGTTGCGCGGGGCTGAGCGTCAGAGCCTTCTTGACCCAGAAGCTCTCGGCGACGGCGATGAGGCCCAGAGCACCATAGGCGAAGTAGACCATCAGCAGCGGCAGGTAGCGCAGCCGGAAGGCGCGGATCGGGTTGAGTACGGCGTTCTCTAGCTGCCGCCAGAGATAGTCTCCGCTCCAAACCTCGGTGGCAGCCATGCGCGCGCTCCGTCGTCGGACGGAGCGATATACGACCGGGTCGCGGCCGCGCGCTAGGACTTAGCGGGAGTTAGTTGGCGCCCGGCTTCTGACGCGGGGCCACCCACGGGCTCTCGTCGTAACCCATCGAGGTCGGGTTGGTTACGGCGCCACCTGAAAACACGCCGCCCCCGAACTGCAGACCCGACTTGGCGGCCGCGGCGTCCTTGCGGTCGTCAGCGAGGCCGAGCTGGGCGCGCAGATCCTGGTCGATGCTGACGCCGGGAACCGAGGATGCCTCGGGGGCGAGGTTGGCCGATCCAGCGGCCTGACCGCCTCCGTTCTGCACATCGAACGCCAACGCGGGCGTCGCCAGCATGACAAATGCCAGCAGCGCGGCGGCGGGGGTCGGTGCGAACGACATAGGCGCTCCTCCAGCAAATCAATCGTGGATTCTGACCGCAAATATCAGGCACGTCCGTGGCCACGGAAAGCCCGCTCATCATTAATTCGGCCCCTGTGTCACACGGGCAACGCCCATGCTACAGGACATCATCTCCAGGGCCGCTACAGCGCTAGATTGGCACGATAAAGGGGGATCGCCATGCTCATTTTCGCCCGCTTAGCCGTCACCATGCTCGCAATCGCGACATTGGCCGGCACGGGCCGGGCGCAAGGCGTCCCCTACGTCATCGATACAACGCGCTCGGAAGTGCTTTTTTCCTACAGCATGACGCTGTCGAACGGCACCGGACGCTTCAGCAGCATGTCCGGCACGGTCTCGATCGACGACGCCGCGCAGCAGAACACCAAGGTGCAAGCGGTGATCGATACCCGCACCCTGCGCGCCAGCATGTACCAGGGAGAGCTGCGCGGCGACGACTTCTTCGACGTCGCCCGCTATCCGCAGATGATCTTCAAGAGCCGCAGCGTCCGCCCGAAGACGGCGACGACCGCCGAGATCGTCGGCGACATCACGGTCAAAGGTGTCACCCGTCCTATTGTCCTGCATGCCACCCTGCAGCCGCCCGGCGCCGGCGGCGCCCGCGAGTTTCGCGCCAAGACGCGCATCAACCGCAACGACTTCAATATGACCGCCTATGCGCTTCTGGTCGGCGATGCGGTCGATATCGAGATCCGTGCCCTGTTGCGTCCCGCGCAGTAAAGTTGCAGCGGCATAGGGTCAAAATCCGACGCCAGATCACCAGCCGGTAAGATTTTGCCGCTAGTCTCCGCGCAACCCGGAGACACGCATGACCTCGACGGAAGACCTCGGCTGCCAGGGCTGCACGGCCTCGCACCTCGACTTCGACATTTCCATGGCCTTCCAACCGATCGTGGATGTCCGCGCCCGCAGCATATTCGCCTATGAAGCTTTGGTCCGCGGGACCGACGGCGCATCCGCGGACAGCATCTTGGCGCGCGTCAACGACGATAACCGGTATGCCTTCGATCAGGCTTGCCGCGTCCGCGCCGTGGAGCTGGCGGCAACATTGGGGATGCAGACGAAGCTCAGCATCAACTTCATGCCCAACGCCGTGTATGAGCCGGCACGCTGCCTGCGCACGACCCTTGAAGCGGCGCTCCGCACCGGCTTTCCGATCGAAAACATCATCTTCGAGACGACCGAGGACGAGCGCGTCCACGACACCGAGTATCTGAAGAAGATTTTCGCCACCTACCGCAAGGAAGGCTTCAAGACGGCGATCGACGATTTTGGCGCCGGTTATGCGGGCCTTAACCTGCTCGCCGATTTCCAGCCCGACATCGTCAAGCTGGACATGCAGCTCATCCGCAACATCGACGCCGATCGGGCGCGGCAAGCCATCGTCGGCGCCATGGCTGCCGTTGGTAATCTCTTGGGCATCAGCATCATCGCCGAGGGCGTTGAAAGCGAGCGCGAGGCATTGGTGCTGCATCGTCTCGGTATTTCATTGATGCAGGGCTACCTTTTCGCCCGTCCCGGCTTCGAGACCCTGCCGCAGGTGGACCTCGCCGCGCTGGTTCCAATGTTCCAGCTGCGCGCGGGCGAGCGCCTGAGGGTGAGAAAATAGCTAGTGCCGCGGGTAATGCGGCCGTTGCCATTGCCGGCGTCCCGGCCGACGGCGACGGGCTTTCTTAATGAGGAACTCCATAAGCTCGTCACCATCGACCCTTAGGAAGGTCCCAAGCCGTCGTTTGGAGCCACCCGCAGGGTGCGCTACCATGTAGGGCCCTTGACCCGTTGCTAGGGAGACTGACTTGTTCGCACCGCTCCCCTCTTGGCGTGCCACTGCCGGCGCCATCGCCGCCGCCGTCGTTCTGCTGGCGCCACTTGCGGCTGCCGCGGAATCGGGCACGGAGATCGGCGACGCGCGCACCATCGTCAGCATCGTCAAGGCCGACTTCGACAAAGAGGAGCGGGAGCTCACCATCGGCGACATCGTGCGCCAGGATGAGGTCATTGAAGTCAGCCAGGACGGCCGCGGCGAATTCCGCCTCAACGACGACACCAAGCTCGCCCTCGGTCCGGGCGCACGCATGGTGCTCGATAAGTTCGTCTACGACAGCGACAAGAAGACAGGGTCGATCATTCTCGATCTGACCAAGGGCGCTTTCCGCTTCATCACCGGCGTCGCCTCCAAGCCGACATATCTCATTCGGACACCCAATGCCGCGATCACCGTGCGCGGCACCATCTTCGACGTGTATGTGCTGCCGGACGACAGCGCCTGGCTGTTGCTGCACGAAGGCGGCGTCGAGGTAACCTCGGCGAAGAACGTCTGCCACGTGCTCGATCGCCCGGGTCAGCTTATCCAAATCGACAGCGGCGGCTCGGTTAGCAAGCCGCTCAACTGGAAGGACATGCCCGGCCGCGACGCCGCCGACTTCGACGTCGCCTTCCCATTCGTCGCCGACACGCCGCCGCAGATCGAGCCGGTTCCGCCAACGACGCGTTCAGCCGTAGTCGATGCCGCGTTCCCCGAGGCCGAGCCGAAGGATTGCGCCAACGCATCGAAGTCGAAGCCGAAAACGCAAAAGGCCGACGACGACACGCCGAAGAAGAAGAAAAAGCGCCAGGCTTCGAACGACGACAACAACTACGATCCGCCGCCGCGCAAGACCGTCAAGCGCACGCCAAAGTATGAGGAGCCCGACGACGATTACGGCGCCGGCGGCGCGCGCGGCATGGATATTATCATCCGTGGCGGGGGCGGGTTCGGCGGACGCCCAGGCGGATACGGCGGTGGGCGCGGCGACGGCGGCAGCTACGGCGGCAAGTAGCGCGCTGCGCGCGGCGTTGGCGAACTACTTCTTCTCGAGCAGCAGCTTGGCGCGCCCGAGCAGAACCGTCTTCAGCGGCTCCCACAGCTTGAGCAGCAACCCCGGCAGGACGACTTCGAGGCGCACGGACTCGTCCAACACCTCGAGCGATCCCGGCACCGACTGGCCGAGCGCGCGCACGGCAAAGCTCATGCGGTTGTCGGTCCACGCCTGCTGGTCGAGCGTCAACAGGCCCGTCTGAGGCAGCCCATCTAGTCCGGATTGCAAGCGGCGCAACGCCTCGGCCTTTCCGAGTGAATGCGGGATCGATACGACCAACGGAGCTGCCGCCATAGTGCACCTTGCGAGGTTACGATGGGTCAGCCTTGCTTATAGACCCCTGTCTGTCCTCGTCTTGTGTCAAATGCCGTGACGGCGCATCCCCCCAAACCAATATGTCCACGGCGACCAGGCCAGCGAGCACGAGGAAGCACGCGAACACACCACCGATAAATGCACCGCGATCATCGGTCGGATCGGCTTTTCGCGTTTCAATCTGCATGCTGTTTCTCCATTCGATGCAGGGCAACTCGGCATAGCATCGAGCGGTTCCGCACACGCGCTACCTAAGAACGTTGCAACGGCCACGCATTCGGGTGGCTTGTGGAACCGCCCAGACCAGACGCTTCGTGTTCGGTCGCGTAACTAGCGTCCTCGACGCTTGCGTGTCGCAGCCGCCTTCTTGGCTGACGCCGAACGCGCCGACGCCGGGCGTGCTGCCGCGGCTCGGCCGCCAAGCTTGCCGCCCTTATGAGCCGCCGGGTTGCCGGTACGTTTGCCGCGACCCGAGCCGCCAGGGTTCTTGCCACCGGCATCGTCCTTGTTGACCGTCGCCCAGGCACGCCGCTCGGCCTCCTTCTTGCCGACCCCACGCTTCTCGTAGCCTTCGGCGATATGGTCGGCCTTGCGCTCCTGCTTGTTGGTGTACTTCGATGTCGCTCCGCGCGGCATGGCACGCACCTCCTTGGTGAGATTTGCCTCTAACCCGCTGCGCGCGTTGCCGGTTCCCGCATCCCCTCTTGGTAGGGCGGCACGCGGAGCCGACTGTCTGCTACACTTCTGGAGAACCGGGGAAGGGACTTCCGGCACGGCAGAAAGCGCGCTCCGCCCGAAGTGCATGAAGATCGCCACCTTCAACATCAACAACGTCAACCGCCGTCTGCCCAACCTCCTGCAGTGGCTGAAGGCTGCCGAGCCCGACGTCGTCTGCCTGCAGGAACTAAAGTGCACGGACGATGCGTTTCCCGCCGAAGCGCTGGCGAAGGCGGGCTACGCCTCCGTATGGCGCGGCCAGCGCACGTGGAACGGCGTCGCCATTCTGGCGCGCGGTGCCGAACCGGTCGTCACGCGCACGGCCTTGCCGGGCGACCCCGATGACGGGCAGGCCCGCTACATCGAGGCTGCCGTCAGCGGCATTCTGATCGGCTGCATCTATCTGCCCAACGGCAATCCGCAGCCGGGGCCGAAGTTCGACTACAAGCTTGCGTGGCTCAAGCGCCTGGCAGCGCACGCGCGGTCACTGCTGCGCGAGGACATCCCGGTCGTTCTCGCCGGCGACTACAACGTCGCGCCAACCGACATCGACATCTACCCGACCACATCGTGGGACGACGACGCGCTCATTCAGCCGCAGAGCCGGTCCGCCTACGCGCGTCTCGTCAAGCAGGGCTGGACGGACGCGTTGCGCGAACTCCATCCGGACGCGCGCATCTATACGTTCTGGCACTATTTGCGCCACCGCTGGGAGCGCGATGCCGGGTTACGCCTTGACCATCTGTTGCTCAGCCCCGCGCTCGCCCCGCGGCTGCAAGCGGCAGGCGTCGACCGACCGGTGCGCGGCAGGAAAGGCGCCAGCGACCATGCTCCAGTGTGGATCGATCTCGCCATGCCGAAGTCGCGCACGCGGCGTCGCCCCTAGTCGACGACCTTGGGCGCGCCCTTAGGCCAATGCCGCGCGCTACTTCTTGTCGGCAGGCTGGCCGGCGACCCAAGTGTCGAGCACTTCGATGCTCTCGGGGTCGAAGGCCACCATGTCGGCGCGGAAGGCCGGCGCCAGACGTCCGAGGATCGTGCCGAGGCCAAGAAACTCGGCCGGCTCGGTCGAGGCAAAACGCAGCGCGCTCGTCAGCGGCACGCCCAAGTCGCGCACGGTGTTGCGTACCGCAGTGGCCATATCCAGCGCCGCGCCGGCGAGCGTACCATCGGCCCTGGTGCAGCGTCCGTCGCGCACGCTCATCTCTTCCCCATAGAGCGTGAAGCTCTGCTTGCGCCCGCCGACCGGGGGCATCGCATCTGTCACCAACATCGGCCGCCCCTCGCCGCGCAGAGCGAGGCGCAGCATTTCCGCCGAAACGTGCTCGCCGTCGACGATCATGCCGATGTAGGCGCAGGGCGATTCCAACGCGGCGGCGATCGGCCCTGGATCGCGGCTGCCGAGCGGGCGCATCGCATTGAACAGGTGCGTGAAGCCGGTCAGCCCGTCGGCGAGCGCGGCCTTGGTTTCGGCATACGTCGCCATCGAATGGCCGAGGGAAACTTTAACGCCGCACCGCGCCAGCTCGGCGATGAAGCCTTCCGGCACGCGCTCGGGCGCCAGCGTCACCAGCACGGCACCTGCCGGCCACGACGTCAGCAGCTCCAAATCGCGCGCCTCGGGTTTGCGGAACAGGTCCGCGTCGTGCACGCCGCGCTTCTCCGGCGACAAGAACGGTCCTTCGATGTGGATGCCGAGCACGCTTGGATTCCCGGTAGCGGCTTTCTGCGCGGCATGCATGGCGGTGCGGGTCTTGTCATACGTGTCGCTGATCAGCGTCGGCAATAGGCCCGTAGTGCCGAAGCGGCGATGCGCGGCGGCAATGGCGTTGATGCCCTCCACCGTCGGCGTGTCGTTGAACAGCACGTCGCCACCGCCGTTGACCTGCACGTCGATGAACCCGGGCGCGAGCCAGGATTCGCCCGGGAGCACGCGTACGGGCATCGAGGCGGGAACGTCACCGAACGGCTTCACGTCGACGATATGCGCACCCTCGATGATGACGGCGCTGTCGCGCACGACGGCGACGCCGTCGAAGATGCAGCTTGCGGCGACGGCGTGGGCACCGGATCCGTTCGTTCCGCTCATAGCGTGCTGGTCACTTTGCTGAGATGCCGCGGCTTGTCGACGTCGATGTCGAGGTGCTGGGCGACATCGACGGCCAGGGCGTAGAAGCTCTGGATGAGACAGATCGCATCGGTCTCCGGTTGATCGGGGGGCAACGTCGGCAGCCGGTTGGGGGCACCCTCGCCATGCTCGGCGATGAACAAGGCCGTGCCCATGCGACGCAACTCGCCGGCGAGCTGACGCATGCCCGGCGCCGCGGCGTCCGTCGGCATGAACATCAGGATCGGGTAGCGCGAGGACACGAGCGAAACCGGGCCGTGCAGGAATTCCGCGCCGCTGAAGGCTTCGGCGTGGCGATTGCACGTCTCCTTCAATTTGAGCGCGGCTTCACGCGCGATCGCCAGCGTCGAGCCGCGCCCGATGGTCACCAGACTTGCCGCGTTGGCAACCGCCGGCACCGCCGCGCTCCAATCCAGCGCCGCGGCGTCGACCAACCGGTCCGGCAATCGCGCGATGGCCTCCGTCAGCGTGCGCTCGTCGGCCCAGGCCGCCGTGAGCCTCGCAAGCGCCGCCACCGTGGCAATGAACGTCTTCGTCGCCGCCACGCTCAGCTCGGGTCCGGCGCAAATCGGCAAGACGAAATCGCACGTCTCGGCCAGCGGCGAATCCGTGACGTTGACGACGGCGACGGTGATGGCACCGGCATCCTTGGCACTCTTCGTGAAGGCGATGAGATCGTCGCTACGTCCGGACTGCGAGATGGACAGCACCAATTGACCCTTGAGGTGCATCGATTGCCCGTAGATGCTGGCGACGCTCGGCGCCGCAGGTGCCACCGGAATCCCCACGTAGCGCTCGATCAAATGCTTGGCGAATGCCGCTGCGTGCGCCGAGCTGCCGCGGGCGCAGGTGACGACGACCTGCGGCGGTCTGCGCGCAAGGCGCTGCACGAGCGCGGACAGCGGCGGCGCCAGCGCCTCCGCCTGGCGACGGATGGCCAGTGGCGCCTCGCTCAGCTCTTGCGCCATCTGTGCTTTCGCGTTGCCCATGCTTCGCCCGGCCGACCCCTTCAATGATTGACCGCCGACCGCGCCAGCGCCAATCGTTCAGCTTCGTCGCGTGCCATGTGCAGCGCCCCGCTCAATGCATCCCCTCTCGGTATGACGAGATGCTCCTGCGTCGTCGCCGCCAGCCATGGCTCCATGCTCTTGGCGAGGCCGCCGGCAAGCGCCAGTTGCGGCACGCCCAACACCGCCAATCGCTGGGCGAGCACGTCGATCTGCGCCGCGGCCTCGCGCATCAGCTCGTGTGCCACCGCGTCGTCGCGTCCAGCATACTCGATCACCAGCGGCGCCAGCGAGGCAAAGTCGCGCGGTCGCGCCGCGCCCATCCAGCGGACGATGACGTGCGGATCGCCGTCGAAACGCTCCAGCACCTTTTTCAAGAGGCCGCTCCACGGTCTGCGGCCGTCGTATGCCCACAGCACGCGGCGGGCCACCTCGCAGCCGATCCATGCGCCGCTGCCTTCGTCGGAGACGGGAAAGCCCCATCCGCCCACACGGTATTCGCGCCCACCGACGAGGCCCCAGCCGATGCTACCCGTGCCGACGATGATAATGCCCCCGTCCTCGCCGCCGTGCGCGCCGACGCAGGCGGCGTGCGCATCGGTGGTGAAGATCGCGCGGCGGAACGGAAGCTGAAAAGCGCGTGCGGCGGCAAGGTGCGTCGGCTCGCTGGCGCCGGCCAGCGCCAGGCAGGCGACGATATCGGCGTCCTCGAGCGCCAGCCCGGCTTGCGCCAGCGCCTCGTCGGTCGCCCGCAGTACCTGCGCAAAGCTCTCCTTAATGCCGAAACGAATGTTGGCGGGACCGGCGGTCGCCTCACCGCGGATATCGCCGTTGAGGTCGGCCAGGCGGGCGCGGCAAGCGGTTCCGCCCCCATCTATACCAAGAAGTAATGCCGTCCTGACCATTGGCTGCATGTTCCTGAACATCTACGTTAGGTAGACATCACTATAAACGTAGCGGAAATGACTTAGTGCCAACGCTGCCCCCATGAATACGGAACGGTTAAGCCCCCGCTACGCGGACATCGAGCTCTGGCAGCCGGGCGACATCCTGGATGCGATGATCGAGGGGCAATTGGCTTCCGTGGCGGCAGTCCGCACTGCGGCGTCGGCCATCGAGGAGGCAGCTCTCGCCATCGAGGCAAGGCTGCGTCGGCGCGGACGCCTCATTTATGTCGGCGCCGGCACCTCGGGGCGGCTCGCCGTGCAGGATGGCGCCGAGCTGATGCCGACCTTCAGTTGGCCGCCCGACCGGTTATTGCTGCTGCTGGCCGGTGGCGAGGAGGCGATGACGCAGGCCGTCGAGGGCGCCGAGGACGATGTCGAACGTGCTGCCGAGCTCATTGAAGAGCACGGCGTCGATGCCACCGATGTCCTCATCGCCACGGCGGCGAGCGGAACAACGCCGTTCACCTTGACTTGTATGCGCGAAGCGCGTCGTCGCGGCTGCCTGACGATCGGCATCGCCAACAACGCCGGCACACCGCTGCTCGTCGACGCCGATCATCCAATCCTGCTGGCGACGGGTCCCGAGCCGATTGCCGGCTCAACCCGCATGAACGCCGGTACGGCCCAACGCATCACGCTCAATCTGCTGTCGACGCTGGTGATGATCCGCCTCGGGCGCATCTACCGCGGCATGATGGTCGAGGTGCAGGCCAGCAACGCCAAACTGGCCAAGCGGCGCGAGAAGATGGTTGCCGAACTCACCGGTCAAAGCCATCCGCAGGTGCGCGAAGCCCTCGAGCGGTCGAACGGCAGCGTCAAGCTCGCCGTCCTGCTGCTGCAGGGCTACGACCTGTCCGATGCGACGGCAGCACTCGAAGAAGTCGGCGGCCAGTTGCGCGGCGCGCTCGATCACCTCGCCAAACAGACCCCCTGACTTCCCAAATAGCCAGCCTGCTTCGGCCATCGCCGGCACGAACCCGCGCGCATTCCAATCAGACCGGCAGAAACAGTTATTCCGCGTTGCCGTCGGGAAGATTCAAATCGCTCAGACCACATTCGTAACCGGTAAACATGGTTCGGTGGTTTTGGTTGTGATCGTTCAGTTCATCGTCGTTGATGCCGAAACTTGCCGCGGGAGAGCGTCGCGGCGAGGGGCCCGGACATGAGGGGGCCCGGGTGGAAGCGGTCGGCGAGGACGCAATGTCGAGCCCAAAAGACGGAGGCGCCGCGCAGAGGCGCTCCCGACTTGAGGCGGTTGCCGGGGCAGCCAGCGCAAATGCGGAAGCCGGCCGCGTACGCCGGCCGGCTGTGCTCCAGCGCATCGGTCGGTACGTCGCCTTTGCCGCGTTTGCCGGCGCCTCTCTCGCGCTCATCGTGCAGGTCGGGCTGCAGGTCGCCATGGCGCAGCTGGGGCCGCCGCCGCTGCAGAGCGTTGCTTACCTTCTTCCCGGATCCGCCCAGCACCGTGCGGCCCAACAGTCGGACCTTGCCCCGGTCGTCCTGGCCCCCGAGCACGTCGATCCGCGCTACCTCGCCATGCTGTTCGCCTTCGAGGATCGACGCTTCTACTCGCACATCGGGGTAGACCCCTTCGGCATCGCCCGCGCCGCCCGCGATCTCATCTTGAAACAACGCATCGTCAGTGGCGGCTCCACGCTGACCATGCAGGTCGCGCGGCTGCTCGACAATCAATACCAGCGTACGCCATCGGTAAAGCTGCGCCAGATCATCCGCGCGTTCCAGCTCGAGCGGCAGCTCAGCAAGCAACAGATCCTCGGGCTCTACCTCGCCCTCGCCCCCTTCGGCGGGCGCGTCAAAGGCGTGCGCGCTGCCTCTCTCAGATACTTCGGCAAGGAGCCGCGCAAGCTTTCCGATGCCGAGGCGGCACTTCTGGTGGCGCTGCCGCAGGCGCCGGAAGCGCGGCGTATCGATCGCGACGCCGCGGCGGCGCTGCGTGCGCGCAATTTCGTCCTCAAGACCGTCACTGCCGCCGGCGTGCTGACGCCGGAGGAAGCCCACCGCGCCCAACTTGAACCCGTTGCAGCAGAGAGCACCCCGATGCCTCCCAAGCCCGAGAAGAAACCCGTGTTCAAACCCGCCGTCAGTGTCGCGACACTTTTCACCGGGCTGACGCTGGGCATAAACTTCGTCGCCCCGGCGACAGCCGCACCCGTCGAGCCGCCCGCGCCCCCGGCCTTCATGGCATCCGAGCAACCGCTGCTGCTGTCGGTCCGCCGCAAGCTTCTGGCGCCGCTTCCAGAAGGCACGACGCAGGCCGACCGCGACGGGCTGTGGATGTTCTATGCCGCGCGTACCGAGCCGGTGTGGGTCGATAAGAACGGTTGGACGCCAAAGGCCGTCGCCGCCAACGAGGAGATCAAGCGCGCCGACGACTGGGGCCTGCAGGCGAGCGCCTTCGAGATACCCGTGCTCGCTAAGCAGGCGCCCGGCGCACCACCGTCGGAAAACGCTCTCGTCAACGCCGAACTCGGGCTTTCGCTCGCCGCCCTCAAATACGCACGCTATGCGCGCGGCGGCCGCATCGAGGATCCGGCGACGCAGCTCAGCTCCTACCTCGACCGCAAGCCGACGCTGCGTCATCCACTGTTGGTGATGGAGCAGCTCGCCGCCAGCAACGCTCCCGGCGAGTACCTGCGCACACTGCATCCCCAGCATGCGCAATTCGAAAAGCTGCGTCAGCAGTATCTGGCACACCGCGACGGTGGCTTGAATACGATTGTCACCATCCCGACGAAAGGCTCGAAGCTCTACCCGGGAACGACGCACAAGGACATCGCACTCGTGCGCGAGCGCCTCGGCGTTCACGCCGTCGACGGTGCGATTGAAGTGTATGACGACGAGTTGGCCGAGGTGGTGAAGGCCTTCCAGGAGAAGCGCGACATCACTCCCGCCAACGGCGTCATCAACGCCAAGACGCGCCGCGCCCTCAACGAGGGTAAGCAAGTCTCGCCCGCCACGCTGCTCGCCAACATGGAGCAGTGGCGTTGGATGCCGCAGGATCTCGGTGATACGTACGTCTGGGTGAACGTGCCCGAATATACCGTGAGCGTCATCGACCACGGGCAGGTGGTGCACTCGGAGCGGGTGATCGTCGGCGAATTGGACAAGCAGACGCCCATCTTCTCGCAGGATCTGGAGACCATCTATTTCCACCCGCGCTGGAACGTTCCTGAAAGCATCAAGGTGAAGGAGATACTCCCCAGCCTTGCTCGCGGCGGCGGATACTTCCATCGCCAGGGCATGAAGCTCGTGCGCAACGGCCGCGAGGTGAAGGCCAGCAGCGTCAACTGGGGCACGGCCGACATCCGCAACTACGACGTCTATCAGCCGTCGGGTCCGGGCAACGCCCTGGGGCGCATGAAGTTCACGTTTCCGAACAAGCACTCCGTCTACATGCACGACACTCAGAGCAAGGGCCTGTTCAGCGCGTCGGAGCGCACCTTCAGCCATGGCTGCGTGCGCGTGAAGAACCCGCAGCGGCTCGCCGAAACGCTGCTCGGCATCGACAAGGGCTGGAGCGTCAAGGAGGTCGACGAGCTTCTCGACGGCGAGCCGGAGGAGCTCGGCGTGCCGCTCAACCATCACATTCCGGTACACATCACGTATTTCACCGCGCAGGTCGACGACAGCGGTGACGTGACTACCGAGAAGGACGTCTACGGCCACGAAAAGCGCATCACTCAGGCGTTGGAAGGCAAGTGGGACTCCATCAACAAGGGTACCGATCACCTGGCTCAGGTGGAATTGGCGCAGCGGCTGAACGATGCCGAGAGCACCGGACGGGCCAAGGCACGCCGTAGCGGCCGGCGCGTTGTCAGCGGGGGATATGTTGGCGGTGGCGACGGTGGCGACAGCCAGCGCGTCGTCAGTCGAGGCTCGTCGGCCAACGACATTTTCCGACAGAGCTTCGGCTACTAGCACGGCATCGCGCGCTGACGATTTCGCGCGCCTATCACAGACAAATCACGGCTCAGCCGCTGCACGCGACTGAGCCATCCTGCGTACGCGGCGCGGTATTGCACGAGCGATAAAAAGGTCTGCGTTTCGTTCGCCAAAGATAAAGCCTGTCCCCGGACTTTCGTTGCTTCGCGCAAGCCGCGGGTGATCAGTGTTCATGCTTCTCAAGCAATGAGCGAGGTCGTAATGTCGAAGAGAGCCCACGGAATGTTGGCGGGCGTGGCGGCGCTCGCGGCGTTCGCAATCGCGCAGCCGGCGAGCGCGCTGACGATGAAGCAATGCAGCGAGAAATACAAAACCGCCAACGATGCCGGCTCGGTCGGCACGATGAGCTGGAACGACTTCCGCAAGGCGGAGTGCGGCGAGGGCGCCACGATGGCGCTCAAGAAGGTCAAGACGGAAACGACCAAGCCCGATAAGATCGCACCGACGGCAGCTGCCGCGGGGCCCAGCATGCAGGAATGCAGCGCCAGCTTCAAAGCGGCGAAGGAGGCCGGAACGCTCGAGGGCATGAGCTGGAACGAGTTCCGCAAGGCCGGCTGCGTGGCCAAAACGGCGGCCGCTCCAAAACCAGCGATCAAGAAGGAAACTTCACGTCTCGCACCCGCCGCTGAAGCCACGACCGTAAGCCAGCAGGAATGCAGCGCGCGCTACCAGGCGGCAAAGTCAGCCGGCACGCTCGGTGCCATGACGTGGAACGAGTTCCGTTCCGCCGGATGCCCGACCGCCATCGCCAAGAAGAGCGGCAGCATGCTGCCGACGATGGGATCGCTCTTCCCGTCGGGCATAGCCAAGAAGTACGCGCGCCAGCCGGCCGGCAAGGCGCGGATGCTGACGTGTCGCGACCAATACCGCGCCAACAAGGCTGCCGGCATCACCGAGCCCAGGTGGACCGAGGAAGGCGGCGGCTACTACAGCGAGTGCAACAAGAGACTAAGCCAGCAGTAACAAGTTCAACCACGTAGTCAGCGAGAGGAGAACGACATGGGACTGCTCGATGAAGCGCTGAAACAGTTCACGCAAGGCGGCCAGGGAAGCAGCGGAAATCAGCCGCTGGTAGCGGTGTTCCAGGAACTCCTCCTGGGCAGGCAGGCGGGTAATCAGCCGCCGCAGCAGCAGCAAGGCTCGATGCCGCAGGCGTCACAGGGGCAGGCAGCCGGTGCGGCACAGGATATCGGCGGGTTGGGCGGATTGCTTGCACAGCTGCAGGCAGCCGGTCTCGATGACGTCGTCAAATCATGGGTCGGCACCGGTCAGAATAAGCCGGTACAGCCCGACGAGCTCGGCGACGCCCTCGGCAAGAAGGCGGTGACGCAAATGGCCGACAAGGCCGGATGCAGCCAGGACGATCTCCTGACACAACTGTCGAAAGCCCTGCCGGGGCTGATCGACAAGCTGACGCACGACGGAAGAATTCCGACCCAGCAGGAGATCAATCAACGCCTGACGGGCCGCGGATAAGTTTGCCTGTGACGACGCCAGGGAGGCCGGCGCATGCAGAATGCGTCGGCCTTTCTGTTGGGCTCTTCGCGGCTTAAAAGCGCATCGAGAGGCCAACGAACGGATTGTAGCGGTCCGCCGCCGCCGTCAGGCCAAAGTTCATACCGCCATCAAGCTGCACGTCATCGGTCAGGGCATATGTCCAGCCGGCGCCGACAACGCAGATGTCGCCGCGCGGATCGTCGACCCCGAACAGACCCACCACTTCCGCGTAGGTGCCGAACTTATTCGTCCATTCGTAGGACAGCGCCGCCGTGGTGACGTACTCGGCGTGATAACTCTTCGCATCCTCGTCCTGCACGGCAAAGACGCCGGTGTTGATTCCGAGGCCAAACCCGTGCGGCAAATCCAGCGCGAAGGGTACGACCAGCCCGCCCTCGACGTCGGCGACGCCGATACCGTTGTCGTTGTCGGTTGGCAGCGTGAGGATCGGCAGCAGCGCCAGTGCCGAACCGTCCTTCGCGAACGTGTCATTGCCCCACAGGTTGATCTTGGCGCGGACGTCGACGCTGCCTATCCCGTCTTGGCGCAGCACCGGGTCCGGATCCGCCTGACGCGTGCGCACGACGCCGTACGGCTGCCATACGAGGCTAAGCTCGACATCGTTCGTCAAGCCGATGCGCACGTTGGTGTAGGCGAACTCGTAGGCGTCGCTGACGGCTCCGTCGCTATCGGGCCGCGATCGCGTGTAGCCGAACAAGGTACTCTCGGTCTGCACGTGGCCGGCGTCGACCGTGAAGGGAACCTCAGTGGTGTCGGGCCGGTCGGTGGTCATCTCGCGCATCAGCGTGCGCGGCGTTGGATTGAATAGAGAGTATTGCGATTTGTCGGCGCCGGCGCTGCGCTCACTCAGTCCGACCATGGCGACAATACTTGCCGCCGCCTTCAACGCCACTCTGCGTCTCACGATAGCCCCCTCCCGTCACGCTTACGATTAGCTCATGCGCCGATTGTTAGCCGACACTAACTTTGCCGTCAACGGTCCCTGAGGTAGAAGAGGCGGGATGAGTCGCAAACCGACGACACCCCTGAACGACGACGGCGGCGAAGCGGCACGGCGGGCCGAGCGCTTCAAGCGCGTGCGCGACGCGCATCAGACCGAGCTCGCAGAGGACTATGTCGAGCTCATCGCCGACCTCATCGAGGAGAAGGGCGAGGCGCGCCTGGTGGATCTCTCGGAGCGGCTCGGCGTCACCAAGGCGACCGTCAACAACACGATCCAGCGGCTGCAGCGTGACGGCTTCGTGTCCAGCCAGCCGTATCGGTCGATCTTCTTGACCGACAAGGGTCGCAAGGTGGCGGCGGTCTCACGCGAGCGTCATCTGATCGTCCGGGATCTGCTCATCGCCCTTGGCGTCGATGCGGAGACCGCCGACGCCGATGCGGAGGGCATCGAGCACCATGTCAGCAAGACGACCCTCGAAGCCTTCCGCAAGCACCTTGCCAAGCCGCGGCGCCGTAGCGAATAGCCGAGCCCTCCCGGGTGATGCCCGATTAAACGACCGAAGTCGCCGCCAAGCCGTGGCATCTGGCGGCGACGTTGCGGCGCTGCAACGACTGGCCGTGGCACGCCGATTGCGAAACTAGAGTGCGAGACAGTCTGGCAACCGGCTCCAGCGCATGTCCCAAGAGCGGGCAAGAATGGCGGTCCCTACGGGAGTTCGAACCCGTCTTTCAAGATTGAAAATCTCGCGTCCTAACCGATAGACGAAGGGACCGGCAGGGCCATCCCTATAGGGGCGTTTCCCCGCCCGCGCAAGCAACGGGCCGCTGCGCGATTGGGCGCACTCCGCTATGCTGCCGCCGGCTGGTGTCGCAGCTGGAAACGATCTCCAAACCGGAGGTTTCATGCACCCAATCGCCAGGATCGCCGTGAGCCTCGCCGCCGGCGTCGCCGTCGTCTTCCTCATCGACCGCTTCATCTGGCCCGGCACCCTGGTGCCCGGCATCATCGGTGTCGTCTGCGCCGTCGTCGTGCTCAACCTGCCTGCCTTCCGTGCGCCACCGGGACCCTAGACGCGCTCAGTTCTGACGGCGCGGGTCGGCTGCATCCTCGATGTGCACCTCCATGCGCTCGCGTCCGTTGAAGGAGGAGCGCTTGACGCTGCCGGCAACGTGCAGCGGCATGCCGCCCGCATTCAGCAGCAGCTCGCCCAACGGCTCGCCGGCGGCGCGGAAGGCGATGCCCTCGAGCTTCGATCCGTCGGCCGACTGCAACACGCAGCGCACGTGGTTCTCGCCGACGATCTTGGCGAACTTCACGTTGGTCGCCGGAAAGGCGAAGCGCGGCGAGGGATTTCCCTGACCGTACGGACCGACGCGGGCGATGAGATCGAGCAGCTCGTCGGTGACCCCGCCCGGCGTCAACGCGCCGTCAATGTCGAGGCCATCGCGCGTTCGCGCCTGGCCGACGCTCTCGGCGAGCTTCGTGTGCAGGAACGCCTCGACGAGCGCCAGCTTGTCGCGTGCCACGGTCAATCCCGCCGCCATGGCATGACCGCCGCCTTTGATCAGGAGCCCGCCGGCAACCGCCGCACGCACCGCCCCGCCGATGTCGGCACCCATCACGGAGCGGAGCGAGCCGGTGCCCTCGCCGCCCGTTTCGGCGTTCCAAGCAATGACGCATGAGGGACGGCGGAAGCGCTCGGTCAGCCGGCTGGCGACCAGCCCGACGATGCCCTTGTGCCAGGTATGCGAGCCGAGCATCAGCACCGACACGTCGGGACGCGCGGCGATCATCGCCTCGGCTTGCGCCAGTGCCTCCTCCAGCATCTCTTTTTCGAGAGCCCGCCGCTCCTTGTTCAACCTGTCGAGCAGCACGGCGATGCGCGCCGCCTCCGTCTCGTCCTCGCCGGCGAGCAGACGCGCACCCAGCGCCGCATCGCCGATGCGGCCGCCGGCATTGATGCGCGGCCCGAGGATGAAGCCGAGGTGATACGGCGTCGGCGGCTCATTGAGGCCCGCGGCATCGTTCAGCGCCTTGAGACCCTTGTTGCGCCGCCAGCGCATCACCTGCAGCCCTTGCGTGACGTAGGCGCGGTTGAGCCCGGTGAGCGGCACGACGTCGGCGACGGTCGCCAGCGCCACGAGGTCGAGCTCGGCCATGAGATCGGGCTCGCTCATGCCCCCGGCGTAGAAGCCGCGCCGGCGCAGCTCGCCGCGCGTCGCCACCAATACGAGAAAGCACACGCCGGCCGCGCACAGGTGTCCGAGACCCGACACGTCGTCCTGGCGATTGGGATTGACCACGGCGCAGGCGCGCGGCAACTCCTCGTCGGCCTGGTGGTGATCGACGACGATGACGTCGCAGCCGAGCTCGCCGGCGCGGGCCAGCGGCTCGCGGCTAGTGGTGCCACAGTCGACGGTGACGATGAGTTGGGCGCCGTCCTTGACGAGCCCTTCGATGGCCGCCGGGTTCGGGCCGTAGCCTTCGAACAGGCGGTCGGGAATGTAGATGCGCGGCTGCAGCCCGTGATGCGCGAAGAAGCGGCACATCAAAGCGGAGGACGCGGCGCCGTCGACGTCGTAGTCGCCGAAGATGGCGACCGACTGGCGCTTCTCGATCGCATCGGCAAGACGCGCGGCCGCCGCCTGCATGTCGCGCACGCTGTCGGGATCGGGCATCAGCGCCTTCAAGGTGGGATTGAGCATGACGGGAACGTCGTCGAGCGCCACGCCGCGCCCGGCGAGCACGCGGCCGAGCAGCTCCGGCAATCCGTGCCGCTGGCTGATGGCGGCGGCGCGCAGCTGCGCTTCACCGGAGAGGCGCTCGCGCCATTGGTAGCCGCGGGCCGACACCGACACCCCGAGGAACGGCGCCGCGCCGGCCGCATCGTCCCGCCGCTTGCGCACCGCGCCCATGGCCTGCCCCCGCAATGATTCGCCTCTGGCGAAGTTCATCATCGGCGCGCCGAGTTGGCGATACGCCGTTCTGGCTTATCAACAGGCTATGGCGCCTAGCTGCGGTAATGTTTCCACAGGCGCAGCAGCGTGCGGTGGATGTCGTCGGGCTCGGTGTTGAACGGCTCCAGATTGACGCCGACGACATTCGTCCGCGCCATCGACCACGGCAGGCGCATCAATGAGCGGTGGAACGGCAGCTTGCGCCAATCGGCCACCAGGGCGCTTGAGAGGCGTGCTTTCAGGCCTATCTGCAGCTCGTGAATGGTGCTCGCGCGTACGGCGATCTCGACAAGGTCGATGCGATCGATGGCGGTCCAGCGGATGAGCCCGAGACCCTGCACGAATATGCCGTACTGATTGGCGCCGACGATCGGGCGGCGCTCGATAAGCGGATAGTTGTAGTAGGTGACGCCGGCCGCGCCGACACCCAGCGCCAAGGCCACGGTGCTGCCCCACACCAAGCCGGCGGCGAGCAGAACCGCCGCCAGGAAGGCGATGAAATAGACCGGCGCCTGGATCTCCTCACGGCCATAGGTGACCGAGTAGCCCCCGGCATCGCGCTCGTCCACGTCCGCCCCCTTTGTAGGACGCCTGGCATTGAGCGGTCATTGTCGATGAAGCAAGCCGCCGGTTCAAGGACGACGGTTGGGTCGTCAGCCGACGCGGCTGGTCGACTTTATACGCCGCACCGTCCGCGACTTCGAGCGCATCACCACCGAGTCCACCTCGGCACTGTCGCCGCGGAAGCGCACGCCATCGAGCAGCGATCCGTCGGTGACGCCGGTAGCCGAGAAGATCACGTCGCCGGAGGCCAGATCCTCGAGCAGGAGCTTCTTGCTGATGACGGAGATGCCCATCTTTGCGGCTCGCGTACGCTCCTCCTCGTTGGCCGGCATCAGGCGCGACTTGCATTTGGCCGCCGATACAGCGCAGCGCTGCCGCCGCCAGCACGCCCTCGGGGGCGCCGCCCGATCCCAGATAGATGTCGATGCCGGTCTCGTCGGGGTCGGTCGTCCAGATGACGCCGGCGATGTCGCCGTCGGGAATGAGCTGCACGGCGGCGCCGACGGCGCGCACCGCAGCGATGAGATCGGCGTGACGCGGCCGGTCGAGGATGCACGCCGTGATCTCCGATACCGGCACGCCCTTGGCCTTGGCGAGGGCGGTGATGTTATCGCCCGCGGGCGCGTCGAGATCGACGAGGCCGGGCGCATAGCCGGGGCCGATGGCGATCTTGTTCATGTACATGTCGGGGGCGTGCAGCAGGCCACCCTTTTCGGAGATGGCCAGCACGGCAAGCGCGTTGGGCATCGCCTTGGCACAGATGGTCGTACCCTCGAGCGGATCGACGGCGATGTCGACCTCGGGCCCTTCGCCGGAGCCGACCTTCTCGCCGATGTAGAGCATCGGCGCCTCGTCCATCTCGCCTTCGCCGATGACGACGGTACCGCGAATGGCGAGCCGCGCCAGCTCGCGGCGCATGGCGTCGACGGCAGCCTTGTCGGCCGCCTTCTCGGCCCCGCGTCCGCGCAGGCGCGCCGCCGCGATCGCCGCCGCCTCGGTGACGCGCGTCACTTCAAGAACAAGCACGCGATCAAGACCCGAATTGCCAATCTCAACTGTCATTCGTGTCTTCCTTCCGCGGCTAAGCTCAGTCGCCTAGCTTTTCGATACGTATAACCTGCGGACGCTCGGAGACCTTGCCGTCCTGCTCGATGGCTTCGACCGCGGCGCGAATGCGCTCCTCGGTCGTCTCGTGCGTAATCATGATGACCAGTGCCGGAGTGCCTGGCTTCTGTCGCGCACTGATGCCGGGCAGCGCCGAGCGCGGCCGCCGCTGCACGATGCTCTCGATCGATATTTCGCGATCTCCCATGCGCTTGGCAATCGCCGCCATGGCGCCGGGGCGGTCGAAGACCGACAAGCGCACGTAGTAGGCGCCCTGGTGCGCGCCCAACTTGGCCTTCCTATAGGGTTTCAGATTGCGCGTGGGTGTGACAAGCGGCGGCATCACCGCACCGCGGGCGATGTCGAGGATGTCGCCGGCGACGGCCGAAGCCGTGGAGCGGCCGCCGGCGCCTGGGCCAATAAGCAAGAGGCTGCCGCAGAAATCGGCGTCGATGGCCACGGCGTTCGTGGCACCCCACACTTCGGAGATCGCCGATTCCTCCGGCACCATGGCCGGGTGCACCCGCGCCTCGATGCCGCCTTCGGTGCGCGTCGCGACGCCAAGCAGCTTGATCGCGTACCCCATGTCCTGTGCCGCCTCAATGTCGACATCGCTGATCGACTGGATACCCTCCACGTCAACCTGGTCGAAGCCGAGCTCGGTGCCGAACGCGAGGCTCGTCAGAATGGCAAGCTTGTGCGCGGTGTCGAAGCCGCCGATGTCGTAGGTCGGATCGGCTTCGGCATAGCCGAGATTCTGCGCTTCCCCCAGCGCCTCGGCGAACGAGCGATGGTGGTCGGTCATCGTCGACAGGATGTAATTGCAGGTGCCGTTGAGGATGCCGTAGACGCGCGTCACCTCATTGGCGGCAAGTGACTCGCGCAGCGTCTTGATGACCGGGATGCCGCCGGCGACCGCCGCTTCGAAGTTGAGCGCGACGCCCTTCTCCTCGGCGAGCTTGGCGAGCTTGACCCCGTGCTTTGCCACCAGCGCCTTGTTGGCGGTGACCACGTGCTTGCCCGCCCGAAGCGCCGCCTCGACCGCATCCTTGGCAACGCCGTCGGAGCCTCCAATCAGCTCAACGAACACATCGATGCCGGGATCCTTGGCGAGGGCGACCGGATCGTCGAACCATTTGATGCCGGCCGTGTCGACGCCCCGGTCCTTGCCCTTGGCGCGCGCGGATATCCCGACCAGCTCGACAGGCCGGCCGGCGCTCTCGGCGAAACGCGCATTATGCGTGTGAAGCAGATCGAGCAGGCCCGCGCCGACGGTGCCAAGGCCGGCGACGCCCAGGGTGAGAGGCTTTTGCATGGAATAGCTAGGAGTTAACGGCTGGCTTTGTGCTGAATCGGGATCACGTTATGCATCGTTTCCGGGGCCTGGGCGAGGAACTTTTTGAGGTTCCTGGCGGCCTGGCGGATGCGATGCTCGTTCTCGACCAACGCAATGCGGATGAAGCCTTCGCCGTATTCGCCGAAGCCCAGTCCCGGCGACACCGCGACGCTGGCTTTCTCGATGAGAAGCTTGGCGAATTCGACCGAACCCAGCGCCTTGAACGGCTCGGGCACCGGCGCCCAGGCGAACATCGTCGCCGGCGGCGGCGGTATGTTCCAGCCGGCCCGCGCGAAGCTGTCGACCAGACAGTCGCGGCGGCTCTTGTAGGTGGCGCGGATCTCCTCGACGCACTCCTGCGGACCGTTCAGCGCCGCCGATGCGGCCACCTGAATGGGCGTGAACGCGCCGTAGTCGAGGTAGGATTTGATGCGCGCCAACGCCGCGATCAGCCGCTCGTTGCCGACGGCAAAACCCATGCGCCAGCCAGGCATGTTGTAGGTCTTCGACAGCGAGGTGAACTCCACCGCGACGTCCACGGCGCCCGGCACCTGCAGCACCGACGGTGGCGGATTGCCGTCGAAGTAGATCTCCGCGTAGGCGATGTCGGACAGGATGATGAGGTCGAGCTTCTTAGCCAACGCAACGGCGTCTTTGTAGAAGTCGAGCTCCGCGGTCATCGCCGTCGGATTGGACGGATACGACAGCACCAGCGCCAACGGCTTGGGGATGGTGTGTTGGCAGGCGCGCTCGACGGAGCGCAGAAAGTCGTCGCCGGTCGAGGCCGGCAGATGCCGCATGGCGGCGCCCGACAACAGGAAGCCGAACTCGTGGATCGGATAGGTCGGGTTCGGCACCAGGATGACGTCGCCGGGCGCGGTGATGGCCTGCGCCATGTTGGCGAAGCCTTCCTTCGAGCCCATGGTGGCGACGATCTGCGTCTCCGGGTCGAGCTTCACGCCGAAGCGGCGCTCGTAGTAGGCGGCCTGCGCGCGGCGCAGACCAGGTATGCCCTTCGACGCCGAATAGCGATGCGTGCGCGGCTTGGCGATGGTCTCGACCAGCTTGTCGACGATGTGCTGCGGCGTCGGCAGGTCCGGATTGCCCATGCCCAGGTCGATGATGTCGGCGCCGCGTGCGCGTGCCGTTGCCTTCAGCCGGTTGACCTCGGCGAAAACATAGGGCGGCAAACGCTTGATGCGGTGGAAGTCCTCGTGCAAGGGACGCCTCTTCCTCGGCTTGTGCTTGAGCCGCCTCGCAGTGCGACTGTTAACGATGGCTATTGCGGGGCCGGGCACCGTGTTTACGCCCTAGCGACGGCCGCAGTCCAGGGCCGCTGCGTTCAATGACGGTAAATGCGGTATGCTTGGCTGATGGTTTTTGGGCCATAGCAAACACTGGCGGCGGCTGGTGGCGGACATCGGCTAGGTCATCGAGGTTGTCGCCGCCCGTCAGCGGGACTGCTCAATCTGCTTCTCGGCGTCCTGCTCGTGCGTCGCGCCTTTCTTATTGAGCTCTTCCATAGCCTTCTGCCGGTCCGGCTGAGAAATCGACGAGGTGACCGTCGGCGTCGTATCCGGCAAGGGCGTCTGGATAGACGAGCACGCGCCGCTGGCGAGGGCCAAGCAGGCCACAGCTAATTTGCAATGGGGTATGTGCCAGAGCGCCATTTGGCGACGCCTCATTCCGTGACGGACTTCCCACGGCAGCCATTCTTGCATACCGTCTCCCATCATGCGCGCCCGCTTAGGATTATTCCGATTCGAGCCAGACCGGCATGGGTGGCCACGGGTAGGTTGTCCACACGGACAAGTGACACTGCCGCGCCAATGTCGCAAAACCGAGGCATCGCTATAGATAATGGCCGGGTCGGCCGAAAACCATTTAGGTCCAATGCCCAAGCCAAAACCCGAGCCAGCGACCGATCTGCCGCCATTCCAGGCAGTGAATGCGGAGGAGCTCGCCCGCAACCTTCTGCGCCTGTTCGAGCAAGGTGGGAACGTCCTCACCGAGTTCATCGAGCGCAACGATTCGAAGATGGGGCCCTACTCGGCAGCCAACGAGATTACCGAGGCGACGACCACGCTTTCGGACCTCGCCCGCCAGTGGTTCGCCGACCCGGCCCGCTTCGCCGAGGCGCAGGGCACGTTGCTGCGGTCTTACGGCGAGCTGTGGAACAACACCGTCTATCGCATGCTCGGGCAGGAGGTGAAGCCGGTCGCCGAGCCCGAACCCGGTGACAGCCGCTTCAAAGACCCCGAATGGTCGGCCAACCCTTACTTCGACTTCTGGAAGCAGGCCTATCTCGTCACCTCCAAGTGGGCGGAGGACATGCTGGACAACACCGAGGGCCTGGAAGGGCGCACGCGCCAGCGCGCCGAGTTCTACCTGCGGCAGGTGGCGAGTGCGCTGTCGCCGTCGAACTTCCCGCTCACCAACCCGGAGGTGCTGCGCGAGACGCTGGCGACCAACGCCGAAAACCTCGTGCAGGGTATGTCGCTGCTCGCCGAGGACATGCGCAAGTCGGGTGATCTCCTGAAGGTCAGCCAGACGGACACGACCGCGTTCGAGATCGGCCGCAACCTCGCGACGACGCCCGGCAAGGTCGTCTATCAGAACGACATCTTCCAGCTCATCCAGTACGCGCCAACGACCGACAAGGTACGCGAGGTGCCCTTGCTGATCGTGCCGCCGTGGATCAACAAGTTCTACATCCTCGACCTGACGCCGACCAAGAGCCTCATCAAGTTCATCGTCGACCAGGGGTTCACCGTCTTCATCATCTCGTGGGTGAACCCCGATACGCACCTCTCGCACAAGTCCTTCGAGGACTACATGCAGGAGGGAATCCTTACCGCCGCCGATGCGGTGAAGCGCGAAACCGGCGTCGATAACATCAATGTCGTCGGCTACTGCGTCGGTGGCACACTGCTGGCAACGACGCTCGCCTATCTGGCGGCGCGCGGCGAGGAGCCGTTCAACTCCGCTTCGTTCCTCGCCACCCAGGTCGACTTCACCGACGCCGGCGACCTCTTGCTGTTCACCGACGAAGACCAGCTCGAGGCGCTCAACGAGCTGATGTCGGAGCGCGGCTACCTCGACGGCTCACGCATGGCCAACGTGTTCAACATGCTGCGCCCGCGCGACCTGATCTGGCCCTACATCGTCAACAACTACCTGCTCGGCAAGAAGCCGTTCCCGTTCGACCTGCTGTATTGGAACCAGGACTCGACGCGCATGGCGGCTGCCAATCACACCTTCTATCTGCGCGAGTTCTACAATCACAATCGCCTGGCCGCCGGCACCTTGAGCATCGCCGGCACGCGCCTCGACGTGCACAAGGTCAAGCTGCCGGTCTACGAGCTGGCAACGAAGGAGGATCACATCGCGCCGGCGCGCTCGGTCTTTGCCGGGGCGCAATTGTTCGGCGGCGACGTCGAGTTCGTCCTCTCGGGGTCCGGCCACATCGCCGGCGTCGTCAATCCGCCCGAGAAGATGAAGTACCAGTACTGGACCAGCGGCAAGCGCAAGTCCAAGTCGCTGGAGCAATGGCTGGCGACGGCGAAGGAGCACCCGGGATCGTGGTGGCCGCACTGGGCCGAATGGCTGGCGGAGCATTCCGGCGAATGGACGGTGCCGCGCGAGCCGGGCGAGAAGGTCGGCGTCATCGAGGACGCCCCCGGCGCCTACGTGAAGATGAAATCGTAGCGGCCCGAAGCCAAAGCCAAGAATGCGACCGCGCCGGCATCCTGAGCATCACCTGATCGGCCGCATTGGCTGGCTACGCGCCGCCGTGCTCGGCGCCAACGACGGCATCCTGTCGACCGCCAGCCTCATCTCCGGCGTCGCCGCCGCCAGCAGCGCCCACAGCGACGTGCTCATCGCCGGCGTCGCCGGGCTCGTTGCCGGCGCCATGTCGATGGCCGCCGGCGAGTACGTTTCGGTCAGCTCGCAGTCCGACATCGAGAACGCCGAGTTGACGCGCGAGCGCGCGGAGCTCAGCACCGATATCGCGGGCGAGCGCGAGGAACTGGCGCAGATCTACGTCAAGCGCGGCGTCGCACCGGAGCTGGCGCGCCAGGTCGCGGTTCAGTTGATGACCAAGGATGCACTCGGCGCCCACGCACGCGACGAGCTCGGCATCTCCGAAATTACCGTGGCGCGGCCCGTGCAGGCGGCACTGACCTCGGCCGCCACCTTCGCATCCGGGGCGGCCATGCCGCTGCTGGCCGCGCTCCTGTCCCCGGCCGGAATGATCATCCCCATCGTCACCGTCGCTTCCCTCGCCACTCTCGCCGGGCTTGGCGCCGTCGGTGCCTGGGCCGGCGGCGCGAACATTTGGCACGCGGCGGCTCGGGTGGTCTTCTGGGGTGCCTTCGCCATGGCCGTCACCGCCGGCATCGGCGCCCTCGTCGGCACGCAGATCTAAGGGCGGAGCGGAGCGTTCACGGCACATGCAGCAACGCAGCCCCAGCACCGAGGCCATGTTTGCGAGGTTCGAGAGCGGCGTCCAGCCGGGCTGCGCCGTTGGCGTCATTCGCGGCGGCGAGGTCGTGCATGCCGCCGGCTATGGCTTCGCCGACATCGAGCGGGGCGTGCGCATCGATGCCGACACCGTGTTCAACATCGCGTCGACGTCCAAGCAGTTCACCGCCTTCGCGCTGCTGCTGCTGGCCCGCGACGGCCGGCTCTCCCTCGACGACAGTGTCCGCAAGCACGTCCCCCAGCTGCCGGCATATACGCAGGCCGTGACGCTGCGCCAACTCATGCACCACACGGGCGGCCTGCGGAGCTACATCGAGCTGCTGCTGCTCGGCGGCCGCACCTTCGCGGAACGCACGACGGCCGATGACGCGCTCGCGGTCATCGCCCGCCAGCGCGGGTTTGACGACGTTCCGGGTCATGCCTTTGCCTACAGCAATACCGGCTACTTCCTCTTGTCTCAGGTTGTCGAACACGTCAGCGGCCGCACGCTCGCCGAGTTCTCGCAGGCGGAGATATTTGCACCGCTCGGCATGACCAGCACGTCGATCGTGGACCGCTATCCGATCGATATTGTGCGCAGCGCGCGCGGCTACGCCGTGACGGAGACTGCGGCCAAACTATCCGAATGTGCGTGGGAACAGACAGGCGACGGCCAGGTCCACACTAGCGTGCGCGATCTCGCCCTCTGGGACGCCAACTTCTATGCGCCGCGCGTTGGAGACCGGGCGATCATCGACGAGATGCAGCGCTCAGGCGTCTTGTATGACGGACACGCCGTCGGCTACGGCGGCGGCCTCTTTCTATCGACGCGCAGCGGTTTCACAACCGTCAGCCACGGCGGCGGCTGGGCCGGCTACCGCAGCGAGTTGCTGCGCTTCCCCGAGCGACAGCTCAGCGTCATCGTGCTGAGCAACCGCGACGACGTGGATGCGTGCGCGCTGGCGCAGAAGGTGGCGCAGGTTGAACTCGAGCTGCCGGAGGCGGCGCAGTCGCAGCCCTTACCGCACCTCATCGCCCTTTGCGGAAGCGCCGCTCATCGGCCGATCGAAGCGGGCACCTATCGCGGGCAATACGGCCAGTACGTCCGCATCCTGGCGAACGGCGAGGGTCACGCGATTGCCTGGGGCAATGGCGAGCACGCGCTCACGCAGCGGGCTGACGGACTGTTGCAGTTCACTGCCGGCGGCGATGCGTTCCTTGCCGTCAGTCACGCCGCAGCCGACGGACGCCTTCACTTCTCGGTGCAACTCGGTGAGGAGGTCGCCGACTATGTGAGGGTTGCAGACTGGACAACCGATGTGGCGCACTATGCCGGCCGCTACGTGAGCGATGAGTGCGCCGGCCACTTGGATCTGAACGCGGAAGGCGACCATCTCACCGCCGACCTGATCGGCAAGGTGCGCCCGTTGCGGGCCGGCGCCGAGGGCGAGCTCGTCACCGACGAGGGCATCGTGCTGCGCGTGGCGCCGCTGTCGGAGGCGGACACGTTCACGTTCGCAAGCTGGGGGCTGCGGGGCCTGCAATACCGTCGACTATGACGGCCCGTGTAGCCGCGACGCGCGGCGCGGAACATTTGCTGACATCCGGCATTTAGTGGATGAGTTAACGTACACGCAGCCCGAGCTCGCAAGCGCCGGGCGGTTGACGCACTGGCGCCGCAGAGAGGGTGCCATGAGCCCTGAACTGCATGGACGAATTGGATCGTGCTGGACGGCCACCGCGCCGAAGACGGCCTACCCTAAGCTTGACGCGTCAGGGAACGCCGATGTCGCCATCATCGGTGCCGGCATCGTCGGCCTGTCGACGGCCATCCTCCTCGCCAAGGCTGGGTTATCGGTCGTCGTGTTGGAGGCGCTGACGGTCGGCGGACAAGTCACCGGTCGCTCCACCGCCAAGATCACGACCCAGCACGGCCTCATCTACGATCATCTCATCCGGACGGTCGGAATCGAATCTGCGCGACAGTATGCCGATGCCAATCGCTCTGCCCTCGAGCAGATGAAGGCATGGATCGATGCAGTTCGAGATTGAGTGCGGCCACGAGACCAAGGACGCTTACGTCTATTGCTGCGATCCAAGTCACATCGACGCGCTCAAAGCCGAAGCGACAGCGAGCCGGCAAGTGGGGCTCGATGCCGAGGCGCTCGCAGGTGCTCCGTTGCCATTCGCCACGGTGGGCGCACTGCGCTGCAAGAATCAGGCGCAATTCAATCCCGCGCAGTATCTCGTAGGCCTGGCGCGGGCGGCCAAGAACGCCGGGGCGCGCATTTTCGAGCACTCGCGGGTGATGAGCCTTGAGGACAACGACGGCTGGGAGATCAAATCCGGCAACGCGACGCTCAACGCGGCGCACGTCGTCCAGGCCACCAACCTTCCTACGTGGGGACCGATTCCTTTCGATGAGAACACGCGTCCCCGCTGTCATACGGCCATGGCGTTCCGCACTGGCAATACCGCCATCGAGGGAATGTTCATCGGCATCGATGATCACCATTCGCTGCGCACCGGGCGGGACGGCGAGGGAGATCTACTCGTGGTGCTCGGGCCGAAGTTCGACACTGGGCAGGAGGGACAAGTTTCCGGGTACTTTCTTGAGCTCGAAGCTTGGGCGCGGCGCAATCTCGGCGTCGACGCAGTGGCGTGGCGATGGGTCAACGAAGACTACGACACCGCCGATCGAATTCCGTATGCGGGTGAATTGAAATCGGCGCCCGGGCTCTACGTCGCGACAGGCTTCAATGCCTGGGGCATCAGCAACGGCACCGCCGCAGGCATGCTGATCGCCAAGCAGGTTCTCGGCGAGTCTTCCGACTGGGCAAAACTTTATGACCCGATGCGGAAGGCGCCGGCGAATTTCAACAAGGGCGGCGACACGCAATCGCTCGTCCACAGCCTGGACGACATCGAGGTGGGCGAGGGCAAGATCATCACCCTGGGGCAGGGAAAGATCGCCGTGCACAAGAGCAAGAGCGGCGAGCTGCATGCCGTATCGGCCTCGTGCACGCACAAGGGGTGCACGGTGACGTGGAATGACGCCGATCATACGTGGGATTGCCCGTGTCATGGCTCCATGTTCGCCGCCGATGGAAGCGTGCTGCATGGGCCAGCCGTCGAACCGCTGGAGCCGAAGTCGCTGCCGTCGACCTGGCTGGCAAAAGCTGAGCGCGGCAAGCGGCTCTTATAACCGAAGCGCCAAAGAGAAACGGCGCCGGACGGATATCCGGCGCCGCTCTTTAGTCTAGTGACGACCGTGGGAACTACGCGGCCTTGGCGGCGGCGCTCTCCAGCGGGACCGTCGCGATCGTCTTCAGGATCTGCGAGGCGATCTGGTAGGGGTCGCCCTGCGAGTTCGGACGGCGATCCTCCAGGTAGCCCTTGTAGTCGTTCTTGATGAAGCTATGCGGCACGCGGATCGAGGCGCCGCGATCGGCAACACCGTAGCTGAAGGTGTTGATCGAAGCCGTCTCGTGATGGCCGGTGAGGCGCATGTGGTTGTCCGGACCGTAGACCGCGATGTGGTCGGCGCGGGCATCCTCGAACGCCTTCATCAGCTTCTCGAAGTAGCTCTTGCCGCCCACTTCGCGCAGGTAGGTGGTCGAGAAGTTGGCGTGCATGCCCGAGCCGTTCCAGTCGGTCGCGCCCAGCGGCTTGCAGTGATACTCGATGTCGATGCCGTACTTCTCGGTCAGGCGCTCCATCAGGTAGCGGGCCATCCACATCTCGTCGGCGGCACGGCGCGAGCCCTTGCCGAAGATCTGGAATTCCCACTGGCCCTTGGCCACCTCGGCGTTGATGCCTTCGTGATTGATGCCGGCGGCGAGGCAGAGGTCGAGATGCTCCTCGACGATCTTGCGCGCGATGTCGCCGACCTTGGAATAGCCGACGCCCGTGTAGTAGGGGCCCTGCGGCGCCGGATAGCCGGCGTCAGGGAAGCCGAGCGGGCGGCCGTTCTTGTAAAAGAAGTACTCCTGCTCGAAGCCGAACCAGGCGCCGAAATCATCGAGAATGGTGGCGCGCTTGTTGGAAGCGTGTGGGGTGACGCCGTCCGGCATCATGACTTCGCACATGACCAGGGCGCCGTTGGTGCGCGCGCCGTCCGGATACACGGCGACCGGCTTCAGCACGCAATCGGAGCTCTTGCCCTCTGCCTGCAACGTCGAAGAGCCATCGAAGCCCCACAGCGGCAATTCCTCGAGGCTCGGGAAGGAGCTGTACTCTTTGATCTGCGTTTTGCCGCGCAGGTTCGGCACAGGCGTGTATCCGTCGAGCCAAATGTACTCGAGCTTGTACTTCGTCATTGCTCAGTCTCTCCTAGTTTGACGACGCGAAGGTTTGGGTCCTCGTGCTCGCGCGTGGCCTGGTGCGGCCTCGGTGACGAGCGGCTGGGTCTCGATCGGCGCGGAACGGATGCGGGACGCGTGGTGCAGAGCGAGATCGCAAAAACTGACCTCGCAGTTCGCCACCGACCATCCGACCTCCCCGCGCTTTCTGGGGTGAAACCCGTCCGGAACTCAGCGCTTCGCGCGGAACCGGTGGCGGCTGAATGAGTTCACCTTGGAGAGGGATGCTAGCTAAAGATGCAATTCCTGGCGTGCCCATAATGTGGGCATTTGCTGACCTTTAATTGTGCAGCTGACAGATTTGGAATCGGATCGCAGCACACAACATGAGATGATCCTTTCCCAGCGTCTCGGCGTTGGAAATGCAGCAACCCCCAGAGCAAGACGAGAAAAAGAAATGACCACTGAACTGCATCGCCCCACGGCGAAGATCTACACTTTCCCCTCGGGCGGCCGTGCGCCGCCGCGGCGCTATCGCGAGACCCAAATCGCAACCGCGCGCACGGCGCAGGACGAGCGCCTGGCGCGCGTCGAGTACGGCAACTGCTGGTATCACGATGCCGCCGTTGTCGAAGAAACCGAAGAGTCCTGGGAGCGCTAAATCGCGCGTTTCCAGAAGTGTCCTTGCGTGGCGCCATAGGGGCGTCACGCGCCGCAGGGGGGCCTCACGCCCCGAAGATGGACCACTCCATCCGCTTGCTGAGCCGCTCGAGCGCCAATTGGCCGAGCTGCGAATTCCCTGAAGCATCCAGTCCGGGCGACCACACCGCGATCGAGGCCTGCCCCGGCACGATAGCGAGGATGCCGCCGCCGACGCCGCTCTTGCCCGGCAGCCCCACCCGATACGCGAACTCACCCGAGCCGTCGTAGTGTCCGCACGTCAGCATCAGCGCGTTGATGCGCCGCGCCCGCTCGGCCGTCACCACGGGTAGGCCCGTCGCAGGGTGGATACCACATTGCGCCAGGAACCTGCCGGACATGGCGAGTTGCCGGCATGACATGGCGATGGCGCAGTGGTGGTAGTAGACGCCCAACGTGTAGTCGACGGGATTCTCCAACACGCCGAACGACTTCATGTAGTTGGCAAGCGCCACGTTGCGATAGCCGGTGCGTTGCTCGGAAGCTGCCACCGCCGCATCGAAGATAATCGTGTCGTCGTCGGCTAGGTACCGCATGAAGCGCACGATCTCGCCCAACGCCTCGCGCGGCAGGTGCCCCGACAGGATCACATCGGTGACGACAATGGCACCGGCGTTGATGAACGGATTGCGGGGGATGCCGCGCTCGCGCTCGAGCTGAACGATCGAATTGAACGGACTGCCGGACGGCTCGCGACCAACGCGCTCCCACAAACGATTGCCGATCTTGCCGAGCGCCAGCGTCAGCGTGAAGACTTTGGAGATGCTCTGAATGGAGAACGGCACATCGCCGTCGCCGCCGGCGACGACGTTGCCGGCGGCATCGATGACGACGAGACCGAACGATTTGGGGTCGACGCCTGCCAGCTCAGGGATGTAGTCCGCCACCTCGCCGCGATCCGGCATCTGCCGCATCTCGTCGACGATCTCGCTTACAGCTTTCTCGAGCTTCGACACGTGGCGCCTCTTTCCCGTGGAACGCGCCACGATGCACGCGTAGCGTCCGCAACGAAAGGACGCCTCAAGCCGCAGGTCTGCGTGCGTGGAATGGCCAGCCGCGCATCGGGGAACCCCTGCGTGACCGCATTCGTTGAAACGGCTGCGGTCTGCGCGAGAGGCGCCCGTGGCCACCAATCTCGTACGACGTATCGAACCTCAGCCGTCGGAGCCAATGCCGGCGGCACTTGGCATCGTCGAAACCGATATCCCGGCGCGTCTAGACCGCCTGCCCTGGGCGCGCTTCCACACCCTCGTCGTCGTCGCCCTCGGCATCACCTGGATCCTCGATGGTCTGGAGGTGACCGTCGCCGGCGCCATCTCCGGCGCGCTGAAGGACAGCCCGACGCTACGCTTCACCAATACCGACGTCGGCCTCGCGGCAAGTGCCTATCTCGCCGGTGCGGTGCTCGGCGCGCTGTTCTTTGGCTGGCTCACCGACCGCTACGGCCGCAAGAAGCTCTTCTTCATCACGCTCGCCGTCTACATGACCGCCACGCTCGCCACCGCGCTGTCGTGGAACATCTGGAGCTTCATGTTCTTCCGCTTCATGACCGGCGCGGGCATCGGCGGTGAATACTCGGCGATCAACTCCACAATCCAGGAGTTGATCCCGGCACGCGTGCGCGGCTGGACCGACCTCGTCATCAACGGCAGCTTCTGGCTCGGCGCTGCCATCGGCGCCGCCGGATCGATCGTGCTCCTGCATCCGGGCTGGTTCGCCATCGACATCGGCTGGCGGCTCGCCTTCCTGTTCGGCGGCGGGCTGAGCATCGTCATCTTTTTCCTGCGCATGTGGATTCCGGAAAGCCCGCGCTGGCTGATCACCCACGGGCGGCCTGCGGAGGCCGACGCCATCGTCGCCGGCATCGAGGCGCGTGTCGCCGCCGGCGGGCATCACCTGCCGTCCGGCCCCTTCCCCAAGTTGCGGCTGCGCATGCGCACCCACACGACGCTGCAGGAGGTGGCCACCAACCTCTTCGGCTCGCAGCGCCGGCGCACCGTGGTGGGCCTCAGTCTCATGGCGGCGCAGGCGTTCTTCTACAACGCCATCTTCTTCACCTACGCGCTGATCCTCACGGACTTCTACGGAGTGCCGGCACAGAACATCGGCTGGTATCTGCTCCCGTTTGCGGCAGGTAACTTCCTCGGGCCGGTCCTGCTCGGACGCTTCTTCGACACGCTGGGCCGTCGCATCATGCTGACCTTCACGTACGCGATCTCGGGCGTGCTGCTGGCGATCACCGGCTACCTGTTCGCCATCGACGCCGTGACGCCCGGTCAGCTCACCCTTGCCTGGATGATCATCTTCTTCTTCGCTTCCGCCGCCGCCAGCGCCGCTTACCTCACCGTCAGCGAAACGTTTCCGCTGGAGATGCGCGCTCTCGCCATCGCCTTCTTCTATGCGATCGGCACCGGCATCGGCGGCGTGCTGGGTCCCTGGCTGCTGGGCGCGCTCATCGATACGGGCTCGCGCGGCAGCGTCTTCGCCGGCTACCTGCTAGGCGCGCTGTTGATGGTCATCGCCGCCGGCGTCGCCGCGCGCTGGTGCATCGCGGCTGAGCGCAAACCGCTGGAGGAGGTCGCTCCCCCGCTCGCGGCTGCCGATCGATGAACCGCGACGCAGCCGCGCCGCCCGAAACCCGGAAGTTGCCCGCCGGGTTTCGAGGTAGCTATAGGCTCGAAATCAGAACTGCTTTGGACACCAGGATTCCGAGGCGCACTTGTACGACACAGGCCGTTACTGGCACTCAGGCTTGTCGGGGTTACCCTGGCACGGGCACCAGGAACTATCGGCCGACTTGCATGACTTGCCGTAGGCCGATGCAATCTTGTCCGCCGTAGACCATTCCTTCTCACTAATGCTGTTGTTGTTGTTCTTGTCCAAGGCCGTGAATTCCGGCGTGGCAGCTCCAAGACCCAGCTTTGGAGAGTTCGAGTTCCACTCGTTGCGGCTCACGGTGCCGCTGCCATCGGTATCGACGGTTTTCATCTTGCCAGCCCAGTCGTCGGCGACGGCGACGGTTCCGGAAAGCAGCAGAACCGAAACAATGGCGACCCACTTGTTGGTCATTGCGTCTTCTCCCTAATACGTAGTTCTATTGTCATGACAATTTGTCGCCCTTCGCGGGCAACTGCCCTCCCCCCGTTTTTCGGCGGCGGGCCGCCACGAGTAGACGGCCGCAATTGGCGCCCGACCAGGGGGAAGCGTGGCAGGAGAGAAGGGCAACAGTGGCAGCGCAGGCATCAATGCTGCGCACGCTCGCGTGCCTGAAGTGCACGGGCGAGGGCGTGGTACTGCTTTGCGCTACTCTATTCGCGCACGCCGGACTCAACGCTATTCCTATCGGGAGCGAGAACAAATGCGGCGTAGTAGCCGTGCGCGCCGCCGCCGCGCGGACCAGCAGCGCTGCGTTGTCCCAAGGCAAGTGCGCCGGCCCGGTTGATCCCGGCTTTTCGCTCGTCGGGAAGTGGACTAGAGCGGTGACGGGCGGCCATGCACCGCCGGCGCGGAGTTCGCTCCTTGATCGCTCGCAACCGCAAGCTGCTCAGCGACCTGAAAGAAACCTTCTGGGTCATCCCCGGCCTGATGGTGCTCGCCGGCGTCGTCGCCGCCTATGCCTTCGTGCGCCTCGATCACTCATCCTTATCGACGCAGCAACTGGCCGAGGACGCCTGGCTCTACCGCGGCGGCCCGGCGGGCGCGCGCGCCGTGCTGGGCGCCATCGCCTCCTCGACCATCGCCGTCGCCGGCACGGTGTTCTCGATCACCATCGCCGCGCTCTCGCTCGCCTCCGGGCAGATGGGGCCGCGGCTATTGCACAACTTCACGCGCGACCGCGGCAACCAGATCACCCTCGGCGCCTTCATCGGCACCTTCGTCTACGCGCTCATGGTCTTGCGCACGGTGCGCAGCCCGAGCGAAGGCGAGTTCGTCCCGCATCTGGCGCTGACGGTGGCGATCCTCCTGGCCTTCGTCTGTGTGGCGATGCTCGTCTGGTTCGTCGCCCACATGGCCGAGCGCATCAACGTCGATACGGTCATCGATCTCGTCAGCTCCGACGTCAATGCCGCCGCCGACCGCCTCACCGTCGACACGCCGCAGCAACCGCCGCCGCCGGAAGAATTCTGGCGCGATGCCGCTCCCATCATCGACCGTCGTTGCGGCTACCTGCAGCAATTGGATGCCGACGGCCTCGCCGACTGGGTGTTTCACAACCACGCGGCCATGCGGCTGCTGGTGCGTCCCGGCGACTACGTGTTTCCCAACACGCCCATCGCCGTCATCAAGCCGCGCATCGATGGCGCCGGCGAGGCAATCCTCAATGCAACGGCGCTCGGCCCCCAGCGCCGCGGCGAGGTGGATATCGACTACACCATCGCCCAGCTCATCGAGGTTGCCGTGCGCGCGCTGTCGTCCGGCGTCAACGATCCGCAAACGGCCATCAGCGTTCTCGACCGCCTCGGCGCCGTGCTGTGCAGGCTGTCGGGCACGCAGCTGTCGAACGGCGTTACCGCGCGCCACGACCGGGCGGCGCTCATCGTGCCGATGATCGACTACGCCGGCCTCGTCGGCGCCATGCTGCAAATGATCCGTCAGAACGCCGCTGGCAGGCCCCCGGTGCTGAACAAGCTGTTGCAGGTGCTGACGGCCGTCGCCGGCTGCGAACGCGACCCTGCACGCGTCGCGGTGCTGCGCCGGCACGCCGACCGCGTCCTCGCCGATGCGGAACGCAGTGTCCCGCTGCCGAGCGACCTCGATGAAGTCCGCCGCAGGCACGCAGGCTTCGTGGCCATCGCAAGCCCTGGCGCCGTAGCTCACGCGCAGTCCGTCTAAGATGGTTATACAGGGCGGCACAAAGAGCTGATGCCTTGCAGCCCGCGTTCGTCTATGTTTGAAGCTTCCCCGGGCCGGACTGCTGCACCCCCTGTTGAAGACCGGCCGTAGTATCTTTTCCGAGTGCCAAAGGTAACCGCATGGCCGACGCACGCTTTTTCCATCGCGCCGGCCCGCATTCGCTTGCGGACATTGCTTTGGTCATCGGAGCAGAGCCACTGACTGCCGGCCACGAGACGATTGCGGTTCAAGACATCGCCTCGCTCGAAAATGCCGGTCCCGACGACATCAGCGTCTTTAGCGACCTGCGCTATCTCGGCGCGCTCGCCGCCTCCAAGGCCGGCGCCATCATCATCAGCCGCAAGCTGGCACATCATGCCCCGGCAGAGAGCCGCCTTATCTATGTCGCCGATCCACGCCGCGCCTATGCGCAAGTGGGACGGCTGTTCTATCCGCCGCAAGCACTCGTGCCGGGTGTGCATGCCGCCGCCAGCGTCCACCCGAGCGCCTGCATAGGACCGGGAACGCAGATCGATGCCGGCGTCATTGTCGGCCGCGACGTCGATATCGGCGAGCGCTGCCACATCGCTGCCAATGTCGTCATCGGCGACGGCGTGCTGATCGGCGACGACTGCCGCATCGGCGCCAACTGCTGCATCAGCCATGCGTTGATCGGCCATCGCGTCGAGATCGAGACGTGCGTCACGATCGGGTCGCAGGGCTTCGGCTTCGTGCCGGGACCGGCGGGCCTCGAACGCATGCTGCAACTCGGCCGCGTCGTCATCGAGGAAGGCGTCAAGATCGGCGCCAACTGCGCCATCGATCGCGGTGCCACGGAGGACACGGTCATCGGCGCCGGCAGCGTGCTCGATAACCTCGTGCACATCGGCCACAACGTGCGGCTCGGCCGCCACTGCGTGATCTGCGGACAAGTGGGCATCGCCGGCAGCACCGTGGTCGGCGACGGTGTCATGATGGGCGGCCAGACGGGCGTCGCCGATCACCTCACCATCGGCGCACGCGCGCAGATCGCCGCCAAGAGCGGCGTCATGCGGAACGTCGCGGCGGGTGCGATCATGGGCGGCTTCCCCGCCATGCCAATCAAAGATTGGCATCGCCAGACCATCGGCATCGCGCGCCTGTCCAGGAAGGTCGAGTAGCGCCACGGAAGCGCGACAGCGCCCGGCCTCAGGTTATCTCCCGGCCACGTCCGTCCAATTGATGACTTGAACCCGACGGTTTACGCCGGCGAGGGGCTCGTCCGCGGCTTTGAGCTGCTCCTCTCCGTAGCCGATCGCCATGAGCTTGGCGGGTGGGATGGGGAAATTGGTGATGAGAAACTCGCGCACGGCCGCGGCGCGCCGCTGCGAGAGGCTTTGATTGTAGTCGGCTTCGCCCTTTGCGTCCGTGTGGCCGCCGACAATGAACGTTCCTCCGGCAAGCCGTCCATCGGACAGTGCCTCTCCCAACGTTTTGAGGATGGGAAGCGCCGCTGGTGTGATGGCAGCCGAGTTGAAATCGAAATAGACCTCCAGGTCGGCGGTTGGCAGAGCATCGCGCCGGGCCGTCTCCGCCACGTCCCGCCGCTCCTTGCTGGTCAGCTTGTGACCGCCTTTGACGGTCGGCGGACGCTTCACAACCTTACCGGCGCCTGGCTTGCCTGCGCCCGGCGCCGGACCCCTGCTCTGCAACTGGTTGACCAGATCGTCGACCGTAGGCGCGTCGGCCGCCTGTCCCGCCAGCGCCGACAGCAACAGGAGGCTCAAACCGGCAAGCACTACAAATGACAGCCTGGACATCGTCGCGCCCTCAGCTCGGGCGTCCAATATAGCGCAACTGCAAACTCATCACACCTGCGCTAGGGCCTGCTCCAGGTCGGCGATGATGTCGTCCTTGTCCTCGATGCCGATCGACAGGCGGACGACGTCCGGCCCGGCGCCCGCCGCCGTGCGCTGCGCGTCGGTGAGCTGCCGGTGCGTCGTCGACGCCGGATGGATGACGAGCGAGCGCGTGTCGCCGATGTTGGCGAGATGGCTGAACAGCCTCAGCGCCGACACGAACTGCACGCCCGCCTCGTAGCCGCCCTTGAGGCCGAAGGTGAACACCGCGCCGGCGCCCTTGGGGTAAAGCCGCTTCTGGATGTCGTGGTACTTGCTCGACGGCAGACCGGCGTAACCCACCCAGGCCACTTTCGGGTGCTTCTCCAGCCATGTGGCGACGGCGAGGGCGTTCTCGCAATGGCGTGCCATGCGCAAGGGCAGCGTCTCGCTGCCGGTGAGAATAAGGAACGCGTTGAGCGGCGCGATCGCCGGACCGAGGTCGCGCAGGCCCATGACGCGCGCGGCGATGGCGAAGGCGAAGTTGCCGAACGTCTCGGCCAACTTCATGCCGTTGTAGGAGGCGTTCGGCTCGACCAGCGTCTTGTAGCGATGCTTGGAACCGAGCCAGTCGAAGGTGCCACTGTCGACGATGACGCCACCGACCGAGTTGCCATGGCCGCCGATGAACTTCGTCAGCGAGTGCACGACGATGTCGGCGCCGTGCTCCTTCGGCTGGCACAGGTAGGGCGTCGCCAGCGTGTTGTCGACGATGAACGGCACGCCCGCCTTCTTGGCGACGGCAGCGATGGCGGGAAGATCGACGAGGACGCCGCCGGGGTTGGCGATCAACTCGCAAAAGACTGCGCGCGTCTTCGGCGTGATCGCTTTCTCGAACGACGCCGGATCGGTGGCGTCGGCCCACTTCACGTGCCAATCGAACTTCTTGAACGAGTGATTGAACTGATTGACGGAGCCGCCGTAGAGCTGGCGGCCGGCGATGAACTCATCGCCCGGCTCGAGCAGCGTGTGGAAGGCGAGGAACTGCGCCGCGTGCCCTGAGGCGACGGCGAGTGCCGCGGTGCCGCCTTCCAACGCCGCGATGCGCCCTTCGAGCACGGCCTGCGTCGGGTTGTTGATCCGCGTGTAGATGTTGCCGAAAACTTCCAGCCCGAACAGCGCGGCGGCGTGGTCGGCGTCGTTGAAGACGAAGGAAGTGGTTTGATAGATCGGCGTCGCCCGCGCGCCGGTTGCGGCATCTGGGGCAGCGCCCGCATGTACGGCCAGGGTAGCAAGCTTCGGCGCTGACGCAGGCGTATCCGGCATCTCATCTCTCCCGCTTCGATCGACGATCGGGCGAGAAGGGAGGCGATGGCAGCGCTCAAGTCAACGGCTAACGCACGATAAGCAATGCACCGGACGGTGCAGCGGCGGGAAGATCGGGCGGCTCGTCCATTCCCGCTGCCCGGGCGAGAATGGTTGGAGCCTTCGGGCAGAGCGGCGGCAAACGGCCGACGCGGCCATTGGCCGTCCCTACCTCGTCAGGCTGCTAAGCCTTGGCGTAGCGTCCAGCGCGGCCGCACTTGAACTTGCGGATCTGCCAGTTGGGATTTTCACCGGTCCACTTCGCGAGCTCCATCTGGCCGTACATCATGCACTGCTGCGGGGTTACCGATTCCGCGGCGAAGTTCAGATGCACGTCCTTGCATTTGCTCGGGTCGTTGATGAAGCAGACCATTGCGACGACTTCAATCATGGGACACCCCCAAGGTTCCTGCCGAATTCGCCCTTGAAGAAAGGGCCGGATCCGCCTTGGTCGCGTCCTCGTCGCTTCTTTTTGCTCTTGCTAAAAACGTAAGGCCGAATCAGGGGTTGCTCAAGTTTCAATCATAGGCAGCAAGTGCCCAATTCCCGAACAAGCGTGTTAATTCGTGGAAGTGTGTCCGGGAAGTTCCCGATGCCCCGTGAATCCTCATGTTTCGCAGGTCAGCATGCTGGCTGGCAGCGACTGCCGTTAACCCGCGGCGATCTCCGCCTGCTCAATTCTGCGGCAAATTTTGCTGCGGCGCACAACCCTCCGCCGACCCCCTATTGCCGCGGTCGCCAACGCGATCTGCGATTGCACGCCGCACCCCACCGGCTACAACGGACGCGTCCCACCGGCCGGAAAACACCGTTACGATGAACCCTACATTCGACCTCGCCCGCACGCGCACCACGCTCTTTTCCGGCGTTATCGAAGCTGCGGCCACGCATGGCGGCGAAAAGGTCATTCTGGAGGACGCCGACGGTACGTCCCTCACCTATACCCGCCTCATCGTTGCCAGCCTGGTCCTCGGTGGCCGCATCAAGAAATTCACCAGGGCCGGCGAGAACGTCGGCGTCCTGCTGCCGAACGCCGCCGGCCTCGCCGTCACGCTGCTCGGCCTCAACGCCTATGACCGCGTCGCCGCCATTCTCAATTTCACCGCCGGGAAGAAGGCCCTGCGCTCCGCCGTCCGCACCGCGCAGTTGCGCACGGTGCTGACGTCCAAGCGCTTTGTCGAAGCCGGCAACCTGCAGGAGCTCATCGCCGCGCTGAGCGAGACCGAATACGCGCCGGGCGCCAAGACGCGCATCGTCTATCTCGAGGACGTGCGCGCCGGCATAGGCATCGTCGACAAGCTGAGCGGCGCCGCGCGCGCCTTGTTGGCATCGCGCATCTACCGGCCGGCACCGGAAAAGGCCGACAAGCCGGCTGTCATCCTCTTCACCTCGGGCACCGAGGGCGCGCCGAAAGGCGTCGTGCTCACCAACGCCAACCTGCTCGCCAACGCGCAACAGTCGATTGCCCACCTTAGCGGGGTGCTGGTACCGAGCGATATTCTGCTCAACCCCCTGCCGATGTTTCATTCCTTTGGCCTGACGGCCGGAACGCTCGTGCCACTGTTCGCCGGGGTGAAGTGCGTGCTCTACCCGAGCCCGCTGCACTACCGCCAGGTGCCCAAGCTCATCGAGAAGGTGAAGGCGACATGGATCGTGTCCACCGACACCTTCCTCGCTGGCTATGCGCGCGCTGCCGAGCCCGGCCAGCTCGCTAGCCTGAACTATGCGGTGGCGGGCGCGGAGAGGGTGAAGGAGCCCACGCGCCAATTGTGGAGCAAGTCCGGTGCAGTACTGCTCGAAGGCTACGGGGTGACCGAGACCGCTCCCGTGCTCGCCTGTAACCTGCCGAATAACAACCGCGACGGCACCGTCGGCCGCTTGTTGCCCGGCGTCGAGGCGCGCCTGGAAGAGGTTCCTGGCCTCAACGACGGAAAGCGGCTGTTCGTGCGGGGGCCCAACGTCATGGCCGGCTATCTGCTCGCCGACAATCCCGGAGTCGTCGTCGCTCCGCAGGGCGGCTGGCACGACACCGGCGACATCGTCACCATGGACGACGGCTATGTCGCCATCCGCGGGCGCGCCAAGCGCTTCGCCAAGCTCGGCGGCGAGATGGTATCGCTGGCCGCCGTCGAGACGCTGGCCTGCGGACTGTGGAGTGACGCCCAGCACGTCGTCCTCAGCTTCCCCGACCCGCGCAAGGGCGAGCAACTGCTGCTCGTCACCGACAAGCCCGACGCCAGCAAGGACGCATTGCTGGCGCACGCGCGCCGCGAGGGCTTCCCCGATCTCTGGGTTCCCAAGGAAATTCTTGTCGTCGCCGCCGTGCCGGTCCTCGCCTCGGGTAAGGTCGACCTGCAGGCGACGGTCGCCATGGCCCAGAAAGCCCGTCCGACAGCCTGATCGAGACCTGCTTGGCGATGCGCAAAATCGCCTTTCGCGCAAGCGGGCGTGGCAGCGCCACAACGCCCCGATGAGATCGCGAGATCTCCCTTCGACAGCCCTTGACCCCGGCCCCGCGCTCTTACATGGATGGTGCCTATAAGGCGGTTCGCATCGCGGGCCGCCCGGGGGACGCCAAAGTCATTTCCACACCTTGAAAGAGTGCGAATAGCCATGTCGACGACCACGACGCCTGCCAGCGTTGAGGGTACGAACGTTGTGGCGCTGCAGACGCCGACCCTTCAATGGGCGCTGAAGCGGACGCTGCTCGGCATCGTCATCCTGTTCGTTACCATCGCGACCGCAGCGACGCTGCTGTATGCCTCGATCGACGAGGAGAACGCGCAGCCCGCGTTCTCCGCCCCGGCGCAGAGCGATCCCGCCTACTCCTCCACACCACGTCCGGCAATAGTCGAAGCCGCGATCCGCATTTAGGCCGCCAGCACTGGACCTCGGCGGCTAAAGCGGCGCACTCTGGAGCCTCACTTTTCTCTCAATTGGCCCTGATGCCCTACGCGGCCTCTTTCCGCGTCGTGTTTCATCGCCGGTTAGGGGATTGTTCTCTAGTGTGATGATCGCGAAATTCGCTATCATCCGCGGCGAGGTGTCGTGCGAATTTCGCGATCTAAATCACACTAGCAAGCCTATGAGACTAGTGTCCCTTATGATTCCGAAGTTCGCTCCTACCCCGGCAGCGAGCACTGGCGAACTTCGGAATCGGGACACTAGGGGTGCGCGATGCGCTTCGTGATGCTCGCCCGCAATCCGCAACTGTACTCGCACGTGCGCCTGTGCGAGGCGGCGCGCGCGCGCGGCCATACCATCGACGTGGTGAACACGCTCCACGTCCACATGAACATCACGTCCAACCAGCCGGTGCTGCGCTACAACGGGCGCCGCCTGCCGATCTACGACGCCGTCATCCCGCGCATCGGCGCCTCCATCACGCACTACGGGCTTGCCGTGCTGCGCCAGTTCGAGATGCAGGGCGTCTACCCGCTGAACGAGAGCGTCGCCATCGGCCGCTCGCGCGACAAGCTGCGGGCGCTGCAGCTCCTCGCCCGCGAGGGCATCGGCCTGCCCGTCACCGCTTTCGCGCACGGGCCGCGCAAGGCCGAGGACGTCATCAAGGAGGTCGGCGGCGTGCCCGTCGTCATCAAGCTGCTCGAGGGTACGCAGGGCATGGGCGTGATCCTCGCCGAGACGGAAGGGTCGGCAAAGTCGATCATCGAAGCGTTCAGCGCCGCCAACGTCAACATCATGGTGCAGGAGTTCATCCGCGAGGCGAACGGATCGGACATCCGCGCCCTCGTCGTCGGCGGCGAGGTCGTGGCCGCGACCAAGCGCATCGGCCGCCCGGGCGAGTTCCGCGCCAACCTGCATCGCGGCGGCACCGCGGTGAAAGTCGAGCTCACCAACGAGGAGCGGCAGATCGCCTCGCGCGCCGCCACGGCTCTCGGCCTCAACGTCAGCGGCGTCGACATGGTGCGCTCGAGCCACGGTCCGTTGATCATGGAGGTCAATTCCTCCCCCGGCCTGGAAGGCATCGAGGGGGCCAGCGGCATCGACATCGCCAGCCGCATCATCGATTTCCTCGAGCAGAACGCCTCGTACGGAAAGACGGAAACCAAAGGTGTAGGCTGAGTTGCCGAAGCCCCTTATTTAGGCCGCAATACAGATCGTTAGGGCTTTGAAGTGACAGGGTTTAGAACTGCAAATGGCGTCTTGATCGCGCCCTGTCGCCTCACATATCATCTAGCAGCGGCATGCGGTCGGACGGCGTCTTCGCGCCCCACAGCCAGCACGAGGGACTTCGGCGAATGACGGAGCAGCAAAAGCACTTTCCGGAGTTCTACGTCACCGCTCCCCAGCCATGCCCCTATCTGCCCGGCCGTCAGGAGCGCAAACTCTTCACCCACCTGACGCACGAGAAGCCTTCGGGCCTCATCGACAATCTGCTGCGCGGCGGTTTCCGTCGCAGCCAGAACATCGCCTACATGCCCTACTGCGAGGGCTGCCAGGCGTGCGTATCGGTGCGCGTCATCATCGACGAATTCGCCATCGGCAAGAGCATGCGCCGCGCCCTGGATCAGGCGAAGTGCCTGGAAGCGCGTCGCGTGCCGCCTGAGCCGACGTCGGAGCAGTTTGCCCTCTTCCGCCGCTACATCGATGCGCGCCATTCCGACGGCGGCATGGCCGACATGACCGTGCTCGACTACGCCATGATGGTCGAGGACAGCGTCATCAACACCTTCGTCACCGAGTACCGCGAGAAGCCGGAGAACGCGCTCGATTCCAATCCGGACAACTGGCCGCTGAAAGCCGTGGCGCTGTGCGACCTGCTCTCCGACGGCATCTCGATGGTCTACAGCTTCTACGACCCGACCGCCGATCAGATGTCGCTCGGCACCTTCATGATCCTCGAGCACGTCGAATACGCGCGCAAGCTCGGGCTGCCGTATCTCTATCTCGGCTATTGGATCAACGGCTCGCGCAAGATGAACTACAAGATGCGCTTCCAGCCGCAGGAGCAGCTCGGCCCCAACGGCTGGGTAAGGAAGTAGTCCCGCCACAACCAACTATCGTCGGGTTGGGACGCGCTTACTGCGCCAGGGCGGCGTCGAGCTTGGAGAACATGTAGGTCCACTTCGCCGTCTGCGTATCGACCAGCGTCTTCATGCGCGTCTTCAAGTCGGCGAGCAGCGCGCAATCGGGCGTCGGCGCGTCGGCGCCCTCCTGCCCCAGCGTCGAGATGTCGGTCAGCAGCCGCTCCGATTCCTGGTCGTAGACGGCGATCTTGTCGTCCCGCACGAAGGGCGCCGCCTCCTTCAGGAAGGCGTCGTGGCTCCAGCCGCGCTTGTCCTTCAACTGGCGCAGCTTCTCCTGGAAGGCTGGCTTGTTCTGCAGGTTGAGATCGCGCAACGCTCCCGCCGCGTCGTCGACCACCGCCTCGAAATCCGCCTTGGCGCACACCGGCCCGCCTGTCGCCGGCTTGGCCGGAGCGACGAGATCAGGCGGCGCGAACGGAGCGACCGCCGGCGGCGATGGAGGTGGCGCCGCGCCCGGCTCCTTCGGCAACGGCTGATCACGCCTGGCGGCGGCAGCGGGCGTCGCCGGTGCGGCTGGAGTTGCAGGGGCAGCCGGCGCGACCGGATCCCACGAGTGACCGGGTGCCGCCGGCGGCGAAGCCTGCCCCAGGGCGCCGCCGCTCACACCGGCCACAACGCCAATTGCGAGCAGCGCCCCCAGAGCTAAGTGTCTGTTCCCCGTCCCGTTCATCGGACAAGTCCTAGCGGGCAGCCGAGACGGCGGCAAGCGCGGGCGAAGCGATGCGTTCCCCTTCGCTCCCGTGCCGCCTTCAAGCACGCGGTACCAGGGCCCGATGCCGTTCAATTCTAGCAAATGCGGAATGCTTTATTTGGCGCCCGTGCCTTAAGTCGCGACCAATGATTTCCACCATACGGTTGGCATCCGGTGCGCAACAGCCGCGCCATCGGGCGGCTGCCGTGATAGATTTCAGCGGTCGAACAGCGACAGCGGCCGGGAAGGTAATCCGATGGACATCACCTCACTGATTATCCAGCTCATCAGCGGCGCGGTCGGCGGCAACGCCGCCAACTCCGCAAAAGACACGGGCCTCGGCACTCTGGGCAACACCATCGCCGGAGCACTCGGCGGCGGCGTCGGCGGCCAGATCCTCAATGCCGTGCTGGGCCTTGGCGGCACTGCCGCGGCGTCCGGGCTCGACATCGGCACGATCATTTCTGCCTTTGCGACGGGCGGTATCTCGGGCGGTCTTACTGCCCTCGTGATCGGCTACCTGAAGACGAAGATGGCGGGCTGATCTCTCTGCCGTTCGCTTAACCAATCTTCTCAGACGACCGCGGGGAACGATTGCCTGCGTTCGGCGTTCGCGCGGCATGGAAATGACCTCCGCGGACGTTTCAGATGCGCCGGTCGGCTTTAGGAAAGTCTGGGCCGACCTGCCCTCCAACATCCAGTTGACGCTCATGCGTCTGTGGCACGCCGAGCGGGCGGCGGCCGATACTTATGCGCGCCCCGAGACAACGAACGCCGCGGCCCCGACGCCCCTAATCCTGCCAGTGGCGCATCGCCAGTCATCCTGAGTTCCGAGGCGCGGCACACGTGTCCGTGAACGGGTCGCGGATTTCAACACGAACGTGATTGGTTCGTGTTCGCGCGCATCACCACATCTCCGGCAGGGTTCGGCGCATCGTCGCCGAGCCATCTCAAATGGAGGAACACCATGCGCACTTGGAGCAAACCACAGGTTCGCGAGCAGGAAGTCGGCCTCGAGGTCACGAGCTATATGCCGGCCGAGATCGACATCATCTAACTGCTTTTGACATCGTCACGCGGGCGGCGGTCGCCGCCGCCCGCTTATGATATTTGCGCGTCCGCCGATCGGCATTCGCGCGCGCTACCTACACCCCCAGCTACGTCCCCAAGGAGAAAAAAGAACATGACCCGTACGATCGCCATCACGGCTGCCCTCGCAGCATGCCTCGCCCTTCCCGCGCTGGCTGAGACGCCGGCAACGAACGCTGGCGCGGCGGCTGAGACCGGCACGGCGGCAAAAGGCAATCTCTTCACCGAGAAGCAGGCCCGTACGCATCTTCTGCGTCTCGGCTACGCCGACGTGTCCGGGCTGACCAAGGACGAGAACGGCGTATGGCACGGCACAGCCACCAAGGACGGCCAGCAGCGCAACGTCGCCGTCGATGTGAAGGGCGGCGTCACGAAGTAGGCTCGCCCCGACGCCACGAATGTAACGGCGCCCGTCACCACCACGGGCGCCGTTTTGCATGTAGTGGTGCTCGCAGGTGGCCGAACCCACTACGTCAAGATCGGGACTTGGCCACGACATTGGGCAGCCCGGGGAACGTCGACGTCCATTCCTTGCCCATGCGGCCTTGGCGGTAGGCGTGCATGAACAGAGCCCTGACGTAGGCCATGTCGAACGGAGCCTGCGGCGTCAGGCCCAATCCCAGCTTGATCGAGGCGAACCGCAGGCGCGCATTTAAGGCAAGCGCATGCCGCACAATGTCGTAGGCCGGCACGATCACCTGCGCGTCCGCGTGGAGATCATCCCGGCTTGTGCGCGCCTGTATGTAGTCGGCGCTCTCATCGGGGAAGACGCCGGCGTTGTGGATCACAAAGTAGCGCGCATCGCTGCCCGAGATCTGCGCGACCTCGGACGGAAACAGGAACTGCGCTCCAGCGCCCAGGGTGCGAAAAGTGAAATTGCGCGGCACGACTTCGCCCGCCCTGATCGGAGCATCCCGTGGGTCGACAAAAACGTGCTCATCGACGGCAGCAAGGAGAACCTGCCTTATCAGGGCGCCGGATTTCGGGTGACGGCTGGCCGCAACGCGGCCGATATCCCAGACGGCTTCGGCGCGAGCGGGCGATCCGGTGAGGGCGACAAGCAGTTGCCGTCCGGCGGCGTGCTCGCGCGCGATGGCTTCGAGCACTCCGTCATCGAGATACGACACGGCACGCTCGGCCATTCCACGCAGGTTGTCCGCGGGGCAGTTGAAGATGTCGGCGATGATCCGATCGCCGGCCGGCCCGATGAATGCAAAGGGCGCCAGCAGGGCGCTCATGCCGACGGCGGTGACGGCGGTAAACCGCGGTCGGTTGCCGGTTTCGCCCCACCCCACGATGAGGCCCGCCGCATAGGCCGCCTTCAGCGCGCCGCCGGACAGGAGCAGCACGTCGCGCTCCGCACCGACGTGGGCTGCCCGCCGCCACCGTTCCGAGACCGTCGGATTGGCGGCGACCTTCAGCGCTTCTTCGACTGTGCGAGAAGGCGGAGAGCTCCAACATCCGTGTCGGCTGTCGGCTGACGGCCATTGCCCCGAACGCGCGCCTTGACTGTCGGCGTCCGGCGCCTGCGCCAGCGCCGCGCCTGCCATGGAGAGCGCGAGCAAAGTGCCGATAAGCGCGCGATACGGCATCGGTCGCTCTCTAGATGTTTTGCCGACTTGTCTCGGTCGGTGCGGCGCCATCGCCGGACTTCGGTCGCGGCGCCAGGCCAATCCCCTTGCGATATCCGGGGACGAGCATGTGATCCGCCTTGAGCTTGCGTGCCAGCCAGCCCGTGCGGAACTTGCCGAACGGCAGGTCCATCACGCCATTGCGGCGCCCCAGTGTCACGAGCATCGTCGTGCGCGGCATGGGACGCTTGTAGTGCACCAGCTTTGCCGTCTCCGGCGCGACGATCAGCCGTTGCAGATTCTTGATCGCAGCCTGGGCATGGTATTTCACCCACAAAGCGCCCTTGTCGGGCAGGTCGGTGATGTCGCCCACCGCGAACATGCGCGGCTGTCCGGTCATCCGCATGTCCGTGGAGACCTTGATCAAGCCACGCTCATCGACCGCTGCGGGAAAGTGCGCCTTGAGGTACGAGGCGTCCGGCTTCAACCCGACGCACCACAGGCCGACGTCATAGTCGATGCGGCTGCCTTTGTCGGTCACGGCCTGTCCCCCGCGCGCATCGAGATTTCCTGACGGGGTCGATGCGGGCTCGACAATGCGCTCGCCGGTGATGATTTCGACGCCGCGGCCGCCGAGAAACTCGGCAGCCCACCGGCGCGGCTTCTCGGAGGTCAACGGCAGAATGCGCGGTCCCGCCTCGACGACAGTCACGCGCTTCCCTGGAAACGTCTCGGTGATCTCGCCGGCCAGCTCGATGCCGACTGCGCCGCCACCGACGATGAGAACGCGGCCGGCCCCCTCCAGATGTTTGCGCACCGAGCGGAAGTGCTGCAGCCGCTGGCCGATATTTCCGCTCACCGGTTTGACAAGATCGCCCTCATAGTTGGAGCCGGTGGCGAGGACGAGGTAGTCGTACGGTATCTCCCTCGTCGCAGGCTGTGCGCCGGTCGCGACGACGATCGAGTTCGCGCGGACCTCCTTCAGCCATCCTTGAACGAGCTCGGCCTTGGGCAGGAATTCCCGGTAGGGAATGAGCGCGGGCAACGAGCCGGGGGCCACCATCAGCCGCGGCACCGCCATCGGGACTTCGAGATAGTCCTTCGGGTCGACGAGGATGACATCGGCGGCGTCCTGCATCGCATAGGCGATCTTGTGTCCCGCCGCCCCGCCGCCAACCACAACGATCCGCTGCTTTGCGCTCATGCCGCCACCTCCTGCCACTCATTGCGGACGAGACGTATTGCTCTAGAATGAAAAACAAAAGTAGGCATTCGAAACTGGCTTAGTATGAAAAAGCATACCAATGGGCATCCGCGGGCCGATCATGGCGAATGCAGTGAGACCTCGCCCCAACTCGCCGAAGCCATGGCGGTCACCCTGCGCCTCTTGGGCGGCAAGTGGAAACTGCTGATCCTCTGGCATCTGTGGCCGCGCATCCGCCGCTTCAACGAGCTCAAGCGCGCCATTCCCGGCATCACGCAGCACATGCTGACGACGCAACTGCGCGAGCTGGAGGCCGACGGGATCGTCAGTCGCACCGTCTACGCCGAGGTGCCGCCGCGCGTCGAATACGCTCTCACCGAATATGCGGCAACGCTGGAACAAGTGCTGAGACCCCTGGCGGCCTGGGGCAGCGCCCACATGCAGCGCGCGGCGCCGCCGCACATCAAGGCCAAGCACAAACGCGGCGCAGCGACCCGTCGCGGAGCAACCAGCTCGACGAACTAACGTGCTCGCGGCTTTCGCTAGCGCGCATGAGCACAAGTTGAGCAAATCGCGCGACCGTTTCTCACGGTCGACATCGCGACCACAATTCCATTTACTTGTCATTGTGGCTACTGAGAGTACCCCGTCGTGGAACGAACGCTATTGCGGTAGCATTCGTCGTAGCGTCACCCGCGAGATCTTGCGTGCCCGTGCTGGCCGCAACCGCGCCGCGCCAACCGAACTTCGCCAGGAGTGAGTAATGCGACTACCCGACGCTCCCATTACGCCGACCGTTATCTTCGATCTCGACGGCACGCTCGTGCATACGGTGCCGGACATTGCCGCGGCACTCGACGTAGCGCTCGCCCCGTACCACCACGGTCCAACGAGCATCGGCGACGCCGCCGCCATGATGGGCGATGGGTTGAGCGAATTCTTCTGGAAAGCCCTCATAGCCAAGCGGATCAACCTTCCGGCCACCGAGGCCGACGCGACGCGCAAGCGCTTCATCGAGGCGTACGCTCAGTCGCCCACCCGCCTGTCGCATGTGTACCCCGGCATTCGCACCCTCCTGAAAGAGCTGCGCGAGCGCGGCGTGCGCACGGCCGTGTGCACCAACAAGATCGAGCGGATCGCCGTCGACATCCTCGAGCGCCTCGAGCTGCGCGACTTCTTCGACGCGGTGGTCGGCTCCGGCGACGACCGGCCGATGAAACCCGATCCCCGCCCCATTCTGGAAGCGGTGGCGCGGGCGGGCGGCCGCATCGAGCGCGCCATTCTGGTCGGCGACACGGGGGCCGACTATGGCGCCGCCATCGCCGCGCGCATCCCCCTGGTTCTCGCCGACTACGGGTACAGCCATTCTCCCATCAGCGCCCTGACCTACGGCAATATCGTCGACAGTCCGCTGAACCTGCACGAGGCGGTCATGAACTTCGTCGGTCGGGAGCATTTTTTGGGCGCCGACGCCGACCCGCGGCACCACTCGGCGGCATAGCTGAGAGCACAGGCGGAACACCCGACAGGCTGTTGAACCGCACCACGCGAAGGTGGGTGCGCGCGCCGCGGCGCCGGTTGTATGGGGTATCGCCCCGAAACGGCAACAATCTTGCCCATACGAGCGCACATTCAGCGGCAAGATGATCTGCATGTGGCCAACCAAACGATTCGAGGAACGGGTAGCGGGAATTCCGCGACGGCTCCTCAGTCACGAATGTCTCACCGGCTTGGCGCGGCGCCCCGTGACGCGGTGGTTCGGACTTCTTGTTTTCATGACGATGCTGTCGCCGCTCTCGGCGTTTGCCGGTGCGCGCACCAGTGCGTGGCAAACGGAAACGATCCCGCATGCAGCAGCTCCCGCGCCCGCCGTGCAAGGCGCCGTCGCCGCGCCCGCGGCGCTTCCGCCCGCAGTCCTCCGCCCGCACCCCTCCGCCCCAAGCGCGGCAACTGACCGTCTTCGAACAGCAGGCGGCGGAAACGATCAAAATCACCAACGCGTTTCGTCGCCGCAACGGCCTTCCGCCATTCGAAGAAGATCCGGTCTGCTCGGCAGCGGCCTTCGATCACGCGCAGGATATGGCAAGGCGAAGCTATTTCGATCACTTCGGACCCGGCGGCACCTCACCGACCAGCCGCTACAAGCGCCGCAACACCGGCGGTCAGCGCGTGATCCGCGTGACCGAGAACATCGCCAGAGGAAACGGCACCACGCCCGAGAGCGCGCTCAGGATGTGGCTCAACTCTTCGGGTCACCGCAAACATCTGGTCGGAACGGAAATGAACCACATCGGCGTCGGCGTCGCCAACGGCTCGTGCTTCTTCGGACCCTGCACCTACTTCGTCCAATGCTTCTCGCGTTGGCCTAAAGGGCCAGACCCGGAACTGGCTACGACCCCGCTCAATCACGCCCGGTAGACGTTTCCGGGAAGATGCCTCGCAGCCTGCGAGCGCGCGAGGTGCAATGCTCGTTCGTGAGCAAGTTCAAAATCGCGCGACAGCACGGTTGCCGGTATACGGTCGCGGAAAAAATTCGCCCATGCAAACTCGCTGAAGGGGATGGGCACCTTCTCGAAATCCGCCGGCCTCCCGCACCGACCAGGCTAGATCGCGATAGCGGTCGCACTTGGAGTTGATCGAGCGTCGCGGGTAGACGCGTCGGGCAGATCTTCCGCCCGTCGGCGTCATAAGCATGAAGCCAGCCGAGTGCTGCCATCGCATGAAAGAAGGCGCGTTTCGGCATGTCGGACAGATCGCCAACGACGCACACGAATACTTCGTCGACCTCGCTCTGCCAAAGGGCCAGGCTCAGATGATGGTGGTCGATGATGTAATAGTCTTCTCCCGGCCCGAGCACAGCGGGGACCGGCCGCCTCTCAAGGAATCGGCGCAGCTTCCGGGAACTCTCAACGTGGCGCTCGATCTTGCGGCGCTTAACTTCGACCGATCGCATGCCAACGGCCATCTGCGTCGGGCGGACCTCGGCGAGCCGCACGGGCTCTCGCCAATCAGGTTTCTCATTGTCAGTGAGGAAGAGGCACGCGCTTTGCGTGACATTCCAGGGAGCCGGAGGCGGAGTACCGTTCCGTCTACGCATTTTCGACAGCATTCGTCCTCGAAGGTGCGGTGGCACCGAGGGTTCATCATTTTGTCATGGTGGTTAAATTTGCGTTACCGGCACGGCCGAGCTCTGTCCATCCGAAGTCGGCGTCGCCAACGGCGCGCGGGGAATGCTACTCGCCTCTTGCCACTTGGCCGCGGATTTCACCCTCGGGATGGCTGCGCGTGTGAATGGTGATGTTCCAATACCCGCCAATGAGCTCAGCCGCCTCGGCGTCCGAAAGCGTCGTGGAGCCGCTCGACAGGCTCCTGATCCGCTGCGCAACGCCCGCCGTGGCGGCCGGGCCTGCGGGTCCGTGAAAGGCAATGCGTGTGATCTTGCTCGAGAGCCCCGAATAGTCGCCCGTCCAAGTCAGCTTCCGGCTCTGCGTGTCGTACGTCGCGCGCACATAGCCGGTGGCGCCGCTCCCCGTCGGGGGCACCATGCCGGCCCCCGTGAGCTCGGCCCGGAAGGCAATGGTCGAGGCGAAAGCGGTACCGGGAAAAGCAAAACCGATCGCGAGGGCAACGGCCGCAAGGCCGGCAACGCAGAAAATTGCTGCGTGTCGACGTCGCTAGACGCAAATGTGCAGGCATCTCCAGGTCCGCTCCCTAGTCACCCAAGTGCTCGAGCGCGATTTTGATGCCCTCATCGTAAATAGCCTGCACGTCCGCCTTGTGATCCTCGCCGCGATGCGCGAAGGCGCTGAAGAAATAGTGCTTGTCGGCCGCCGCCGTGGCGCCCCGCATCTTGTAGCCGCCGAGGTCCGCCATACCGTCGAGATCGTAATCGGTGGCGTATTGCCAGGGGCCGGAGGGGCGACCTTCGCGGTCTTCCAGCGGCTCGACGCTGATCTGCAGCATCTCCATCCGCAGCCCCTCGGCGGGAAATTGCTCGTAGCACCAGCGGCGGTTCTCATGCCGCAGGCACGCGCCCACGCCGCCGTCGCCGATGCGCCATGCCCGCTCCGTCTTCTCGCCTTCCATCTTGGGACCAAAGGGGGCTTTGATAGCGCCCACGAGATTGACGACGATGCGCGGCTGCTCGCGATCGGCGGCCAGCGCGGGGAGCGCTACCGCGGCACCCAGCGCTGCAACGGCGATCCGGCATCTCCTCGTACGCTGCAACATCATTGCGCGCCCCCTTAGGTTGATCGACGGTTTTCCGGCGGAGATTATCACGCATCCCGTGCCTCCGGCAGCGTCTTTGTCCGCCCCGCCTTGCTGATCGCTATCGGGTTGCACCGCCCTCACCCACGACGACGAATGGAGCCCACACGGCCGGATGAGCCGCGGGCGTCCAATGCTTGGGGCGATCGGTTGTGCTCATGAACGCGAGCATGGCGCGGCGAAAGGCTTCGGCACGCCCGATAGTCGGGTTCGTCGCGATCTCGGCGAAAGCGCGCGTCACAAGCTTCACGGCCGCGTCGCTGTCCACATACCAATGCGAGACCAGCAGTGCGCGCGCGCCGGCATAGAAGAATGCGCGAGCAAGGCCCGATAAAGCTTCCGAGCTCCCACTTTCTCCACCTGCGGTGTTGCAGGCCGAAAGCACCACCCAGTCAGCGTCGAGCTTCAATTGCGCGACCTCGCTTGCGGTCAAAAGGCCGTCATCGGCGGCGGTCGCCGTCTGGGGTGGCGTGAGCAGCAGCGCCGGTTCCGCACCTAAGCCAAGGCTCTGCGCCTCGCCGGCCAGGAGGCCGTGGGTGGCAAAGTGCACGACCTTGTACGTTGCGAGTGCATTCGAACCGTTCAGCGCGGCGATGGTTTTCTCCGATGCCTTCTCGCCAAGCATGACATCACTGTCTGGCGCGCTGAGCGCGTGCGCCACCGCGCACAGCTCGTCGGCTGTCTCAGGCAGCGGGTCTTGCTGGCGAAGCATTTCGGTGTCGGCTTTGCCGCCTCTGAACAGTCTCGCAACCGACAACGGCTCTGGGCGCCTCCAATCGCCGAGTTGCGCGAGTGCAACTTGATCTCCGCGCGGGCAGCTCTGCTTCGCCCAGGCGGTGCGGTCCTTGCCGCCACGACCGGTGAGCAACGGATTGCCGAAGCCGAGGAAGGGATGTTTCGCAACGCTCGCCTTGGCGGCGTTGCGCAACGATTTCAGGCTATCGACCGACGGCAGGTTGGTGATCGCGTGACGCTTAGAGATCCACGCGGCATGGATGTACTCGGACGGGTCAGCGCCGGGGCTTGCGCTGGAGGGCTCTGTGACGAGCACTTGCAATGGCAAGCTCGAGAGCGGACCCAATGCCGCGATCAACAGTTGCTTGCCGTCGATAATCTCCTCGAAAGGAGCCAGAAGCGTACGATAGAGGTTGTGGGCGCGTGCGAGGTCAAAAGGCAGCGGCTGGCCCGGACGACGTCGGACCCCGGTCAAGGATTCGCAAGTCGGGGTGGTGCCTGCCTCCCACGAGGCCGTATCCAGTCCGCAGCGCAGGGCCGCGACCTCGCGTTTGAGCTCTTCCTCACCCTGATCAACAAGGTTCCAACGTGCGCCGTCCTTGGCGACGACCCAGATGACGCTTTGGTGCGGGCGATTGACAATGAGGACCAGGGCCTCATGCGGGGCAAGCAGTCGCTGCACCTCCGCAATCGACAGCGGCTGCGGCTTGGCAAACGCGGCATAATCGGGGAACTCGTTGACCAGCCGCGCATCGATCGCGTCGAGGCGACCGCTGATGCCGGCCAGACGCTCTCGAAGTGCTTGCTCATTGTTGGCATTGCGCTGATCCGGGGTTGCCGATAGCGCAGTCGTAAGACGTGCATCGACGCTCTGCCACGTGGCGACAAGATCTTGCCGCTCCCGGACGAGGACCGAGAGCGCGCCCTTGCCCGAGGCGAAGCGCGCCGCCATCTGGCTCAGCGCAGCCGCGGCCTGCGAGCTTTCGGCTCGCTGTGCCATTTGAAAGGCCTCGGCGCGCAATCTGTCGGCGGATGCGGGATCGGTTTCGGCCACTCTGTAGGCGGTGACGCTCTGCAGCAGAAAGATGTCCGCGTGGCGGATAGAATCGCCTTTCGATGCGCTGCGTCCCCCCTTCGCGCCGCCGGCTGCCTGCTCGTCAGCCGCGATGTAGATCGCCGAGGCCGTCCTCATATTGTCATAGGCTGCGGCCCAGTCCTGCCTCTGGACCTGGATCATGCTGAAGCCGGCAATGTTGTCGGCATAGGAGGCGCTGTCCCGGCCCTCTTTGCTGGAAATCGGCAGAGCGCGCGTGAACAGCCGCTCGGCTTCATCGAGGCGACCCTGGTCCACGGCGTGGAGGGCGAGCGAGACCAGCATGGCGCCGGTGAGGAAATGGTCGCGCCCGAACACGCGCTCACTGACAGCGACGGCGCGCTCGGCGAAGGCCTGGCCCTCCGCGTGACGCCCTTGAGATTGATAGAGGAAGGACAGGCTTTGCAGAACGCTTACGGTTTGCGCGCCCGCCACATTGGGATCGAGGTGTTCCGCTTTTTCCAGGCAAGCCAGGGCGCGCTTGAGCAACGGCTCCGCCTCCGCGTAGCGCTTCTGGCTCTTGTATAGGTTGCCTATCTCAATGAGATTGGGCGCGAGTTCAGCATGCTCCGGTCCAAGGACCTTCTCCGAGAGGCTCAATGACCGGATCAGGAGGGGCAGCGCCTCCTCGTTACGGTTCTGCAGGCGATAGAGGTGGCCAAGCCCCTGCAAGGACAACGCAACGTTGCGATGTTCGCTTCCGTAGGCGCGCTCGTTGATGGCGATCGCACGTTTGCGTAGCGGCTCGGCATCGGCAAAGCGGTCGGCGAATTCAAAGGTGCTTGCCGTCGCTTCGAGCGTGCTTGCGACCACCGGATGATCTGGACCGAGCAGCTTCTCGGTCATGCCGAGCACGCGTTCCATGATCGCGCCGGCGTCGGCGAAGCGCTCCATCTGCTGATAGAGCGCGCCCAGCTGCATCAACGCGAATATGTGCTTCATCCCCGCGTTGACATCGGCATCCCCGGATCGGGATGCTGCCTCGTGCCATTGCAGCGCGCGCTGGATGGTGGCGGCAGCATTCTCGAGCTCGCCGCGCGCCTGCTCGATTTGCGCCAGGCTGCCCAGAAGCGAAGCCATTTGCGCAGGATCCCGCGTGCCCATCTCGGCGATGGTGAGCGCGCGACGCAGCAAGGCTTCGGCTTCAGCGAAGCGTTTCAAAATCGTTTGGATCTGCGCAAGCTGACTCAACGGTTCAACGAGCTCTGGGCTATCAGGGCCTGCAGCGCGCTCTTTCGCCTCCAGCACGCGCCTCAAGAGCTGTTCGGCTTCTTGCGGCCGATGGCTGAAGCGGTAGATGCTCGCCAGCGTGTCGAGGGTCGACAGCACGTCCGGATGGGTGGGACCCAGCAGACGCTCGCGGATGGCAATGGCGCGCTTGTAAAGAGGTTCGGCCTCGGCGTAGCGCGATTGGAAGAAGTAAAGGCCGGCCAATGTGTGGAGAGCCGTCGCGTGCTCTATGCTGACTTCGCCGGAGCGGGACTTGCTGAGGGCTGCGAGCTGTTCGGCGAGCGGCATCGCCTCGGCATACTTGCCGGAATTTTGCAGTTCGCTGATCCGATTGCTGAGAGCGGCTGGATCTTCGACGCGCTGCTGGGCCGAGGCGCTGAACAAGGCCGCGGCGGCGAGAACGATCGTTACCAGCACACCGCAAGCGATCGACATTCGCATAGGTGTCTCTCCCGTTCCGACGCCAAGGACGCAACGGGTTTCAGGCTAGTATCCGTTTGCGACGATCGTCTGGCCACGAAGCCGGTACGGGCCGAACCTGCGTGCGCAATCAGAAAGCATGCAAAAACCAATCGTTACGGCTTCCACTGATAAAGAGGCCTGGCTCGGAGAACGGTGGAGGCGCTAGACCGCCTACGTTGCATTAGCCAGCTTCGCCGAGAAGGGCGACGATATCGTGGGGAGCAGCTAGGATGGGAGGCGCTCCTTAGATTAGCTCGATGAGGCTTCAGGCAGAGAGAGCACCATCATGGCCACGGACATTGCTGCGCAAGCGCCACAAGCGGGCGGTGGCACGGTCGACAAACCGTCCCTGCCGACCATTCTTCTCAGCGCCATCGCCGGCGTGCTCTCCGGCTACTTCATTGTCGGAGCGAGCATCGTCTACTGGGTCGTCGCCGCCGGCGGCGCCGTCAGCGCCTGGATCGTCCCGCGCGCGCTCATCCAGCGCCTGCCTCTTGCCTGGCTGATCGCCTCGACCGCGCTCACCGTCTATATCACGCAGACGATCCCCGGCTTCTTCCCCGATCTGACGAGCCCGCGCGACATCGTCCTGCAGCTGGCGCTCGTCGTGTCTCTCGGCCTCCTCGCGCGCTCCTATCTCGTCTACACCGAGTACGCCGACACCTTCGACGCGCTCAAGGCCTCGATGTCGGGCCACCCGCTCGAGCGCTGGCTTGCGAGCGTGCTCAACCATCCCATCGACGCCATCTTCGGGCGCGTGTGCGTTGCCAACACGCTGCTCATGCTGCCGCTGACGGTGCTCGTCATCCTGCCGGGCACGTTCAACTACCTCGTGATCTTCGCCCATGCGACGTGCCTGCTGCTCGGCCTCTTCCCGCAGGAGATCGTCGAGCACCAGAACACCCACACGCGCGTTTTCTCTCCGAAGCCTGGCGCCAGCGAGCGCATCAAGATCGTTCTCAGGGTGCTGCAGTTTCATTTCGAGTACGTGCTGGCGCTTCTCACCGCGCGGGCGCCCAACTTCTATCGCGTGCAGCACGTCTACGTGCACCATGTCGAGGACAACGGACCCCTCGATACGCACACGACGCTACCCTACTACCGCACGAGCTTCCTCGACTTCAGCCGCCACGCCCTGTGGCAGAGCATCGATCTCGTCACCGGCGCGCGGCTCCTCACCTACCTCGTCAAGAAGGGCAAGCAGCGCCAGATCCGCGACGTCGTCCGCGGCCTCGCCGTCTGGTGGGCCTTCGTCCTCGCCGTCGCCCTCATCAATCCGCTGGGCGCCCTCTATCTCTTCGTGTCGCGCTTCGTCGGCGGCACCTACATCACCCTGATCACATTCTACCAGCACGGGCTCGTCGACCCCGCTGACCCGGTACCGTCGCACGGCCACACGACCGATTTCGTCCACCACGACCACGGCAACCTCGGCTTCGACTACCACGTCGAGCACCACACCCGGCCCGCGCGCCACTGGACCTGGTACTACGAGGAGCACGCACGCCTCGCCGCAAAGGACGGCGGCGGGCATCCGGCCGTGATCATCGAGAAGGAGAAGTTCGGCCCCCTCGCCTTCATGGCCGCGCTGTGGCGCAAGGACTATGCCGAGATTGCGCGCTACGCGCACGTGCACGACGTGCCCGACGGCAACGCCGACACACTGGCGCGTGCGCTCGCGGAGCGCGCGCGTCCGATCGGCGCGCCGGAGCGCACGGGTCTCCTGGCGGACATCGACGCAACCGTTTCACGCGCCATGGCCGCGGCGCTGCCGAAGTCGTTCGCGGTTTGAGGCGGGGTAAGTTCGAGCCCCTTGGCCGCGCGCCCACTATCCCGCAGTGGTGCCGGGCTCCGGCATAAGGTCTGGCTCATTCGGACGCGGCCTGGCGAACAGAAGACGCTGGTAGACGAGGCCGATGCCGATCAGAACCAGCCCCAGGCAAATGAAGGACAGAGCGCGCCAAAGCCCGGCGACGCCGGCGAGGTCGAACAGAAACACCTTGAGCGTCGACAGCAGCACCAGGGCGCCAGATGCCAGCCGCGCCTCGGGTGACGCGCGCCAGACGCCGTATGCAAGGAACAAGAGTCCAAGCGCGAGCCAGGCCACCGAGTAGGTCCACTGCTCCGCGTCCGTCGTGCCGGCGTAGTATCCGATGTAGGCGCCGTGAAACAGGTGGCGCACACTCAGCGTCACGTACAAGAAAGCGAGCAAGTAGGAGAGGCCCGCCGCACCGATCGTGTACCACTGCGGTCGCACCCCACGCGAGGCGCGCGCCAAATAGAGCGCCATGAGCGCAGGCAACAGATAGGCCGGGACGAGATCGTTGATAATCCAGCCGCCGGCGATCGGCTCTGATCCGAAATAGGGGTTCTGGAAGTAGCCCAGTCCGAGCACGGCAAACAGGCCCGCGACAAGACCGAAGACATAGGACGCCGCCCGGAACACCGGATTGGCCCTTCCGAGATCGAGCTTGAGCATCGCGGCGGCGAGCCCGAGGCTCACGAATGTCAACAAACCCTGCTCGGTCAAGCTCGAACCGTACGCGAGAGGGTTGCCTCCGTGCGTCAGGTGGCGGATCTCGAAGAAGGCAAGCAGTCCCAAGAAAATGACAGACAGGGTATCTGCAATGCGCACTGCGAAGTCCTCGCCCTGCATCCGTAACAGCCGGGCTGAAAGAGCGAAGGCAGCGGCGGGCACCCCATAGCCGACGAGGAGCCAGTTCAGGATCGGCCAGCTGCCGACGTCGGCACCCATGATGGCGGGGTCCCAGACGACGCGCCCGAGGACCACGACGCCCAGTGCCGCAACGGCATAACGGAGCATCGGAATGCGCTTCAGCGTGGCGACGTAAGACGTCCCCAAGGCCGACAGCGCAAGGGCAACCGTCAGGTAGCCGCGATCGAGCGAAACCACGAGTGCGAAGGAGAGTGCCGCGATGGCCGCAGCGGCAAACGCGCCGGCAGCGAGGTGCGGTGCTGTGGCGGGCGGATCGCCTTCGTCCTTCTGGAACCTGTTGGCGGCGTCGGCGAACAGAAGTGCAAGTACCAGCCCGAACAGTGCGAAGGGTATCGATCCGTCGAACTGGGTGATGCGCAGATAGGCAACCGTCAACGCGGTCAGCGGGGTCATCGTCGCCGCGAGCGCATAGAGACCCGCGGTCGAGGCGGGCAGGTCGCGACCGACGTGCAGCCGGAGCGCGGCGACAAGCGCTACCGCCAGCGAGGAGAATGCGACGAATGGAAAGTAGACGTGGAGCTCGTCCGGAAGGCGCATCACAGCGCCGACCGCGGGCCATAGGTTCGTCGCCGGCGGCGGCGCATCGATGCCTTGCCACAAGAACGCTACGGCGATTGCCACGACGCCCGAGAAGACAGCAGCTAATGCGGAAGAGGCCGATAGCCACGCGGTTCCGGCAAGAAGCGCCATGGCGATGGCCGAAAACACCAGCCAATCTGTATCGGTGCCGGCGGCGACGGCGGTGGCGGCCAGCACCAACACGACGAGCAGCGTAAGCGCTCCGAGCGCCGCCGCGGCGGCGCCGTCGGGCTCGGACTTGTCGTCGGGCGTCAGTACGTGAGGCTCGACGGCAAAGAAGAGCCCCGTCAATCCGAGCTGGATCAACGCGTGCACGAAGGCCGCCCAGACCCACGTATCCCCGATCGGCTGTGCGAGCGCCCCTCCCCACAACACGACACCGGCTACGCTCGCGAGCGCAAGCCATAGCCAGTGGCGTAGCCGCGCGAGGGCGAGCGCCGAGGCGCTGACGACCGCGAGGAACAGCACGACCGGCCAGGGGTTCGGTGCGGACGAGCTGACCAGCAGCGGCGTCACCATTGCGCCCACGAGACCGATACCGGCGAGCGCCGGCCCGTGCAGCGCCGAGGCCAGCATGGCGGCTAGGCCGGCCGCTCCCAAAAGCACGAACGCAACGCCCGGCCCGATAAGTCCATAAAGCGCGTGGGCGGCATAGATCGTGCCGAATAGCACCACCGTGCCGGCGGCCGTCAGGATGCCGGGAATATGCGCCGACGGCACGATGTCGACCGGCAGCGTGCGTTCACCGCGGCGCATCCATTCGCCTGCGCCGATGAGCGCGAGAGCAAACACTGCCCCGAAGATGACGCGGGTCGTCGGGCCGATCAGTCCCGCTTCGATGGAATAGTTGACGAGGAAGATGCCCCCGACGGCGAGCGCCGCGCCTCCTACCCACACCGCCCAGCGGGTACCGACCCGTTCCTCAAAGCTTGGAGCGGAGGGGGCAGCTGCCGCCGGCGCGGCCGATGCCGGCTCGGGGTCGATCGGGGTGATCGGCACGGCCGTTGGCGGCGACGCGGGCTCGACTGAAGGAGGCAGCTCGTGGGCCGACGGCTCGGCGGGCTCCGGCTCTTCTTCTGCGGGCTCCGGCGAAGGGGCGCGCCGTCGGTTCGCTGCAGCTTCAGCTTGAGATCGCTGATCGACGCCTCGGCTTTGGCGAGGCGGTCCTGAAGGCCGCGAATGCTGGCGAAAAACCAAATTAAGAGCGCAGCGATGATCAGCGTTGACAGCATGCGCCGAAAGCCTTTGTTGCTTTCCCACTATGGCGCAGCCCTCGTTAACAGAGGCCTTGGCTGCCGGCGACGCTCGGGGGCCAGCCGGGTAAGTTCGCAAGTGGCTGCATTGCAGACCGCTGCCATTGGTTAATGCAGCGTGCCCGCCGCAAAACTTTTGCGCGCGCGACATCCCTAAAACGCCGGCAAGCCCTCGGCACGATGCGGCGCGCCTGCGCGGCCCACCCAGTCGCCGAGCATCTCGACAATCCGAGATGCAACTCTATCCAGAATAACCCCAACGAGTTCGCAGCTATCGGCGGACGTCGGGATCGTGGCAGCGCCGAAGTGGAAACTTCGGCCGCGCCTGCTCGTTTGACCTGGGCGCTGCGCTCGCTCAGGGGCGTGACGCCCAATCGGAGGATAAGCCATGGCAGCAAAATTGATCGCGCTTGTTACCACTCTAGCGTTCGCTCTCGGTGCAGCCCCAGCGATGGCGGTGGAAAAGTCGGCAAAGGGGAAAAGCGGTAGCTGCGGAGAGTTCATGTACATGAAGGACGGCAAGTGTCTCGACGCGCGAGACAAGAAGAAAGAGAAAGAGTAAGCAGCGCGCGCCTTCGGGCACCCGTCGCTTAGGTTGTTCAAGACGATGCGTCGCTGAGAGGCCGCCGGCTCGACCAACGACACTGGTCGATTGCTGATGCGTGCGGCAGCAGTCCTGTGCGGCTGGCGTCTTCTCAGCTCCATACCTGCATTACGGTCGCCAGGTGGACCCCGATAGGAACTCCCAGCGGTCGCGGTTCGCCCTCCAGGCAGCGGCTGTGCGCCCGTGCTAGATCAGCAAGCCCGCGATCGCCGCACCGACGGCGAAGAGACCAACGAAGGCTGTTCCGACCAGCACAATATTGATGGCTGCCGATGCCCAGCGTCGAGGTTCAATCGTGCTCATAGGAATTCCCCCCAAGAGCAATGCAGCTTGCGCCGCCACGGCGGTGAAGCAGCAAGACCCCGCTGCGCGAAGCGTACTCCTGTTCGTGGACACCCGCTATCTAGTCAGCCGAACGTTTTGCTTGATGTAGGGCTAACTTTTGTGCGGAACCGTACAGGGCGATAGGCAATTACCCCACATGACAAAGCGTTGGTCCCTATTCATTGAACGCGTCGGCAAATCACTCCGAGTGGCATTCGAGCGCATAGTGCACGATCCCATTCCGGAACGCTGGATCGCTCTCATCCACCGATTGGACGCCGAAGAAGACGTTCACCGCGGCGCTACGCGGGAAAGCAGGCGATAGCCGCCCGGACTGCGCAGCTCCGACCATGTCGGGCGACGCTCACGAGTTTCGCCCCTGCGCGGACCCGACGATGAGGTCGACCAGCTCGCCCGGTTTGTCGAGCGGCAGGAAGTGCCCGCCGCCCGGAACCGTCGTCATCTGCACGCCGGGGATCAGGCTGCGGTCGTGCTCGCGTTCGGAAGGCCGCGCCCAATCCTCATCTCCCCAGACCAGCAGGACCGGCACCTTGATACGGCTATAGTCCTTGGTCGCCGCCTGCCAGCTCGCCGAGTTGCGCAAGAGGCTGATGAAAGCGCGGTAGTGCCCAGGCCGATTGCCGACCCGGTACATCTCCTTGAGCAGCGGCGGCGGGATGCTCTGCGCCTCGGCCACGCCGCCCTGCAGGATGAATTTCATGATGATGAAGTTCCGCAGCCGCATCACCGTCTCGCCGATGACGGGCACCTGCGCGGCGTAGGTCACCATCCAGCCGAACAGTGAGCTGCGCGCCATGCCGCGACCGTTGGCATAGTCGTACGGATTGATGGACACCACGCGCACAACGCGCGGGTTTTGCCTCGCCGCCACGATCAGGGCGATCGACCCGCCAATGGAAACGCCGGCGAGCGTAACGTCGCGTAGATCCAGCTTGTCCAGGAACCCTTCGACGGCGGCGGTGAAGGTGGCGGCGTCATAGCGCACCGGTGGAATGTCCGAATAGCCGTGACCGGGATAGTCGAGGGCGTAGACCGTGAACCGCTGCGACAGCTCCGGCACGACCTTCTCGAACAAATCGAGCTGCGTGCGCAGCGTGTGGAGCAGGACCAGCGGCGGCCCAGCGCCCCATGTGATGTAGCGTAGCTTGTTGCCGCCCACCTCGACGCTGCGAACCGGGATTTCCGGCGCCCAGCGCAGCGTTTCAGGCGCTTGCGGTTTGGGCCGCAGCGCCTCGATCACGAAAGATCCCAGCCAAACGGCAATTCCAATGCCGACGATCAGAAGCAGCGTGTCCATGCCTGTGTTCCCTTCACGCATCCACCGCAACATCACCGCTAATCGCGGCCTGGCAGTGGCTCGATTCGGCGGGGCGCACGTTCACGCTGTCATGGTCGGAGCTGCGCGACCGGGCCGGCGCGCACTGGCCCACCCGCCGCTTCGGCTCTCTCCAGTTCCATCGCCGTGAATGGCATTGACATCCTGTGCCCGTTATCGCTAGCCCGTCTCACCTGGAATTTGGGGAGACGGGAAATGACACGCGCGACCGCCGCGATTGCGGCAGCAATAATCGGTACGGCGATGGCAGTCGGCATGTTCGGCGCCGGCACGGCCAACGCGGAAGACGGCAAGCACTGGTACTTCGACGTCGAGAACCAATCGAACGACACCGCGATCGAGCTGCGCACGCAGGAAGACGGCGAGTGGAGCGAGAACTGGCTTTCCAACCGCCTCGAGCCCGGCGACACGATCAAGCTCGACTTCGAGACCGACGAAGGCAAGTGCGAGGTGCGCACGCAGATCCATCTGACCGACGGCGGCTACTTCGACGCCCCGGTCGACTACTGCAAGGCCAAGACGCTCGTCATCCAGCAGGGCACCCTGCTCTGGAAGTGAGGGGGTCGAGGGCGGCTTTCACATAACTGAAGGGCGCCGGCTGTCGGCCGGCGTCTTATCCGCCACGCGACGCAGTTTGCACTTCTAGGGGGATGTCTTCACGGCGCGGGGAAGGTGGCTTTCTCAAAACGCCGGCCCGAACGAGTTGCTCCGCGGGGGCCTTGGGCACGGCCCCGCTCACAACAATGGCGAACCGTCTCTATTTTCAAAAGAGCTTTTTAACCCAAAATCGGGCCTGCCACGCCGTCGCGGGCCATTCTCTCGGCTTGTTTATCGATCCTTACGCGGAACTGAGCAGGCTGCGCGCTCGAACGTCGGTCGCTGACCGGCGGTGGGAGCACCCATGTATAGAGTCCTGGACTGCGTCGCCACGCAGCACGACTTGCGCCTTGTGGCATTGGCGGCCGTCATATGCGCACTGAGCTCATATACGACCATCAGCTTGCTGCATCATGTGCGCAGGTCGGACGCCCGTATGTGGTGGGTCTGGCTTGCGGTTTCCGCCTTGTCCACCGGCTTCGGGATCTGGGCGACGCATTTCATAGCCATGCTGGCGTTCTCGCCCGGGTTGCCCACCGCTTACAACGTTCCGCTGACCGTCCTCTCGCTGATCATCGCCGTCGTCGTCACGGGCTTCGGTCTGGCGATCGCCCTCATGTCACGATGGAGCGCCGCGGCGCCCTGGCTGGGCGGCGCCGTTGTTGGCGCCGGCATCGCAGCCATGCACTACACCGGCATGGCCGCATTCGAGGTCCCGGGCCGCATTAATTGGGACGCGTCCTTGGTGGATGCGTCGATTGCGATCGGTGCGGTCCTTGCAGCCGCTGCATTGTACGTCGGGCTGCGCGGGGAGGCTCGCCGCTGGACCCTGCTCGGTACCCTTCTGCTCACCGCCGCGATCTGTGGCCTTCACTTCACCGCCATGGGTGCGGCCTCGGTCACTCCTGATCCCACGGTTGACCTCTCGGCATCATCGGTCCCATCGGGGCTGCTGGCTATCGGAGTGGCGCTCGTGAGTATGGTCGTCGTTGCTCTGGCCCTCGGCGGCGTGGCGATCGACATGCGTGACCGGCGGCGCGAGGAGCTTGAGGCCGAGCGGATGCGTGGCCTTGCCAATGCGGCGGTGGAGGGTCTGCTTGTTTGCGACGGCGACACTGTCGTAACCGTCAACGACAACTTCGTGGATGTTAGCGGTTACGCCGCCGTCGACAGCGTGCTCGGCACTAAGCTCGAACGATACTTTCCCGACGACGACCTGCGCCGCAAGCTTTTCGAGCGCGAGAACACGCTTGTTGAGGGCGTGCTGCGCAATTGCGATGGCGCGGACGTACCGGTCGAACTTATACAGCGCGTCGTCGATGTGGGGGGAAAACCGCATCATGCCGTTGCTATTCGGGATCTCCGCGCGCGCAAGGAAGCGGAAAGAAGCATCCAATTT
>CAWEWG010000001.1:0-43854 GCA_963812795.1 uncultured Alphaproteobacteria bacterium | reverse complement strand
TGCCCATCGCCTTGAGGGCTTCCTGGATCTCGCCGACGGACATGTCCTTCTGATGCGTTGAGATCGACCACGCGTGCCCGAACGGATCGGTGACGATGCCGTAGCGGTCGCCCCAGAACATGTCGGCGACCGGCATCGTGGCGGTGGCGCCTGCCTTCACGGCGCGGGCAAACCACGCATCGACGTCAGGGACGTTGAGATGCAGCGTGACGGCCGTACCCTTCAACGACAGCGGCGACAGCGCACCGTACGCGGGCATCTCGTCGTTGAGCATCACCATGGCCCCGTTGATCTGCACGGCTGCGTGCATCAGTTTGCCGTCGGGGCCGGGTAGACGCATCAGCTCCACGGCGCCAAACGCTTTCTTGTAAAACTCGATCGCCTTGGCTGCATCACGGCAGGTGATGTGCGGCGCCAGACCCGGCGCCTTGCGGTCGATCTTGTCGTTGGCCGTTTTGGCAGGCGACTTGCCGGCGGACTTGGTTGCGGACTTGGGCTTCGAGGGCGTGGCTGTCTTGCTCATGCTGCTTCCTCCTGATGTTTGGGTTGTTCGAACAGCAGTTCCACGTAGCGGCGCAGGTGGTCGACACTTTCGGCGGCGACCTGCGCGCCGCCTTTAGCCTTGGCGAGGATGAAGGCGCCCTGCAGCACCGCCTGGGTGTGCAGCGCGAGGCTCTTGGCGCTCCACGACGGCGTAACGGCGCGCGCCGCGACCGCCGCGGCGATGTCGGCTTCGAGCGTTTCGGCATGGTCGAAGATGGCGCGGGCACATGCATCGCGGATGGAGGGATTGGTCGCGTACGTCTCCTGCACCATGGTGCCGGCGAGGCAGGTGAACTCGGGAATGTCGCCGATGAGGATCGCCTTGCGGAAATCGATGTAGCCGAGCAGGCGGTGCAGCGGGTCGGTGTGCGCGTGGTAGGGGGCACTGGCGAAGAACGCCGCGGTCGTCTCCGACCAATAGTCGGCGGCGGCGACGGCGAGGTCTTCCTTGCTCTTGAAGTGGTGGAAGAAGGCGCCCTTGGTGACACCGGCGGCGGCGCACAGGTCATCGACGCTGGTGGCCGCGTAACCCTTGCCGCGGAGCACCGCCAAGGCGGAGCCGAGGATCTTGGTTCGAGCGGTTGGCTTCGAAGCGGCGGGTGCCATGCGACCCTCAATGGCGGCTTCATAGATACATACCGACTAGTTGGTATGTTGTCAACCGAGGGTGTCAGAGGATGCCGGTCGTAGTTCGTTCGTACTGGCGGTCCCGGAGCGCTGGGGTGCGTCAGCCGGCGAGGACAATGTCGAAGGTGCCGAGCAGCGCTTGCGGCTCGAGGCTGTCGCCCGGCTGTAGAGCCACGATGACGCTGTCCCGCTGGCGTTGATCGCGGATGCCGTTGAGGATGCCGTCGCGCTCGTTTTGCGCTTCGCCGGCGACGTACATTTGCGTGATCAGAGTTTCACGGCCCGGCGCCGTTATGGCGAAATGGATGTGCGGCGTGCGGCCCGGATAGGCGACGGGCTTGATGGTGCGAAAGCTGTAGCCGCCCTTGCCATCGGCGGTATCGCGCCCGCGCCCCTGGAAGCTGCCGTCGCGCTTGCGGAACCAGCCCGTATCGCGCGGATGGCGATAGATGCCGGTCGCATCGCACTGCCAGATTTCGATGGCTGCGTCGGGGATGGGTGCGCCGGAGGCGTCGAGCACGCGGCCGACGATGTGGGTGATCTGCCCTTGCGCCTGCGCCGCTTCGCCGATGACGCGGACGAGATCGTTGTCGGCATCGCCGGTCCAATCGGTCGGATAGAACGGACCCTCGGTCTGCGCCGGCGTCGTGACGAGCCCCTCGTGAGCTGCACGAGCGGTTCCCCTGGGCGGCACCAGCGCTGCCGCCGTCACGGCCGCCAGCCCCCGCACCACGTGGCGGCGCCCCAACTGCGGCGTAAGAATTCTGCTCATTGGTCTCTCGCGCTACCGATGTTGCGTGCAGGCCCGCCCCTACAACCGCAACGCAGCCGCACTTGATATTCCGTCGCCGTCACATCGCGCCACAAGCTCGACAGCGCCGACCGGGTGCGGCTAACTCCGCCCGCACAATATTGGAGACAACAACGATGACCTTTCCCGCGATCCCGGCACAAGTGATGCCGATCGTGCTTCTTGCCTTGTCCAACGTGTTTATGACCTTCGCTTGGTACGGTCACCTGCGCTTCAAGGAGCAGCCGCTGCTACTTGTCATCGTTGTTTCCTGGCTCATCGCATTCTTCGAGTACTGCCTCGCCGTGCCGGCCAATCGCTACGGCAACGCCGTCTATTCCGCCGCCGAGCTGAAGACGATCCAGGAGGTGCTGTCGCTCTCCGTGTTCGCCATCTTCTCGGTGCTCTATCTGAAGGAGCCGATCAGCTTCAGCCAGGTGATGGGCTTCGGTTTCATTGCTCTCGGCGCATTCTTTGTCTTCTCGGGCAAGCCGTGAAGCAGCTAAGGTCGCGCCAATAACAAGACGCAGCGTGGCAGCCCCCAGGAGACGAACAGAAATGGCCGAAACTCGCATCGCTTTGGTGACGGGCGCCAACCGCGGCATCGGGCTGGAGATCGTCAAGCAGTTGTCGCGCGCCGGCTTGATGGCTGTGCTTGGCTCGCGCGACGTCGGCAAGGGGCGCGAGGCTGCGGCCAAGCTTGCGTCGGAAGGGCTGGAGCCGCCGGTGGTCGAGCTCGACGTGACGAACGAGCAAAGCATTCGCGCGGCGGTCGATGAGGTGTTGCGCCTGTTCGGCCGCATCGATGTGCTGGTCAACAACGCGGGGATTCTGAGGGAGGGATTTACCGCCGAGGAAACGAGCGTGCTCGAGGTGTCGGCCGACCTCGCCATGGAGACCTACCTTATCAACACCGTCGGACCCTTGCGGCTGATCCAGGCCGTGGTGCCGATCATGCAGAAGGGCGAGTATGGCCGCGTGGTGAACATATCCTCGGGAGCGGGACAGCTCTCCGACATGGGTGCCGGCTTCCCCGCCTACCGCATGTCGAAGGCGGCGCTGAACGCGCTGACGCGCATCGCGGCAGCCGAGCTCGGGCCGGCGCCGATCAAGGTCAATGCCATGTGCCCGGGATGGGTGCGCACCGATATGGGCGGCCCCAATGCAACGCGGGGCGTCGACAAGGCCGCCGAAACCGCCGTCTGGCTGGCGACGCTTCCCGAAACGGGGCCGACCGGCGGCTTCTTCCGCGATAAGGCGCCGATCCCGTGGTAACCGCCTGATCCCGCGTTCAGACCCCGCGCACCAGATTGCCAACCATCAGCGTGATGTAGGCGGTGATGGCCAACCAGAATTCCTGGTGCGGCAGGTAGCGCGGCACGCCGACGAAGCCCAGCTTGGTGATGAGGGCGAGGATGGCCAGCGTCAGCGAGATGAGGAAGATGGCGATGGTCGGCGGATTGAGGCGCATTGCTGAGGTCGTCCCCGATGCTAGTCGTGGCAGCCGGAGCTGCCGGTGAGCCCCTCGATGGGGCGACCATATCATGGGGGGCTGGCGTGAAGGCAATACGTCACGCCCGACGCGAGGGCGTCATGCGAGGCATCGCAACCGCTTAGGACGAACTCTACAGCGTGCGCGCGGCCTTGGCCGAGGACATTGCCGGGAGATCCTCGCCGGCTTCGATCAAGAAGCGCACGGGACGCGCGTGCGGCTGCGCGTCGTCGCGGCAGGTGACGAGCAGCAGCGGGGTCGGCCGCTCCGACGAGACGGGCAGCACCTGGCTGTCGAGCTTGTCGACGGTAACCACGCTGAGCACGCGCTCGCGGCCGCCGGAATTGATGGTGATGCGATCGCCGACGGCCACCAGCTTGGGCGTCGCCGGATCGGCGTTGTGCACGAGGTGGGTCAGCCAGAACTCTTCGCTGCCGGCGACGACTGGCCGCGGCTTGCCCGGTTCGCCCGTACCGTCGAGGTCGGCGAAGGCACGCTGGAAACCGCGCTCGACGACGGCGTCGCCGTTGCCGATCGTCATGGCTGCGGCGCCGAGGCCGAGGCCGGCGAGGCCAAGAACGGCGATCGGGAGGTTCTTGCGAATGGCGCCCTTACCCATGTTCAGCTCCGCTTGTCTTTAGGCTCCCGGCCAGCCCGGGTTCCTGACTTTAAAGCATAAGGCCGAGTACAACAGTCGAATTACCGAAATGTTAGGAGTGGAGGAGAGACCGTCAAGGGCTCCCAGCAGAGCCGGGCCCCCCCTCCACGCACCTCACCGCGGGGAGGCGTACTCGCGGCGAAGGTGTCTGAAAAACGCAAGGTTGAACGCTACAATCATCGAAAAGATGCCGCCCAGCAGCACAATGGCGGCGCTTTTCGGGGTCTGACGCCGGCCACTGAACGCGGCGCCCCGTGGCGCCGGCACGGCCGTAGCCACGACCGCAGCCGCCATCAGGGGGCGGTCATCGAGCGAAAACTTGAGCAGGTCGCCGGCGCTGGAGCTTACCGAGAGCAGGTCACCGAGGCGGTGCGTGGCTGCCATGGTCCGCTCGTGCGCGCTGAGGGCCAACACGAAGGAGACGAACAAGATAAGGCCGATGAACACGTCGGCTGCGGTCCTCAGTACCAACCTCAAGGGTCCAGCATCGGACATCGCATCAGATCCTTCTGATGGCGCCGGCGATTAGGCCGACGGCGTTCTGTCATGTGAGGATGTTCAACCCGTTTCGTGGCGGGTGTGGGGACACAATGTGGCGATCGCGGCGTATTCTTTTGATTAATGCGCGTCGCCCCTTCGATGTGGCGCCCAGGTCACGCGGCGGCGTGGCGAGCAGGAAATCCCGGCGCCCAGGCGCGCGCCCGATTCGCAACGCGCGATGTATTGAAGTCACCGCTCGCTGCAGATAGTGTCCGCGCCGCTCGCAGCCGCGAACGATCTTCCGAAAGGTTTTGACCGATGGGCTTCATCGCCGACAGCTTGAATCGAATTCAGCCCTCCGCGACCATCGCGGCGTCGATGAAGGCGCGGCAGCTCAAGGCCGCCGGTCGCGACATCATTTCGCTGTCGGCGGGCGAGCCGGATTTCGATACGCCCGAGAACATCAAGCAGGCGGCGGTCAAGGCGCTGGCCGAAGGCAAAACCAAGTATACGGACGTCGACGGAACGCCTGAGCTGAAGGCGGCGATCGTGCGCAAGTTCAAGCGCGAGAACAACCTCGACTACAAGCCGAACCAGATCTCGGTCGGCACCGGCGGCAAGCAGGTCATCTACAATGCATTGCTGGCGACGCTGAACGCCGGCGACGAGGTGCTCATCCCGGCACCATGCTGGGTCTCGTATGCCGACATCGTCATGCTGGCCGACGCCAAGCCCGTCTTCATCGATACCAAAGTGGAGGACGGCTACCGGCTGAAGCCGGCGGCGCTGGAGGCTGCGATCACGCCGAAGACCAAGTGGCTGATCTTCAACTCGCCGTCCAACCCGACGGGTGCCGCGTACTCGAAGGACGAGATCAAGGCGCTGACGGACGTGCTGCTGAAGCACCCGCACGTCTGGATCATGACCGACGATATCTACGAGCACCTGCTTTACGACGGGCTGCAGTTCGCCACCGTCGCCGAGGTCGAGCCGGCGCTCATCGATCGGACGTTGACCATCAATGGCCTGTCGAAGGCGTACTGCATGACCGGCTGGCGCCTCGGCTACGCCGGCGGTCCGGTGGCGCTCATCGATGCCATGCGCAAGCTGCAATCGCAGTCGACGTCGAACCCGTCCTCGATCACGCAGGCGGCCGCCGTCGAGGCGCTCGATGGCCCGCAGGACTTCATCGCCGCCAACAATGCGAAATTCGTCGAGCGGCGCGACCTCGTCGTGTCGATGCTCAATCAGGCCAACGGCCTGCGCTGCCCCAAGCCTGAAGGAGCGTTCTACGTCTATCCGAGCTGCGCCGGAACCATCGGCAAGACCAGCGCCTCGGGCAAGAAGATCGAGAATGACGAAGATTTCGCCACGGCGTTGCTTGAAGAGGAGGGTGTCGCGGTCGTGCACGGCGCCGCATTCGCTTCCTCGCCGGCCTTCCGTGTGTCCTACGCGACGTCGAAGGAGGTTCTCGAGGACGCCTGCCGGCGCATTCAGCGCTTCTGCGGCAACCTGCGCTAAGGCAGGCTATACTTCGAGAATGGACGAGGGCGCTTCAACACAGCAAAGGCCATGTGCCACCTGCTTCATGTGGCGCATTGCGCTGGCGGCGACGGCAATCGTTTTGCTGGTGATTTGGTTGGCGGCGAAGTACTAGGCGCCAGAAACACGAAGGGCGCGCCGAGGCGCGCCCAAACAACGGGCTTCTTGTGGCCTATTCCCTAAGCCGCGGCGCGGTGGTGGCCGAAATAATCTGCCGACCAGGCCCGCAACCACATCCGGCGCAACGACCGTTGTGCGTTGGCAATCGGACCGCGGTGCGCAGCCCGGTGCACGACGACAGCGGTTGATTGCGGAACGCGCACCAACTCAGCACGCGGCTCGGAAATGTCATCGGCTGCCATGGCATAGCCCGCCGCATGGGCCGCCGACATCAGCGTTTTCATACTCATCGCACGCCTCATTCCTATGGGTCGGTGCCCTCTGCGACCCTACCGGTCCGTTGATGGCCTCGAACGAACCGATAAATTCATAATGGCTTAAAAAGGTTCCCGAGCAAGTATTTTCCATTGTGCTACTGCGAATTGGAAAGACGAATTCTTGGCGCATCGTTGTGCGACGCAATATTCATTCCCAAACGACTTAGATCAGCAACTCGCCGCAAGCAGTGGCGCAAGTTTTCATACGCCAGGGCTTGCGCCGCTTCCGACGCGGCGCGAACATACCCCATCGCGCACCTCCCCAGAGGCGCGAGGCGCGCGATGGTCGCGAGCGCGCGCCTCCAATCCAGTCAGTGGGAGGAAGCAATGGCGCAGTCGGATGGACCTAAAGCGGGAGCCAGTGGGAGCCCCCGCTCCCGCTGCATCGCACTCGTCGGACCCTATCTCAGCGGCAAGACGACCTTGCTGGAATCCATTCTGGCGCGCACCGGCGCCATCCAGCGTGCCGGCAGCGTGCCGGACAAGTCGAGCATCGGCGACGCCAGCCCCGAAGCCCGTAGCCACGGAATGAGCGTTTCGCTCAACGTCGCCGACGTGTCATTCCTCGGCGATAACTTCACCTTCATCGACTGCCCCGGCTCCATCGAATTCCAGTACGAAGGAGCCCTCGCGCTGACCGCCTGCGATGCGGCCGTTGTCGTCTGCGAGGCCGATCCCAAGCGGGTGCCGGCGCTGCAGATCATACTGAAGCAACTCGAAGATCGCGGCATCCCCCACTTCCTGTTCCTCAATAAGATCGATGAATCCGAGGTGCCCTTGCGGGAGTTGATCCCGGTGCTGCAGCCGGCGAGCACCAAACCTCTGGTGCTGCGGCAGATACCGATTTGGGAAAATGGCGTCGCCACCGGCTTCGTCGATCTCGCCTCCGAGCGCGCCTTTATTTATCGCACCAATGCCCCATCCGAAGTGGTCGAGCTTCCCGCCTCCGTGTCGGAGCGTGAGAAGGAAGCGCGTTTCCATATGCTCGAACAGCTCGCCGACCACGACGATGAGCTGATGGAGCAACTGCTCTCCGACATGCCGCCCCCACGCGACAAGGTCTTCCAAGACCTGACGCAGGAATTCCGCGACGGACTCATTTGCCCGGTGCTGCTCGGCTCGGCGCGCGACAACCATGGCATCTTCCGGCTCTTGAAAGCGCTGCGCCACGAAGCTCCGACGGTTGAGGTCACGGCGCGGCGCTTGAAGCTGGAGAACGCCAAATCCGCCGCGTACGTGATGAAGTCACTGCATACGGCGCACGGCGGCAAGCTCTCGCTCGTACGCGTGCTGACCGGTGAATTCGGTGACGGTACCGTGGTGACCGGCGTTGACGGGCGCGATGAGCGGGCCGCTGGTGTATTCGGTTTGCGCGGCGAGGAGCCGGTGAAGCGGTCGACGGCCAAGGCCGGCGATACCGTTGCGCTGGGTCGTCTCGATACCATCAAGTCAGGCGAGACCATCAGCGCCGAGAAGGGCGGCGCCGCGCAGGCCAAAGGACCGCCACCACCGCCGCCGGTTTTCGCCACGGGGCTTGGCCTCAAGGACCGCAAGGACGAGGTGAAGCTCACGTCGGCGATCGGCAAGCTGATCGAGGAGGATCCGTCGCTGCGCGTCGAGATGAACGCCGACACGCACCAGATGCTGCTGCTCGGCCAGGGCGAGATGCACCTGCGCGTATCGACGGAGCGGCTGCAGCGCAAGTACGGCGTGGCGGTCGAACGGCAGGCGCGGCTGGTGCCCTACAAGGAGACGATCCGCGCCGGGACACAGGTTCGCGGCCGGCACAAGAAACAGTCGGGCGGCCACGGCCAGTTCGGCGACGTGGTGCTCGACATCCAGCCGCGCGCGCGCGGCGAAGGCTTCGAATTTGCCGAAAAGATCACCGGCGGCGTCGTTCCCCGCCAGTACATCCCCTCGGTGGAGATCGGCGTCAAAGACTACCTGCAGCACGGGCCCCTCGGCTTCCCGGTGGTGGATGTATCGGTGACGCTGCTCGACGGCTCGTATCACACGGTCGACAGCTCCGACATGGCCTTCCGGCAGGCGGCGCGTCTTGGCATGAGCGATGGGTTGCCCAAGTGCGGCCCGGTGCTGCTGGAGCCGGTGATGGCGGTCGAGATCGCCGTGCCGAGCGAAGCTACGGCGCGCATCAACGCCATCATCGCGCAGCGCCGCGGGCAGATTCTCGGCTTTGACTCGCGCGAGGGTTGGAACGGCTGGGATCTGGTGCAGGCGCAGATGCCGGCGTCGGAGATGGAGAGCCTGATCGTCGACCTGCGATCGGCGACGGCTGGCGTCGGGACGTACACCTCGCGCTTCGACCATCTGGCGGAGCTTACCGGGCGCCTCGCCGATCAGGTGCTGGCAGCGCACCGGCAGGCCGCGGAATAGCGCGGTGGAAGTGTCACTGCGCGCCGGTGGCGGCATTCGCCGCCGGCGTTGGCGTGCTAGGCTGCACTCAGCAAATCAGCGCAACGGGGGAAGCGTGCACGCCTATTTCTGGATCGGCATCGGCAGTGCTTTGGGCGGTATGGCCCGCTTCTGGCTTTCCGGCGTGAGCGCACGCCTGTTCGGCGAGGCGCTGCCGTGGGGCACGCTCCTCGTCAACGTCAGCGGCTCGCTGATCATTGGCTTCTTCGCCACCCTGTCGGGCCCTGGCGGGCGTCTCGATGTCGACCCGTCGATGCGGCTGTTCGTGATGGTCGGGCTGTGCGGCGGCTACACGACCTTCTCCGCCTTCAGCCTGCAGACGCTCGCCCTCATGCAGGAAGGCGCCTGGGGCTTGGCGAGTATCTATATCGTCGCTTCGGTCGTCGTCTGTGTGCTGGCCGTCTGGGTCGGCCACGTGATGGCGGTGCAGCTCAGTCCCTGAAGCGCTCCCGCGAGGAAGCTCGCCTGTTGGTGGTAGACTAGAACCAACCGTTGCCTCCTCGCATTGACGGATTATTTTCACCGTGAGCGCAGGGTGATTGCCATGACAGGGTCTGATCGGACTTCGTACGCGGCTGGATTTGCCGATCTCGACAACGAGGTCGGACCCATGCCGCTACCGCTGCAGGGCACGTTTCCGCCTTGGCTCACCGGCTCGCTTGTGCGCACCGGCCCCGCCAAGTTCGAGGTCGGCAGCACCACCGTGAACCACTGGTTCGATGGGTTGGCGATGCTGCATCGTTTCAGCTTCGCCGACGGCCGGGTGACGTACGCCAACCGCTTCCTGCGCTCGGACAGCTATTGCGAGGCGGTGGTGAAGGGCTCTCTGGCGCGCGGTGAATTCGCCACCGACCCATGCCGTACGCTGTTCCAGCGCGTCGCCGCCGTCTTCTCGCCGCACCTCACCGACAACTGCAACGTCAACATCGATATGTTCGGCGGCGTGCCGGTGGCGCTGACCGAGACGACGCTGCCGGTGCGCTTCGACGCCGAGACGTTGCAGACGCTGGGACACTATACGGCGAGCGCCGAGATCGGCGGCATGGTGTCGATCGCCCATCCCCACCACGACGCCGCGCGCGGCTGCCGCTTCAGCTACGTCGTCGAGTTCGGCCGCAAGTCGCACTACCGGCTGTTTGCCATTCCCGACGATGGCTCGCCCGAGCGTATCGTCGCCGAGATGCCGGTCGACAGGCCGGCCTACATGCACTCGTTCGCGATGACCGAGCGCTACCTGGTGCTGACGGAGTTTCCCCTCGTCGTCGATCCGTTGCGGCTGATGTTGGCGGCCGCGCCATTCATCCGCAATTACCGCTGGCTGCCCGATCGGGGTCTGCGCTTTCACGTGTTCGACAAGGATAGCGGCGCCCTCGTCGCTTCGCGCACGGCCGACGCGGCGTTCGGCTTCCACCACGTCAACGCTTTCGAGGAAGGGTCGGATCTGCTGATCGATGTCATCACCTACGACGACGCGGGTATCATCGATCAGCTCTATCTCTCGCACCTGCGCGCCGGTGCATCCGTCAACGCTACCGGGCGACTGACGCGTTATATCCTGTCGCTGGACGACTCTGATCCGGTCGAAGTCGTGCAACTCGCCGACGAGATGATCGAGCTACCGCGCATCGACTATGAGCGCTGCGCCGGTCGCGCCTATCGCTTCGTCTGGGGAACCGGCCGCACCAAGGGCGGCGATTTTATCGACAGCATCGTTCGCATCGATCTCGCCAGCCGCGCCACACGCACGTGGCACACCGACGGCTGCTATCCAGGTGAGCCGGTATTCGTTTCCGAGCCAGGGGCGTACGAGGAAGGCGAGGGCGTGCTGCTGTCGGTCGTCTTCGACGCCATGCGCGGCGTCTCTTTCCTGCTGGTGCTCGATGCACACTCGCTTGCCGAAATTGCCCGAGCCGAGTGCCCGCACCACATCCCCTTCAGCTTCCACGGAAATTACTTCCCCTCGCACTAGCGCGCACCGTGGGACTGCGGCGTTGCGGCGCGGGTTGCGTTGACACGAACGCGTCGGCGGCAACGAATAGCTTCGTGGGTGCCAAGCTGGGAACAGCCCGACGTGGGGCTGGTCGAGGAGGGAGATCGACAATGCAGATTTCAGGAATATTGGGCTTCGCAGGGTTGTCACTGGTGCTGATGTCGGCGCCCGCGTGGGCCGAGGAAGCTCAGCCGGAGCAGCTCATCGATGGGCTTAACGGTGTGTTCGGGGCGCATGCAAAGATGCGGGCCGCCCATACGAAAGGCATTTGCGTCAAGGGCACCTTCACGCCGACGGCGGAGGCCGCGGCCCTCAGCAAAGCTCCGATGTTTGCCGCGCCGGTTCCTCTCGTGGGGCGCTTCTCGCTCGGCGGCGGCAATCCGGCGGCCTCCGACGGCCAGAAGGACAACGTGCGCGGCATCGCCATGCACTTCCAGCTTCCCGACGGCAGCGTCAGCGACTTGTTACTGATCTCGGCACCGATCTTCGTCGCCAAGACGCCCGAGCAGTTCCTTGAGTTGCTGCGCACGGTTGCCACCAAAGACAAGGCCAAGATCGACGCCTTCTTCCAGGCCAATCCCGATTCGACCAGGCAAAAGGCGTGGCTCACGGCACGCGAGACGCCGGCGAGCTACGCAACGGCGGACTATTTCGGGGTGCACACTTTCTATCTCACCAACGCCAAGGGCGATCGCCAAGCCGTCAAATGGAAGGCGGAGCCGGTGGGCGGCTTCAAGGGACTGAATGATAAGGACGCGGAGGCGAAGGGCACCGATTTTTACGCGAAAGAGCTCAACGACCAGTTCGCCAAAGGGCCGGTCGAGTTCAATCTCTTCGCCGTTCTCGGCCAGCCGGGCGATCAGGACAATGATCCGACATCCGAATGGCCGTCCGACCGCAAGAGTGTGAAAGTCGGAATGATCGCCATTGCCGGCCTGGAGCCGACAGAGTCCTGCGACGTTGGAATTTTCGATCCCAACAACCTGGCCGACGGCGTCGAGCCATCGCAGAACGACAAGATACTGCCGATGCGTTCGCAGGATTACGCCGTCTCGTTCGGCCGCCGCACGAACTGATGCGTTATGGCGCGGCGGCGCTCAGTGCGCCGCCGTGTCGGCTTCCGCGCCCCAAATTTCCTTCAACCGCCGGTCATGGCCGCAGCCGGCGCGGTAGCGCTTGTAGTATTGCGTGTTCGTGTTGTGGAAGTTCTGGTGGTAGTCCTCGGCCGCCGTGAACGGCCCAGCGTCGGTGACGGCGACGGCGATCGGCGTCGAGAAACGATGGCTCGCGTCGAGCTTGGCTTTGCTGTCCGCCGCCGCCTGCTTCTGCTCCGGCGTGTGGGCGAAGATGACGGGCCGGTATTCGTCGCCGCGATCGCAGAACTGCCCGCCGCCGTCGAGCAGGTCGACGTGGTGCCAATAGTAGTCGACGAGCTGCGGGTAGCTGATGACCTTCGGATCGAAAGTGACCTGCACGCTCTCTGCGTGGCCGGTGTTGCCGCGCGAGACTTCGTCATACGTGGGGTTCGGAGTCTTGCCGCCCATGAAACCCGAGACCGTCTGACGGACGCCCTCGACTTTGTCGAAAGCGTATTCCATCGACCAGAAGCAGCCGCCGGCGAAGGTCGCGACCTCTAGCCCAGGCGCGGCGAGCGCCGATGCCTTTGGCGCCGGCGGGGCCGATTGCGAGGGATGCGTCAGCGCGAGAGCGCCGATAGCGGCGAGAGCAGCGGCGGTCGCGACGGCAAGGCGTTGCATGGCAGCTCCTTATGCTGGTGGCGCGAAATAGCGAATGGTCCAGCCAATGACGATGAGCGCCAGGCCGATCCAGATGGCAACGATGACGGCAGCGGCGCCGCGGCTTGCCTGCAACGGCGCCGAAGTGGCGGTCGATCGATGCTCGGCGAAGATGGCGGGTGGGATGAGGCGCACGGCGAGCAATATGCCGAGCGGCACTAAGATGAGATCGTCGAGGTAACCGAGCACCGGAATGAAATCCGGAATGAGATCGATCGGCGACAGCGCGTAGGCGGCGACAGCGACCGCCACCGCCTTGGCGTACCACGGTACGCGCGGATCGCGCGCCGACAGGTAGAGCGCATGCACGTCGCGCTTGATGTCGCGCGCCCAGCCGCGCAGTCGCTCCACCATGGTTGGATTCTTCGCAGGTACGGTCATGGTGAAGCGCGGCTCCGCAGTGACGGCCGGGTTCAGGCCGCCTTCGGGATGAATTTCAACGCGACGCCGTTCATGCAGTAGCGCAGTCCGGTCGGCGGCGGGCCGTCCTCGAACACGTGGCCAAGGTGGCCGCCGCAGCGGCGGCAATGAACTTCGGTGCGAGTCGTAAAGAACGACTTATCGACCGAGTTGCCGACGGCATTGTCGAGCGGTTGATAGAAGCTCGGCCAGCCGGTGCCGCTGTTGAATTTCGTCTGCGAGGAGAACAGCGGCAGATCGCAGCCGGCGCAATCGTAGGTGCCTGCCGCGTAGTTCTTGTCGAGCGGGCTGGTGCCGGCGCGCTCCGTGCCGTGCTCGCGCAGGACGTGGAACTGCTCGGGCGTCAGGATCTTGCGCCAATCCTCCGGCGTCTTGGTGACTTCAAACGGGGATTTGGTTGTTGTTGCCATTGTTTCCTCGTTGGCGTGGGCGTGCGTGCGCCAGCCGGCACCGATTGCGGCAAGACCAAAGGCAGCGAGGCCGAAGTTCCGACGCGTAAGCATAATGAATTCTCCCGGGTGGAGGTTCGGGTGGCTCGCCTTGCTCAGGCGGGTCTGCTCGCTGACAAATACGCGTGCCCCGCTCTTTCGTTACAGTTACGAGGGCTGCACGCCATTACAATCTCGTAGGCTCTGATCGTCTGCGATCGCGCTAGCGCACGATGCGCACGGCCTTATCGACGGCTATCTCCTCGGGGCTGAGGCGACATCGGTAGGCAAGCGCCTCGACTCCCGCGTCGGCGGCGAGCTTGAACGCCTCGGCATACGCGGCATCGAAATCGCCGGCGATGGAGAACGTCTCGGCGTCGGAACGCTGGATGAGGTACAGCATCACCGCGCGGTGACCGTCTGCCACCATCAGGCTGAGCTCGCGCAGATGCTTGGCCCCGCGCGTCGTCACGCAGTCGGGGAACTCGGCCCGCCCCGCCTCTCGCATCAAGTGGACGTTCTTGACCTCGACGTAGCAGCGCCCCTTGCGCTCGTCCTCGAGCAGCAGATCGATGCGGCTCGTCTCGCCGTACTTCACCTCGCGGCGGAGGCTCGCGTAGCCGGTCAGCTTCTTGATGGCGCCGGCGGCGATCGCCTCGGCGACGAGCCGGTTCGGCTGCATCGGGTTGATGCCGACGAGCGTCGGGCCGCTGCCGAGGTCTGTTTCGACCATCTCCCAGGTGTGGGCATACTTGCGCGTCGCCGCCGCGCTCTTGGACAGCCACACCGTCGAACCCGGCGCCGTCAGACCCAGCATGGCGCCGGTGTTCGGGCAGGCGGCGGTAATGTGCTCGCCGCTGTCGAGCACGACATCGGCGAGGAAGCGCTTGTAGCGTTGCTTGAGGCGCCCGCGCACAAGGGGTGTGAGGAATTGCATGCCGCGAGCCTAGTGTGATGATCGAGAAATTCGCAATTGTGTGCGTCGAGGTGTCGAGCGAATTTCTCGATCTAAATCACACTAGCAAGGCTACGACGCTAGTGTCCCCTATGATTCCGAAGTTCGCTCCTGCCCCAGCGGCGAACTCCGGCGAACTTCGGAATCCGGACACTAGGTGCTAAGACACGCGCTCGCCAGACGGTATAGACGAGAGTTGAGCGGCGAAGATATCGTTACGGCGGCGGTGCTGGTGATCGGCGACGAGATCCTGTCGGGCCGCACGCGCGATGAGAACATCGGTTACATCGCCGCGCATCTGACGCGTGTCGGCATCCGTCTGCAGGAGGTGCGCGTCGTCGCCGATAATGAGGCGGCGATCGTCGCGGCAGTGAACGCCTTGCGCGCGCGCTATACCTACTTGATCACCACCGGCGGCATCGGACCGACGCACGACGACATCACCGCCGACGCGGTCGCCAAAGCCCTCGGCGTTTCGATCGATCATGATCCGCGCGCCGTCGCGATGCTCAATGCCTTCTTCGAAAAGCGCGGCGTCGAGGCCACTCCTGCACGCATGCGCATGGCGCGCATTCCGCACAGTGCGGAGCTGATCGCGAACGCCGTTTCCATCGCGCCCGGCTTCATGATCGGCAACGTTATCGTGCTCGCTGGCGTGCCCGATGTCATGCAGGTAATGCTCGATGATGTGACGCCGCGACTGCGCACCGGCGCCCAAATGCTCACGGCAACGATCAAACTTTTTCGCGCCGAGGGAGACGTCGCGGATATTTTTGCAACCCATCAAGAAACATTTCCCGATGTTGCAATGGGGAGCTATCCGTCGTTCTCCGACGGCCGCATCTCTACACAACTCGTTCTGCGCTCAACAAATTCGAGCCTGCTCGAACGCGCGCGCGCGAGCCTCGAGGAGAAATTGGCGGCGCAAGGTTTGATGTGAATTTAGCGGCCATGCGTCGCAGCGACGGCATCGCGCAGTGACCTGCCGCGTTATCTCCTCTTCCTCCTGTTTCAAGCGACCACTCGCGGGGGCAGTCGTTACGGAACCGACAGTTCTGCAACGCCGTTCTCGCCGTCGCTTAAAGAAAAACAAACACGGAGTTGTGCAATGGCGTTGAGCAAGATCACCTGGGCGGAGCGCGTTCGCCTGGTGTGCATCGCTTCGATCGCTTCTGCGTTCGCTGCGGTGGCCATTCCGGCAACCACGTCCACGCCCGCAGAGGCGAAGACGCCGGGGAAGACATATTGTTTCGTCGGTAAATGCCATCGTGTGAAGACCATCGCCGAGACGCAGGCGATGGTCGGCAAAGAAGAGGCGATTACCGCTTCGCATTACGACGACTGCAGCAAGGACCGCTTCAATCCGTGCGGTCTCACCTCGTCGGGAGAGCAGTTCCATCCGGACCGTCCCGATAACACTGCGAGCCCGATCTATCCCGATGGCACGCAGCTGCTCGTGTGGAGCCCCGAGAACAAGCGCGCGCTCGTCGTGCGCGTGAACAACGCCGGCCCCTACTGGGGCAACCGCACGCTCGATCTTTCGCGTGCCGCCGCCGAGAAGCTCGGCTTTGAGGGTGACGGTGTCGCCAAGCTCAAGGTGAAGGTGATCAAGGCGCCGGAAGAGCACGAGACGAAGTACGTCAAGAACCGCAACTACGATCCGGTTCCGGGCGACATCGGCCAGTACGCCAGCCTCGATGACGCGCAGCAAGGCATGGCCGTGGTCCTCGCCTTCAAGGCGACGACCGGCTCGCCCTTCGCTCCTGTGACGACGGCGAACGCGTTCAAGGGTCAGGGAATCGGCTCCAACATGCTGGTGGCCGAGGCGCCGCAGGCCATGGGGCGCAGCGTGACACTTGCCTATTCGGGTGGTGACGTGCAGCGCACGCCGATCGCTTTTGGCGGTTTCTCCATGCAGAGCCGCATTGGTGGTCCCTCGCGCGGCCAAGAGGTCGCGGTCAACCAGACCGAGTGGGATGAGGATCGCATCGTCGACGAGCAGCCGAAGGTCGTTGCGGCTGTGACCGAGACGTCCTCGATCACCGAGCAGGCGGCAGCCGCTCCGCGGCAGGCAGCCGAGGCGCGCGAAGCTCCGGAGGCGAAGAAGGCGCCGAAGGCGCGCTTGGCCGCCGTGGCGCAGGACGAGGAACTCCAAGCCGCGCAAGTCTGCCAAGAAGAGAGTTGCCAGCAATGGCGACGACGACTTCAAGGCCAAGAAGAAGGTCGCCCGCAACAACGACGAGGACGAGGACGGCAAGTCCGAGCGTCGTCGTTCGCGTCGCGAGGTTGCCAGCTACGAGGAGCGTCGCAGCTACCGTGCCGAGCGTGACTATGAGTATCGCTCGCGCTACGCCCAGGTGGAGCGCAACTACGGCAGCGGCGGACGCAGCGAAGGCGGCCGCAGCGCCGGTCAGCTGATGTCGGACAACCTGCGCCCGCTGTAAGCGGACGCGGGCGTTCTCAACGCAACAGGGCGGCGGGGAGGCTGAAGGCCGATCCGCCGTCTTTGTATGTGACGAACAGATCGTATTCCGCCTCGAGTGTGTCGAGGAAGGTGGCGACGAGATCGAGCAGCGGCCCCAGCGGAATGCGCCGCGCGACGAGGAAGTTCTCGCCGGCGACCAGCGGCGCCGTGTCGGAGATTGACGGCGCGTCCTCGGCGATCATCCCGCGGCTGCGGACATACGCAAGCAATCCATCACCGGAATCGAAGTCGGCGGCGCTGACGTCGGCGCATTCGGCGACGGCGTCGAGCAGGATGACGGTACCGGCGAGGTAAAGGCGCGCCATCATGGCAAAGCGCTCCTCGCTGAGGCCGACCTCTGTCGCCCACTCGCGTCCTTTGATGACGCGTGAGAGCAGCGCCAGCTCGAAGGTGCGGATGCGCTCGATGGCGCCCCGCTGGCCGGCGCGCAGCTCGGCGATGTCATCGGGCTCGCGCGGCTGCGGCCCCGGCCAGATGAACAGTACGCTCGTCAGGTCCTCGCCGGCGGCGAGCGCCGCGTCGAGGTGCTCGGCCAGCAGATAGACGCTGACCGGCGCGGGCCGTTGAAGCAGCAGCAGGTCGGTCATGTTGCCCCCGCAGCGGATGATTCCAGATATCGGGCCAACCAGAGCTGATGACGCTGCGCCGCGCGGTCGTAGTCTTTGCCGCGAGCCTCGGCGAGTGCCGCGTCCTCCGGGGCCGGAAGCCCACGCTCGAACGTCGCCGTTCGGGCGTTGAGCAACTCTCCGAAGTACTGCTGCCGCAGCTCGGCGGCAGTCAGTTCGAACAGCGGCGTGAGTTCAGCCAGTTTGGTCATCGTCAAGCCCTCACGAGCAGCCAGAGGTGCCGCCGCACGTGTCGCACTTGAGGCAGGTGCCGTTGCGCACGAGCGTGAAGTTTCCGCACTCGCGGCAGTGCTCGCCCTCGTAGCCGCGGATGCGGGCTTCGAGGCGCCGGTCGGCATCGCGCGACTTCACCGATACCTCGGCACGCGTCACCGTCATGCGCGAGTACATGACCTCGCTGTCGGCCTTCAAGGCGGTGGCGCCGTCGGTCATCGGGTAGACGGCGGTCTCGCCTTCGACGGCGGGGAAGGACGCCAGATCGTCGAGCGCCGCGACGCGGGCTCTCGGCGTGGGCGCGCCCACCGGACGCCAGGCGCAGCTTGTTGCCGCGCATGAAGCCCTTCGACACGACCTTGCTGACGCTGGGCGGCAGCTCCAGGTCCAGCGTCTCGTCGGTCTGCTCGTCCGATGAGCCAAGTCCGGTCTCGCCGACGATCTCGCGCGGGTCGACGTGGGCAAGGTCATGACGCCCGAGGTAGGACACGGCGAGCTCGCGGAAGATGTAGTCGAGCACCGAGGTGGCGTTCTTGATCGTCTCGTTGCCGGTGACGAGGCCGGCCGGCTCGAAGCGCGTGAAGGTGAAGGCCTCGACGAACTCCTCGAGCGGCACGCCGTATTGCAGGCCGAGCGAGATGGCGATGGCGAAGTTGTTCATCAGCGAGCGGAAGGCGGCGCCTTCCTTGTGCATGTCGATGAAGATCTCGCCGAGGCGCCCGTCCTCGTATTCGCCGGTGTGGAGGTACACCTTATGGCCGCCGACGGTGGCCTTCTGCGTGTAGCTCTTGCGGCGGTTCGGCAGCTTCTCGCGCTCCTGCGCACGCACGCGCTCGACGATCCGCTCGACGATGCGTTCGGCGGCGATGCTGGCACGTGCCGCCATCGGCTTGTCGGCGAGCATCTGCTCGGCGACCTCCTCCTGCTCGTCCATGTCGTCGCCGAGCACCTGCGAGTTCAGCGGCTGGGAGAGCTTCGAGCCATCGCGGTAGAGCGCGTTGGCCTTGAGGGCCAGCTTCCACGACAGCATGTAGCTCGCTTTGCAATCCTCGACGGTCGCCTCGTTCGGCATGTTGATCGTCTTGGAGATGGCGCCCGAGATGAACGGCTGCGAGGCGGCCATCATGTAGATGTGGCTGTCGACCGACAGATAGCGCTTGCCCTTGCGGCCGCACGGGTTGGCGCAGTCGAAGACGGACAGGTGCTCCGCCTTGAGGTGCGGCGCGCCTTCCAGCGTCATCGCTCCGCAGACATGCTCGTTGGCGGCTTCGATGTCTTTCTTGGTGAAGCCGAGCGCCGTCAGCAGGTCGAAGGCCGGATCCTTGATCTTGTCGGCCGGCACCTTCAGCTTGTCGACGATGAAGCTCTCGCCCAGCACCCACTTGTTGAAGACGAACTTGATGTCGAAGGCGCTCTCCAGGCCCGCATGGATCTTGGCCAAGGCCTCGGCGTCGAAGCCCTTGGCTTTCAGCGTCACCGGGTTGATGGCCGGAGCCTGCGCCAGCGAGCCGTGGCCGACGGCATAGGCCTCGATCTCGGCGATCTCGTTCTCGCGATAGCCGAGAGTGCGCAGAGCTGCCGGGACGGCGCGGTTGATGATCTTGAAGTAGCCGCCGCCGGCCAGCTTCTTGAACTTCACCAGCGCGAAGTCGGGCTCGATGCCGGTCGTGTCGCAATCCATCACGAGGCCGATGGTGCCGGTCGGCGCGACGACGGTCGCCTGAGCGTTGCGGAAGCCGTGGTTCTGGCCGAGGGCGATGGCGCGATCCCAGGCGCGCTGGGCGGCTTCGATCAGTGTCGCGTCAGGGCATGCCGCGTGGTCCAGCGGAACCGGCGGGGTGGCGAGTTTTTCATAGCCGTCCTTCTGGCCGTAGGCGGCGCGACGATGGTTGCGGATGACGCGCAGCATGTCGGCGGCGTTTGAGTGGTAGCCGGGGAACGGACCCAGCTCACGCGCCATCTCCGCCGAGGTGGCGTAGGAAACGCCGGTCATGATGGCCGAGATGGCACCGCAGATGGCGCGGCCGGGGGCCGAGTCATAGCCGATGCCGCCGGCCATCAAGCAGGCCGCCGATGTTGGCGAAGCCGAGGCCGAGCGTGCGGTAGCGGTAGGACAGCTCGGCGATCTGACGCGAGGGGAACTGCGCCATCAGCACCGAGATCTCGAGCACCACGGTCCACAGGCGGCAGGCGTGCTCGAAGCCGGTGACGTCGAACTCACCCGTCTGCTGATTGCGGAACGTCATCAGGTTGACGGAGGCGAGGTTGCACGCCGTGTCGTCGAGGAACATGTACTCCGAGCACGGGTTCGACGCGCGGATCGGCCCGCTCTTGGGGCATGTGTGCCAGTCGTTGATGGTCGTGTGGAACTGGATGCCGGGGTCGGCCGACGCCCACGCGGCGTGACCGATCTGGTCCCACAGCTCGCGCGCCTTGAGGGTCTTGTGCGGCTTGCCGTTGAGGCGGCGCATCAGATCCCAGTCGCCGTCCTCCTCGACGCGGTTGAGGAAGTCGTCGGTGACGCGCACCGAGTTGTTCGAGTTCTGACCCGAGACGGTGAGATAGGCTTCCGAATCCCAATCCGTGTCGTAGGTGGCGAACTCGATCTCCTTATAGCCCTGCTTGGCGAACTGGATGACGCGCAGGATGTAGTTGTTCGGCACCTCGTCGCGACGCGCTTCCTTGATGGCGCGCTTCAGGGCGGGGTTCTTCGACGCGTCAAAGCAAGCGTCACCATCAGCGTCGCAGTTGACGCAGGCCTTCATTACCGCCTGCAATCGCTTCTGGCAGATCTTGGATCCGGTAACGAGGGCAGCAACCTTCTGCTCCTCCTTCACCTTCCAGTTGATGTATTCCTCGATGTCCGGGTGGTCGACGTCGACGACGACCATCTTCGCGGCGCGGCGCGTCGTGCCGCCCGACTTGATGGCGCCGGCGGCGCGATCGCCGATCTTCAGGAAGCTCATCAGGCCCGACGACTTGCCGCCGCCCGACAGCTTCTCGTTGGCGCCGCGCAGGCTGGAGAAGTTGGAGCCGGTGCCGGAGCCGTACTTGAACAGGCGCGCCTCGCGCACCCACAGGTCCATGATGCCGTTCTCGTTGACGAGATCGTCGTCGACCGACTGGATGAAGCAGGCGTGCGGCTGCGGATGCTCGTAAGCACTATCGGAAACTGTCAGCTTGCCGGTCTCGTAGTCGACATAGAGGTGGCCCTGGCCGGGGCCGTCGATGCCGTAGGCCCAGTGCAGACCGGTGTTGAACCACTGCGGGCTGTTGGGTGCCGCCATCTGCATGGCGAGCATGTAGCGGTGCTCGTCGTAGAACGCCTGCGCGTCCTCCTCCGTCGAGAAGTAGCCGCCCTTCAGACCCCAATACGTCCACGTCCCGGCGAGGCGATCGAACACCTGGCGGGCGTCGGTTTCGCTGCCGTAGCGCTCTTCCTTGGGCAGTTCGGCGAGAGCTTTCTCGTCCGGCACGGAGCGCCAGGCCCACGACGGGATCTGCGTCTCTTCCACCTTCTTCAAGCGGCGAGCGACCCCGGCTTTGCGGAAATACTTCTGCGCCAGGATGTCGGCGGCGACCTGGCTCCAGTCCTTCGGCACCTCAAAGCCATCGAGGCGGAAGACGATCGAGCCGTCGGGGTTCTTGATCTCACTGGTCGCGCGGCGGAATTCGATGGTGGCGTAGGGCGAGCTGCCGGCAGTGGTGAAGCGCCGCGTGATCTTCATAGTGTCCCCCGAGTGGTCGAGTTGGTCATTGCCGGCGCCGACGCGGGACAAGGCGCATTCCGAACGCGGTTTTGGACTGGTACCGGGCAGCCGGCACAGCTTCGCCGTCAGCGAAAAAGCGCGCCGAGCGCCTCGCCTGCTGCCTACGCAATGGTGGGATTGGGTCGACGGACCCGGTACTGCCACGCTGGCCTGAGCGCCACAGCGATAGTCCCTCGAAGGACACTCGCAACGACTTGGTTCGCGCCGACTCAAACTGTCCGATTCGAGGCCCGACGCCAAAGAGTTTGTATGTTGCGGATCACACCCATACTAGATGTAGACAGATTGCCGATAACCGCCGGGAAAGCCGTGGAATTCCTGTGGAGTGTTCAGCGCCCTGCCGGCAACATGTGCCTGTAAAGCCAAGGGCTCCGCGGTGTGTGCATAAATTCGCTGCCGCCTCGCCGACTGTGTCCAGCCTATGGCGATTCCACCGTCCTCGACTGTTGCGCATCTGCCGCGCATTCCCGGTCAGGTGAGCGCATTGCCGTGCTTGTTGAGATGAGCGATGGTGCAGCTGCGAAATAGCGGGCGCGGACATGGGCATTTTCAGCGAGATCTTTAGCTGGTGGGGCGGCAATACGTGGGGCACGCGCCTCACCATCTGGCGCCAGGGACGGTTCGTCGGCAAAGACGACTTCGGCAACCGCTACTACGAGCAAAAAAAGGGTGTCGGGCCGCTCGGCGTGCCGCGCCGCTGGGTGACGTACAGCGACTTTGCCGAGGCATCCAAGGTGCCGGCCAGCTGGCATGGGTGGCTCCACTACACGGTCGATACGCCGCCGACGGAGCAGAACTACCAGCCGCGGCCGTGGCAGCGTCCGCACTTGATGAATCAGACGGGCACGCCCGGCGCCTACCGCCCGCCAGGGTCGATCCTCGGACGCGGGGTCCGCGCCAAGGCGACGGGCGACTATAAGGCGTGGCGTCCGGACGCGTGAGGCAGGACGTCAACGCCCGGTATGCTTCCCAACTTCGGCCCAACTCGCGGCCCAGGGAAAGACGCGCGGACATGGCCTTATGATTGATGCACAGAGCTGCAAGGCGACGCGGTGCGAATGACTGACAGGCAGAAGATTGCGCGCGCGCCGGTACTGGCTGCGCTGGGGCTCGCGCTCGCCGGCGCTTTCGCATATCTCCCGGGCGCTGCATGGGCCGATCGCATCGGCAACGGCGTCGCCGTGTTCTCCGCGCTCGACAAGGTCACCGCGCGAACCTCGAAGTTCGAGGTGCCTCTCAACACCACCGCACAGTTCGGCGCGCTGAAGGTGACGCCGCGCGTCTGCTATTCGCGGCCGCCCGAGGAGCAACCGAAGACGACATCCTTCGTCGAGGTAGATGAGATACAACTCGACGGACAGGAAAAGCGCATCTTCACCGGCTGGATGTTTGCCGAAAGCCCGGGCCTCAACGCCGTCGAACACCCTGTGTTCGACGTGTGGCTGACCGACTGTCAAAAGCCGAAGGGGTCGGTGGCGCAGCACGCGCCCGACGATCCGAATGCGGCCGCGAGCGATGCGCCGCCACCGGAGGAAGATCCCGTCGCGCCGCGCCGCCGCGTTCGCCGCTAATAAATCCACAGTCAAAACGCGGACCGCAAAGCAGAGTTTTTCTGTTAAGTTTGCGGAGCATCGTCCCCTTGCTCGTCACCGCGTGCTCACCGAGGCAAAGGGGCACAGTGGAACCAGAGGCAGGCGCCGGGTATTTCCAGTTCCGTGATAACGAGAAAAGCTGGAAGCGGAGATTGCCTATGTTTCCCAGAACCCTCCTCGCGCTCGGTTTGCTGATCGGCGCGGGCGTTGCACTTTCGCAGTCGGCGGTCGCCGAAGTTGCCGTCGATGCGGCGCTGATGAAAGTGCTCGATCCGGACGCCGACGGCACCGTCGACCTCAAGGAAGCGCAAGCTGCCGGCGCCACCGTTTTCAAAAAGTTGGACCCCGACAACGACGGCACGCTCGACGCCAAAGAGCTCACGGGTCGCCTCGATGCGGCGGAGTTGAAGGCGGCGGATCCGGACAATGACGGCACGCTCGACACGGCCGAGTACAACGCCGAGATCGAGAAGCTCCTCAAAGCCGCCGATCCGGATAACGACGGCACGCTCGACGAGAAGGAGCTGAAGTCTCCGGCCGGCCAGAAGCTGCTGCTGCTGATCGCCTAACGACTGCGCCGTACGTCCAACGAAGAAGGCCGGCGATGGCTCGCCGGCCTTTCTTGCGTCACGACTGAGGAACTCTTGGGCAGTCCATCAAGGAACAGCGCTCGCTTAAGGACGTTCTCTCCGCAGATCGGGTACCGCCGGTCCAACAATGACAAAGGAGAACGTCCATGAAGCGTATTTTTGTAGCCGGAATACTGGCGGCAGCAACGTCACTCGCAGCTTATGCTCAGACGGACCCCGCACAGAGCGCGGTGAAGCTGTCCTCCGCGGAATGCGCGTCGCTCTGGAACCAAGCTAGTCCAGACGGTGGCCCGATAACCGAGTCTCAGGCGGCGGCGTACGTGACGAACTTCAAGGCCGCCAATCCGGATGGCGACACGACGATTGAAAAGGCCGAGTTCTCCAAGGCCTGCGCCAGTGGGCTGGTGAAGAGCGGAGGTTCGAGCGGTGCCAGCTCAGGCGAGGCCGGCACCTCTGCCCCCGCATCGAAGTAACGTAGCAGCGCTTACCCCTGCGGAATAAAGCCGGCGAGCGCCGCTCGGCGGCCCTTCAGGATTTGGCGGTTACCCTTGGATCGGACGCCCTGGCATCGCCGCCGGGGCGTTCGGTTGTATTCGGCGGCCCTGCGGGCAAAGTCCGTCCGCCGCAATATTCCGTCTCAGCGCGTGGCGTTCAGCACGGCAGCGGCGCGCGGCGCGAAGTAGGTGAGAATACCGGACGCCCCGGCTCGCTTGAAGGCGAGCAGGCTTTCCATCATCACCGCTTCTCCGTCGAGCCAGCCCGCGGCGGCGGCCGCCTGCAGCATCGCGTACTCGCCCGACACCTGATAGGCGAACGTCGGAACGCGGAACGTCTCGGCGATGCGGCGCACGATGTCGAGATAGGCCATGCCCGGTTTGACCATGATGAGGTCGGCACCCTCCGCGATATCGAGCGCCACTTCGCGCACGGCCTCGTCGGAGTTGGCGGGATCCATCTGATAGGAGCTCTTGTCGCGTTGCCCCTTCGAGGAGGCGAGCGTCACCGACGAGCCGACGGCGTCGCGGAAGGGGCCATAGAACGCCGAGGCGTATTTGGCGGCGTAGGCCATGATCAGCGTATTGGCATAGCCGTTCTCTTCCAGGCTGCGCGCGGATGGCGCCGACGCGCCCGTCCATCATGTCGGAGGGGGCGAGGATGTCGGCTCCGGCCTCCGCCTGCACCAGCGACTGGCGCACCAGCACCTCGAGCGTCTCGTCGTTGGCGATATCCGCGCCGCGCAGCAAGCCGTCGTGTCCGTGACTGGTGTAAGGGTCGAGCGCGACGTCGAGGACGATGCCGATGTCGAGGCCGGCGGCCTTCACGGCGCGCGTCGCGCGGCAGACGAGGTTCTCCGGATTGAACGCCTCGCGCGCGTCCTCGGTGCGCAGCTTCGGCTCCGTATTGGGGAATAGTGCGATGGCCGGGATGCCGAGTCCCACCGCCTGCTCGGCGCTGGCGACGATGTTGTCGATCGACAGCCGCTCGACGCCGGGCATGGAGGCGATCGGCACGCGCTTGTTGGTCCCCTCAACCACGAACAGCGGCCAGATCAGATCGTCGACGCCCAGACGATGCTCGGCGACGAGGCGGCGTGACCACCTGGTATGGCGAGCCCGGCGCAGGCGCACGCTTGGAAACGCTCCGAGCGCCGCAGGCGCGTCGCGGCGCTCGGGCGCATCAGGGCCGCGCGCGGCTGGATCGAGCTTCGAAACGGGCTGGCGGGTCTTCATCATCGGCGTCCGGCGAGGGGGAGTACCCACACACTCACCGCAACGGAGCGCCTTTGGCAAGGGGCGAGGACCCGATGCGACGCAAGAGGGTTAGTCGCAGATTTTTTTGACTTTCCGCTCTGCCATGTCGACGTGGAAGTGATTGCGGTGGGCCTCGTTGGCTTCGGGCCCGAGGGTTGTGCCGAAGATGCGGCAGGCCGATGCGTGGGCTTCGCGCAGGAAGCGGGCGCGCGGTCCGGTCGGTGGGGTCGCCTGCAGCTCGGGGCTGATGGCTGTCTTTTGCAAGCTGGCGGTCAACTGTTTCTTGCTCTTCTGGTCGGCCTCGGCGAGCAACGGATCGTCTGGGCCGCCGAGGCGGGCGGCGGCCGGCTTCTTGCCGCTGCCCGACAAGATGACCGTGACCTTGTCGATGCCGCCGCTGCGCGTCGCCTTGACGGCGCCCGAGCCCGGCGTGCCGAGTGCCGAGGCGGTCGGGGTAGGGGCGGGCTTTTCGCCGGCGCCGGATTTGCCATCGCGTAGGTTGTCGCGCTGGGCGTTTGCCGCTTCCGTCTGCGCGGCGGCGAGCTGTTCTTCTTTTGCTTTGGCGGCGGCGGCAGCAGCGGCGATGTCTCGGTTGGTGGCGCCCCAGGCGCTCAGCACCACGACCTCTTCCTTCTTGGAGGTAACGAAGCCGCGGATGTCCAGCGCATCGACGTAGGCGTGCTGGCTCAATTTACGGCCAACGCGGCCGAACGCGGTGCGGCAGGAATAATCGCTCATCACCTCGATCTTGGTGATCTTGGCGCCGAGCTGACGCTGCGCCGACGGCTGCAGTTCCTTGCTGATCCAGGTGTTGAGGGGAACCAGCATGCCGCAGTTGATGAGCGCCGCGGGGCTGAAGGTGACGCCGCCGAGCCTCGACAGGCGGATGGGCGCCGGGGTACCGCAGAGCCCCTCCTTGATCGGCGCTTCGGCGGTGACGTCGGCATCGAGCCCCTTCAGCGCCGCCGTGCAGCGGGCCTTGGCGGCATCGATTTCTGCCGTGGTCCAAGTCTCAGGCAGGGGAGGGATCGGGGAGGCTTTGGCGGTCTTGCGTTCGGGCAGCGGGGCAACCATCAGCGGTTGCGCCGTCACCACGGGCCGCTCCTTGCCGCGCGAGCGCTGGGCTTTCTCGGGCTTGGATTGACTGGCGGCGGCGGTCTCGCTGGTCTGCGCGCTGGCGACGCCGGAGAGGGCGCCAAGCGCAAGCGCCAAGCCAAGGCCGAAATCGCAGCATCGTCGCGTCTCCACCTTCTTGAAAGTGCGGGGGCACGGGCGTTTCGGCCGGAAATGGGCGAATCAACCGTGCAAGTTTCGTCGCAATCAGGCTCAGTGTATAGGTCCAAATCGGTCCGATTGATGATGCGTTGCGGCAGCCGGTCAGCCGCCGGAGACAAAGTTGTGCAAGGCGATGCAAGAGGAGCGCAGATGACGGCGGATGGTTCCGCGGAGCAGCCGGCTGACGATGTTCTGATCGAACCCCGCGGCTCGCTCGCCATCATCACCCTCAACCGACCGCGCGCGCTGAATGCGCTCACCACGGCGATGCGCGCCAAGCTTGCCGAGGTATTTCCGCGGTTTGCGCGCGAGGCGCAGACATATTGCGTGGTTGTTCAATCGGCGAGCGAGAAGGCATTCTCCGCCGGCGGCGACGTGCGCGAGATGGCGCGCTGGGGACTTGAGCAGCGCGGGCTGGCGCGACGTGCCTTCAAGGACGAGTACGCCCTCAACTGGCTGCACGAGTGCTTTTCCAAGCCGACCATCTCGCTCATCGATGGACCGGTGATGGGCTCCGGCGTCGGCATCAGCCTGTTCGGCACGCACCGTGTTGCCGGCGAGAAGTACCGCTTTGCCATGCCGGAGACGGCGATCGGCCTCTTCCCGGACGTCGGCGCCGCCTGGCCGTTCTCGCGCATGCCGAACAACATCGGCATGTACCTCGGCCTCACCGGCCGCTCGATCGGCGCCGCCGACGCCTACGCGCTCGGCCTCCTCACGCACTGCATTCCGGCGTCGCGTTTCGAGGAGATCAAGGCGGCGCTCGCCGACACGTGGCCCGTCGATACGGTGCTCGACGATATGCAGGTCGACCCGGGGCCGGGCGAGCTTGAGCCGTACGCCTCGCACATCGCCTATTGCTTCTCGGCGCCGAGCGTAGAGGAGATCGTCGCGCGGCTCGGCCTCGTCGGCGGCAAGGCGCAGGCCTGGGCGGAGGCGGTGATCGCCGATCTCGCCGCGCGCTCGCCCACCTCGTTAAAGGTTACCCATCGGCACATTCGCGATGCGCGCGCGCTCGATCTGCGCCACATACTCGCCGTCGACTATCGGCTCGCCTGCCGCTTTCTCGACGGGAAGGATTTCTACGAGGGCGTGCGCGCGGCGCTGATCGACAAGGACGGCAAGCCGAAGTGGCGGCCGGCGCGACTTGAAGACGTCACACCGGCGATGGTCGAAGATTATTTTTCACCCATGGGAGCCGACGAGCTGGCGCTGCCGACGCGCGCCGAAATGCAGGCTGCGCGCGTCTAATCGCGGGCTGCGGAACGGCGCATCAAGGTGAACGAAGCGTTCCGCCGACACCCCGTTACTATTGATTTACTATAGGTATTTAGCTGACTTTTAGTTTTATGCCTTACCTCTTGGCGTAACCCGGACAAAACAAAATATCCGGGATCGGCGTCAAACAGTGTGAGGCAGTTATGAGTGTTGCGCTCGATGTGGCGCGCCATCGCGCGCCAACGCAGACTGAAAATTTCCGCTCCGAGTATCTGCAGGCGTTGCGCCTCGTCGAAAGGCTGCACCGTTTGCTGCTCGACGTGATCAAGGACGAGTTCGATCGCCTGGGCGGCGCCGACCTCAACAGCGTGCAGGCTCTGCTGCTGTACAACATCGGTGACAGCGAGCTGACCGCGGGCGAACTCAAGACGCGCGGCTACTACCTCGGCTCGAACGTCTCGTACAATCTCAAGAAGCTCGTCGACATGGGCTACCTGCACTACAAGCGGTCAGAAACCGATCGCCGCAGCGTGCGCGTCAGCCTCACCGACAAGGGCAAGGAAGCTTGCGAGGTGGTGCAGAAGCTCTACCAGCGCCAGCTCGGCTCGGTGGAGACCGTCGGCGAAGTGTCCGAGGAAGACTTCCGCGGCCTCAACAAGGCGCTCGTCCGCCTCGAGCGCTTCTGGTCGGACCAGATCCGTTACCGCCTCTAATCGTCAGAACGACTGTCGCACACCGGTCGCTGGGAGTTGCAGGGAAACCTGCAACTCCTTTTCATTTGGCCCTTTTCCCCGGAGTGCGGGGCGGCAAATGCCTTTGCCCATGTGAATTTTCGCTTTGCAAGCCCGCGCGAATTTCTAGATATTTCGGTGGCTTGTGGTCGGAGTTACGGCGTCGGCCGAAAGAGCGGTTCCGTAATAAGCGGGGGCTGTCGTGAACTCGACGAGGGAGAAGCGGCTTGCCGCGCTCATTGCCGGCATCTTCCTGCTGATCGGTGCGGTCGCACCGGCGGCAGCTCAATTCAGTTCGGGCCGGTCGGCGAGGGGCCGTCCACCTACACGAGCGGCGATGACCGCAGCTTCATCAAAGAGTGGCAGGCGAACCCACCCAAGGGGTATCCGACGCTGTCGAAGGGGAACCTGGCACCGACCAAGGCCGCGATCGCGCGCTATGAGGAGATTGTCGCCAAGGGGGGCTTCCCTCTGGTGCCCGATGTCGAACTTGAGCCCGGGGCATCGGACCCGGCGGTCGGTGTGCTCCGCCGTCGTTTGATGCGATCGGGCGACCTCGCCGAGGAGTCGAGCTATCCGGACCACTTCGGCTCCGACCTCGACGCAGCCGTGAAGCGCTTCCAGGCCTCGAATGGACTGGCGCCGACTGGCATGGTCGACAAGCGCACGATCGCTGCACTCAACGTGCCGTCAGAGGTGCGCCTGGCGCAGCTCAAGACCAACCTGACGCGGCTGACCGACCTCACCAAGATCGTCGGCAAGCGCTATGTGCTGGTGAATATCCCCGCCGCGCAGGTCGAGACGGTGGAGAACAACGCCGTCGTCTCGCGTCACTCCGGCGTCGTCGGCAAGCCGGACCGTCCGACGCCGATGCTGCGCTCGACCATCACCGATCTCGCGTTCAATCCGATGTGGACGTTGCCGCCAACCGTGATCAAGGAAGACCTGATCCCCAAGGGCCGCGACATGCAGGAGCGCGGATCGGGGAGCGTGTTGGTCAAGTTCGGCATCGACGCCTACGAGGGCGGCAAGAAGGTCGATCCGGAGTCGATCGACTGGACGACATCGCGTCCGACGCAGTTGTCGTATCGGCAGGTGCCGGGAAAAGAGAACCCGCTCGGCTTCCTCAAGATCAACTTCGCAAACTCGAGTTCGGTCTATATGCACGACAGCCCGAAGGAGTCTCTTTTCGGGCGTAATTTCCGAGCTGCCAGCTCGGGATGTGTGCGGGTGCAAAACATCGAGGAGCTGGCCACGTGGCTGCTCACGGGACAGGGGAGCGCCGAGCAGGTCGAGCACCTGAAGGAGACGGGGCAGACGAAGACCGTGCGCCTACGTAAGCCGGTTACCCTTTATTTCGCTTACGTCACGGCCTGGGCGACGCCCGACGGCGTCATCCAGTTCCGGCCCGATCTTTACCAGAAGGACGGGGTGGGCGAGGTCGCTGCGGCATACTAGCTTTCGCGTCGCAACTTTGATGGGCGTCCAGCAATTAGCTCGCATGGAACTTTTTCGCACGGCGCTTGATTGCCGGCGCGACAATAGACACGTTGCTCCTCCAGGCTGGGCGGGCAATGATGCTAAAAAAATGCCTAGGGGAGTTGAAAGTCGCCGGATGGACTACGCAAAGACGTTCAAGAATGCGCTCGACGCCGTCCATCGTGAAGGCCGCTACCGCGTATTCGCCGATGTGAAGCGTCGGCGCGGCGCCTATCCTGCGGCCGAGCACTTCAACAACACGCTTCCCACGCGCCCGGTCACCGTATGGTGCTCCAACGACTACCTCGGCATGGGCCAGCACCCATCCGTGATCGCCGCCATGCACGAGGCCATCGACGCGGTCGGCGCCGGTTCGGGCGGCACCCGCAACATCGCCGGCACCACGCACTATCACGTCGAGTTGGAGCGTGAGCTTGCCGACCTGCACGGCAAGGAAGCGGCGCTGCTGTTCACCTCGGCCTATGTCGCCAACGACTCGACGCTTTCCACCCTGGCCCAGCTACTGCCGGGCGCCGTCATCTTCTCCGACGAGAAGAACCACGCTTCGATGATCGCCGGCATCCGCCATGGCCGCGGTCCCAAGCGCATCTGGCGCCACAACGACATCGAGGATCTCGAGGCGCAGCTCAAAGAGTTCGACAGCGCCACGCCGAAGATCATCGCCTTCGAGAGCGTCTACTCGATGGACGGCCATATCGCGCCGATCGCTGCGATCTGCGACCTCGCGGAAAAATATGGCGCCCTGACCTACCTCGATGAAGTGCACGCAGTTGGCCTTTACGGCCCGCGCGGCGGCGGCATTGCCGAGCGCGACGGCGTCATGCACCGCGTCGACATCATCAACGGCACGCTGGCGAAGGGTTTCGGCGTCATGGGTGGCTACATTGCCGCCTCGCGCGATTGCTGTGACGCTATCCGTTCCTATGCCGCCGGCTTCATCTTCACCACCTCGCTGGCGCCGGCTCTGGCGGCCGGTGCCTTGGCCAGCATCCGCCACCTCAAGTCGAGCACCATCGAGCGCGCGCAGATCCAGGAGCGCGCCGCCGAGGTCAAAAGCCGCCTGATCGACGCCGGCTTGCCCGTCGTCGTCTCGCCGAGCCACATCGTGCCGGTGACCATCGGCGACCCGGTGCACTGCAAGGCGGTGACCGACGCTCTCCTCGAGCACTACGCCATCTATGTCCAGCCGATCAATTATCCGACCGTGCCGCGCGGCACCGAGCGTATCCGCTTGACGCCATCGCCCGTGCACACGCCCGAGCAGATCGATCATCTGGTCTCGTCGCTGACCCAGCTCTGGGAAGCCTGCCCGCTGTCGCAGGGTCGATCCGGGCGGCTGGCGGCCGAATAGCCGCGCCCGCTGCGCTTCGGCGCACCCCCCATAAAAGGGGTAGTTGGAAACCGCGTTAAGCTGTACGGCTTGAGCCTGACGCGGCGCGATCCTACTATGGCGGCAAGCCTGGTGGCGGATTTCAGCGCCCCGGGATCTCATTCCGACGCCTACAAAACCAAGGACAAAGAGCGATGTTTAATGCGAAGGCCGAGCCCGTCTCCACGAGCGGCTTTTTCACCGCCACCCTGGCCCAAAGCGATCCTGACATTGCCAGCGCGATCGGCAAGGAGCTTGACCGCCAGCAGCACGAGATCGAGCTGATCGCGTCCGAGAACATCGTCTCCAAAGCCGTCCTCGAAGCCGCCGGCAGCGTGCTAACCAACAAGTACGCCGAAGGCTATCCCGGTCGCCGCTACTATGGTGGCTGCCAGTACGTCGACATCGTCGAGCAGCTCGCCATCGATCGCGCGAAGAAACTGTTCGGCTGTGGCTTTGCCAACGTGCAGCCGAACTCGGGCTCGCAAGCGAACCAGGGCGTGTTCAACGCCCTCGCTCAGCCGGGCGACACCATTCTGGGCCTCAGCCTCGCGGCAGGCGGTCACTTGACCCACGGCTCGCCCGTCAACCAGTCCGGCAAGTGGTTCAAGCCGGTGTCGTACATGGTGCGGCCCGACACGCACCGCGTCGACATGGACGAAGTCTATAAGCTGGCCCTCGAGCACCGCCCGCGCATCATCATCGCCGGCGGCTCGGCCTATCCGCGCCAGTTCGAGTTTGCCGAGTTCCGCGCCATCGCCAACGAGGTCGGCGCCTACCTGATGGTCGACATGGCGCACTTCGCCGGTCTCGTCGCCGGCGGCCAGCATCCGAGCCCGTTCCCGCACGCGCACGTCGTCACCACGACGACGCACAAGACGCTGCGCGGCCCGCGCGGTGGCATGATCCTCACCAACGACGAGGACATCGCCAAGAAGATCAACTCGGCGATCTTCCCCGGCATCCAGGGCGGCCCGCTCATGCACGTCATCGCCGCCAAGGCCGTCGCCTTCGGCGAGGCGCTGCGCCCCGACTTCAAGGTCTATGCCAAGAACGTCATCGAGAACGCCAAGGCCATGGGCGAGGTGCTGGTCAACTCCGGCTTCGCGCTCGTCTCCGGCGGCACCGACACGCACTTGATCCTGCTCGACCTGCGGCCCAAGAAGCTGACCGGCAATATCTCCGAGAAGGCAATGGAGCGGGCGCACATCACCTGCAACAAGAACGGCGTGCCGTTCGACCCGGAGAAGCCGATGGTCACCTCCGGCGTGCGCCTCGGCGCCCCGGCGGGCACCACGCGCGGCTTCGGTGTCGCCGAATTCCAGGAGATCGGCCGCATGATCGCCGAGGTTCTCGACGGGCTCGCCAAGAACGGCGTCGAGGGCAACGGCGCGGTGGAGGAGAAGGTCAAGGCGCAGGCCATCGACCTGTGCAAGCGCTTCCCCATCTATTCCTGATCGTCAGCTAGCGAATTTGCGAGGCGCGCTTGGGATATCCCGGCGCGCCTCGTTGCTTCTGCGCCCCTGCAGCAGCTAAATGATCGTCCACCGCGCTTCGCCGGCATGCGCCGGCGAGCGAAGGGGAGGCCTCGATGCGCTGCCCGTATTGCGCCGGCGAAAACACGCAAGTGAAGGACAGTCGTCCGACCGAGGAGAACGCGGCCATCCGGCGTCGCCGCGTGTGCCCCGATTGCGGCGGCCGCTTCACCACGTTCGAGCGCGTGCAACTGCGCGAATTGCTGGTCGTCAAGCGGTCGGGGCGCAAGGTGCCGTTCGATCGCGACAAGCTGGTGCGCTCGGTCGAGGTGGCGCTGCGTAAGCGTCCGATCGACGACGAGCGCATCGAGCGCATGGTGTCGGGCCTGGTGCGCCAGCTCGAAAGCGCCGGCGAGAGCGAGGTTGCTTCCTCGACCATCGGCGGTCTCGTCATGGAGGCGCTGCGTGGGCTGGACCCGGTCGCCTACGTGCGTTTTGCCTCCGTCTATCGCGATTTCCGCGAGGCGTCCGACTTCCACGAGGTGCTCGGCGAGATCGCTGCCGAGCCGGCCGCCGTGCACGAGGCAACGCACATCGCGTTCGAGAGCACCGTTGCGCAGACGGCGCCGCTCAAGAAGCATTGAGTGTGATGCGCCCCGTGGAGCGCTCCGATTTCGACACCCAGATGATGCAGATAGCGCTGGGCGTCGCGGCGCGCGGGCTAGGCCGCACGGCCCCCAACCCTTCCGTCGGCGCCGTTATCGCCGATGAGCGCACGGGCGAGATCATCGCCCGCGGCTGGACGGCCCCGGGCGGTCGCCCGCATGCCGAAACCGAGGCTATTGCGCGCGCCGGCGCGCGCGCACGCGGCGCCACCATGTACGTGACGCTCGAGCCGTGCTCGCACCATGGCGTGACGGCGCCTTGCGCCGACGCCATTGTCGGCGCCGGACTGGCGCGTGTCGTGTGTGCCATCGAGGACCCCGATCCGCGCGTCGCCGGCCGCGGGCTGGCGCACTTGCGCAAGGCGGGTATCGCGGTAGAGCGCGGATTGATGGTCGAGTCCGCGCATTGGCTTGCCGCCGGGCACATCCTACGCGTTACGGAGCGTCGCCCGCTGGTCACGGCGAAGCTGGCGCTCGATGCAGATGGCAGCGTGCCGCGCGGCGGAGCGGGGAAGCCCGTCTGGGCAACCGGCCCGGCGGCGCGGGCCGCTGGTCATCTACTGCGCGCGCGCGCCGACGCAATTCTCGTCGGCAGGCGCACGGTCCTCGACGACGATCCGCTGCTCACCTGCCGTTTGCCGGGTCTCACAGCCCGCTCGCCGGTGCGCATCGTCCTCGCCCGCGATCTTGCCGGTCTGGAAGGGTCGCGCCTGGCGCAAAGCGCACGCGTGCATCCGCTGTGGGTGTTCTGCGCCGAGGGCGCCGACGCCAGCGCGCTACGCGCCGCCGGTGCGGAGGTTTTTCCAATGGGCCTCGTTGGCGGTGAGCTGTGGCTGCCGGCGGTGATGGAAATGCTGGTGGCGCGCGGCATCACGCGCCTGCTCCTCGAAGGTGGTCCAGCAACCTGGGGCGCCTTCTCGCGTGCCGGGCTCATCGACGAAGCCACCCTGTTCCACGCGCGCGAAACTGACGGGGCGGAACTCTCGCCGCCCGCGGGGCTGGCGGCGCTGGCGCGCTATATCAACATCCAAGGCTTCGACATTTACGCTCGGCGCACCATCGGCAGCGACGATATGCTGGCGGTGCGCCGGCACTGGCACCGCGGATAACGCAAGGAAGGCAAGCCATGTTCACCGGCATCGTCTCCGACATTGGCGAGGTCACGGCCCGCGAGGACGGACGCTTCACCATCCGCGCGCGCTATCCGGCGCAGGAATTGGAGGTCGGCGGCTCGATGGCCTGCGACGGCTGCTGCCTGACGATGACGTCGGTGCGTGCCGACGCCGGCGGCAGCGCATTCACCGTCGACGTCTCCAACGAGACGCGCGGCAAGACGACGATCGGCGCGTGGCAACCCGGGCGCAAAGTCAACCTCGAGCGCTCCCTGCGCCTCGGCCAGGAGCTCGGCGGGCATCTCGTCACCGGCCATGTCGACGGCGTGGCGCGCATCGTCGACATCGTCCCGGACGGCGACAGCCGCCGCTTCTCCTTCGAGGTGCCCGAGCACCTCGCGCCCTACATCGCGCCGAAAGGGTCCGTTAGCCTCGATGGCGTATCGCTGACGGTCAACGAAGTCAGCGATAGGCGCTTCGGCGTCAACGTCATCCCGCACACCTTGACGGTGACGACCTGGGGGGCGAAAACCCCCGGGCAATCGGTCAACCTCGAAGTTGACCTGTTCGCGCGCTATATCGCGCGGCTCCTGGAGTTCCGTCCGTGACGCACGACGCTGGCAGATACGCCATCTCGGAAGGCCGCGGCTGTCTTTCCTCGGTCCACGAGATCCTGGAGGACATGCGCAACGGCCGCATGGTCGTGCTCGTCGACGCCGAGGAGCGCGAGAACGAGGGTGACCTCGTCATTCCCGCACAGATGGCGACGCCCGACGCCGTCAACTTCATGGCGCGCTATGGCCGCGGCCTCATTTGCCTGACGCTGACCGGTGCGCGTGCGGCCGAGCTCGAGCTCGAAGCCATGGTCGGTCGCAACCGATCGCGCAACCGCACGGCCTTCACCCAGTCGATCGAGGCGCGCGAAGGCATCTCGACCGGCATTTCCGCCGCCGACCGCGCGCGCACCATCGCGACGGCGATCGACGCCACCAAGGGTGCGGCCGACATCGTCTCCCCCGGCCACGTGTTCCCGCTCGTCGCCCGCGAGGGCGGCGTGCTGATCCGCGCCGGTCATACCGAGGCTTCTGTCGATCTGGCGCGTCTCGCCGGGCTCTACCCCGCGGCGGTCATCTGCGAGATCATGAACGACGACGGCACCATGGCGCGCCTGCCCGATCTCGTTGCCTTCGCGCAGCGCCATGGCCTGAAGATCGGCGCCATCGAGGATCTCATCGCTTACCGGTTGCGCAACGACCATCTCGTGCGCGCCATCGCCAAGACGACCGTCAAGACCGCCGCCGCCGGCGAATTCGATCTGCACGTCTACGAGACGACGGTCGAGCCGGGCGAGCATCTGGCCCTCGTCAAAGGCGACGTTTCCGCCCCGGGCCCGGTTCTGGTGCGTGTCCACGCCGTCAATTTGCTCAGCGATTTGCTGGGGGTCGGCGAGGCGGGCGAAGGGCCGATCGCCAACTCGCTGCGCATGATCGAGAAGGAAGGGCGCGGTGTCGTCGTGCTGATCCGCGATCTCCGGCCGAAGTCCGTGTCGGAGTGGATCGCCGGACGCGTGCAGCCCGCCAAGCCCGCCGAGGGCGCGCGCGAACGCCGCCGGGTCGAGATCGGCGTCGGCTCGCAGATCCTCACCGACCTCGGCGTGCGCGATATGGTTCTGCTGACGAACTCGCCGGCGCAGGTGTACGTCGGCCTGGAAGGCTTCGGATTGCGCATCGTCGGCACGCGCGGGATCGAGTGATGATCGTGAGACCCGACAGACCGACGCGCAGCGCGGCCAAGCCGCCGAAGGGCGACATGCGCGCGCGCGTGCTCATTGTCGAGGGTCGCTTCTACGACGAGATTTCCGACGAGCTCGTCAAAGGAGCCATAGCGGCTCTCGACGCGCAGGGCGTTGCGCACGACCGCATCACGGTGCCGGGCGCGCTGGAAATTCCTCAGGTGCTGGCGCATGCGGTCGCCGCCGGGCTGCTTCCGCGGCGTGCCGACAACGGCAAGTGGGACGGCGCCATCGCACTCGGTTGCGTCATTCGTGGCGAGACCTCGCACTACGACATCGTCTGCAACAACGCCAATCACTGGCTGATGCAGGTGGCAATCAAGCATGCGGTGCCCGTCGGCAACGGTATACTGACGGTGGATACCGAGCAGCAGGCGCTGGCGCGTGCGCGCGGCGGAGCAAACGGCAAGGGCGGAGACGCGGCGCGCGCCTGCTTGCGCGTGATCGAGCTGCAGCGCGCCTTCGAGGGGCAAAGCGCATGACGACGACGAGCAACGCCACGCCGACGCCAGGCAAGATCGCGCTGCCCCCGCGGACAGCGGCTCGCGTCGCCACGGTGCAGGGCCTCTACCAGATGGACCTTGCCGGAACCGACCTCAACGACGTCATCGACGAGTTCGTGCGCTTGCGCTTTCCGCGCGCGCCGGGTGATGAAGCTGCCGCCGGTGCCGACCCGGTCTTCTTCGCCGAGCTCATTCGCGGCGTCGTCCGCCGCCAGCGCGACATAGATCCGCTCGTCGATCATCAGCTCGCCGAAGGCTGGCGCCTCGTGCGCATCGACGCCATCGTGCGCGCTATCCTGCGTGCCGGCGTGTTCGAATTGATGGAGCGCCCGGACGTGCCGCATCGCGTCGTCATCAACGAGTACATCAACGTTGCGCACTCGTTCTTCTCGGAGGACGAGCCGAAAGTCGTCAACGGCGTGCTCGACAAGCTGGCGCGGCAACTGCGCGCCGCCGAGTTCGACCGCGATGCCAAACGATCCAAATAAGCCGGCTACGGGCGAGGAATCGCTGATCGCCGAATTTTGGGCGCCGCTCGCGGCTGCTTTCCCAGGCGCCTTCGCACTGAAAGACGATTGCGCCGTCATCGCGCCGCCACCCGGCACGGAGCTGGTTGTCACGACCGACGCTTTGATTGAAGGCGTCCACTTCCTTCCGGGCGAAGACGCAGGCGCTGTCGGCTGGAAGGCGCTCGCCGTCAATATTTCCGATCTCGTCGCCAAGGGCGCCGAGCCGCTCGCCTACCTGATGAGCATCGCGCTTCCCGCCGGCCCGGACCCTGCTTGGCTCCGCAAGTTCGCTGCAGGTTTGCGGAGTGCCCAGGAGACGTTCGGTTGTCATCTCGCGGGCGGCGACACGGACCGTACGCCGGGGCCGCTCAGCGTGTCGATCACCGCCTTCGGATGCGTGCCTTCCGGCACCATGGTGCGGCGGTCGACGGCGCAGTCCGGCGATCACGTCTACGTGTCGGGCACGATTGGCGATGCCACGCTGGGGCTGGCGCTGGCGCGCGATTCCGGGTTGCGCGAGCGCTGGAAGCTCGACCACGCGGCCTGTGATGCGCTGTCAGCAAAATTCTCGCGGCCGCAGCCGCCCGTTGCGCTGGTGCCGGCGCTGCGTGCCTGCGCCTCGGCAGCGATGGACATTTCCGATGGGTTGATGAAGGACCTCGAGCGCCTATGCCGCGCATCGAGCGTGGGCGGTCGCATCGAGGCGGCGAGAGTGCCGATCTCCCAGGCGACCCGTGCCGTGCTCGCTGCCGGTGGCGCCACCCTCGGCGCGTTGCTTACCGGCGGGGAGGACTATGAGGTTCTAGCGACCGTCCCGGTTGCGCGCGCAGATGACTTTGAGCGGCTGGCGCAGCGGGCCGGCGTCCACGTGACCCGCATTGGCTCGATCACGGCCTCCGCCGAGGCTGGAGTTCGTGCCCTCGACGAGAGCGGGAACGCCATGGTCTTCACTGAAACCGGCTGGGATCATTTTCAAAGCCGGGATGTGTCTTGAACACTAGGACTGATCGACGGTGGATCCGCCGCCGGCTTAAAAGGGGCCTCCTGTGTTGAAAGTCGCAATCGCGGACTGATATTGTCTGATCTAGTCAATCGCACCGGGATCGACCGTCACCCGCCATGCCCTTCTACCGGCTCAAAGAGGACGATCTTCGCCCCGATGATGATTTCGATCCCGAGGACGTGCCCCGCGCCATCGCCGCCGTCGGCTTCGACATGTTCACCAAGGGCGTGGAGATGCCCATTCACGAGCATCGGAAGGCTCAGCTTATCCTGACCTTGCGCGGCGTTGTCAGGTGCGAAGCCGGCAGCAGCGTCTGGATCGTGCCGCCGCGCTGTGCGGTGTGGATTCCCGGCAATCTTCCCCACAGCGTGACCGCCGCCGGAAATGTCGAGGTCTATTGCCTGTTCGTCGAACCGGATGCGGCGCCGGCGCTCCCCAGACAATGCTGCACGCTTTCGATCTCGCCATTGCTGGAGCGTTTGCTGCTGCACGTCACGCAGATGCCGGTCCTGTACGATGTCGATGGCGGCGACGGCCGGATCGCCACGGTGCTGCTCGACCAACTGTCTGTCGCGCCCGTCGAGAAGCTGAACTTCCCGATGCCGGTCGACGTCAAGCTGCGTAAGATCGCCGTCGCGATGATGGCCGATCCCTCCGACCGCGCGACGATCGACGACTGGGGCCGGCGCATGGCCGTCGCCCCGCGGACCCTGACCCGCGCCCTGAAACGCGAGACCGGCATGAGCTTCGGCCGCTGGCGCCAACAGCTGCACATCCTCATCGCCCTGCAGCGTCTCGACCAAGGGGCGTCGGTCCAGAGCGTGGCGCTCGATCTCGGCTATGAGGGCGCGAGCGCCTTCGTCACCATGTTCCGCAAGGCCCTGGGCAAGCCCCCTGCCCGGTATCTCGCGGAACGCCGCATCGCCGCGTGATCGCGATCGGCATGTGCACAAATCCCCTCGCGGGCACCTGACCAGAAATCGCAATATATTGTCCCGTTTGCGGAATGCGGTCAGACGGGTGATTGCGTATCCAGGCTCTGAAACGCGCCGGCGGGCGCATTCTAAGGAGCCCGAAACATGGATTCACTCAGCAGCGGCCCGGTCGCGGAAGTTCTCCAACGCCTCCATCAGGAAGCGGAAGCGGCCGATGCGCCGCTGATGCAGACCTACGCGAGCGAGATGACCAATATCGAACAGGCGATGAGACAGATCGTCGAAGCTGAGGCCAAGGATCTGACAGGACTGTACCGCGGCTTCGCCGGCAATTTCCTGGCGTCTCCCCGGAATTTGGGCGGTTTCTCTACATGTGCGCCCGCGCTGCAAGGCAAAGCGCATCGTCGAGTTCGGATCCTCGATGGGGGTTTCTGCCATCTACCTGGCGGCGGCGTTGCGCGACATGGGCGGCGGCCGCCTGATCGGAACCGATCTCGAACCCGGCAAGGCGGAGCGGGCGCAGGCGAACGTCGCCGCCGCCGGGCTGGCCGACCTGGTCGAGTTTCGCGTTGGCGATGCGCGCGAAACCCTCAAATCCGACGTGGGCGGCGACCTCGACATGGTGATGCTCGACGGCGCCTTCACGCTCTATCTTCCCATCCTCAAGCTGCTGGAGCCGCATCTGAAACCGGGGGCGATCATCATCGGCGAGAATGCGTTGGCGGAGGCGGGCGGCTACATCGAGTACGTACGCGATCCTCAGAACGGCTATCTCTCGGTGCCACTGCCGTTCGATCCGGGGCGCGGCAACGAATTCACGGTCAAGACGATGTGACCCGCGTGGCAGGCGACATCGAAAATTCGGGTGAAGGGAGCGGACCTTTGACCCAACCCGCCGATGGCCCGCAAAGTTCTGCGCCGCCGCTCGCCCCACCGGGTCGATTGACGCGGACGTTGCTGCGATGGCTGATGCGTCCTGCGCGCGTTGCCGCGGTCGAGACGCTCTCGCCGCACTTTCGGCTCGTCGACCTGGAAGGCGAAGCGCTCACGAACGTCGCCTGGACGGCTGGCCAAAAGGTCCAGGTAGCGATGGGCTCGGGTCTTAGCGCGCGGACCTACACGCCGATGTCGTGGAACGCCGACAGCGGCAGGACACGAATGCTCACCTTCTCGCATGGCGACGGTCCCGGCAGCCGATGGGCAAGCGGCCTGCGCGAAGGCGACACCTGCCAGTTCTTCGGTCCGCGCCGCTCGCTCGATCTATCCGGTCTTGCATCGCCGGTGGTCCTGTTCGGCGATGAAACTTCGTTCGGCCTGGCGGCGGCACTCCGTGATAGCCCGCAGGGTGCCGGTGCAATCCATGTGTTCGAGGCCTCGGATGTCGCGGAGTCGCGGCAGGTAGCGGAAGCGATCGGCCTCGGCCAAGCGACGTTGATCGAGCGCATCGCCGACGACGCCCATCTCGCCGCGGCCGAAGATGAGGTGTTGCCCCTTGCCGCAAGCGGCGCGCATTTCGTTCTTACAGGCAAGGCGTCGTCGATCCAGCGCGTAAGCCGGGCCCTGAAAGCAGGCGGCGTCGCATCATCGCGGGTGAAGACCAAGGCCTATTGGGCGCAGGGCAAGAGCGGGTTGGACTAAGCTCAGTGCGACCAAATCGCATCGCGTCGGGAGCGTCCGCGAGCGTTAAAAGCAACGGCGTCCAATCGTCTTGGTTTGGCCATATCCTGGCGGCTATTGAGGCATTGGCGTGCGAGGCTCGTGGGCGCGCCTCGCCAGGGAATTGCAATCACACAGGCGGCTGGGTTTGCGGCTCGTCGACCAACATCAGGACGGATTCATGCTGGCAGTTCGCGCCCCGGCGCGGCATTTGGGTTCATATCGCAATTTCACGCGGGGTGCCGAAGCTTACGGCCTGACATTGTTCGCCCTTGCCGGCTTGTTTGGCGTGCTTGCGCTCGGTACCCCGGCCCTTGGACAGGGGCCGCAAGCCAATTGGTGGGAGAGCCTCACCGGCTCGGGAACCCCTGACTACATGGGCCGTCGCCAGGAGGATCGCGCGCGCGACCGCGCCGCTCAGCAGAACGAGGTGCTCGACGACCTGCGGCCCGACGCCATGCCGATGCGCAGCGACGAGATGATCGCCGCCATGGATGCGGCGATCGCCAAGTACCAGCAGATGGCCGACAACGGCGGCTGGCCGATCATTCCGCCCGGTCGCATGATGCGCGAAGGCGAGGACGACGAGCGCGTGCCGCTGCTGCGTCGGCGACTGCAGATGAGCGGGGATCTGCGGGCCCGCTCGGACGGATACAACTCCTCCACGTTCGACAGCGACCTCACCGACGCGGTGAAGCGTTACCAGCGCCGCAACGGGTTGCGGCCCACGGGACGCGTCGAGCGCTCGACCTACCCGGCGCTCAACATGACGGTCGATGAGCGCATCGCCCAATTGCGCATGAACCTCGGCCGCATCCGCGAGCTGATGTCGACACCCGCCGAGGAGCGCTATGTGCTCGTCAACGTCCCCGCGTTCCAGCTCGAGGCGGTGGCGAAGTACGAAGTGCAGCAACGGCACCGCGTCATCGTCGGCCGCACGGAGCGGCAGACGCCGTCGGTGAAGGCGTCGATCCGCGGCCTCAACTTCTTTCCCTATTGGCGGGTGCCCGACAGCGTGGCTCACCTGGACCTCATTCCGCGCCTGATGAAGGAGCCGGAATACCTGCAGAACGAGAAGATCCGCGTGCTCGATCCCGCCGGCAATCGCGAGGTCGACCCGCAGACGGTCGACTGGAATTCGGCCGAGGCGAGGAAGCTCAAGTTCCGCCAGGATCCGGGTCCGCAGAACGCCTTGGGTCTCGTCCGCATCGACATGCCGAACGAGCACACGGTCTATATGCATGACACGCCGATGAAGCCGCTGTTCAAGCAGCGCTCGCGCGCCTTCAGCGCCGGCTGCGTGCGCGTCGAAGGCGTGTTCGACCTCGTCGATTGGATCGCCAGCTACGAGCAGGGGTACGGTCAGTCGGGTCGGGCGCAGCAGATTGTCGAGGCCGGTCAGGCCGTCGACGTGAACCTGACGCGTCCGGTGCCGGTGTACTTCGTCTACATCACGGCCTGGGCCGAGCGTGACGGCGATGTCGAGTTCCGCCCCGACATCTATGGCCGCGACGGCGCCGTCGATCAGATTGCCGAGATGGATCGCGATCCCAACGAGCCGGCGCCCGCGGTGACGTTGGCCCCTTAGTCCTTTAGCAGATGAAAGCAAAGCTCGCGCCTGCTTGCGTTGGTCTGCTGCTCGCCAGCGCCATTGTCCATGCTGCGAGCGCCCAAGAGACGTGCCTTTCGACGGCGGAGATAAGCGTCGCCGGGGATTGACGACGGTCATGGCGACCGGTGCCGCGCTGCGCCGATGCCAGCAATGCCTCGGACCGGAAAAGTACGCGCAAGCTGTCGACCACTACGAGTCGGCCGGACTGATGCGCGACTTCCGCAAGGCGCAGGATGCCATCACGCCGCGGGAAAGATATGAGCTGGTCGACGGCATCGTCCGTGAGGCGGCACGCGACTACGCCGACACGCTGAGCACGAACTGCGACGCCTGCAGTGCCATGGCTGAATTGCTGCAGGGACTGATGTCCCCGCAGGCTGTGGCCAAGTTCTACGAGGGCCGAACGCAAGCATTGGCCCAGGTGGTCAAGCAGTGCCCCTAAGTGCCACCGATATGGCGACGGCGCGCATAATCCTGGAACTGCCGCCGCCTCGCACGGTTATCCGTCCGAGGAGGAATCGCAATGCGACCTGCGTTGGCGATTGTCAGTGTCTGCTTAGTGGCCGGCGGATGCGCTGCATACACGGAGCGGCGAGCGCTGGGCTATGGCGACTACGTGGGGTTCAGTTGCGAGCAACTCGGTGAGGAGGCGGTGCGTCTAATGCGCATGACGGCGAGCCGCAGCGAGCACATTCTGGAGAATGACGAGGCTCGGCGGGACACCGCCATGCGGCAGCTCAAGGCCGTGAAAAAGGCGAGCGCCGACAAAGAGTGCTAGATCGCTCATGGGCAGCCGAGCCTTCGCTCAGGCCGCGTTCGGCATCCACCAAACAAGACTGGCTCCGTGGGTAGGATTCGAACCTACGACCGTCCGATTAACA